>JBAVOQ010000151.1:0-2148 GCA_049692235.1 Acidobacteriaceae bacterium | reverse complement strand
CATTTTCGGAGTGCAAGCCGAGTGTTTTCAACGCCAAGACGTGACGCACCTATGTACCTTTAAGCAGGCCATGTGCGGCACAATGAAAATCGAGCCAGCGAGGGCGGAAAACGGCTCACAAAGGCTCAGGAAGCCTCATTCCGTGGCGGCGCGGGGCGGTGAGGCTTTATCTGGCTTTATGAGGGGGAATTGGCTTTTTCGCGCTCACGCGCGGTAGCCTCCGCTGCGGTGGCCGTCAAGGGTCTCCGCTTCGCTTCGATGAACGCGCTGGAGAGCGGCGCGCCCTTGACTGCCATCCTCGCTGCGGCTGTTTTACAGCTATGAGAAAAATTTCTTTTTCTCATGTTCCACATGAGGAGCATGACGGCGGCGTGTCGGGATAGCATCGTGCCAAGGAGCCGGGGCATGGACTACGACCAGGACAAGGTGGACGAGATGGTGCTGGCGCTGCTGTGGCTGACGCAGACCGGCGATGGCCGCGCGTGGAAGGGGCACGACTGGGTTGCAATGGACCGGCTGCACGCCAAGGGCTACATCTCCGATCCGAAGAGCAAGGCCAAGTCTGTCGTGCTGAGCGCAGAGGGCGAGCGGCTATCGCGGGAACTGTTCGAGCGGCACTTCGGGCGCAAGGGCTGAATCCCGGCCAGGAGCGGCATCAGCACGGCCAGCAGCGCAGTGTTGAACGTAGACACCATCCCTAAGCCTGACGGCTTAGCGGGGCCGCTGCGCGGCCCGTCCTCGAACCGAAATCGAATGCAAGCCGGACGCTGTGCAGCCCTGTGCAGCATCGGTTCGAGTCAGGTCCGGCCATCGTTCGGGGCCGGATCGAGGACCGTTCAGCGGTAGGCTTCGCGGCGATGCTTGACAGCCAGGACGAGGATGGAGTCGCCGTAGTCGTAGAAGCGCACGCGGTAGTCGCCGACGCGCAGCCGCATCTCGGGCGGCTTGATGTCCTGGAGGCGCTTCACGTCGCCTTCGCCGGAAGCGAGGTAGCGGGCGATGACGCGCAGGATATGCAGCGCCGTGGGCTGGTCGATGGCGCGCAGATCGGCCTTGGCCTGGTCGGTCCAGGCAACGCTCTTCTTGCCCATGCTCACTGTCCGGGGTGGTGCGGTTCAGGTTCGAGCGGCGTCTGTCCCATGCGCTCAAAGTCTTCGGCGGTCAGGCCGAACTCGGCCAGGACTTCCTCGTTGGGGATGGGATCGTGATCCTTGAGCCAGGCCTTGGAAGCGGCCACGGCGCGGTTCTCTTCGTCGCTGATCGGTTCGTCCTCGAAGGGGGCGTTGGCGATGGCGCGGTCCACCGGATCGAGCATGGTTGTAATCAGGGTGACGACGGCGGAGGCCTGCGCGGTGGATATGCGATCGATGAGTTCGTGGGCCTGCTGCTTCGGGTTGGTTGCGACGGTTGCCATCGGGAAAATCTCTCTTCTCTATCGTGCGCCGTGGCGCGTGCGCGGTCAATGGTTGTGAGGGCTAACGGGCCTCCGCCTGCGCACTGCCAGCCAGCGAGTTAATCAGCCGAATCACGGCTCTCTGGTCCTTCGTCGGCAGCACTTCCATCTTCTGAAATCTCTTCCAAAGCCGCTGCTTGTTGGATGGCGCGCGCTCTGTGGGCGTGGCGGGCTGTACGCCGAGCAGTTCGTCTGTTGTGACCTCAAGAGCCTGGGCAAGCGTGATGAGCGCCGGAGCGGGCGGGAACTCGGCCTCGATCTCGTAGTAGGAGATGGCCCTCTGAGTCATGCCCGTAGCCTTGGCAAGCTGGACCTGAGTGAGGCCGCGCGCTTGTCTGAGAGCAACGAGGCGTTGACCGAACGCGTTTTGCGAAGGCTTCTTGGCTGGCATGACAGGGGTAATTGTAAGGTCCATTTTTTTGCTCTCCCTGAATCCGCTGCAAGTATACACGTATCGCGTGTATACTTGCGAACGGTATGAAAAACGCAAAAAACTGAAAAAACTGCTTGACAGGTTTTTTCGGCGGAGGGCGGAAAATGGCGCGAATCCCGGAGCAGGAAGTCGAGCGGCTAAAGAAGGAAATCTCTGTGCAGCGGCTGGCCGAGGCGCAGGGCGTGAAGCTGACGCGGCACGGGGCCGACCTTGTGGGCAAGTGCCCGTTCCACGACGACCGCAACCCGTCGCTGGTTATCAC
>JBAVOQ010000150.1:0-17636 GCA_049692235.1 Acidobacteriaceae bacterium | reverse complement strand
GAAACAGCAGCGTCTGGTTGACCGTGTCAGCAATGAAGTTCTGGCCCATGAATCCAATCTAAAACAGAACCTGCTGCGCACACACTCTCGGCTTCGTCAAGAATCTATGCCCGACACACACCTAGGCGCTTCATTCGTTTTCTCCTGTCAGAGGGTAGGATGCCGAAGCACCCTTCGGCGATTACGGCAAGTCAGCGCGTCCGCGTGCTGAAAATCAGACGTCTCCATCGCCGCGGCCCCTGCAACCGCAGCACGACTGCGCTGCAGGACCGAACGCTGCGATCCATCTTCCTGCATCCTCCCCTGGAGTGCAAGGAGAAGGAATCATGACCTCAATTCCAGAAAAAACAGGCAAGCCTGTCGACCCCAATTCGAATCCAGCCCCGGCGACCGAATCCCATCCCACCATTGATCGCGATGCCCCTGCTGGAAGCGAAAATTCCCTGGGAGCGGAGAGTATTCGCGACGGCCGCCCCTCCACCAAAAGCAACATCGTCGAGGCCATCGACGAAATGGAGCCCGGCACGCCCAGCTAGGCCAGCAAATAGCATCCATATTTTCAACAGCTTACAAGAAATATAAATATGATATAAATACGCTCACATAATCTTCCTATACGTGCTATAGTATTTCCAGGCGCACCGGCTGGGCTGTGGACTCCCGCCCGCCGTGTCTCCACCTATTTCAGATCATTCAGGAGGAAGACCCATGGCCATCACACGTTGGACACCGTTTCAAGACATGTACACACTGCAGAACAGCCTCAATTCCTTTCTGCGCGAAGTGAATCGCGGCGAGGACGAATCCCTCGCATCGAGCGCGTTTGTTCCCCCCGTCGACATCTATGAAGATGCGAATCGCATTGTGCTCAAACTGGAAGTTCCCGGCCTGAAGCTAGAGGACTTCGACATTCAGCTGGAAAACAATGCCCTGACGGTTCGCGGCGAGCGCCGCTTCGAAAAGGAAACCAAGGAAGAGAATTATCACCGCGTCGAGCGTCGCTATGGCAGCTTTGCTCGCGTCTTCACGCTTCCCAACACATTGGACCAGGAGAGCGTGAAGGCACATTACGACGCTGGTGTGTTGACCGTCGAACTGGGCAAGCGCGCCGAAGCCAAGCCGAAGCAGATTAAAGTTTCGGTCAGCGGAGCCACCCCGGCCGGCGGTCCCAAGACTGTCGAGTCGAAACCAACCGAATCCAAACCTGCGGCATAATAGCTTCGAGGCACGACATAATAGCTTCGAGGCACGATTGGATGGGCTCGATTCATCCAGACAGGGGGGCAGGGCGCTCGCGGAATACGCGACTCCTGCCCTGTTTTCTCCATCCATAGATACTGAGTGATTCAGAAACTTCACACGAAAGCAGGACACGCATCATGGCCGTTCGCTGGGACAAACTCACAGTAAAAGCGCAGGACGCCGTACAGACGGCCACCACTCTGGCCAGCGACAACGGCAATCCGGAATTGCAACCGACGCATTTGCTGTTGGCATTGCTGCAGGATAAAGAAGGCATTGTCACGCCCGTTCTGCAGAAGGCCGGCGCCAATCCCGACGCCCTGCGCGCAAAACTCGAGCAGGCGCTCGCCACATTTCCTAAAGTTTCCGGAGACTCCAATCAGGCGCAGCCCTCGAAAGCCTTTCTCAAGGTTGTCGAGCAGGCTTTTCAAGAAGCCGCCAACTTTAAAGATGAATACGTCTCCACTGAGCATTTGCTGCTCGCCATCGCGCAGCAGAAAAACGATCCCGCGCAAATGGCGCTGGCAGCCGTCGGTGCCAGTCACGATGCCATTCTGCGCGCTCTCACCACGGTACGCGGCACCCAGCGCGTGACCGATCAAAATCCTGAAGCGAAGTTTCAGGCGCTGGAGCGCTATGCTCGCGACCTCACAGAGCTGGCGCGTCGCGGCAAGCTCGATCCCGTGATCGGCCGCGATGAAGAAATTCGGCGAGTGATTCAGGTGCTTTCTCGCCGCACCAAAAACAATCCCGTGTTGATTGGTGAGCCCGGCGTCGGCAAAACAGCCATCGTCGAAGGCCTCGCGCGCCGCATCGTTTCCGGTGATGTGCCAGATGTGCTGCGCGATAAGCGCGTCATCTCGCTCGATCTGGGAGCCATGCTGGCCGGGGCAAAATACCGCGGCGAATTTGAAGATCGTCTGAAGGCTGTGTTGAAAGATATTGAAGACGCGCAGGGCGGCATTATTCTTTTCATCGACGAGCTGCACACGCTGGTCGGCGCAGGCGCGGCAGAAGGCGCGATTGACGCCAGCAACATGCTCAAGCCGGCCTTGGCGCGCGGCGAACTGCGGGCCATCGGCGCCACCACCCTCAATGAATATCGCAAGTACATTGAAAAAGATGCCGCGCTGGAGCGCCGTTTCCAGATCGTCTACGTTGGCGAACCCAATGTCGAAGACACCATCGCGATTCTGCGCGGCCTCAAGGATCGCTACGAGACGCATCATAATGTGCGCATCAAAGATTCCGCTATTGTCGCTGCCGCAACGTTGTCGCATCGCTACATCTCCGATCGCTTCCTGCCGGACAAAGCGATCGACCTGGTGGACGAAGCCGCGGCCTCGCTCGCCATCCAGATTGGTTCTGTGCCCACGGAGATCGATCAGCTGGAACGCCGCGCCACCTCGCTTGAAATTGAGCGCACTGCGTTGAAGCGCGAGAAGGACGAAAACTCCAAAGAACGACTGAAAGAAGTAACCAAGGAACTGGCAACGCTGCATGAGGAAATCGCCGCCCTGCGCGCCCACTGGCAACAAGAGCGCAGCGATATCACTCACCTCGCGGACCTGAAGAAGCAGGTGGAAGCCTTGCGTCAGGATGCGGAGGAGCAGACCCGCCGCGGCAACTTCGAGCGCGTCGCACAAATCCAGTATGGCGAACTGCCCAAGCTGGAAGCTGAGTTGAAGCAGTTGAACGCCGCGCAAGAGGGTGCTGCCGGCGGTCCGCGCATGTTGAAAGAAGAAGTCGACGAAGAAGACATTGCCCGCATCGTCAGCAAGTGGACCGGTATTCCCATCTCAAAAATGCTGGAAGGCGAAGTCCAGAAACTGGTGCAGATGGAAGACCGCCTGCGCGAGCGTGTCATCGGTCAGGACGAAGCCCTGCGCGTGGTGGCGAATGCGATTCGCCGCTCCCGTGCAGGCCTCAGCGATCCCAAACGTCCCATTGGCTCATTCATTTTTCTCGGGCCCACCGGCGTCGGCAAAACCGAAACCGCGCGCGCCCTGGCGGAGTTTTTGTTTGACGATGACCAGGCCATGACCCGCATCGACATGTCGGAGTATATGGAGAAGCATGCGGTTTCGCGCTTGATTGGCGCGCCTCCCGGCTATGTCGGCTATGACGAGGGCGGTCAGCTCACGGAGGCCGTGCGTCGTCGTCCCTATTCTGTCGTGCTGTTTGACGAAATCGAAAAAGCCCATCCCGACGTCTTCAACGTGCTGCTGCAGGTGCTCGACGATGGCCGCCTCACCGATTCGCGCGGCCGCACCGTCGACTTCAAAAACACGGTCCTCATCATGACTTCCAATTTAGGCGCGCAATTCTTGAACACCGAAGCGCTGGAGACGGAATCGTCCTTCGACGCCGCGCGCGAACAGGTCATGCAGATTTTGCGGCAAAGTTTCCGTCCGGAGTTTCTCAACCGCGTCGACGATATCGTCATCTTCCGTCCGCTCGGCGAAGAGCAGTTGGAGAGCATTCTCACCCTGCGGATCGCAGATTTGAATCGTATGCTCGCCGACCGCCGCATCTCCGTCGAGATGACCGAAGGCGCCAAACGTCAGCTGTTCCTCAGCGGGTATGACCGCGCCTATGGAGCTCGCCCGCTGAAGCGCGCCATTCAGCGGCTCATCCAGGACCCGCTCGCCATCAAGATTCTCGATGGCGAAGTAGTCCATGGCGATCAGGTTCTGCTCGATGCCGATCCGCTCCACAATCGGCTGGAGATCAAAGTCCTCGCCCGCACCGAAGTCAACCTCGGCTAGTCCAATCCCCAGGTCTTCCGCCCGCGCGGAAGACCTGCTTCACAGCGCAAGTCATCTGAGTTGTTCCCAATCATTGCCAACGTCGTGTATAGTCCTCGCTTGATGTCGTCGTGCGTGCTCGTACACAAAAAGTTCAGTGAGGAGCGACCGGATGAGTGTTCCCAAACGCGCCATTTTTCTAGTGCTGTTGCTCAGCGCCATCGCCGCATCCCAGGCCCAAACCGACAAGACGGCCCGCAAGCACGATCTCGAGGTCTTCGGCGGCTACTCTTATCTCTATCCCATAGGCAAACCGTACCCCGAGGCCAGCTTCTTCCCTCCATCGGGATCGGGTTTTAACGTCGGTTTGGATTTCCGCATTCACCGCCCATTATCGCTGGAAGGAGAAGTCAGCGTGTTTCCTACAACTAGCTGCGGCTGCTCCGACTTGGGCAATCCAATTGGAACGACGTTTGTGTTTGGGCCACGATATTCGTTTCCGGTCCCTGAATCTTTCAGGTTCAAACCCTTTGCGGGCGTGTTGCTCGGCGCATCCGCATATACCAGCAATGCCCAATATGTTCGCCCTAACAACGTTTCCTTCGCCTTTGATTTTCAAGGCGGTCTGGACTACCGGCTGACTTCGCGGCTTGCAATACGCGGCGCGGGAGCGTATGTGCGCAGCACACTTTCCAACGCCGCGCCTGGTGGCCCGTCGGAGGGTTACGGACGAGCGCAGGTCGACATCGATCTGGTCTACCGCTTCTAAAGCTGTTCCGGTAGGCTGAATGCCACCCGTCACGCCTCATAGTCCAGTTCCGCAGCCACAGCCAGCAGCGGCATCAGCCAATCCACCAGTTTCTGGTGCACCGGATGCGTGAAGTAGGCCTGCAGTGCCGCTTCATCGCGGAACTTCATCACCCCGCCATGGGTAAATCCCTGCGAACGCGGCGACGTGTTCGCGTTGTAGCTGGTCTCGATCAACCCGGGAATCTGTCCCTGCAGGGCGCGAATTCTCTCCGCTGCCTTTTGCTTCTCTTGCTCGGTGGCCTGCGGTTTCCATTGAAACAAGAACGTGTGAACCATCATCATGCCATCTCCTTATCTTTCTCAAGCACGCGGTTGCAGCAGCCATCCGTATCTGGGACCCCGTCAACCCGATGGGCTCTGGTTAGAAACGCTCGGGCCATGGTCGGCGAGAAACCTACGCGTTGCGCCCAGCAACCCCGTTAGCGATCCACGGGGAATACTTCGTAGCAACGGATTTACCAGCCACGCGAAAATGGCCGGCACTCCTCGGCTCAGTCCAATCGATTCCAGCTGAACATAAACGCCGCCATCCTTTTCTTCCAGCCGCCAGTAGCTGTCGAGCCGCCAAAGATAGCCGTGCCCCCCATCCACCGGCATTTCCCGCTCGTTCGCCTGTCCCGCGTCTTTCAGTTCGACGATTCTCGTGGAGTAGGAATGGCTGACCATGCGATCCGTGCCGAGGCGTTCATAACGGATATCGTAATCTGCGTTGAGCACGACCGTGACCAGCGATTTCTTATAGAACTGGAGGAACACTTTGAAGTTGTCGCCGTTCCGCTGCACAAGTCTGGAACGGCTTACATCGGGTTTGTAGATCACCTTGTAATTGTCATAATCCTGGGCGACTGCGACGGTTTGCGCCAGCGACACGTTTGGGATGAAGATCACGCCAATCCAGTCGTGAATCAGGCCACCGGGAACCTTGATGGGATTGCCTTCGACTTTTGCATGCAGCTGTTTCACCAGGATTTGCCCATCACGAAGCTGCGCATAGGCTTCCCGGCGGGACTCCTCCGGCAGGCCGTCAATATAGAGGAAGGGGCCATGCTGCAATTCCGCCTGCATGCGCGCTTCAGACGCTGCGATATAGCTGTCAAACGCCTTTGCGGTTTGTTTTTTCAACTCCGCCGCCTGCAGTGTTTGCGCAACAAGACAAACCAGCATCCCGCACATCAATAGCGGTCGAGCGGACCTGGATATCGATCGATAGAATGGCGTACCGAGCTTCAAGTTCACACCCTGGAAGCAACCAACAGCATGTTTCGAAAAAAATTTGGCGACGGACCAACACCCTCTCTGCCTTCGAGAGCGGGCTAGCCGTCGCACCCGACCCTACCGCCTGCGCGCTACCGCGACGCGTGGAATGCCTTGCAGGTCGGCGATAAACTCGACGCCATCCCAATCCGCGTCATTCAGCAGAGCCCGAACCGCATCCCGCTGGCCGTGACCAATTTCCATCATCAGCCATCCGCCGGATACCAGCAGCGGAAGCGCGCCAGGAATCAGCCGTCGATACACTTCCAAACCAGTAGGTCCTGCGAACAGCGCCTGCGCCGGTTCATATTCGCGCACTTCCGCGGGCAGCGACTTGCGTTCCGATTCGGCGACGTATGGCGGGTTCGACATGATGGCATCGAAGCGCTCCTCCGCAACGGCGCTCAACAAATCCGACTCGAGAAATCGAATGCGCGCCGCCACTCCGTTATGTTTCGCATTCTCCGCCGCAACCGCCAGAGCCGCCGGGCTGATATCCAGTGCCGTCACTTCGGCATGCGGCAAACCGTGCGCCAGGGCTACCGCAATCGCGCCGGAGCCGGTGCCGACATCCGCGATGCGCACAACAGACAGATCTTTCAGTCGAGTGATCGCAGCTTCCACCAGGTGCTCCGTCTCAGGTCGCGGAATCAGCACATCCGGCGTGACATGAAACGGCAACCCGAAAAATTCCTGCTCGCCGGTAATGTACTGGATAGGCGTCCCCCGCAAGCGTTGCTGGATCTGCGCATTGAACGCCTCCGTCTGCAGCGCCGTCAGCGGCCGCTCACGATAGGCATACATTTCCGCATGCGGAATTCCAAGCACATGACGCAGCAGCAGGATCGCATCCGAACGACTGCGCGCCGCAGGGATGGAGTCGGACTCATCCAGCAGGGAAGCCCCCCACGCGATTGCGTCGCCAATTGTCATCGACTCCGCGAACATCCCTCTCATACAGTCGCGGCGTCGTGCTTCAGCCGCTCCGCCTGGTCGTGCTCGATCAGGGCGTCGACAATGGGTTGCAGTTTTCCTTCCATCACTTCGGCAAGCTGATGAATGGTCAGGCCGATACGATGATCCGTCAGCCGATTCTGCGGGAAATTGTACGTCCGGATTTTTTCACTGCGGTCGCCGCTTCCCACCATCTGCTTGCGTTCCTTGGCCAGCGCTTGCTGCTGCTTTTCCATTTCCACTTCATACAGTCGCGATCGCAGCACCCGCATGCCTTTTTCGCGATTCTTGATCTGCGATTTCTCGTCCTGGCAGCTCACCACAGTTCCAGTTGGCAAATGGGTGATGCGCACCGCGGAATACGTGGTGTTCACCGACTGTCCGCCCGGCCCTGAAGAGCAGAAGGTGTCAATGCGCAGATCTTTCGCCTCAATCTTGATGTCCACATCCTCCGCTTCGGGCAACACCGCCACCGTCACCGCCGAGGTATGGACGCGCCCTTGTGTTTCCGTCTGCGGAACACGCTGCACGCGGTGCACGCCGCCTTCATACTTCATCTGCGAAAAGACGCGCTCGCCTTCAATAATGGCGATCACTTCCTTCATGCCGCGCACGCCCGACTCCGACATGGAAAGCACTTCCACTTTCCAGCGATGCAGTTCCGCAAAGCGGGTGTACATGCGAAACAGCTCCGCCGCGAACAAAGAAGCTTCATCGCCGCCAGTGCCTGCGCGAATTTCCAGAATCACGTTTTTCTCGTCGTTCGGATCTTTCGGCAGCAACAGCACGCGAATCCGCTCTTCCACCCCGGGCTGCTCTGCTTCCAGTTGCGCCAGTTCTTCCGCCGCCATGGCGCGCATGTCAACATCAGGTTCGTTCATCATCGCCTTGGCGTCGGCAATGCCATGCTCAATGCGTTTCAACTCGCGAATGCTTTCCACTACGGCTTGCAGATCGCGATGCTGCTTGGTGATCTTTTGATATTGCTGCTGATCAGAGACCAGCGCCGGGTCCGCCATCTGGGCAGAAAGGTCGTCGTAGCGCGCTTCGATTTGTGTCAGTCGTTCAAGCATGTTCCATGTCCATGGCCGAAAGTGTCATGCGCCGAAACCGGCCAGTTCAGCGAAAATTGAGTGAAGTTTCGGAAGCGAAGAGCGAGCTGAAAACATCATCAGGCGGCGGGAGCCGCTAATAGTGCGTCTCACCAGGGGTGCGGATTGCGCGCGATGCGTCCCGCGAGAAGATGTCTGTCTGCCGCATAGGGTGCCTGCTTGCTCTATCGTAGCGCGTTTTCTGCCGAGTTAGGCGGGGAAGAAAGGAGGTCGGCTCGATGGCTGCATTGGAAACCACGTGGCTGAAATTCGCGGAATTGTGCGAAACGCTGGCCACCACGCGCAGCAAACTCGCCAAGCGCGCCGTCATGTCGCAATATCTACGTACACTGGATACTGCCGGTGCCGGTCTCGCCGTTCAATATCTCACCGGCGCAGTATTTTCGGAGACCGACGCCCGCAAGCTCCAGATCGGCGGACAACTGATTGTGCGTGCACTCGAGAATGTGACTCACGCCGACGGCGATCGCTTCCACGCTGCCTATCGCAAGTATGGCGATCTGGGTGCCGCGGCAGAAGATTTGCTGCAAACGGCCAACATCACTTCGAAAAATCTCAACCTGGCCGACATTGCCGCGCGTCTGGATTCACTCGCAACTGCTCGAACGCAAGTTGCCAAGTCGGCGCAGTTGGTTGACCTGTTGCGATCGGTCTCTCCACTCGAGGCAAAATATCTCATCAAGCTGATCACCGGCGACATGCGCACCGGAGTCAAGCAGAGTCTTGTCGAAGAAGCGATTGCTGCGGCGACAGATCGCGAGGTTTCGGCGGTTCGCCACGCAGGCATGTTGTTGGGCGATCTATCGCAAGTGGTCGACCTGGCCCGCAAGGATGCGTTGTCGACAGCCCGTTTCAAAATGTTTCATCCGTTGGGATTTATGCTGGCCACTCCCGCCGCGAACGCAGAAGAAGCCTATGGGCGGTTCACCGCCGAAGAAAGTGAAACATCCGCCGAGCCGACCGCCCAGATAGAAGACAAATACGACGGCATGCGCGCCCAGGTGCATTGCGGCGGTCCGCAACAGCCCGGCCGCGTGCGCATCTTCTCTCGCACCCGCGAGGATGTGACCGCCAGCTTTCCAGAACTGGCCGAATGGTTTTCCGCCGTCAAAACTCCAGCCATCCTCGACGGCGAAATCCTTGCGTGGGATTTCAGCGCTGATCGCGCTCTGCCGTTTACCTCGCTGCAGCCGCGACTCAGCCGGAAACGTGTCACCGCCGCCATGCGCACCGACGCGCCTATCGTCTACATGGCTTTCGATCTGCTGCTAACGGGCGACGATCTGCTCCTGCACGCTCCCCTGCGCCTGCGACGCGAACGCTTAGACGCCTGGACCTCGGCCGCCCTGCGATCTGTCGACGCGAAAAGTGTCCACGCGATCGCTGCCTCTCCACAAGCTTCTCTATTTGTCACCGACACAGTTACAGATAGCCAAGACCCGCCGGCACGGCTGAAACTGGCCCCGACGACCTACGCATCGTCTCCTCAACAAATCGACGAAGCGTTTAGCGCAGCCCAGGCGCGCGGCAATGAAGGGCTCATGCTCAAGTCACTGGAGTCAAGCTATCAACCCGGCCGCCGCGGGTCGGCATGGATCAAACTCAAGCGCGAACTGGCGACGCTGGATGTCGTGGTGACCACCGTCGAATACGGCCACGGCCGTCGCGCCGCCGTGTTGAGCGACTACACCTTTGCCGTGCGCGATGGCGGGCGCCTGCGCAACGTCGGCAAAGCCTACAGCGGGCTTACGGATGAAGAGATCCTCACCATGACCCAGTGGTTCCTCGAACACACCGTGGAATCCAACCGCAGCCAATTGATTGTCGAGCCGAAAATCGTCGTCGAGGTCGCCTTCAACAACGTGATGCAATCCGATCGTCACAATAGCGGCTACTCCCTCCGCTTTCCCCGCATCCTCCGCCTGCGTCCCGACAAGCCAGCGGAGGAAATCGACACCCTCGACCGAGTGGCGGAGCTTTTTCACTCCCAGCAGGGCACATAATCCCCAATCCCTGGCCGCGAGGTTCCATTTCCGCAACTCACCCCCGCCTTTTCGCCCCGCTCCGCCTTCCATAGACATCTTCAAAACCATCCAACTTCACCGGTATAATAGTTAAATTGCAATAACCCGATGGTGGCATCCCGGTGTCAGGGGATTTCGCGTATCTATTGTTGTATCTATGCGGTCCCGGATAATCCCATGACGGAACATATTAAGAAGCAATTGGAAGCGGAGATTCGCCAGTTGGAGCATGAGCTGACGCACGATCTTCCCCTTGAAATCAAGAAGGCCGCCTCGCTCGGCGACCTCAGCGAAAACGCCGAGTATCACATGGCCAAGCAGCGCCAGGTGTTCGTCAACGCGCGCCTCGGCCAGCTCAAGCAGCGCATGGCGGAGCTTTCCCTGGTCAACCTCTCGAACATCCCCCGGGATCGGGCTGCCTTCGGCTCCACCGTGCTGGTTTATGATTCTTCCAAAGATGAAAAGATCGAGTACAAGCTCGTCACCAGCGAAGAGTCCGACGTCAGCAAAGGCCTCATCTCAACCACTTCGCCGATCGGGCGCAGTCTGGTGGGCAAGCAGGTTGGCGATGTCGCCACTGTCGTTACCCCCAATGGCAATCGCGAGCTGGAAGTTCTCGAACTCATCACCATCCACGACACGAAGGAGTAGTCTCGTCGTGCGGCGGCAGCAAACCTATGGCGGTTTGAAATGACCTGGACAAGCGCGTTCGGTAAAGGTTGCGGCTTCATCCTGCAAAAGATTGTGAATGGTCTGGCCCTGACGCGCATTTCGCCCAACGTCCTCACCTTTATGGGCCTGGTCATCAACATCGGCGCAGCCTTCCTCTTCGGCTATGCCCGGCCAAATAATAATGTCCGCATGTTTGTCTATGCCGCTCTGGTCATTATTGGTGCGGGAATTTTCGACATGGTGGATGGCCGCGTCGCCCGCCAGACCCAGCAAGTCACCGTCTTCGGAGCTTTTTTCGACTCCGTCATCGACCGCTATTCCGACGTTGCCCTGTTCTTCGGCCTGCTGGTCTACTATGCCCGTGCCGATCGCCTGTTCTACGTCTTCCTCTCGGCCTTCGTCATGGTCACTTCCCTGATGGTCAGCTATACCCGCGCCCGCGCGGAAGCCCTCATCGGTTCCTGCAAAGTCGGCTTTATGGAGCGCCCGGAGCGCGTTGTGCTCATCATTCTTGGCGCCCTCTTCAACCGCTGGGGAGCCATGGCGCCCGTCCTCTGGGTCCTCGCTGTTCTTTCGACGATGACAGTGATTCACCGCATCCGCTATACATATGAGCAGACACGTCGCCTCGCCCCCGTCCGCTGACGTCGCACCAAGAGCAAATGCATTGGCAACACATCGCGAAAAAGAGGGCCGATCAGCATGAATCTGACTGCGGAAGTCGAGCGCATCGATGCCACCACCGTCGTCGTCAAACTGACAGGGAAAATGACACTTGGCATGACCCTGCATGAGGTGGAATCCACCATCAACAAGCTGGCCTGGGATGGCACGAAGAAACTCATCCTCGATCTATCCGGCGTGGAATATGCCGACAGCGCCGGCCTCGGCCTCATCATGCTGCTCTATGGCCGGATGAAGACCGTCGGCGGCCAACTGCGCCTGGTCGCGCCTCGCAAACAGCTGCTCGACGTCTTCAAGCTCACCTGCACCGACTCCATCCTGACCATCGATCCCGACCTCGCCACCGCCCTGGCCTAGCCAGACTCGTTTCCTCAGGGTTCGTCGTTCCCGGTCGTCTAGATGACCCGACCGAGGTGGGAGGACCTGCGTTTCGTTCCCATGCAGCCTTTCTTCGTGCAAATACCCCCAAACCTTCCAGCCCATGGAATGAAAGCTGCCGCCCACAGGCAACCAAATTCTTTAATAAACTAGAAAAATTCCACCGCCATTTCCCGCACTACAATAGATTTTGTGACGTTCAAAATTGCACCCGTCCTCGCCGTTCATGGCGGCGCATGGGACATCCCGGACGATTTGGTCGAGCCGCATCGACAAGGCGTATCGAACGCCCTCGCTGCGGGCTACGCGCTGCTGGAAAAAGGCGCGTCGGCTGTCGATGCAGTCGAGGCTGCGGTCGCCGTCATGGAAGATGACGAAGCCTTCGATGCCGGCCGAGGCAGCTTTCTCACCAGCAATGGTCACGTGCAACTAGACGCATTGTTGATGGACGGTGCCACCCTGCGCGCCGGCGGCGTCGCCTGTGTCGAACGACTTCGCAATCCCATCCATGCGGCTCGCCTGGTCATGGATCTTAGCCCGCATGTGTATTTCGTCGGCGCGGGCGCGGAAGCTTTTGCCGCCGAACACGGCATGCCCCTCATCGACAATTCAGAGCTGGTCATCGATCGCGAACGTCGTCACCTGGCCGAGGCGCAGCAGAAACTGCGCAACACCGCCGTCGGCTCACCCGGTGCGGCCTCAGCGCCGTCCCAACTGAGCGCCCTTCACGCCGCCACATCGCACGATACCGTCGGCGCCGTTGCCCTCGATGGCCGAGGCAATCTTGCCGCTGCCACTTCCACCGGCGGAACGTTAAATAAATCTCCCGGCCGCGTTGGCGATTCCTCGCTCATCGGTTGCGGCTGCTATGCCGACAATCTTTCCGCCGCGGTTTCACTCACCGGCTGGGGAGAGCCCATCATGAAGCTGGTACTCGGCAAGTGGGCCGTCGATCGAGTCCAGCAAGGCACGCCCCCCGCGCAGGCTGCGGAAGAAGCCATCGCCTATCTCTTCCATCGCCTCGGCGGTCACGGCGGCATCATCCTGCTCGGTCCGCTGGGTCGCTTCGGCGTCGCCCACAACACGCCGCGCATGGCCTGGGGCTCTCACACAGCTCGCGGCATGGAAGTCTTCGTCCGCTAAGCACAACTCTTTGTCGCCCAAAAATTGAATTGTCATCCCGAGCGAAGTCGAGGGACCTGCGTTTTTTGCGCGCAACGATAATCTGGGTGCCCCATCCTTGCCGCGTTATTTGCGGCTAGGGTGGGATGGAAAAATGTTGTCCGCTGAAACGAATTGTCCAATCACCTTTTTTTGACATCCCTCCCCACTCACGATGAAATCGTTATAGGGAACTCATGCTCATTCTTGCCTCCGCATCGCCGCGACGTCGCGAACTTCTCACCCAGGCCGGCTTCGCCTTTCAGGTGGAATCCATCCCGGTCAATGAAGATCCTCGTCCCGGCGAAGATCCCATCCACCTGGTGAAACGTCTGGCCCGCGAGAAGGCGCAAGCAGTTTTCAACGCCCACCCTGGCGACGACCCGCTGCTCGTCCTCGGCGCCGACACGGTCGTCGTCTGCGATCACGAAATCCTCAACAAACCCGTCGACGACACCGATGCGGCCCGCATGTTGCGCCTGCTCGCCGGCCGAACCCACCAGGTCATCACCGGCGTCTGCCTCATCTCACTGCTCGGTGTCGAAGTCGCCGCAGAAACCACCCGCGTTACCATGCTCACTCTGTCCGACGAAGAAATCCTCGCCTACGTCGCCACCCGGGAGCCGATGGACAAGGCCGGCGCCTACGCCATCCAGGGCCACGCCAGCCGCTGGATTCCGCGCATCGTCGGCTGCTACTTCAACGTCGTCGGCCTGCCCGTCGCGCTGGTCAACACCATGATTGAATCCGCCCGCCACAAACTCGCCCCCCACCCCATGCGATAGTTTCGCGTCGCCTCGCGCGCCCCTCGGAAGAAATCGGCCCACTTCCTCGCCGCACAAATATACTTCTAGTTCGAAGCATTCCACTTCGCCAGGAGCCACCTTCCCGATGCGAGAGCAGCGCCCCAAGCCCAAGCCCTGGCGCGAACATCGCCAGCACAAATCGCCGCGCTGGGCCTTCCCGCTCCACGCTTCGAACTGGCTTCTCGAATGGGTCGCGTGGGTCCTCGGAGGCTGGGTCTTGCTGGAAGTCCTGGAATATCTCAGCCTGTTTTCTGTTTTAGTCGCCGTCATTCTCTACTTCTCCGAAAGTGGAGCCCGAATCAAGCAGCGACATTATCAGGCATGGCAGGTCATCGACGCGGCCCAAGGCAAAGGCGGCAACGGCGGCCGTATCGAAGCCATGCAGGAGCTGAATCATGACGGCGTCTCCCTCGTCGGGATTCAGGCGGACAACGCATTTTTATTTGGGATTCGCCTCAAGGGTGGTCATCTCGATCGCTGCGACATGGATGCCTCCGACCTGCGTAACAGTGTCTTCGACCGCGCCACCCTTACCTTCTGCAATCTGCAATCCGCCAACTTCCGCGGAGCCTCGCTCGCCAGCGCCGATCTCACCGACGCCGATCTCAGCGACTCCGACTTGACCAGCGCCGATCTCAGTCACGCTAACCTGGCTCGCGCCGATCTGAGTCGCGCCGATCTTCGCCACGCCGACCTCCGTGGGATTGTCTGGCGAGAGATCCGCTCCATCCGCCTCGCCAATATCCAGGGCATAAAAAATCCACCGCCTGGCTTTGCCCATTGGGCGATGGGTGCCGGTGCCGTCAGCCACGCCGACGATGATGCATGGAATGCCGCGATTCAAAAAAGCAAAACCACTTCGCGCGCATCGCAATAGCCACACTCGCGCAGAATCAATTTTCCGCCGCATGCACGGGCTTCGATGTCGCCAATATTGCACCGTCGTCACCACCCGCACACTCTTCATGATGCTGGCGCCGGCCTGGTATCCGCCGTTCCAGTTGTCACTGCTGCCCGCCGCGTCAATCAGTGGTGCCGTCGCAGGTTTGTTATCCTCACCACTGTGGCAACGATCCTCCCTCAACCCAGCGAATCGCTTCTTCCTCTGCTGCAACGCGCCTTCGGCCTCTCTTCTTTTCGCGTCAATCAAGAAGTCGTCTGCCGCGCTGCCATTCAGGGCAGAGACGTGCTGTTGGTCATGCCGACAGGCGCCGGCAAGTCGCTGTGCTTCCAATTGCCGGGGATTGCGCGCGGCGGCACCACGCTCGTCATCAGTCCGCTCATCGCGCTTATGGAGGACCAGGCGGCAAAACTCGCTTCCCTTGGTCTTTCTGTGGCGCGCATTCACTCCGGCCTCGATCGCGCGCTTTCCCGCCAGGCCTGTGCAGACTATCTGGCCGGCGCTCTCCAGTTTTTATTCATCGCCCCGGAGCGGCTGCGGGTTCCCGGCTTTATCGAGATGCTGGCGAAACGAAAGCCGTCTTTGATCGCCATCGATGAGGCCCACTGCATCTCGCAATGGGGGCACGATTTTCGGCCGGATTATCGCATGCTCGGCCAGTTTGTGCGGGCATTGCGTCCAACCCCGGTGATCGCGCTCACCGCCACTGCCACCCCTCGCGTACAGGACGACATCGCTGCCCAGTTGGGAATGGCAGATGCATCCAGATTTATTTATGGTTTCCGCCGCGAAAACCTCGGCATTGAGGTGGTGGAGATGTCGCCTTCGCTGCGACCCGCCTTTGTTGCTGGCCTGTTGGAAGATAAGGCACGGCGCCCTGCCATCGTCTATGCGCCCACTCGCAAACAGGCTGAGGCTCTTGCGGCGCAGCTCTCTTCCAAATTTCCATCCGCGGCCTACCACGCCGGTCTCGATGCGCGGCGTCGCGAAACTGTGCAACAGGAATTTCAGCAGGGGCGGCTCCAGGCAGTGGTGGCGACGGTCGCCTTCGGAATGGGGATCGACAAGGCCGACGTGCGCACCATTGTCCACGCCTCGCTTCCCGGCACGCTGGAGGCGTATTACCAGGAGATTGGTCGCGCCGGCCGCGATGGGCTGCCCAGTCGTGCGATTCTGCTGTACTCCTTCGCCGACCGCAAGATGCATGAGTTTTTCTTCGAGCGCGATTATCCGCCGGTCGACGAATTGGATCGTGTCTATCGCCGCCTTGGAGAAGAGCCGCTGGAGAAGGAATCTCTCCGCGCCAAGCTGCGCATGGAATCGGACCTGTTCGACAGAGTGCTGGAAAAACTCGTCATCCACGGTGGTGGAGCGGTGGACTTTGACGAAAATGCCGTCAGGGGCGCTCAGGGATGGCGCGACTCCTATGCCGCCGAGTCGCAGCGCAGAAAGGCGCAACTCGACCTGGCAGTGCAGTATGCCGTATCCAGCCAGTGCCGCATGACATCCCTGATTCGCCACTTCGGAGATTTGGCGGATGCACGCCGTCCATGCGGACATTGCGATGTGTGCGCGCCACAGGCCTGCGTTGCCAGACGCTTCCGCGCGCCCAACGAATCCGAGAAACAAACCGCATGGGCTGTTATTCATGCATTAAAGAAAAGTTCCGCAGGCTCCACTGGCAGGCTGCACAAAGACATGTTTCCGCGGGAACAGGTCTCGCGCGATGCGTTCGAGAATCTTCTGCAAGCGTTGGCCGGCGCTGGGCTGGTTCGATTGGAAGAACTGACATTTGAAAAGGAGAATCGCAGCATCGCCTACCGCAAGGCGAGCCTCACCCAAGAAGGCGAAGAACTGCCGCCCACTGATCCGCTGGATTTTGTTCTGCCGGATGACTCGAACCATGTGACCCCGGCACGCAAAAAAAGCGAGAGTAAGCGAAGCGGGAAAAGCATCTCTTCAAAAACCGGAATAACTCCATCGCGCCAACCGGAGACAGCTGCAATGCCGGTGCATGCCGTGGCCATCGAGGATAAGCTGCGCGCATGGCGGCTGGCGGAGGCCAGAAAACATGGCGTGCCGGCCTTCTGCATTGTCGGCAACAAAACTATAAGGGACATCGCACAGCAACGGCCGATCACGCTGGAAGAGTTGCGCTGCGTCAGCGGAATCGGTCCCTCCAAAGCAGAGAAATTTGGCGAAGAAATTTGCCGCATCTGCTCCCAGTCATAAGGGAAAAATAATTGTCATTCCTGGTCGCCGGGGTGACCGATTGCCGCATTGGCCTTCAGCCCAACCATCGCGGTGAAAAAGTTGTCATCCCGACCGGAGCGCGCCATTTTTGGCGCGCGTAGTGCAGGGCCTGCTTTTCCGCTCGATCAGTGCAGAGGGTGCCCCATTCAAGCCTTCTTTTGGCTTGAGTGGGGTCGAGGACATTGTCTTTTTCGACGGCGAAGGTCGCCGCCGCGGCCGCAAAGGGTGGCAGATCCGCAATGCGCTTATTGCTGCAGATAATATTGCACCGTTGTCACCACCCGCACGCTCTTCCGGATGCTGGCATCCGCCTGGTATCCGCCGTTTCCATTGTCACTGCCGGCTGCCGCATCAGCGGAAGAAATTGTAAACAGCCCCTGCTCCGCCGTGCGGATCGTCCCCACCTTGCTTCCGGAATCCGCCGCGAATCGTTCCGCCGCCGCCCGCGCATTGCGTGTCGCTTCCGTAATCATCTCCGGCTTGATGGAATTCAACCCGGTAAATACATAGCTGGCCCTGTCCGGCGATCCACCGTGGACTCGCGCTTCTTCCACTTCGCGACGGTCTTCGGGTTGATCCCATGACGTCGGGCCAACGACCTCATGCTCTCTTGACTATGTTGTATCGCTCGACGGATC
>JBAVOQ010000149.1:0-10143 GCA_049692235.1 Acidobacteriaceae bacterium | reverse complement strand
AAGCCCGATCCGCCGATGCCCTCCACCAAGCTGTTTCCGAGGCCATTCCCACCCTCTCCCCATCCAACCCTCAAGCCTGGTTCCGCCATTGCGGATACTATATACACCTATAGGTGAAATGCTCTAGTCTCCGCATACGCGGAGTCAGCCTCTGTTCGGCATCTTCGAGCAAGTCGGGGATCTGTTTCCGTAAGTAAGCCCGACCTTGCCGGAAGGTAATCCCTCGCTCCAATAAAAAAGCGCGCAGTTGGTTGATGACACTCGTGCGGCGAGAAACAAGTCTGTCCCGAACACGGTGGAGAGCCTGAAGGTCGAGTTGATCGTCTGTCTTAATGGGCACAAAACGCATGTTCGGCCGCTGCACGGCTTCGGCAATAGCTTCGGCATCCAGATAGTCGTTCTTGTTGGATTTCAAAAATGGCTTTACAAACTGTGCTGGCATGAGCCGGACATCGTGCCCCTGTGCCGCCAACGCCGCACCCAGAAAATGAGCGCCGCAGCATGCTTCCATGCCTATCAGACAGCAGGAAAGCTTCGCCGTATAGACCATCATCTGAGAACGCGACAACCGCTTCCTGGCTTCCACCTTGCCGTGCTTGTCCATCCCTACCAGATGGAAAACGCTCTTGCCCAGATCGATACCGATAACCTGAATATGCATAAAATGATCCTCCATAAACCGCTCTCCCTACGATCACCCTCTTCTTAAAGGCAATCAAGCGGGCGGACCATCTCATTAACAGCCTTCTTAAGGCTGCAAAGTTAGATAGGAACAGAGCGCAGCGCATTCCATCATGGCCAGGAGTTCACACTACTCCACCAAGGCCGAATACATTTGCGCAGGCCAACCTGTCACCTTCACTTTTCGCTTGCGGCAAAGTGGCGGACCATACATTTGCACCGGCGCTCACAGTAGGCGGTGGCGTTCGAAGTTCAGGCCGAACGGCAACCGTGACGACAGAACCTTGAACTCCCTGTCCAAATCCGCCCCCAACAACGGGTCTCTGGCTTTAGCTTGGGCAATCAAGTCGGTCAGTCGTGACGCGGACGCGTCGCACATTTGAATCGGGCATAGAAGTTCCGCTGCCCGATGTTTCAGCACATCGGCGATGTTCTCGCCGGCATGCTGGCGTCCGGTAAAGTAGAGCGCGATCTTCCGGCCTTGTCCGGCGGACACGATGCCGCTGGTGAACACACCGGTGCGCTTATCACCGGGCTCGCGCTCCAGTTTCAGCACCTTCATGCCGGTGTCGTCATTGTGCACCACCTCACCCTGCGTAGCCTGACGGATCAACTCATGCGCGCTGGCTTGATCGGCTCCGCGGCTTCTTCGACGATCTCCCACCGCGTCGCCGTCGGCAACGGTATGCCCAGTTGTTTCTCCAGTTGTTCCAACCGGTAAAACGGAGTGCCACTGCCATACTTGAGCTGCGCGATCATCGCCGCCGCCGTCTCATCGTACTTCTCCGTTCCCACTCCTGCTGGCTCCTGTGCTGTAAACACCGGCCCGCAAACACCGCAGCGCAACCGCTCCAGAGAGTAGACGGTGGCAGCCAGCGGCGCCTGGCCAGTAATCCGCACCAGCACCTTCGGCTCCTTCTGCCCGTAGACGTTGCCTTTGCCGCACTCCGGGCAGCGTTCCCCATGCGTTAACGTTTGGTGCGCGATCTCCACCTTGTGTGGGCCACGAAAAGCTTCGGCTCCATTGCGGCCGTGTCCGGGTGGCGGGGCGTCTGGCCCTCCGGCTGCGTCACGGCACCGGCCGCTGGGCCTTGCGGCTTTTCCAGTACAGTGCTGGTCTTCTCCGTATTGCGCGACTGCACCAGCATCGCCGCCATGGCATGCAGTGCGTCCTTGAGCTTGTTGTGATCGGCCTCGCTCACGGCGCTTCATGCTACCTCCCAGCAGTTCGCGAAAACGTTTCGTCAACGGATAGCCCAGAAGCTCTTTGATCGACCGGTTCGGAACGTAGCTGCTGGATTGCTTGCCCCATCCCGTTGTCGTGCCCAGCAACACCCAGTTGGCCGCAAGCGATCTGCTCTCGCCTCTGGTCGATGCTTTGCGTCGGCATGTGCTGGCCGCAACGAAGTTGCATGCCGACGACACGCCGGTTCCGGTGCTGGCCCCAGGCAACGGCAAGACGAAAACTGGAAGACTATGAACCTATGTGCATGACGACCGGCCTGCGGGAGATGCGACCGCTCCAGCCGTGTGGTTCGCTTACTCGCCAGACCGGGAGGGGGAACATCCGAAGCGGCATCCAGAACAGTTCCGCGGCACTCTTCAGGCCGATGCCTATGCCGGTTTCCATCATCTCTACGAAAGTGGCTCCATCTGCGAAGCCGCTTGCTGGGCCATGCCAGACGCAAGTTCCACGAGGTCCACATCGCGTATCCTTCGCCGATCACCACCGAAGCCATAGCGCGCATCGCCCTTCTCTACGCCATAGAACAAGACATACGAGGCAGCACGCCGGAGAGCCGAAGAACTACCCGGCAGGCCAGGGCAAAACCGCTGCTCGACAGCCTTTATGTCTGGATGGCGAAGATGCTCAACTCGCTTTCTCGCAAGTCCGACACTGCGGGCGCGATCCGCTAAGCCCTATCGCGCTGGCGCGCCCTCACCCGCTATGTCGAGGATGGGCACATCGAGATCGACAACGCTGCCGCCGAACGCGCTCTGCGGGTCGTCGCCCTGGGCCGCAAAAACTATCTTTTCGCCGGTTCCGAATACCGGCGGAGAACGCGCCGCCGCGGTCCACTCCCTGCTCGGTTCAGCCAGGCTCAACGGCCTCGATCCGGAGCTTTACCTGCAGCGAGTTCTGCAACGCATCGCCGACCACCCCATCAATCGTATCGGCGATCTGCTTCATTGGAACCTGTCCTTCACTCCTGCTCCCATGACCCACACATAATTACCTGTCCACATAAGTTTACGTGGACACTTACTCGAATCCGCACCCAATACATCCCCGCCCTACAGACGGTTCACACCACACGCTTACGCTGATGTAATTGACGGCCATGGAAAAGAATAGCGTCGAGGCAATCCACCAATGTGCGCCTCCAAAACGTTTCGCTCCTTATACGATGGCGTTTCCGGCTGCGGCACTTGATTCGAAAATAGCACCCCTAATTTGGACCGCTTGGCTCGATAGACACACGTTTCCTTCCCTTGTATCCAGTTCTCCGGATTCGAGTAGGAGCAGCCATTATTGTTAGGGAATCGAGATCGAAGTCTTTATACAGATCTAAACAGAACAGCTCGGGAGCCGAGCGAAATGGAACTGGTTTATCTATCAGATAGGTCAGGCTTCTCATCGCGTTTTGGCTTACCAGATCCGAAAACGCACTGGGATCGATCGCAGCGGCAGTCAGCGCAATGACTTGGCTGCGAATACCGTTGGTCTCCACCCGAATCTGACTGCGTCCAGTAGTGGACCGAAGCCAATTTGCCGTTGCCACCAGTTGAGCTGCTTCGAGTCCCAAGGAACGATCTCCGGTGCTGTCTACCAGCAGTACCCAAGCGGCCGGATCAGGCCCTGGCGCAGCAGCGCCATTGAAGAGCAGATCTAACGCGAGCACCTGCTCTCCCCGGCTGAGACGTTCAAATACAGATTTCCCGGAAGCCTTATAGCCGTTGTCATTGAGCACAATCGTAACTGGCTGGTTGTGCGGCGCAGCATTTTCCTTGAACGATATGCCCGTTGCACTAAGTCCGTTGGAAAAATCGAAGCGATAGGACAAGGTCTGGAAATTAAGGCCTATGCCATGGTCCATTCTCAGGGCGCGTAGCGTGGAAACCGGTGTGTAACGAATTACCGATTTCAGAGTCTTTCGCTCGGACCTCACCCACGAAGCGCGCTGTGTGGTATCGGCTGGGACGGTATCACGCCTGATCCGGTTCGCTAGCTGCTTTGCGAGACTGACGATGGTTAAATTGTTGGCCGGTACTCCAATGACAAGTTGCTGCGCAGTTCGGATCTCGTCATCGCTGAAGGTCTCTTTTCCAGCGACAGGCATATGGAAATGCTCGGTAAAAAATCGATAGGCCTGTTGCCGATTATCCAACTGATAATTGTGATCGCCAGGATCAAAATTCTCGTGCCAGGCCAGATTATCGGACACTCCGAATAATTGGAAGAATGGCTTCACCTCGTCGTAGATATAGGGTTTCACCAGGGACGCTCGAAAGCAACAGTCATCCTCAGCGTTGTGAATTAGCAGGGTCGGACGCGGCGCACGCATGGCCACAAATTCTGGATAATCCTCGTTTTGAGTAAGGTCCGGGGCATCTTCTTCAATCTCATCCGTATCTATGGGGTGTGTAAGATTGCTTTGCGCCGACCCAAAGCCGGCCACCTCGACGGCAACTGCGACGCGCTTGTCAAAAGCGCTTAGTATAAGTGTCTGCCAGCCGCCGCCCGAAAGGCCAGTAACACCCAACCGGGTCGGATCAACTACGGGCGAAGCCGCCAGGTAGTCAAGCCCGCGCCGCATCGCAAGATAGAACAGTCCGAGGGCGTTCGAGCCGACAAGATTAAGATCCGCCGCATAATCGTGAGCGTTCTCCGGCTGCGAAAGCTCTCCGAATCCCATCCATCCGAGATCCAAAGCCACAATACCGCGCTTGGCGAAATTGATGCACCGTTTCTGTTCATATTCAACCGCAATCCCGTCTGGCTCATGACCGATCAAATTTAGAATAGCGGGCACCCGTCCAGTGATTTTTTCCGGTTCATACAAAAGCGCCGTGGACATAAAACCCGGCACAATTTCATAGCGGAATTTACGAATCCGGTATCCATCGCCGGTCTCGATGACCCCCACCTGTTCGAACTGTGGAGCGGAATCAATCCATTGGCGAGGCCAGCCATGAAAGGCAACATCTTCGAGAACGTGCCTGCGCATTTGCTGTTCTTCCGTCCGCCATTGGTCCGCGTTCGCGGGCGAGGGTAGCGACGGAATGCGGGCCAGCAGATATTCCTGCAATTGAAAGTCTGTCACTACCGACGGCTGTACAGGTTCCGCAAGTGCTTTCGTCACCGAAGGAAGCGCGGTCGTTCCATGAGTTTGAGCATAATCATTCACCGAGCCAGGGAAGCACGCCAAAAGCAGAATACTTAGGTAGATCATCTTCTTGCCAATCATATTTTTCCTTTGCTTCTTCAAACTAAACACATTCGAGCTCCGTGGCCCGCAATCTTTAAGACCAAACAGAATGCTTGCCGTTGTTCAGTATCCGACTTCACCCATTCGCGAAGCCAGTCTTGGAAAACCACATCCTCTGAGGGCAACGCTCAATGTGTCAAATACCGCAATGGTTTCCATCATCCGACAGCACCAGATCCTGCAAATCCGTTGTAGATTCTTCATCAAGGTAGACGGTCACGTCCGGATGGTTCGGAGAATGGTCGCCGGGCATTCTGTCGAGATCGATTCTTCAAGGGCTCGCCGGATAATCTGCGCCTTACGGCTACCCGGAATATATACCATGATCTTCGGGGTTCGGAACAACGCGGGGATGGTCAGAGTGAGGGCGCGCTCGAACACCGTCGAAACTTCGAAACCATCCCTCCGCAACCTGCTGCTGCCGGCACACCCTATCAAGCTTGATTACCTTTATGTCTGACCGGGTAGTCAAAGTCTGCCTCGCCGGATCGCCGAACTCCAAATTACCGTTTTCCCCGATCCCGAAAAAGCATAGTTGCGGGTCCACCACCCGTAACTATGCAGTATATTGCTGGTATTCCTACTGGGGATTAGGTGCATCCCCATTTACCTCGAGGAATTCTTTCATGCGTACCCGCTTCCCGAAGATAGCACCTGGAGGAGGCAGGTGATTCTCATCAATGTCCACATATTCATCCATATGGAAGCCGCAAACGTGATGTCAAGGCAGATCGTTGGTCGAGGTCAGCGCTTGAAGGGTATCCAGATGGCACATTCCCGTGGGGAAATAACTCTCAGGTTTTCCGTACTATCGCTCAACCGCCGCATGGTTTCGCGGGCTGCTTGAGCCGCTGCTTCACGATACATTCCTTTCCTCGATAGAACCTGTTTTGATACAAACATTCGTCGTCACAGCCCAACTCGATATAAGGCCAATCATCAAGGGTTGAGATCAAAAAATAACTTTCAGTGAGAATTGGAGGATTCGTGGACTCCGGGCGTAAGTGAGTTGCCCGAAGGCGCTATCCGTAAGGCCTGAATCGGGCATGCCAAAATTTACGTTGTTCAGAGCGTTGTAAAATTCAGCCCGGAATTGAAGTGAGACATCTTTTTCGAGGTTGAAATTTTTCAATAATGCCAAGTCTGTATCGAAATATCTTGGACCTCGGAGAATGTTCTTCCCCGAGTCTCCAAACGTCCCGATTTTGTTTGAGGTGAAAGCCGCGGTATTAAACCACTGATTCACCAGCGCCGCATGCGACCGACCTGTGCTCAAAACGGCATCCTTGACTCGTGGCACGGTTAGGTCGGCGCGATCCGCTCCTATCCCGCTGAAGGAATTATCGGAGTCGCTAAAAACCGTATACGGAAAGCCCGTGAGCCAGGTCGCGATGCCGGTCAACTCCCACCCATTGACTAATTCATCGGCTGAACCCTTGAACGATATCCGGGGGAATAGATAAGTGCCGGAGATGTTGAGAGCCTTGTTGATGTCGCCGGAGTCCGGCCCATAATCAAAATAGCGCCCACAGGTGCATGTATTTCCCCCGGAGGGGTTCTGATGTCCAGACGACCCACCGGGGCCGAAATCATCCAGCGTCTTGGCCCATGTGTAATTTGCCAGGAAAGAAAGGCCCCGCGAGACGCGCTTCTCCAGAGTCAATTGAAGCGCGTGATAGTTACTGTGCACCGCTGAATCCAACGACAAGATTGGACCGAAAGATGGATAAATACGCCGCTGCTGCGTGTTATCTTCCGTGGACTGCCCGGGGATATAAATAGCGGGGTTCACCCAGAGCAGTCCCGCCTCCTGGTCACCAGTACCGCTCAGACGACTTCCAGCACTTCCCATATATGCTGCGCGCACCAGCAAGCTTTGGCCAATCCCTCGCTCCAGAGTCAGATTCCAGGTAAGGACTCTTGGAAGTTGAAAATGCCGGGAGATAACCGGGTAGAGAGTAATGTCTTGTGGAAAAGTGGCATTAGGGCCTGGGTTCGAGGGCCCAAACTCCGCCGGGAATGGACTCGTCACACCCGCGCTCCCATAGGGATCGGAAAAGTTGACGTCGGTGAGAGTCACAATCGGGGCGAAAGGTGGAATCCCGACCACATCTTGAAGCGCTACTGTATTCAGTGACTCGTAGTAGTAGCCTGCACCCCCCCTGACACTGGTTTTGCCATCCGCAGTCACCTCGTAGGCAAATCCCAGGCGGGGTCCGAGATTCCATGGATTATTGAAGACGGAGCCCTGAGGACAGCCCGGATCATGGTTCGTGCCACCAAAAATCAGGCCCTGTGGAGAATTTGGAAAACGGACGGACTGCTCGCCCGGCACAAAACAGGCAATCCGTCCAAGGCTATCTTTGTAGGGGAAATACGGGTCCCATCGAAGGCCGGCGCTCACGGTGAGCCGGGGGCTCACCCGCCAGTCGTCCTGGACAAAGGCGCTCCATCTGATGCCCGTAAAATCCAGGTACAACCCGCCGCCCTGCGTGAAGGAAGATACCGCACCTAGCAGGAAGTCCGCGGTATTGTCTCCGGAAAGACTGTTGGAAAAGGTGAAAACGCCATCCTTCTCATACTCATTTGCCATGGGGGCCCGGATACGCAATGCTTCTCCGCCAAACTGTAGGGAGTTCTCACCCCGGATCAGAGTTCCAATCTCCCGAAGCGATTGGTCGCCGCGATTAAATGCGCCATAGTGGCTGCCGAAAATGCTGAGGCCACCCGACACACCGACGTCAATGCCAGGACCCTTCCCACCGGGCAGAGTCGGGGGTTGAGCGATATTGACACCCGCGGTCGCGATATTGAAAGGTATATTCGAGAGCGAGCCACCGTTCTGGGATGTGTATCCGAAGTAACTGCTCAGGAGGAAGTTCTGCGAGAGGGTATAGATATCGACCACACTAATGTTCTTCAACGTGATCGACTGAGCGGGATTTGAATTAATCTCCAGAATATTGGAGGCTGGAGGGATAGAAATAGGCACATCATACTGCATCTGAAAGTAGTGAACACTCAGGTGGTGCTTCCCGGCATTGTAGTCGGCTTTTGCCAAATACTCATTTGTGTTCTGTATTAAGGGAGATCCGTTAAAAGTCAGCTGGCGCCCTGGGCCATTGGGAAGCGGGATGTAATTTAAAAGATACAGTGCGACCGGACTTAACTTGGACGGTGGAATCTGATTGTTGGGAAAGGGTAGGCTGGTGCTTGGATCCACCAACGGTGTACCCGGCAGGAGGCCAGAGAAATCTCCCGTGCGTTCCGCCGCAGTGGGAACAAATTGGATTAATCCATTGGAGGACGTACTTGTCCGAGTGCCTTGATAGGATCCGAAGTAAAACAATTTGTTCTTCAGAATAGGGCCGCCGACACTGCCTCCAAACTGATTCTGCTTGAGAGGATCTGGAGATGTCGCGAAATAGTTTCGTGCATCCAACGCGTAGTTTCTCAGGAACTCGAAAGCGCTGCCATGAATTTGATCCGTCCCTGATTTGGTCACGACATTCACGACTCCACCGGTCGCGTTCCCATAGATGGCGCTCATGTTATTCGTGACGACATTGAATTCCTGAACCGCGTCCGGGTTTGGAAAGGGCAGGTTTGCGTTGATATAGGTATCGTTATAGTCGACGCCATCCAACAGGTAATAAACACCGTTTGAACCGCCGCCATTGACTTTGGCATATTGTTCGGTCAGGAAGGTGCCTCCCTCACAGTTGGCACCACAGTTCTGCGATGAGACATTGATCGCGCCAGGAATAAGAAAGATCAATTGTTGAACTGCACGACCGTTAAGTGGCAAACTTACGATGTTCTTTTGATTAATATGCTGACCAACAGTCGCTGACTCCGTGGTCACCATCGATGCGTTCGCATTCACAGTGACCTGCTGGAATACTTTGCCAACTTGAAGTTTAACTTTTTGGGTAGCTGCTTGATTCACAGTCAATACCAAACCTTTTTGTATATAAGAGGAGAAGCCGGCCCTTGTCACTCCCAATTGATAGGTCCCAACCGGCAGGCTTGGGAATAGATACTCGCCTGCGGATCCCGAGGTGGCGCTCTGCGTATATGCAGTATCTATACTCGTAACAGTCACAGTCGCGCCCGCGATAGCCGATCCAGTGCTGTCAACAACAGTTCCACTCAGCCGTGCCGTGGTAAATTGCGCGCTCATCCGAGCACTCAATCCCAATATCGCAATCAGGCCTATTACAGATAGATAAAAACCGTAACCCACATGTGTTCGCACCCGGAAGCACCTCCTTGATTATGCCAGCGCGATTATAATCCCAAGAGTTTCAATGTCAAGAGAATTTACAGCGATATGCAAAAATTAAAAACAATTTAGGATTATTTTTACCTCAATCCCGGCAATTCTTCCGATATGGCGGGAAAAGGTATTGCCAGCCTGATCGGCCTCGGTAAATCTGAACCAGACGAAATATTAGTCTTCGGCAAAATCTGAAAGGGGATTTTGCATGAAGAAGAAGAGATTTTCTGTGGAGCAGATAGTGGCTGTGGTGAAGCAGGCGGAGTTGGGAGTGCCGGTGGCGGAGGTGAAGCGGATCATCGAATAGGCCAGGGTTCTAGCTCACACAAGTCGGGCCACCTGCTAACCAGAGGCTCTCGTACAAACGTCTCGAGACACGTGTGCTGTAACAGGGAAATGGCTTTCCCTGATAGCTGGGTGATTATTCCCTGTTCGGTGATGACATTCCAAGCATGTTTCCGCCAAGAACTCGCCTGGATTCAGGACAATAGCGTACTTCTCCCGCCTGAATCACAGTCCAAATTCGTAAATTTCCCTGTTATTATCCCTGTTAGCAGGGAATTTGGTCCTAGTGTAGTGTCTCATTATTAGAATCAGTTATATATTGAGGTTCATCTTATGATGAGAGGACCTCGATATGCGTGTTGCGCAGCCCATTGTTTTGAACGAAGAGACACGGCGGAAGCTTGAGCA
>JBAVOQ010000148.1:0-1605 GCA_049692235.1 Acidobacteriaceae bacterium | reverse complement strand
AGCACGTGCTCCGCGCCTGGGACCTCGGCCTGATGATGACCTTCAGCTTCGCGGTCGGCGGGCTGGCCCTGCTCATGGTGCAATACTGCTCCGGCGGCAAGTGGGGCCTGCTGCTGCGCCGTCCGCTCGAGGCCATGAGCCGCACCCTGCCGCTGGTGTTTCTTTTCTGGATTCCCATCGCGGTCTTTCCACACGTCCTCTTCATGTGGGCCAACCACGGCATGGTGGACCGGGCATTCAAGCTGGGACAGATTACCCAGGCGCAGGTTGAGGTCATCGACCATTGCATCGCCTGGAAGCAGCCGATGTTGAACACCCATTGGTTTGTGTACGTGGGTCTCATCTGCTTCGCCATCTGGGGCCTGTACACATGGCGGCTGAACGCATGGGGTTTGCAACGCGACGCCCAGGCGCCGGAGACGACGCCGTTCTGGATCAAGAAGTTCGAGAACTTCAGCGGGCCGGGCATTCCGATCTACGCCTTCACCATGACGGCGGCGTCCATTTACTGGGTCATGTCGCTGGACGTGACATGGTACTCCAGCATCTACGGCCTGATGTTTCTGGTGGGACAGGGCTACGCGGTGCTGGCGCTGGGGATCCTGACGGCGATCAGCCTGTCCAAGGGTGAGCCGTTCCGCACCATCCTGCGCCAGACCGAGCAGCATGACCTGGGCAAGCTCACCCTGGCCTTCGTGATGCTCAACATCTACCTGGCGTTCGGCCAGTTCCTCATCATCTGGTCAGGCAACCTGCCGGATGAGATCAACTGGTACCTTGACCGCATCCGCGGCGGCTGGGGCATCATCATCACCCTCGATTTCATCTTCCACTGGGTCATCCCGTTTTCCGTTCTGCTGTCGCGCGACATCAAGCGCAACAAGAAGCGCATGGTGCGGCTGTGCCAGTGGATGATCTTCGCCCGCGCCTTCGACCTGTTCTGGCTGATCGAGCCGAACTTCCGCGACGCGGCGCGCAATTTGCATTTCAGCTGGGGGATTCTGGAGTACGTGGCCGTTCCCGTCGCCATGATCAGCCTGTGGGTGGCGTATTACTGCAGGCAGCTCATGAGCCGGCCGCTGGTTCAGATCAACGATCCGCATCTGGCGGAAATTCTGGAGCCCGATCATGCCGTCGCCTAACGACAACCAAGTGCCTCCGCACGGCGCCCATGAGCCCGGCGGCGAAATCGATGCCTCGCACGGCTACGAGCGCAGCGACGCGAGCGTGACCGGCATCGTGGTCTTCCTGGTTTCGCTGGCCGTCTTCGTGGCCGTGACCGGCGTGCTCTGTTACGGCATCGGCAAGGTGTTCAACGCGGAAATGAACCAGGAGGACGGGCCGACCTCGAAGTGGACCAAGACCGCCGACGTGCGCCAGTTGGGGGACTTTCCTTCCAGCCCGGCGCTGCAGAACAAGGTGGCTACGCTGGTGCAACAGTTCCCCACCCCGCGCCTTTTGAGCGACGACGGCGACCAGGACATCACCGACCTGCATGCAAGGGAAGACTTGCTGCTCGACCACTACACGCGCATTGACGGAGAGCCGGGCAAGGTCCGGATCCCGATTGAGCGCGCCATGGAGTTGATTGCGCAGCGCGGCCTG
>JBAVOQ010000147.1:0-26944 GCA_049692235.1 Acidobacteriaceae bacterium | reverse complement strand
GCCCGATCCGCCGATGCCCTCCACCAAGCTGTTTCCGAGGCCATTCCCACCCTCTCCCCATCCAACCCTCAAGCCTGGTTCCGCCATTGCGGATACTATATACACCTATAGGTGAAATGCTCTAGACGCGATCAGCCAGGAACTGATATGCGCAGATTTACTATATTGGTAGATTCCTACGGTGGCGCGATAAATAGCAAAGAACTCGCAGAACAGACTTCTGTAACGCAACGTTCCTCCGTGATGAAGCTGCAATTTATGGCAATTTGGGAAGATGCAGAAGAAGACGACAGTCACATTGAATGGATGAAAGACTTCTACACGGATTTATACTCAGGTCCCGATGCAGACCCCAATCATAAAGGAACTCCTTACTTCAACGACCGGTATGAAGGCTGCTATATCAACTACCCCGATAGGGATATGTTGAGTTACTCCTATTGGCCGCAGTTGTACTATGGAGAACAGCTCTATCCATTCTTGCAAGATGTAAAACGGCGCTACGATCCCAACAATATATTTCATCACGCCATGTCCGTCCGTACTTGAATCTACTGCTTCACGCGGTTATTATCGCATTCGCAAGAGAGTACCACCTATGACACGACATATGCTCTGGAATCGAAGAACATTTTTGCAGCGGCTTGGATATCTTTCTGGCATGAGTACCCTTCGTCCGCAAAAGGCATTGAGTTGTTTCATAGGCCCGAAGCGATTACAGGGGCTGGGCCGGGTTGAAGACAGAACCGAGTCTCTGTTTGCCTATGTCGGTAGCTGGGGACATGGGATACAAGTATTTACCGTGGAGGAAAATGGTTGGGAACTATCGCAAACCGTCGCATGCGATAAACCTTCCTGCCTTGCCTTGCATCCGAGCCGTAACTTTCTATATGCGGCGAACGAGATCGATGAGTATAGGGGCCTACCCACCGGTACGGTCGAGGCGTACAGCATCGATTTTCGGAATGGCCGGCTAACTCGCCTGAACCGCCAGCCCTTGTCGCTATCGGCGACTGCTCCAAGATATCTGGCCGTTTCTCCCGACGGTTCTAAGTTGATCGTTGCGGTGCATGGCGGCGGTTCTTATAACGTACTTCCGGTTCGCACAGACGGAGCCCTGGAACGCGTTTCTTGCATTCTCAAGGAGGTAGGTTCCGGACCCGACCTGGAGCGCCAGCATACTTCCCATCCACAAATGGTGCTCTTTGACACCACACAACATCGTCTTCTCAGCGCCGATCTTGGCAGTGACAGTCTGAACGTCTTTACCCTGGCAGAGAATCGGCTGATCGTCACCCATCGACTCGAGTCCGAACCAGGCAGCGGGCCTCGTTTCATAGCGCTACACCCCTCAGGTCGAATCCTGTATGTGATGAATGAACTGAATGCTTCCATCTCGTGTTTCAGCTATGACGCGGCGAGCGGCCAAATTCTGGATCGGCTGTACCATCGATCTCTGCATACTGCGGCGTCTTTGGAAACGTCCATCGTGACTACGATGGCCATGCATCCGTCCGGTAACTTCCTGTACAGTTCTCGCTCTCGCCCCAGCGCAAGTAGTTCCGCAAATAGCAGAATCTCTGCCTGGATTATTGATTCAGCAACCGGAAAGCTCAATCTCATCCAAGAGTCGGACAGATGGACACAATCTTCTTATATTGAAAGCATGATCCTCGCACATAATACTTTGTTCGTCCTAAGTCAAACAGAAGGTATCTTCCGCATGGACCTTGATCCTACTAGCGGTTTATTAGGCGATGCTGTTCAAGTCGCCAAAGTATCAGCGCCAAAACGTATGGTCCTACAATATTTGTAGGTATGTTTCCAGAAATGTATTTTGCCTGCCGACATCGCGGGAGAAACAGTGAATACAGAGAGCGAAGGATTTCTTATATAGCGTCGTCCCTTTGTATGAATGATAGTCAACCATTTACCCGCTGCACATCTTAGTGCATCGCGTCGTTCGACCCAGAGTAAGAGAATTGTAGTGGACTGTGTTCTGACCTCTCCATGCAGAGGATGCATCGTTCATCCTCGAACGGGGAAACCGGAGCGGAGGCGAAGCGAACGATCGCGTCACGCGAATAATGTGCTCACGGTTAAGATTCAAAACCAGTTTCACACGGAGGTATATTTTAAAGATGACACTAAGGCAGGTATCCATCATCGGACGCTCTCTCTTCAGCGCGATACTGTTGTTCGCCGCCGCCGCGCAAGCCCAAGCCGTCGGAAATCAGAGCACGGGGGCGACTCCAGCCTCTCCGGAAACATCGGTTCCTGTCAGTGTCAATGCGTATCAGAATCCTGGGCCACCGGAACCGACCGCATGCAAGGGCTGCTTTCCGGTCACTCCCGCAAGGCAAGGACCCAATAAAGAGGCAGGTCTGCCGCAGGCGCTACCGCAGCCGGGCGTATCTGCAAATCGCGGAGGTGTGCGCAGCGTGTTGCCACCTCCGACTCCTCCAAACCCACTGCCGTACGATCTGCTACTGCAGAGAGGGCACGTAATCGACCCCAAAAACAATGTCGACAAAGTCATGGATGTCGCCATCAAGGATGGCGAGATCGCAGCCGTCAGCGAGCACCTGAATCCCAAAGATGCCGTCAAGACGATTGACGTATCCGGCTACTATGTGACCCCAGGATTGATTGACATCCATACCCATGATTACGCCTCGACTGGAGAAGCCCACTCCTATGCCGGCGACTCTGGCCTCTGGCCCGACGGCTTTACCTTCCGCAACGGAGTGACCACGATCTGTGACGCCGGCAGTTCCGGATGGCGCAACTTTGAGGATTTCAAGGAACACATTATTGACCGCGAGCAGACCCGGGTGCTGGCATTTCTGAATATCGTCGGGGCTGGCATGCGCGGCCCGCGCTTTGAAAACAACATCGATGATATGCAGGTCGTCCCCACCGCATGGATGGCGATGCGCTATCCAGACACAATCATTGGCATCAAGAGCGCGCATTTCGCCGGCCCGGAGTGGACGCCGTACATCCGAGCGGTTGATGTGGGCAACATTGCCCACATCCCTGTCATGATCGACTACGGCGCCAATCGCCCCGAGCGCCCGCTCTATGATCTGCTAACCAAGTATCTGCGCCCGGGAGACATTTATACCCACGCATACTCTGGCCTGCGCGGCGAACAGGATCCCGTGACGCTGGGTCCTCAGCAGGGATTGATCCTTGGCCGCCAGCGCGGGATCTACTTTGACGCTGGCACCGGCGCCGGCAGCTTCCGCTTCCGTGTTGCAATACCGCTCATCAAAGCGGGCTTCCTGCCGGATTCGTTGTCGACCGACTTGCACGTTGACAGCATGAACTCCAACACCAAGGGCATGCTGAACGTAATGAGCAAGTTCATGGCCATGGGACTCACGTTGCAGCAGGTAGTCGCAGACACCACTTCGCATCCGGCAACGGAGATCCAGCGGTCGCAACTCGGCAATCTCTCGCCAGGAGCGCCGGCGGACGTTGCGGTGCTGAGCGAGGAACACGGCAAGTTCGGGTTTCTAGACACAGACAACACGAAACTGATGGGCAAGACCCGCCTCATTTGCCAACTGACAATCCGGGCCGGAAAAGTAGTCTATGACTTGAACGGCATCTCCATGGATCCGTGGAACCAGCTGCATTCCTCGAGCGATCCGCAGATGGCAGGCCACTGGACCCAATTCCGTCCACACCCTCCGTTGCCCGACCAGTTGACACCTCAGCAGCCGATGTCGCACTAAGTGTCTTTCTCCATTCGCTGCTGGAAACTGCCTCAAACACTGGCTATGGTGACGGTGACGCGGCCCGAGAAAAATCGCTTCGCTCAGAGGAACGCTTCTCCTTCGCAACCATTGCATCAAACTCGCTGCGTGGCATCTTCAGCATCTCCGGGTGAGCATCGATCCATTTCACGAAGGCGCCGTATTTCTGCGGACTCCATCCTCCCTCAAATTGAGCGCCGTTCTTGCCCTCGCGATTCAGGTCAAAATTGAATGCGTCTTGCAGCGCTGTAAATTCAGCGGAACTAATAGCAGCTTCAGCCAGAATTGCGGGGATAAAAATAACTCCCTCCGGCTTCACCAGAACCAGATCGCCCGGCAAAACTACAGCTCGCCCAATTCGGATCGGAGCATTGATCGACGTCAGTTCCATTTGGCTCCAGTCTGACGGGTCATAGCCACGATAGAGGCCGTTGAAGTCAGGAATCTCCCGGTTTTCCTCCTGATCTCGAATCCCTGCGTCAAACACAAAACCGGTGTGACTTCGCGCGGCAATTCCGTTGCCCAGGTTCGACCCTATCAGCGTGCCAGAGATGAGCTTTCCAAATCCGTCGGCCACGTATACATCACCCGGCTGCAGTTCCGCGATGGGCCACATGTTGGTGCCTCCCACGCGTTGCTCCTCCTTGCCCTCGGCAACGATCGCTGCGGCCATGTCCGGACGCAAAGGCATGTATTGCGCGGTGAGCGCTCTACCGGCAAAAGATCTATCAGGATGAAGGGCCTGCCACCCGCTCTCGAATTGATTGTCGTAACCGTGAGCACGCAAAAAATCCCATATGTCTTCGATCGTCATATTCACGGCGCGCTTCAGCAAATCATCCGGCAATTTCGGACGTCCATCTGGGAAACGCTCACCCTTCCAGCCCGACGTGTAGAAGAGAATCCGCTGCCGCGTCATTTTCACTTGGCTGAAAACGGGCGATGTCCCCAATACCATGCATGCCAGCACGGCGGTCCAAATCATCTTCTTCACGGCGACTCTCCTTTTTAGCGCACACTGGGCCAGAGTAATTGAGTAGTTCCATCGCAGGGTAAGTTCGCTGGATCCTTGTCCATTTTTCTCGCCTCTTCACTTTCAGGAAGCTCGAGTACCGGCAGCCTTCATCAGAATCTGCCGCAAACGTTTGGCGACGATCAACTCCTGACCCGGCTGCAGCATCCAAACGCCCACCACAATCGTGTTTGCATCCCATGGCAGCCCAGGCTCCGGAGAGCCTGTAGCCGGATGTAACTCGATACTCGGAGAGCCATGACGGCACATCTCAGCTACTTCCAGCGGCGCGATCTTCACTTTCTGCTGGTCGTAACACAATAAAAGAGTGGGGACATGATTCGCCACTTCAGGAACATAGATCTGTGCTGTTAGCGTAGGTACTCCAGAAAGGTAGTCGGCGATTCTCTGCGCGCGCCCGCGGAACTCCCTTTCCATCCCTTCGTCAGTTTGGCTCAAGAGCCAGTCCACGGCGGCTACCATCCCGACAATTTGTTCCTTAGCCACCTTCTGTCCCCGACCAACTACATTATCAATTGGGTTATTGTTTCGTGCTGCAGCTGCAATTAGTTCTTTCTTTCCGAGTAATAGGCCGGCATTCTGCGGACCGCGAATTCCCTTGCCCCCGGAAAAACAGACCAGGTCAAATCCCATTTGGGTATATTTCCAAAGATTCGATATAGGAGGCATATCCGCAGCAGCGTCGTTCATGCTGGGGATGGTGTGTTCGTGAGAAACTCGAATCCAATCCTCGCGACTGATCGTTCCACTTGTCGCCGCATTAAAGAAATGTGTCATGACTGTTCTTTCCGTGAAAGCGGCACGATATTCATCAAGAGTCTCTACTTCTACAATGCGAACGCCACAGTTCAACAGTGCGTGGTCATATCCGTAGCGATGCCCTTTCTGCATAATGGCCTCATTCTTCAATGAATCCATTCCCTGTGGGATAAGGGGCGGGATCCGCTCGCCGCGTTTATCATTCTCCACCGTCACACACGCGGCAGTTCCAAGCGTAAGTGCAGACGCCGCCCCCGCAGACACTAAGGCCGCTTCACAGTGCAGCCGTTTCGCCAGGTAGGATCCGGCGGCCAGTTGCAACTCTTCCAGGCGCACGGGATGTTTGGCGGCCCTTGCAACGGCCAGCTGGACCCTATCCGGCATGCTAGCCGCCGTCAGGTCCGTATAGGTACCCGCGGCATTAATGATCTCCTGTACACCAAGCTTCGCGTAGTAATCGACGCCATCGTCTTCATGGGAACTCTCTGCCCCCATCAGGCGCATCGGCGACAACACACTTGAGAATCCAATGGAAGCTAACGCGGTGCGAGCGTGAGCAAAGAAGGACCGGCGCGAATACCGAATCGTCATGTATGCCTCTCTAACGGGTTGCTTACCGGTGACGCAATCTAGCTAGTTCCCGCCCTACAGCGTCGCCAAAATAGGACTAGCTGGGGGTTTTCAATCCATGGCTCCTCGGATATCTCCAGGTTCTATTCGCCGCTTTCAAACCTGGTGCTCACGCAGGACCTTCGACAAGGCATCGGCAATCACTCGCTCCTGCCCCGGCTGCAGCACGATCGCGGTGATCCCGATGGTGCTGGCCCCATGATGTTCGCCGCCACCCAGAACGATGGATGGCTTCATGCTCGCAAGTTCTCGATTCACCTGGCCTGCGTCAATGGAAAACTTGCTGGGATCTAGATGGATCTGGATAGTTGGAAAATTATTAGCGATCTCCGGAACATGTCGAGTGACGCTCACTCCATCAATTTTGCTGACCCTATTCGCAATCGTATCCAGCTGTCTCCATTGCTCTTTTGCAAGCGCTTGTTCGTCTTCGGCCAAATAAAGCTCCAGCGTCTTCAGCATGCCAACAATCTCTTCTTTGCCAACCTTCGTCGGGCGGCCGAGCGTGTCTTCATTTGGGCTCATATTCAGAAGGGCATTGTTGATCATTTCCTGGCGGCCAATCAGCAGACCGGTGCACTGGGGTCCACGCATCGCTTTACCGCCGCTGAAGGAGATCAAATCGTATCCCATATTCGCGTAATCCCAGAGATGTGATTTTGGGGGAGTATCCGCCGCGGCGTCAATAAACGCGGGAAGATTTGCTGCGTGAGCCAACTTCAACCACTCTTCCCTCTTAATCTGTCCATCCGGATCCGCCAAATTCAAAAAATGCATTGCTGCGGTCCGCGCACTGATGGCGTTATGCACGTCGGCGACCGTCTCTACCTCAACCACCTTGACTCCCGTAGCGCGAATCTGATGGTTCCAAGGACTACGATGTGCTTTCTGGATGATGACCTCTGACTTGAGTCCCGTGAGGTCTGGAATCTGTTTGATATAGGTTTCATTGCTTCCGGTCAGAATTCCGGAATAGCCATTTTGGATGGCGGATGCCGCTCCGGATGTGACCAACGCACTATAGCCCTGCGGCAGCCTGAGCATTTCAGCAATGCGTTTGCCGACCGCGGCTTCCAGGTCGTTAATATTTACGAAGTGCAAAGAGGCGAGCTTCATCACCGCTTCCGCCTCCGGCCGCATCAGCGATCCTCCAAGATAGGTCATGGTCCCTTGGCCGTTGATCACCGTGGTTAAGCCCAGCTCTTCGTATACGTTCCCACTCTCCCCTAAGCCCTTGATCTTCCCGTTCCACGAAGGGCGCCTGTCTAACGCAGAAACGGCCATGGCCTTGCGGCCCATCGTTGACGCTGACAGAACTGCAAGCGCATGTAAGAAAGCCCGACGATTGATCTTATGTCGCATGAAGTTACCTCCACTGGATCCGAATGGGTTGAGGCAAGATGTGTGCTTCTCGTCCGTGCAGATGCATATGACTGACTAATTTATAGAGAGGCTAAATCGATCCTGGTCGAAAATTATTACAGCATCCTGACTGCCGTGTACATCGTAGCTCAGCGGGGATGCATGCGACGCATGACCTGTATCGCAATGCCGGAGCCACTGACATGTCTTCTGGTCAACCGCCTCCAATACTACACGGACGGATCTCCTTTGCCCTCTCACGGCAGGCCCGCAAGAGCGGCTTGTCATGTGGATGCACGGAAGGCCACGAGCTACACGCATTGGGTGACGCAGACGATAAACAAATAGCTGCAGGACGTGGAGCACTGCTGGACAAGGATTTCTTCGCCCATGATTTGCCCAAGTTTACACAAAACGCCAAAACGGCTTCCGCGTGGAAATTGGAAGCCGTTTAGAATCTCCAGCTGCTTGTTGATGAAGCCTCAAATCCCCTATCAATGCGGCGGATGCGTGCATTCCGTCAGAGGAAGAACGCCTGTTTCGACTCACTGATCATCTGGATGAAGCTCCCAGCTCCAACAAAATCCAGGTGCGGATAGTCGATCATCTCCTCCGCCTTGAAACCCATCAGATCCATCGACATTTCGCAGATGTGGATTTGGACGCCGTATTCTCCGGCCTCCTGCATCAGTTGCTCAAGGGACTTGACCCCATGCTGCTTCATGATCGAACGGATCATCTTTGGGCCAATGCCGCCCATCTGCATCTTGGAAAGGGGGAGCGCTCTGGAGCCGCGCGGCAGCATCCACCCAAACATCTTCTCCATAAATTTCTTGGGAGGCGCTTTTTTGGGATCGCGCAACGCAGCCACGGCCCAGAAGGTAAAGAACATGTCCACCTTGATGTCATAGGCGGTCGCAGCCAGGGCAATAATAAAGGCCGCAATGGTGGTGTCCAGATTTCCCGTCATCACCCCGATGGAGAGGTGGTCGTTGCCCGCTGATTGTTCAATCGCATCCACGCGGGCAGTGAGTGTATCCAGCGCATTCTTGAAATCGACTTCGGTAAGTGTGTCAGGCATGATTGTCTTTCCTTTGCGGGTACGGAGTTAGGCGTTGCTGACGGCAGCCGTGGTTTTCTGTGGAGCTGGCGCCAGCGCCCACTCGTGCAGGGCCAGGGCCAGCGTCCGGTAGACGACGTGCGCGAATTTTGTCAGGGGCATCATGATCAGGATGTCCATGGCCAGAACGATGTGAGTGAGGAAGGTTGCATATCCGAAGATCGTGGGATGCGGCATGTAGACGACGATCTCGGTCAGCAGTCCAGTAAGGACGGTGGCCGCAAGCAGCAACAGGAAGAACCAGTCGGAGAAGGAACTCTTGTCGTAAGGGGTTTCTTTGGCGCGGATTCTGCGCGAGATAGCAATGGTCAAGCCGTAGAGGCAGGCCACGCCGCCCAGGAGTCCGAGGAGACGCATCGAATACCAGGGTGGGACCGGTGAACCGATGGGCTTGAAGAGAAAATCAACGGTGGTGGCAATCAGCATCGCGAGAAAGCCCCACATGATGGTGCCGTGGACGAACCAGGCACGCTGATAGACGGGCTCGTTTGTGGGTTCAGTTGTCTGTTCGCAGTTGCGGAAGCGGCGATGATTGAGAGCGTCCGTCGCGGCCGAGCAGATGGAGGGAACCAACGCAGCGAGTGGAAATGCTGGCCGCTCGCCAGCCTGATTTTTCCTGCTCATCACCCTGTAGATCATGGAAAGAACGCCAAAGGCCATGCTGGCGCCGATCACGGCAAACAGCGCAACGCCGATGCTGTGGACCCATTCGCCGGGAATGAACTGGAAGAGCCGGGTAGAACCCATACCGCTGAAGATTGCGCCGTTGCTGCCCATCTCTAGTCCGCCTTTGTGCGACAGCAGCAAGAGGACGAAGAATGCGGAGAGCAACAGGAAGACCACGATGTTGACGGCGGCGGAGCGATACATCAACCCGGCCAGCCCGGTCGCATCATAACGGGAGATGGCGTAGCTGCGAGCCGCGGCCATAAATTGCATCGGGTCAGCTTCGCGCGGACAGGTCTGGGTGCATTCGCCGCAGGCGTAGCAGCGCCAGATGTCTTCATCGGCCAGCAGTTCTTTTTCCATGCCGACTTGCGCCATGCGAATCACGCGGCGCGGAAAGCCGGACGAATCCTCTGCCAAAGGGCAGACGGCGGTACAGTTTCCGCAGTTGAAGCAGGCACTCACATCCAGCGTGCCGCCTGGTCCGTGCTTCTTGATCTTGTCCATCAATGCAACATCGATTGCGTGTGCCATTGCCATCCCTCGCGCTTTGTTTCTAGTGAATCTTTGCGGTCGTTTGTTCGCTGACGACGAGCGCATACAGGAAGTAGTCGCCCGCTTCGCCCGCTTCGGTGACCTGTCCATATTTGCGCATCCCCGTCAGGTGCCACAGGGCTTCGTCGCTCGGCAGTTTCAAAGCCGCCGCGATCTCGTGAACCGTGGCTGGCTTCTCCGTCAGCATCTGGACGATTGCCTTGCGCGTAGCTTTCAAGTGCTTCGCGTGCTCCTTTTTTTGCTCGCTGATACCGCCCATGCGCTCGCGCATGGTGGCGAGAGCCTGTTTCTGCTGAGCCGTGAGTGTCTTCATTGCCATTGTCGATCTCTCCCTTCAGGTGCCCAGGGTCAACCCAGGTGCACCAGTTCCTCTACAGCGCATTGTGGGTGAGCAGTGTCGGCGACCAGGCCGTCCACCATCGCCTCGTACTGATCCAGGCGCCAGCCATCGACATCGATGGCGCGGCTCGGACAGACGGGGACGCAGGCTCCACAACCGGAGCAGAGCCCGGCGTTCACCTCGGCGCGTTGCACCTTGCGTCCGTCGACCTCAACCTCAACCATCTTCAGCGCGCCTTCGTAGTCGCATTGCGTGACGCAGATCGCATTGCCGGTGCAGCGCGAAGCATCGACGACCGCCACAAAGGGATTCAGTTCCACCACATCCTTGGCGAACATGGAGGCAGCCTTGACGGCTGCGGCGCCTGCGGCATTCAGTGTCTCCTGAATATTCATCGGCCCCTGCGCCGTGCCCGCAAGCAGCACGCCGCTGACAGCCACCTCGACCGGACGCAGCTTGGGGTGAACTTCCTGCAGAAAGTAGTCTTCGCCGGTCGACAGCTTGACGCTCTCGACCAGGTCCTCGATGTGACTGGGCATCATGCCGACGCCAAGTACCACCATGTCGACCGGGACTTCCAGTTCCTCGCCCCAGGTGAGAGCGTCCTTGACGGTGACCGTCAGTGGAGCAGCCTTTTTGCCGCCGGCGTGCCCATTGCGTTCCACCTTGATCGGGTCTTCGCCATTGAAGCGGAAGAAGACGACTCCGGCCTTGGAGGCATTGATGTAGTAGTCCTCTTCTCCCCGCCCGTAGGTGCGAATGTCACGATGAAAATCGTAGACACGGATTTTCGGGAAGCGTTCGCGAACTGCGAGTGCCTGCTGCAGAATGGTGCTGCAACAGACGCGCGAACAGTAGGTGTTCAAGGTGCCGTCGGGTTGCGGCTCGTGGACTCCATCCAGTTGCCGGCTGCCCACGCAGTGCAGGAACGCAAGGCTGCGAATGGTGCGCCCCTGGTAGACCATGTCCCTGGTGCCTGGGGCGAGCCTTAGGGAAAACTGGATGAACTCCGGCGTCGTCAGCACGCAGGGATCCTGGTGATAGAGGAACTCGCCGTCACGGGGAACATATGGGCGGTAGCCGGTTGCCATGACGATGGCACCGACCAGCGCGTCGGTGGACTCAGTTGCACCTGCGGGCCCGAAGGGTCCCGTGATCACCGTGCGGAAATTTCCGATGAAGCCGTTCACTGACGTGACATTGCTGTTCAGCAGGACTTCGATGTTCTTGTTGGCCTGGACCTTCTGGATCAGCTCGGTCACAAATTCGCTGGCCAACTTTTCGGATGGATAGACGCGTCCACGTTCATTCAGGCGACCGCCGAGGCGATCCGACTTTTCGACCAGCATCACCTGAATGCCGCGGCCTGCCATGTCCACGGCCGCCTTCATGCCGCCAATGCCGCCGCCAATCACCAGCGCCTTGCGATGGTTGGGGAGCTTGATCTGGTCGAGTGGAATGGAGTAGCGCAGCTTGCCGACGGCAGCGGTAATCATATGAATGGCCAGTTGCGTGGCCCCTTCGTGATCGTGCCGATGCGCCCATGAACCCTGTTCGCGTATATTCACTTGCTCATATAGATAAGGGTTCAGGTTGGCGCGGGAGACCGCACCGCGGAAGGTCTGCTCATGCAGAGACGGCGAACAGGAGGCCACCACGACGCGGTCCAGATTTTGTTCGAGGATGTCGGAGGTGATGGTCTGCTGGCCCGGGTCGGAACAGCAAAAGGTGTTGACCTTGGCCGTGACGACTCCTGGAATCAGGCTGACGACTTCGGCTACCCGCTCGACATCGACGACATCGGAGATGTTGCCGCCGCAGCGGCAAATATACACTCCGACTCTGATCTCCGGCGGCAGATCGGAGCGTTGCTGCTGGACCCTCTCCAATTGCTGCTTCACGGCAGCATGTTGCTTCATGTAGGTTGCGTCCCCTTCGACCAGCGCCTCTTCCTCTTCAGCAGTCCCGCATACCAGATCAAGTTCTTGTGTGCCCGACTGTTGGAGGGAACCATTGTTGTCGCTCATACGTTTTTCCTCACGGTTCTACTTCTGTCCTTTGTTCCTTATCCAACCAGGACCGCTGCTTGCGTCTGCTCCACGGCGATAGACCGCTTCTGATAGAGGTATTGACTGACCTGCATCGCAGCCGCGCCCGCCTCCGCGATGGTGTCCACGATGTCCTTGGGGCCGGCGGCGACACCGGCGACAAAGATGCCCGGAGCTGTTGTGGCAGTAGGGGAGGTCAGCATCGGCGTGGCGACAAAGCCATCCGCCGCCCGCCGCACTGGCGTGGTCCCGGACATATCCCATTCCGGCAGCATGCCCTGCGCAAGCACGACCAGGTCGTGACGACGCTCTTGCAGAAAGTTCTCTGCATCTTCCGTCGTCTCCGCATGCAGCAACAGATCGCCATCGTCCACTGGATCGATGCGTGCTACTTTGCCGCGCACGAAGTTGACGCCCATCGCTTTGGCGTTTTGATAGAACTGCTCGTAGCCTTTGCCGAAGGCGCGAATGTCCATGTAGTAGATGGTGATGTCCGCGATGGGCAGGGCGCCGGAGAGCAACATGGCCTGCTTGATGGCGTACATGCAGCAAACGCGCGAGCAATAGGGCACACCGATCGAAGCGTCGCGGGAACCGGCGCATTGAACGAAGGCGACGGAAGAGGGAATTTTTCCGTCGGAGGGCCGAAGCACGCGTCCATACGGGCCGTGCGGCGCCAGCAGCCGTTCCATCGTCAGCCCAGACACAATATTCTTGCTGCGCATCGCGTTGTACTGCGGCTTCACGTTCAATGAGTTGAGAGCAAAGCCGGATGCAACCACAACGGCGTCGGTCTCGACGATCACGGTCTCGGGCTGCTGGTCGAACTCGATGGCATCGGTCGGGCAGACGCGGGCACAGGTTCCGCAGGTCGCGCACAGCTCGGGATCGAGCACGGCTTTTTGCGGGATCGCATTGGTGAAGGCGACGCCAATGGCGCGCTTTGCGCCCAGGCCTTCTTCCAGTGGATCCGGGTACTCGGCGTCGCAGGCATACTCGCAGAGGCGGCAGCCGATGCACTTGTCGAAGTTGACGTAGGTCGCCTTCTTCAGCAACTTCACATGGTGTACGCCGTCGATGGTCTGGATTCCCTGCACCTCGGTGTTGACGAGAATCGTGATGTTGTCATGGTGCGAGGACGCGGACATCTTCGGTGCAGTGATGCAACTGGCGCAGTCTAGCGTGGGAAAGACCTTGGCCAGCGCAATCATATGTCCGCCAATGCTGGGGCCGCGTTCGACGAGCATCACCTTCAGCCCCTGATCGGCCAGATCGAGGGCCGACTGCATTCCCGCGATACCTCCGCCGACGACCAGGGCATCAGGACGATACGGTTTGTTTTGTTCCATGGCCGGTGTCATAACGAGACCCTTTCTGAAGTCGAGTTGCCGCCGAGCAACGCTGGATTGGCTGTGGATTGTAGGCGCTGCACCGATTCGTTGTACAACTTCCTGGCCCGCGAGCGGTCAACGGGCCCCAGGCGAACCAGATTGTCGGTCATCTGCGCGATCTCCTTCAGGAACGCCTTGATGCATACCGTACAAATCGCTGTCAGGCGGATCCGCTCAATGCCCAACCCGCCATTCTTCATGTTGGTTGTCAGTTGATCGATCCGTGCCGCAAGACGGTCGTACGCCCCGTGATAGGGACAGTCCGAACCGCAGGCGGCGACGATGATGCCGTCGATTCCTTTGCTGTAGGTCCGCAAATAAAAGTCTTCCGGGAACAGCACCGGAGAGAGCACCCGCAAAATGTATACGCTGGAGGGATATTCCAAATGCGCCTTGCCTACCGCGTCTGCGCCAGGATAGGCACACTTTTCAGTCGCCAGCACAAGTATCTTAGGAACGAAAACTTCGGCCATACCGCACCTCCTACCCGACCACGGCCTGCGCGTCGAGATCTTAATCTTGCTCTGTCACTGCGGGGACTGGCTGGATGAAATCGATCCATGCCAGGATCCCCCTGTGTCGTTACTTCTTTCTCAAAACGAAGAGACGGTCATGGCCGTCAGCTTCTATTAGTCCCAGGAATTCATGGCCGACCTTGGTCGCCCAGGTGGATAGATCCTTGCGAGAGCCTTTGTCGTTGGACTTCACTTCAATAACCTGGCCTACCTTGACGGCGCCAATGCCCTTCTTGGCTTCCAGCAGTGGACCGGGGCACGCTGTACCACGAGCGTCGATCACTTTGTCGGCGGTGAGTGTTACAAGCTCTGTTGCATTCATAGAATTCTCCTTCTAGTTGGTTGTGGTGTGGTGGATGGAGTCAGTTGAAAGCTCCTCAACTTTCGATCTGTTTCAATCGGCGCTTGGGCGCATCCTACGAAACGGTTGCATTCGCTCGCTTTACTTCTGTCATCCAGCGCATCTCGAATCAAACTGGCTGCCTGAAAAAACCGCGGGTCCGCGATCCCGTATAAGACTGTCTGACCCTGCCTTTCGGAGACGACCGCGCCGCGGTCGCGCATCAGGCGTAAATGCTGCGATGCGTTGGAGATCGATATTTCAGCTTCTTCGGCAATCCGGGTCACGCTTCTGGATCCGTTTTGCAGGGCGCAAAAAATGCGCATCCGTGTAGAGTGGGCGAGGATCATGAAAAAGTTGCCCATTCGATTGCAATCCAGATGGCGGTCCTGATGTATGTTGTTCGTGGACATCCGCCCTCCCTTATGAGGCACGTTGTTACTTAGTTGCATAGTTACGTACTTACTCAAGTACAAATGCGGAATATAGGTTCCATCGATATCGTTGCCCGCATTTCCCATCCCATATCTATCGCCTGTTGCGAACTGTCTAACTGCCTTTCGTTGTTGCGTCACCTATCTCGATCATGAAGCCTGATTCACTCATCCCTCAAAGAAGGACGAGTGAATACGAGCGTTAGAAGAAATATCCGATCTGAATGCCAATTGAATTTTGTGACATCGAGGCCTGCAATGGAGCTATCGGCATACCGAAAAGAGTGCCGTCGGTACTGGTTGCTTTGAACGTATGCATGACAGCCTCGGTTAAGGTCCATCGCATCGGCAATTTCTGCGTAGCGCCGACGGTGACCGCGGTCGTGACGATGGCGGGCATAATCAAATTGGCTTGTAAGTCCGAGCTATGGATCGGGTTGCCTCCGTAAACAAAGCCCGCGCGAACTTGCCAGGATTTACTAACGTCATACTGCGTGCCAAGATTGGCAACCCACTCGTTCTGCCAGTGAAGGGGCAGCGCCACAGCCCCAGTCCCTACCCAGGGACCGAACACCTTGAACTGGTTCATCGTGCTGTGCCAGTTGATCCACTGTCCTTCCGTACTCACCAGCCATTTCGAGACCGGATGGACGGAAACGCCGAAGGCAACTTGCTGAGGATAGTTCAGGCGCGCTTGATAAGTTCCGTTGCCGCCTGAGACGCCAACCGGTCCGGATTCGCCGACGCCGGTGGGGATGAACTCCTCATTTTCCTGCCAGAATAAGTGGGTGAACTTCATCGGGGACTTATAGGACGCGCCGAAAGCCACCTTCTTGTTGTATTTGTATAAGCCGCCGATTGTGGCACCCACGCCATAGGCCCAGGAAGGGCTGGTGAGGTCGAGGCCCTGGTCATTAAAGCTCTCGTTAAAGGACACCTGCTCGGCGGCGACATCCAACGCCAGGCCGACACTGATCTTGCCCGTTATCTTGAAGCCAATGGCTGGGGCCATTTGCATGAAATTAATACTGCTAAAGGCCTGGATGGTGCCCATCGGAGTGTTCGGCTGCAGATAATTCACGCCCAGTCCGGAAGTACCGTAAATACCTCCGCCGAAGTAAAGATTGGGTCGAAATGCCGGCGCTGACCAGCCCAGCGCGGGTATGGCATACGCATTGGTGTGACTACCCGTATTTCCAAAGCCAAAGTTGGTACTACGCTCGGGGTTGAATATTTCGCCGGAAAATGCTGTTTGCGGTGGGAGCCACGCCAGACCGGCGGGATTGCTGATGGCTGTCATCGGATCGCAGGGAGCGGCGACCACTGCCCCGCCCATACCCATGGAACATTGCCCAACTCCAATGAGTTGATAACCATTCGTAGCCAGGGAAGTCGCGCTATAAGCCAACAGCGCCAAGGTAATAAAAATGGTGCGCAGAGCAGTGCTGCAGGTTTTTGACTGGTCGTTCTCGTATTGTGGCATCGTTCGTCCATTCTGTAGATACATGGTCATAAAGCCGTGAGAGCCCATCATGAGCGATCCGGAACGGCATCGTTCGCACGGGTTGCCATTCCATCGATAGCTACTTGATAACAGGCAAAGCACGTCCTATTCCAAAATGCGCAATTAATGGAATGAGCGATTTAGTAGACGCGTGAATGGGAGTGAGACATTATGTAGCAACAGGACGTTGCAACACTGAAACAAGCTGTGTCAAGGCTTGCGGCGATCCGCAAGATGCAGCTCCCGCATCTTGCGCCAGAGGGTAGAACGGCTGAGGCCGAGGGCCTGCGCTGCTTCCGAGCGGGACCAGTGATGGGCATCCAGTGCAGCCACCAGACGTTCTGATTCCTGAGGCAAGGGTGTGTTCGGGAGACTTCCCGGCTCAGGAGCCACATCCTGCGCCGCTGCCCCTGCGGAAAATGCCGATTGCGGAGCTCTAATTTCATCGGGAAGATCTTCGGGAAGTATCGTCTCGATCTTTGCAACGGCCACGGCGTACTCCATGACGTTGGCAAGCTCCCTTACATTGCCGGGCCAGGAATACTCTATCAACAGGCGCATGGCCTGTGGCGAAATGCGCCGGATCAGGCCGCGCTGCGAGGTGACGCGGTCGAGGAGATAGGCGGCCAGGGGCGCAATATCCTCTCTGCGCTGGCGTAGTGGAGGAACTTCGATGGGAACCACGCACAGCCGATAATAGAGATCCTCGCGCAACTTGCCCTGGCGCAGCGCCAGCCGGATCTCCGCGTTGGTCGCGGCGATGATGCGAACGTCAGCGACCCGTGGCACGCTCTCTCCGACACGCTCGTAGTGTCCCCCCTGCAGGACGCGCAACAGTTTCACCTGCTGCAACGGCGGCATGTCGCCGATTTCGTCAAGAAACAGGGTTCCTCCTGCGGCCAGTTCAAAGCGGCCGACGCGATCACGAACCGCGCCGGTGAAGGCTCCGCAAACGTGACCGAACAACTCCGACTCCAGCAGGTCCGCGGGTACAGCACTGCAATTCACCGCAATGAACGGTCCGTTGCTGCGCGGCGAGCTTTCGTGGATGGCGCGAGCGACGACCTCCTTGCCAGTGCCGCTCTCGCCGGTAATCAGGACAGGAGCTTCACTATGCTGCAGCGCTTCCACCAGGCGAAAGATGCGCTGCATGGCAGGGGAACAGACAACGGCGTTGGAGACGAACGTGGCCGCATTCGACCATATGCCCTCTTCTTCCGCAGGGCGAAGTAAAACGACATACTTCATCCGCGCATCGCAGATATTGGATTCTCCCCCAAGAATGGGAGCAGCGGTGATGGAAACAAGTCTGGGTTTGCTCTCGCCGAATTGCATGGTGGCGCGCCATCCCTCGCGCTTCTGGCCATCCAGCAGCGCCCGTCGCAAGGGTGCACCCGGGCCGAAGACGCTCGTTCCCAATAGGTCTTCCACCCCGCGGCCCGCCAACATCGAAGAGATTCCGCTGCCCATTAAACCATCGAGCAGATAGGACGCATGGACGATCCGGAAGGCGTCGTCGAGACAAACGAAGGCTCTTCCCACCGATGCCAGAACATGCGTCACGCCGTACAGGGCGATCTGGGTACCCTCGCTCAGCGATGGCTCGCCCTCTGGGATGCACGTAAGTTCGGTAGCACGATCCGTCATAGGCGTTCCTTGCTTGCGCCGCTCTACCCAAATGCTCGGGACCAGGGCTCGAGCGCGCTCGACCGGCAACCTTTCAGCCGATCGGGCTCAACTGGGCGGCGGAACCAATCTCGGGGATTGAGGATGCGCTGATCCAATCCAGTTCATTGCGTTCCACAGTAGAACTTCACAACTCCAAGGGCATTTCCGGCTTGACTTGGTCTTCTATATGCATAAAGCCCATCACTGTCCAAAACGTTACAAACAATTTTCAGCAGTCTCTGATCCGCCCGCCTGAATTAGCGTTGCTGTCCTTAACTCGGGAGAGCCATTGAGATGCACGTCGCTGGATGTGGTCTGCCCGGCGAATTTTGTACCAGTAGGTCAGAGAGAGAAACTGGACAAAAGGAGCTGGGGAAATGGGAAGGAAGGTCTATACGGCGGAAGAGATCGTGAACCTGCTGCGGCAGGTGGAAGTGGCTGTAGCGAACGGGAAGAACACGCCGCAGGCGTGCAAGGAAGCCGGGATCGTAGAGCAGGCGTACTATCGCTGGCGCAGGGAATATCGCGGCTTGAAGGTGGACCAGGCGTGGCGTCTGAAGGAGTTGGAGCAGGAAAACGCCAAACTGAAAAGGCTGGTGTCGGAGTTGAGCCTGGAAAAGTGAGAATGCCAGCGTAAAAATAGGCCACAGCAGACTGCGGGAGCGGTTTCAGGTTTGATTGCACTTGCCCTGGCCGCACATCCCCATGTCCGCGTCGATGCAGATTGTTCATTCAATCGCCGACGAGGAGATCGGTCGAAGCTGCGGGTGGGAAGGCACACCCTCGGAGCTTCTCGGATCACGCATCGAGTTCTCTCAAGACCCCAGCGACGATCTGCTTTGGATTACTGGCAATACCTCCGCTGAACTCCCTCATCTGTATCTCGAAAACTGGCTCATCGAGTCCCTGCGAATTCTACTCGGGCAGCTACACTATCCTCGTCTGGTCGCCCGCAATTTCGGAGACGGATCTGCCCTCATCTCGATCCGGCAGTCGCCGAGAGCATTTCGAAACGCCCCATCAGATCTCTGCTTGCTTCCGAGCTTAGGCCCTCGACCGATCGTTTCTGGGAGCTGTATGCCTGGCCTGCCCGATGTTTTGTGCCAGAAAGATAGTTCAGCGTAGCGCAGCGGGCTGGTTGAAAATCCCGGCGCAATCGGGGTGTGGAGAGGTGGGAAGCGCGGAGCGGCCTAAGCAATAGTCAACCTCAAAGACGCGAAGCTTGGTAGCAAGCGAATGGAAAGGTTGTCAGGATGGTGCTCAAGCCCTTGCGGGCGAGCGCCTAAACTGCCAATTTTCTTATTGAGAGTAAAAATGGGAGTGAATCGGATTTTCTGATTCTCTCTAAACCATTGGTTTTGATTGGTTGCGGGGGCTGGATTTGAACCAGCGACCTTTGGGTTATGAGCGACCCCCGGAATACGTATGTTATTGACTTTACGGCACGAATGGCGACTTAAAAGTACCGAAAAGTACGCATTGGACACCCTATCGGGAGTCAGTTGGGAGTTTGTGTTTCTTCTCGTTTTCATCGCCTTTTGGATGAGCGATTGCACCTTCCATGGTGCAGATTTGAGAGAAGAAAAGGCGTAGGCCGTCCAGCGACCTTTGGGCGGATTTCCCAAGGGTTGCCCTTCCCACCCGCGCCAGGTGAGGCCTTCAGAAAAACCTTTTTTTTAATCGGGAGCTATCGGGAGTCTGTTGTCTTTCCCAGTCGCGATATCAGGCCCGTATTCATTGATGATCGTGTCAATTCACAGCACACGAACGTTGGGTCGGTCATAAAGTGTTCGCGGGATGTCCGAGACAGTTGCTAAAGCTTATTCACAGAGCCCTCGGCAAAGAAGCTTGTTCCGATCCGTTACCGGAAGAGGGCTAGGATATTCCGGACTCCAGAAATGGACGAATAGCCCAGTGGAGACTCTAGTCTCCATCCGCTGCGTTCTTCGATCACCCTCCTCAGCTTTGAAGACTTCACCTTGCCGGCCACCAACCCCGCGGCTCGCTAGCGTTCACTATGCGTTCCCCGACTGCGAGTGGTGCTTCTTGTCGGTTTGAATATATCGGGCCCTTGCCTGATTATGATCCGATGTCCACACCCAAGAAAAATCGGGTACGTCGCGTGCTAGCTGCTACCTGGAAAACGGAAGATTTACAGCAACGCTCCCAGCAAGCTCCATCGCGCATCATGGGCAATGAGCCCCTTCGGCTGCACGCTTTCCTTGACTACTGCCGGCTCTTGCAAGACGTCCGTGACTGTTTCTCTGCGCAGGACGTAGCGGATCGTTTCGACCACGTGATTTTCTTCTTACGTGGTGGCCATTTCGCCTACGTTTATCTCAACGAGACTTTTCACCTGATGGAACGCGCTGTCATTTTTTCCGGTCTCAACCATGCGCAGCAACCGCGATTTGAATTCCAAGAGTACCTTCGGTCGCTGGGACAAGCGTCTGTCGCTGAAGGAAAACGGATCCTTCGGTTACTTGTGATCGATGAGGTGGAATCTGGTTCTGGGATGGGACGCATCTTGAAGGCCGTTGAGGAAGTGGTAGGCGAGCCAGCATGGGGGACAGCTCTCCGATGTCAGCTGACTTTCTACACCATGCGTCCTCGACAGACCATGTCGCTCAAATTGCAAGAGGCCATCCGAAAATGGTCTAAAAACCGAAAGAACGCGCCAAAGCAGCTTTCCATCGCGTTTGAGCACTTTGCTGGCTACATGCCCGGCTACGATAGCAGCCGACGCTGCGGCATTAGTACACTCTCCAAAGGACACGAGGAGCGCGAATCCTACGAACTTATTCGGCACACAGAGGGCAAGCTCCGGATCGTCTGCAGTGTCACCAAGAAACGCATCACCTTCGCCCAATTGACCGGAGCAACCACTCTCGTTAGCTTTCTCGCGCAACTGGCGCTCTACCTGACGAACAAGAAATCTGGAACTCTCATTGAATCCATCGCATTCGGTGTAAGCCTGCGTGGTTGTTCCACCTGCAAAGCGCGACTCGTGCAGGTTCGCGAACGAAGTGTGGGCTGGGTCCGATCAGGTCAGTGAGATAAATTCGACGACAAACTCCTGCACCCGCATGTTCCCGTGAATGTCTGTGTGCCACACATCTGTACAGTCAGGATAGGCGCGAACGTGCAAATAGCGGGCGGAGGGGCTGTTGACAATCTCGTTTGGAAGTACTGACTGCGTCAGGTCTACAGATGCATCCTCAACAATGCCATCGTTCGGCATCTTGAGACCCATCGCGACCCTCAGTGGCCCCCGAGCTTGCTTGGAGAACACGCTGAGCGCTGATCCAGAGATCGATAATGTCGGAATGTCGACCGCATAACGCTGTAAAAAGCGGAACAGATGATCCGTCGTCAGGTCCACGATGGATGCCGCGTGGCTGGAGAACGATCTTCTGAAGAAGTGGGCAAGCAGTGACATTTGCCCGTGCGTAACGGCACCAGAATTGGGAGTGGCAAGGGTGACCACTCCCGCGATGGCGCGCTTCTGCAGAGTGCTGCAAAGACTCTTAGCTTCCGCGCGATCAAAGTTCCATTCCACTGGCAGAAGATTCAAATGCTGCCACATCGCTTGTGGATCGTGTAGCGCTATCGCTGCCACTCTACTAACCAGACCTCCCATACTGTGGCCGACCAGATATACGGGACGTTTTTCTGCACTGTCGACGATTTCGTGCGCGAGCCTGAGCCCATTGATCATAACTGGGTCCTTCCAGTCATATGTACTGCGGTCCACCAGGCTACCCGGAAGCGAACTATTGATCGTTGTCTCTAGGGCTTGGAAAATGTTTCCGTTGCTTGCAAAGCCGTGCCGTAGATAGACTGCTGGCGCTTTGAGGACGTCAGCCGTTGTGCCAAATGCAGAATGGAGCGGGTTATGCATCTTCGGCAACCTCCTGCACAGACACTTGCATCCGCACGGGGCGGCCTAACACGGCACCGAGGAAACCGTGGTCCATGCGAGCGATGAGCCCGTTACGCCGCGAGATTCGATTGGGGATCTGAATCCTCTCCGGGTCACTGACGCCGTATCCGATTGAGCTGTCGTAAAAGCCCTCGGTGTCCTGAACCTCAGCGGTGGCAGACAACGTGAGCCGCTCGAGGGGTTTTTGTGGGAGCGAAGGACCGCGCCACATGACGGTCGCTGGACCTTCACTGAAATCGGCGTAAGGACAGCATTCGGATGCCGTTGAGTTCAACGTGAAATTTGGAATGTTTAGTTTAGAGAGTCCCAACTGGTCTGCCCCTAGGGCTGACAGTGCGAGCTTGAAACGCGGAATCCTCGACGACCTCCACATTCCAAGAGCCGTATCCGCCTTCTTTCCGAGCCCGCTCATTAGCGTCAGCAGGTGGGAGGGAAACAACTGTCTGTCAAATAAATCCGACAGCACTGCGAGTTGCGCAGTCTCTCTGCCTAGCTCCACGCTAGCTCCGAAGAGCTTCGCGAGTTGCAAGTCGACACGTTGCGCAGAAACGACGTTGAGATTCGTCAACTGCTCACGTCGCTCCGCCATCAACCTCTGGAAAGGGGCCACGAAAGCAGATTCTTCAGGCCGCTCTGGTCTTCGTGACAAGATCGTCAACAGCTTCAAATAGGTGAGCAGCAAGTCTAGGGGAGGCGTCATTCCGAAACGTTCCCGAAGATCATGCTCTTTGAGAGGCTGATCAAAAGTTAGACCTGCAGACGCACCGAGTTTTGAAAGAGTGACAGCGGCTCGACCACTTCGTCCATCGATCCAGATTACCGACTCGTCTGAAGCGAAATGAAGGTGCTGCTTCAACCAGTCGGTTACGTCTTCCTTGGTCATCAGTTCCCAGCGGAAGAAGCTCGCAAATGGAACGCTTGCAAAGATCAATTTGAGGGCACGTATCCCTTCGCGATGATCATCGACGACCAAATCGACGTCAGAAAACGGATCGATGGCATCGAGCAGATCGTGGAACTCGTCGATCTTTCCTAAGAGAAGATTGCGAGTAACGCCGCCACGAATGCCTATACGCGTCTGACTTCGCTCTGCGCACTCCATGAGGGTGCGCCCGGTAATCCCGGTCTTCACTAACGAGATGATCTGTTCAAAATCCACGACGTCTCCTTAGAGTTTGAAATCCCGAGTAGCCAGAGCCTCTACAGCTTCCGTTGAGATGAGAAGGATATCCCGAGGACACTCATAGCCATTGTCTCCCGTTCAAGAAAACTGACCTACTTAACCTACGAAGGAGGCCGCTCCTCCCTGGCTGCAGGCGCTTTGCGTCTTCCGCCGCCCACCTCAGCGGGCCGTTCCCGCCCGCAACGCCTACCGCTACAGCTCCTGTGCTAACGCGCACGACTACCAGCCGGGGGGCAAATCGGACTGGGTGGCGGAATTGATTGCTGCCAGCGATTTAGGCGAATCGCCGTGAAGTTTCGGGAATGGGTTCTTTCCACCCACTATAGGACTCATTGAAAAGTGTCAGAAGTAAGCATATACTTCTGACAGCGAGGAACCATGGAACGCCTGACCGAAGCCATTCTGAGGAAGACGAACGAACTGCCCGAGGGCACTCCCGTGAGCGCCAAGATGCTTCTGCATCTTGGTAGCCGCCCGGCGGTGGACCAGTCTCTCTCCCGACTCGCTCGAAGTGGCAAGCTGCTGCGGGCAGGACGAGGCCTGTATGTGTCCCCAGTCAAGAGCCGATTCGGGACTCATGCGCCCTCTGCACATCGCCTGGTCGAAGAGCTGTCCACCCAGCGCGGCGAGATCGTTGCGCCATCCGGTGCCACGTCCGCCAATGCGTTGGGACTCACAACTCAGGTGCCGACGCAGACGATCTATTGGACATCGGGTAGAAAGCGCAAGTTGAATCTTGGCAACCTCGTCATTCAGCTGGAGCACGTCCCCTCTTGGCAACTCGCCTTCGCCAAGGAGCCAGCCGGGGAGATCGTGCGTGCGCTTGCGTGGGCCGGTCCGGAACGAGTCCAATCTGTCCTCTCCGAGATCGACGGCAAGGTGCCCAGGTCTGAGCTGCAGAAGGTGACTCAACAGGTCTCCCGTTTCCCAGGGTGGGTGGCGAGCGCGTTAAGCCGGAGTGCCGTCAATGTCTGAAAACTACTTCCAATTGAGTTCCAAGGACAAGGCAGATGCGCTCAACGTGGCGTCGACAGTCTCCGGTCGCCCGCCTCACCTTTTAGAAAAGGACATCTGGGTCGTTTGGTCCCTCGCGGCGCTCTTCCAGTCGCCGTTCGGCCCGCACCTCGTCTTCAAAGGCGGCACTGCTCTCTCGAAGGCATACAACGTCATCCGCAGGTTTTCTGAAGATGTCGATATCACCTACGACATCCGGGCTCTGGCGCCACAGTTGGTTGGCAACGCACCGAGTGGCATCGACGCCATTCCACCGAGCCGCAGCCAAGAGAAAAAGTGGTCCGATGGAATTCGCCGGGAGCTTCTTCCCGCGTGGCTGCGCGACCACGCACATCCATTGATTGAAGAGCAATTGACCGCTGTCGGAGCTGACACCAGCCGAGTCACCGAGGACTGCATCTTCATCGACTACGAGCCGGCAACGCCGGCATCGAGCTATGCCCTTCCGCGGGTAAAACTGGAATTCGGAGCACGGTCGAGTGGCGAGCCGAGTAGCGTCATTCCTGTGCGATGCGACATCGATGGACTTGTCTCCGGCGTTGAGTTTCCGGTTGCTGCTCCTCGGGTCATGAATCTCACGCGCATCTTCTGGGAGAAAGCCACTGCGGCCCACGTCTACTGCCTGCAAGGCGAACCGGGGCTCAGCGAACGATTTTCCAGGCACTTCCATGATCTTGCTCGACTCGACGAAGCTGGACATCTCACGGAAGCTCTCAGGGCGAAGGACATTGCCGATGCTGTAGCGATTCACAAGTCCGCTTTCTTCGCCGAGAAGGATTCGGATGGGAACCGGGTTGACTACATGCAAGCTGTACGTGGAGCCCTGAGCTTGGTGCCGACTGGGTCGGCATTCGATGCTCTCAAGCGCGACTATCAACGCATGATCGAAGACGGACTGCTATTCGACGCATCCGAATCTTTCGAGACGTTGATGAGCAGGTGTGCCGCTATCCAGGCACTCGTGAAGGCCAATCAAACTAAGTAGTACGCCCTGTCTTCCTTCGCTCCATTGTCCATCGAATGCATGAGGGGCGAGCGGATACCGATATTTACCCTTCCGTCCAGCACATACTTATGCGCCGAGCGCATAAGAGAACTCCGGAAAGTCATTGGACGCGGGGCGTGAGCAGCCCATAAGGTCTGGCTATCGCAACTGAATTCACCGTTGCTGGAGGTAGCCAATGATCCGCCAAAGCAGTGCTCTAAGCCGTCCAAACCGCCTCGCCAATCGCAAGGCCTCACCGTTTTCAAAGCAATCTTTCGCCCACGCTTTCCGCGTGATGACTCCCGCTCTCGTTGCGCTCACATTCGCGAGCGTTGCCCATGCCCAAGGAACTGGATTTCTCCGGTGCTCAGACGCTCATGGGGACGTTCAAAACATTCGTCATCTATGCGGGCGCAGTCATCTGCTTTGGCGGCTTGATCTTCGCCGGCATTCGGATGATGAGCGGGCGCTTCCAAGACGCCATTCCTGGACTCTTCGGTGCTCTCTTCGGCGCTGGTGTTCTCGGCTGGGGTGCGGGCTGGATTGGTTCTCTCACCGGGCAGTCGATGTAGGAGCTGCCATGCACACGACCAAACGGGGAGAACCGTTACCGATCAATCAGGCGTTGAACAGGCCGAGAGCCAAGCTGGGACTTGACCTCTCGGCATGGATGGCCATTGTGTTTGTCTGCGTGACGGTTTTCCTCGTTGGGTTCCGGATGCTCGCGATCTTGAGCTTTCCAACACTGGCGGGCGGCGCATGGTTGATCGTCCGTAAACACCCAAAGATGTTTCAACTGTGGGGCCTCAGCCTCGGCCAGAAGAGCTACTATGACCCGCGCAAATATTGAACAGATCAAACATACCCCGTGGTTTGCGAAGGCAGGAGGCTGGGTCTTTGCCAACCCGAGAACCAATCGGCCGTACTATCCCACCGAGATCCAGAAGCGGCATCTTCGCCCCTCGGGTTGCTGTGTGGTGGAATGTCCGACGTGCGGGTCGGCACCTGGTGTCTGGTGTCACCAGGATCAGAAAACCGGAAACGGCGTCCGCATGCTCTTGCACGAGACGCGCGTGAAGAACTCCGGCAAGTACGGGACGATTGGCTGGCACACGTTCCGCCACACGTATCGTTCGTGGCTGGACGAGACCGGAGCTCCGATGAAGGTGCAGCAGGAGCTGATGCGACACGCTTCCATCCAGACGACGATGAACGTCTATGGACAGGCAATGTCGTCATCAAAGCGGGAAGCGAATGGGAAGGTGGTAGAGATGGTGCTCAAGCCGTTGAAAGCGAGCGCCTAAACTCCACTTTTTGCTATTGGGAGTTTATGGGAGTCTGCCGGTAGATTCAGACTTTCGTAACTTATTGATTTGATTGGTTGCGGGGGTAGGATTTGAACCTACGACCTTTGGGTTATGAGCCTGACAGGTCATTATAACTTGTTGTTGATTCGACGACTCTTACACCCCGCAGCCGCAGTTTTTTGCCCAATTCGCCTCGATTCTTTGCCCGAGTTTTGCCTAAGTCTCCTCACCACTTTTCCAAGCAAATTCATTAGCTTATGACCTTGCCCGCGTAAAACGTATCCCTTAGCGAGCTGCTGTAATAGCGAAAGGGACGGGCAGATGAGGAACGGTAAACGAGGCAGGTACACGCTTGAGTTCAAGGAGGAAGCGGTGCGACTGGT
>JBAVOQ010000146.1:0-11165 GCA_049692235.1 Acidobacteriaceae bacterium | reverse complement strand
CTACAACTTCGCCCGAAGACTCAAGACCCTCAAAGGACTTACACCCTACGAATACCTCTGCAAACCCTGGACTCAAACCCCAGACAGATTTACTCTCGATCCAATCCATCAAATGCCGGGACTAAACGACCACCGGCTGAAAGCCGGTGGGTTGGATTGCGACTGAAAGTCGCGAGTTACGGCTGAAGCCGACCGAAGCGCTTCGCGCTTGGTTTCCTCAGTCGCATCAATTGCTGCTTCCGCGCCTGAAATTTCATACGCGGCTGATCTTTCAACATCAGCATCGCAAAAAAAGAAATGATGCTGAAAGCTCACCGGCTCAAAGCCGGTGGGTTTAAACCCGGAAGCTGGAACTAAATAACCGCCGAAATGTCGACCACTTCTTCGCTTGAACCAGACTTTGAATACGCAACTTAAATTGGGAATTATCCTCTTTCCGGCAGTTGCCGTCCATAAAACAGCTCAAACGGTAGACTGGGAGCGGCTTTGATGGCCATGGGGGGTGTCACCAGATGGGTGAGGCGGCAGGGGCAGAGATTTCCGTCTATGGTTCGGAGTCGGGTTTGGAGTCGGAGTCGTTCTCGGTGGAGACGCCGGGGGGGCGGATCCATATTCGATGGGACCACGAAGCCAGCGCGACTCCAAACGCTCAACTGGCCTTTTTCGCCGAGTTTCTTGTCACCACCGGGGTGTACGAGTCCTGGGTGAACAGTTGCCCGCTCCGCTACACCAGCGGTAACGCGCCGCATAAGCGGGACGTTCTTGGCACCTGGTTTTTGTCGATCCTCGCGGGCCACCATCGCTACGCGCACATCACCGGGCTGCGCGGCGATGGGGTAAGTCCGCAGGTCCTTGGCATGAGTAAGATCGTCAGCGAGGACGCGCTACGCCGGGCACTGGCCAGGATGAGCGCGGAGGAGAGCCGGGACTGGCTGAGGCCACAGCTGCTGACCAGCGTGCAGGCGGCTTTGGACTCTCCGTGGATATTGGACATCGACACGACCATCAAGACACTGTTCGGCAAGCAGAGCGGCGCAGAGGTAAGTTACAACCCGCACAAGCCGGGCCGTCCCAGCCACGCATTGCACACTTACTTTGTGAGTAACTTGCGAATGGTTCTGGATGTGGTGGTTTGTCCTGGCAAACAGCACAGCGCCGCCCACGCGCGTCCCGGATTGAGCGAGGTTCTGGATCGTTTGAGCCAGGAGCAACTGCCCGCCTTGGTGCGTGGCGACTGCGGCTTTGGCAACGAGCCGTTTATCGTCGAGCTGGAGGACCGCGGCCAGTCGTATCTGTTCAAACTGCGCCAGAGCAGCGGCGTAAAGAAGATGCTGATGCGTCAGTTTGCCCGCACGGACTGGACGACACCCGGCCCCTGCGATCAGGGCTGGAGCGCGGTGGAAGATACACTGCGGCTCACTGGGTGGGACAAGTCGCGGCGGGTGGTGGTGCTGCGTCGGGCGGCCAAGTCCGATGTGGCGCTTACCAGAAGGGCGGCCGAGGGGCAGATGGAGTTGCTGCTTCCCGATCAGAATGTGGAGCTGTGGGAGTATGCGGTGCTGGTGACCAATAGCAGTTATCCGCTGGAGGCGATGGCGCAGCTATACCGCGACCGGGCCGATGCGGAGAACGGCTTCGACGAGTTGAAAAACCAGTGGGGATGGGGAGGCTTTACCACCCAGGACATGGAACGCTGCCAGAGCAGCGCTCGTGCCGTAGCGTTGGTCTACAACTGGTGGAGTTGGTACTGCCGGGCGGCCAAGCCAGAGGTCAGGATGGAGGCCATCACCAGCCGGGCGTTGCTGCTGGCCGCCGTGGGCCGAGCCACCAAGCATGCGGGGAAAACGACGCTCTATCTGACGCCGATGCACGCTGCCAGGGCTACCCTGATGATGCTGATCTCCAATGTCCAAGCGGCCCTGAGCCATGTAAGAACAGTTGCGGAGCAGTTCCCTGCGGCAGACCGATGGAAGACCCTGCTGGACTATATCGTGGCCAGAATCATCGCGCCTCGACCCCAAAAGCTCCTCGAAACATCTGCCCTTTTGGCCGGGTAACTGCCGTTTTTAGGATTATCTTTCCAAGTCTGAGTGGCTCGGAGAAGCTGGAATTTGCGTAATTTTTACCGGAAAGGTTAGCGCATTCAGCGAATCGACATCGAATTTCTTGTAGAGATCGAGGCAAAACAGGTCGGCAGCTGAACGATATGGGACTGGCTTGTCGAGGAGGAATGCGAGGCTCTGGATGGGATTCTCACTCACTACGTGAGAGAAGGCCCCAGGCTCAAGGGCTGCTGCGACCAGTGCGATCATCTGGGTACGAAGCCCATTCGTCTCCAACCGCACTTTACTTTGGCCAGTAGTAGAACGAAGCCAATTTGCGGTAGCAACCAGCTGGGCCGCCTCGAGGCCGAGACTGCGGTCTCCGGTGCTATCGACCAATACGATCCAGGCACTGACATCCGGCCCAGGAGCGGCACTTCCGACAAACAACGGATCGAATGCTAGGACATCGTCGCCTCGAGTCAGGCGTTGAAAAACCGCATCTGCTGCGCTCTTGTAGCCGCTGTCATTCATAACGATTGTCACCGGACGATCTTCGGGGCCAGCGGCTTCATGAAACCAAATACCCGTTGCGCTCAACCCATTTGAATAATCGAAACGGTACGACAACGTCCTGAAGTTGTAACCGATGCTGTTATCGATGCGCAAAGCACGCAATGTGGATACAGCAGCGTAGCGAACTACTGATGCCAGTATTTTCCTGTTCGAGGTGATCCATTCGGCGTGTTGTGTTCCCTCCGTCGGAATCTGTTCGCGCTGGATGCCATGCTCCAGTTGCTTGGCAAGGCTCACGAAGGTCAGGTTGCCTGCAGGAACCCCGATAGCAAGCTGTTGAGGGGTCCTGATCTCCGCGTCACTAAATATCTCCCTTTCGGTGACTGGCATGTCGAAGTGTCGAGTGAAGAACTTGTATGCCTGCTGACGATTGTCCAGCTGAAAATTGTGAACGCCAGGATCCAAGTTCTCGTGCCACGCTATATTGTCAGGCACATTGAAAAGGTTGAAGAATGGCTTCGCCCAGTCGTAGACGCCTGGCTTCACTTCCGGCGCGCGAAAGCAGCAACTATCGACCGCATTATGGATCAGCAACGTCGGTCTCGGCGCACGCATGGCGACAAATTCCGGGTAACTTTGCGCCCGCAACAGGTCCGGGGCATCTTCTTCTACTTCATAGGTGTCCAGTGGATGGGTCAGGTTCGACTCACGAGACCCTATTCCCGCCACTTCCACAGAGACCGCGACACGAGTATCCAGAGCAGCCAGCATCACCGTCTGCCAGCCTCCGCCGGAAAGCCCGGTGACCCCTAGCCGGGCGGGATCAACTTCCGGCAAAGTCGCCAGATAATCCAAACCGCGTCGCATCGCAAGATAGAAAAACCCGAACGCGTTGGAGCCAACCAAATTCAAATCCGCAGCGTAGTCGTGGTTGTTGTCGGGTTGGGACATTTCGCCGAATCCCATCCATCCCAAGTTCAATGAAACAATTCCACGCTTGGCAAAGTTGATACAACGCTTTTGCTCGTATTCAACCCCAACCCCCTCCGGCTCATGTCCAATTAAATTCAAGACCGCGGGCGCGCGTCCGTTAATCTTGTCCGGTTCATAGAGGAGGGCGGTGGACATAAATCCGGGCACAATTTCATAGCGGAATTTGTGAATACGGTAGCCGTCTTGGGTTTCAATTACCCCCACCTGCTGAAATTTCGGCGCTGAATCGACCCACTGACGAGGCCAGCCATGATAAGCAATGTCATTCAGAATGTGCTCCCGCATTCGCTGTTCTTCCGTCGTCCACTGGGAAGCGGTCGTGGGGGAGGGAGTCTGTGGGACACGCGCGAACAGGTACTGCTGCAATTGGAAATAAGTGACGGCGGACGACTGTACGGGACGCGTAAGCGTCTCCTGGATGGAGGAAAGCGCGGTTGTTTGTCCGTCCGCGTAGGCACTGCTAAAGCCTGGCGAGAGGAAAGCGACAAGCAAAGCAGTTGCGGAGAGAATTCGGGGTGCGCTCATATTTCTCCTTAAGCTTTTCAGGGAAGTGACTTGCCTCCGCACAGCTTCCGATCACTGCTTTGGATGTTCCTCTTGCTCCACGTTCTGAACTTGCACGTCCTGCACATTACGGCATGCCAGCGTTCGGAACTCCTGAACGTCGTGCATCGAGAAAACCGGAGCCGTGACCGAGCGCGGAGTTTTGACGCGGAAAAAATCGGCATCATCCACATGGTCCATCCAGAACACAGGCCGCGCTTCCGGTTGCTTGAATGCGATTTCGACATTCGTGAACTCTATATTCCGGAGGTGCCGTAGAAGAAATCCGCTGGCGGGAATGTCCCCGAACATAATTGGATCGGGCCAGGGAGTATCGTTCGCCGACTCGGGTGGATGACGCTGAGCCATCTTTCCGGTGCCGCCGCCGGGATGCTCGAAATAACAATCGTGAATTTTGACCTCTTCAATAGCATGACCGGGAATGCCGGAGATGATGCCGCCGCCCCCGAGACGCGAGATGGAGTTGTAGCTGACGACATCGCTGATGATGATGCCGCGGGCGGTGCCGATTGGAATGCCCGCCGGTCCGCGCATGCGGGCCCCCAGTCGCAAGAACAGCGGAGTATTGGTGCAATCGCGCATGGTGATGCCGGAGAAGGTGATGGCTTCGATATCTGCACCATCGGAGCTTTCAACCGCGAAGCCTTTGCTGCCGTCAAAGATGCAGTTGGAGATGGCGATGTTCTTAAATCCGCCGTTGGATTCTGTTCCCAGCTTGATACTTCCGTTGAACTCCTGCGGAAAGTACGGTTTCACTTTGGATTGCTCTGCCTTATCCGTCGGCCATCGTTTCCATGTTCCGTCCAGCATGGTCCCCAATTGATATGCGCCGGTGACGTAACAGTTGCTGATCGTCACATTTTCCGTAGTTCGTCGATAACCCAGCGCGAAGGAACTCTTGGGGCATATGGCATCATCCCAGGGAGAGTTGACGCTGCAATTTGAGACGCGAACATTCTTGCAACAGTCGATGTCGATGCCGTCGCGATTGGTGTCGATCAGAAGATTGTCGATGGTCAGGTTGTCGACGCCGGTGGCGAGAATGGCGAAATGCCCACATTGGAGCATGGAAAAATCGCGTAGCACCACGTTGCGGCAGTTCTTCAGCCCGATAGCTTTATTTCCCATTCCGGGCGTTTCCGCCAGCGGCAGATCACTTGCGCCTCGGCTCAGTCCCTTTCCCCAGATCAGCCCTGTGCCATGGATGGAGACATCGTGAAGATTCTCTCCCCAGATAAGACTGTTGTGCCAGTGGTTATGCCCAAAGTCCTGGTAGTCCTCCCACGGCTTGTTTGATTCAGCCGCATCGTAGCGGGAGTTGGCGCTTGCACCCTCGGCAACGCTCGCTGCCAGGATGGTCGCACCCGGTTCAAGATAGAGCGCAACTTTACTCTTCAGCCGGATCGAGTAGCAGACGTAGGTGCCGGAGGGAAAATGAACGATGCCGCCGCCGGCCGCGCTGGCAGCCTCAATCGCCCGATTGATGGAAGGAGTATCGATCGTCGCGCCGTCACCTGTCGCGCCGAAAACTTTCACGTCGAATGTTCCGCGGCTGGAACCTTGCGCTTCTTCGGCGCTCGCAGCAGGTAGGGCCACCTTTGCGACGGCAGCGCCGGCCATACCTGCTCCAGATAGTTTGAGAAAGTCTCTGCGTAGCGAATTCATTGATTTAAGCTTTTGCGCTCTGTCGACTTTGGAACCTCTAGAAACTGGCCTTCACCCCGAACTGCATAATCCTCGGTTGAGCTGTTCCATAGGAGGTTGGGCCGCCGTATGCCCCCGAAAACTGCGTTCCCCCGATCTGGCCGAAGGTAGCACTGCCCGCGTTGTTATCGGGCGCGCCAAAATTGGGGTGGTTGGTCACGTTGAAAATGTCAGCGCGCAACTGCAACGCTACCTGTTTAAAGGTCGTGTTCTTGATTGCGGATATATCCGTGTTGAAGAACCCGGGAGCACGCAGCACATTTTTTCCCGTGTCTCCGAAGGTGCCATACGCGTTCGCGGTGAAATCGGCCGGATTGAACCACTGGCCGACCACGCCGGGATGCGGCCGGTGACCGAGCATCGCGTCAGTCGGTTTGGAGATATTGACTAAATCGGCTCGATCCGCTCCGATGGCGCTGAAGGAATTGTCGGTGCCGCTTACGATCGTGAATGGATTGCCAGTCGGGTACCAGTTGACGATCCCGGTCACCTGCCATCCGTTCAGAATTGCATTGGCGAATCTGTTGCTGTGGATACTTGGTGTCAGATAATTCGCATTGAACTTGATGACCTTGTTCAGATCGTCGTCCGAAGGGCCGTAGTCGAAAGACCGGCCGCAGATGCAGCTATTCGTGTAAAAAGACGTGTCTTTGTTCGGAGCGAAGTCGTCCATCGCCTTAGCCCAGACAAAACTGGCCAGGAACGAGAAGCCATGATCGAAGCGCTTTTCCCCCGTTACCTGCAGCGCATTGTAATTGCTGTTCACGCCGGACTGGATCTCGGCGACCGATCCATAATTCGGATAAATTCGGCGCTGCTGGGTTGTGTTCTCGTTTTCCGTGGGCGATTCGTTCGGATTATAGATTGCGGGATTCAACTGATATAGGCCGCTCTCCTGATCACCCGTGCCGTAGAGCCGGTGCGCGGTGTTTCCGACGTAAGCGACACGCAACAGCCAGTCCTGTCCAAAGCCCTGCTCGAAGGTGAGATTGTAGGACAGAATCATGGGCAGGCGAAGATGCGGGTCCTGGATCTGCGAAAACGAGATAGCGCCTGAAGGGAAGGTTGCAGTCGGGCCCGGATTGCGGGGACCGAACTCTTCCGGAAATGGGCTGGTTTGTCCCGCGCTTCCATAGGGATCGGCAAAGCTTGTGCCCGTCAGAACAATGACTGGGGCAAACGGAGGAACACCTACAATCTGCTGGTTAATCAATGCATTTGGAGGTTCGTAGTAATATCCCGCCCCGCCCCGTAGGCTTCGATCCCCTTTGTCCGACATCTGATATGCAAAGCCGATTCGAGGGCCGTAGTTTGCATAGTCGGAGTAGATACCGGCATCGGGACATCCAGGATCATGGTTCGAACCGCCGTAAATCAGGCCTGACGGTGCATTTGGATAGCGCAACGACTGGGCCGCGCCCGGTTCAAAGCAGGCCACCCGGCCCAGGCTGTCCTTGGCGGGAATATAGGGGTCCCAGCGCAAACCGGCACTCACGGTGAGACGCGGGGTTGCCTTCCAGTCGTCCTGGATGAACGCGCTCCAGTTGATGCCTGTAAAGTCGAGAAACAACCCGCCGCCCTGGATGAAGTAAGAAACCGCTCCCGAGACGAAATCCGCCATGTTGTAGCCGGTGAGTGAGTTGTAGAACTGGAAGTTGCCGCCCTGCTGGAATGTATTGGACATTGGCTGGGTGAGTCGAATCGCCTGCCCACCGAACTGCAGGAGGTGGTTGCCCTTGGTCCAGGTAATGATTTCCCGCAGGGACTGATTCCCTCGATTCCAGATTCCATAGGTGCCGGTCCCGACGCCGAAGGTGTCGGTGCCGAAGCTCAGGCCGCCATTGTCGCCCGCGCCTCCGGTTGGCGGTTCGGCGATCTTCACGCCAGCCTTGTCGATGGTGAACGGCGCTGAGGAGTAGGTGTGTCCGTTGATCCCCGTGTAACCGTAGTAGCTGCCCAGCACGAGGTGCGGCGTGATGGTATACACATCGTTGACGCTGACGTTGTTATCGATCAGGGTCTCGGCATTTCCTTCCGCCTGAAGAATGTTGGTGGTAGGCGGAATCACCAGCGGTTGACTATATTTCTGCCGGAAATAATGTCCGTTCAAATGGTTATTCGCGAAATCGGCGTCCAGTTTTACCAGATATTCGTCAGTATTTTGAACGGTGGGCAAGCCATTGTAGTAGAAGTTGTCGTTGGGATAACCCGGGGTGGACGGACGCCCCAGTTGCGCGCCATTGGGAAGCGGAATTCCATTCAGAAGATACGTTGCAACAGGACTGACGGGTACCTGGTTGTTCGTATAAGGCAGCCCGGTGGCGGGATCGTTCAGTTGGAAACAGGTGCCGTACGGCGCACAGGTAGCAGCACCGGGAGTGAAATAGGAGAAGTCGCCGTTGCGTTCCGCCTCGTTCGGCACGAAAGCGCCCAGCCCATTGTTCGTCGTGCTGAATCGGGTGCCTTGGTAACTCCCAAAATAAAACAGCCTGTTCTTCACGATCGGACCTCCGATCGTTCCGCCAAATTGGTTCTGATTCAGCGGACTGACCGATTGCGCAAACCAATTCTTCGCATTAAACGCATCGTTCTGAAAGAACTCGAATACATTGCCGTGAATCCCATTCGTTCCTGACTTTAGCGTTATGTTCACCACGCCGCCGATGGCATCGCCATAAATGGCGCTCATGTTGTCCGTCATGACGTTGAAGTCCTGGATGGCGTCGGGATTGGGAAAGGGAAGGTTAGTGTTGAGATAGGAGTCGTTGTAATCGGAGCCGCCGAGCAGGTAACTGACGCCGTTCGCGCCGGCGCCGTTAATCTTTGCATATTGCTCGCTGGGGAAAGTGCCACCCTCGCAGTTCGCTGCGCAATAGTTAGCGGTGACGTTGGCGGCTCCGGGAGTCAAAAACACCAATTGCTGCGCATAACGGTTATTCAGAGGCAAGCCAACAATTTCCCTTGTGTTGATCAACTGGCTCAGGGTCGCAGAGTTGGTCGTAACCAACGTGGCGTTCGCTGTCACCGTGACTTTTTGCGCGACCGAACCCACCTTCAACTGGACCGGCAGCGTAACAGCTTGGCCGGTGGCCATTGTTACACCCTTCTGAGTAAAGGTACTGAAACCGGCCACCGTAACGGTGATTTGGTAAGTGCCCACTGGCAAGCTCGGAAACAGATATTCCCCTGAACTTCCCGACGTCGCGCTTCGCGTGTATCCAGTTCCCATGTCCTCCGCGGTCACTTTGGCGTTCGGCACCCCTTGCCCAGAGGGGTCGAGCACCCGACCGCCGAGCCGGGCCGTCGTGAACTGCGCCAGTGCTGGAATAGTAAGGCCACAAACCAGAATTAATGATAGATGCAAGCAGATGAGCTTACTCGCTGCAGTTATACCCTTGAAGGCCTTTCGCATGTCTTCGCCCCCCAAACTCGCCCAAGTGCGCCGGATTCTTATCGGCCGTGGCGTTTCAATTGGTTTTAAACGCTCTAATGAAAGAACGCAATGAAAAAACCTGGCCCTATCACTTGCCATTCAACCTATTGAACAGTTTTCCGGTCGCACCATGACGCGGTGCGCGCTATAGCGGATTACCAATCTCAAGACATTTTTATTGAACTGCGAGATGGTTTTACGCTCTGGTTAAAAATGCGAAGAAAAAGTGCAAAGCTGTACAGCGTATTGAACGCAATGAGCGAGGACTGTTGCAATCAACTTGACCTTAATCTTCTGCGAAGCCATGATCGCTATGCTTGTTTGCAAGGCCGCAGAATAGTCGACCGAGTAGCTGTAGAACCCATTCACCAGGGGGATTCTGCAGAAATCAATTTCCGGACTGAATTAATTCCGCTGCCGCTTTTTTGCCGAGAACAATGGCGGGTTGGAGAATAGTGGATTGTCTTGGTGCACAACCAATGTAGCAACGGCTTAGGCCGCACTTCGCTTGAAAGCAGGAGGGGGCGTATGAAACGCTCGTGGAAGATCTTGTTCCTGGCTGTAATGGCATCGCTTGTCGCGATGCCGATGGGTATGCACGCACAATCACAAACCTCTCAGATGACCGCTACGGCGCAGAAATTTCCGTCAAAGATCAAGTACGTCTGGATCATTCTGATGGAAAACCACAACTGGACGGGAAACAATGCCGGGGCTGCGTTCGGGGACCCGGACATCAAAGGCAGTTCCCTCGCCCCATACATCAACGGATGGCTGCTGCATCACGCGGCCCACGCGGAGCGGTACTACAATCCACCGGGGAACCATCCCAGCGCGCCGAATTATCTGTGGCTCGCAGCGGGGACGAATTTCGGAGATCTCTTCGACGATTTGCCGTCAGTCTACGACATAACCTCGCACAAGCATATCGAGCGTCTTTTGACCAATGCTGGAATCTCCTGGAAGTCGTATGTGGAGCAGGACTTTGGAAATCCGGAATTCGACGATTGTCCACTGGGATGGAATGAAGTCGACCCGAACCACGTCCCGGCGGTCAATTTCGCAGATGACACCAACAACTTCGATCCGCAATCGGAGTTTTGTATTCAGCACGTGGTCCCATATTCGGAGATGGCAACGGACATCGCCGACCACAAAGTGGCGCACTACAACTTCATTTCGCCCAACGTTTGTCACGACGGTCATGAGGGTGTTTCTCCGTGTGCCAGCGACGAGCCCGCAGATAACACGCTTCGCGGCGATCAATGGCTAAAAGAGAATGTTCGCTTGATTACGAATTCACCGGAGTACAAGAAAGCCGGCGTCCTGTTTATCTTGTGGGATGAGGCTGAAGACAGCGGCTCCTTTAGCGATGGGCCGATCGGTATGTTCATCCTGTCGCCGTTTGCCAAAGGGGGCGGCAATAGAGATTACCAGAATTACATTCACTATGACCATAGCTCGATGCTGAAGACTATGGAGGAGATCTTTGGCCTCCAGCCGCTGCTGGGAGCCGCCGCAGATCCAGCCACAAAAGACCTGGGGGACTTTTTCGATATATCGACGCTGAAAAAGTAACTCAAGGGGTGGTCACCAACGGCAATCCATGGTGGCGCAATGGGTCCGGATCCAGTGCGACACCATGGATCGTTATAAGGGAGCATGTAGGCTATTGGCGTGCACGGGATGAGCGTTTTTTGATCCCCTGCCGTGTTGATTTGGATCCCTGGTGATTGAGAGGTCGCGGAGAATGATGTGGTCACCCTTTAGCCGTCGGCTTAGATCTTCCGCTGTTGCCCACGTCCTCTGGATACTTCCCCGCTAGTTCATGAATTTCATAGCTGAACTGTATGAATAGCTTTTCCCAGCGTTTTGCTTGCGTTGGCGTATAGCGGTAGAAGCCCTTTGCGTTG
>JBAVOQ010000145.1:0-1745 GCA_049692235.1 Acidobacteriaceae bacterium | reverse complement strand
AACGCAACCAGGAGCTTCGCTCCTGGTTGCACGCATACAACTGGCATCGCCCGCACAGTAGTCTGGGCCTTGCTCCACCCATTACCCGTTCCGGCTTAAATCGGAACAACCTGTTGATACACCACATCTAGCGCTGCGCGGAGATATTCACTCGGGCGTAGAGATCTACTTCCTAACTTATCTAAGGGCCTTCGATCCCTTTCGGCTGGTAATGGCCTTTGGCGATCGGCGCCATTACCGAATCAATGAGATCGCGCCGCGCCACCTCGTCAGACCGCTCAGCATGCAGGTGTGGGAGAGCAAATTGTGACGTCCATCTTCGATGAGCTGCGCGATGCCACGGTCAATGAAGTGAGGGATGTGGTAGCCGGACTTCCTAAGGATTTTCTGGAAGAGGTGGCGAGGGCAATCCAACTGGAGATCAACAGGCGCGTATTGGTTACCAGTGCCAAATAATGACGCAAACGAAGAATGTGGGGCCCGACTCCGCAGCCGTTTTAAGGGTCGGATCAAAGTCGGACCGGGATATAGGGAAGAAAAGGCGCGAGCCGCATAAACACTGGTGATTAAGAACTCACACGAGGATCTGCAAAACCTTTTCTTTCTCTCAACACTGCATGCGAGTTCTCTGGGACCGTCCCACCACGGTTCGATCCCGATAGAACTAGCACATTGGCGTCAATTTGGCGTCAATCCGCGCCGACTGTGCCGGTTTTGCCGACTCCTCCAGCCTATAAGTCATTATATTTCAATAAGAAAGGCCCCCGGCACTTCATGGCATGGAAGAGGTCGTCGGTTCGCTCGCGTCCATGTACGAAGCGCGCCCTTCAGGGTGAGGTAGGCGCCATGCCTGCATTTCCGGCAGCAAAACATGGCGCAGTTCTGGCCTATGGCTACCAGTATTGTTTTCTCTTCGGTGTTGGTCATTCATTCAGGGTGAAGTTGGAAGGCGATAAGGTTTGCTGACAATTATCGGCCGTTATGCGGCTTATTGTTCGTGTTGATCAAGCCATTCTTCCGCCTTTTTCATGCCGTGCGATTCGTCAAAATTCCGTCCATAAATCTGAATAGTAGTTTTGACGTTCCTGTGCCAAAGAATCTTGCTGAGGGACAAGTAATCGTCAGGATGCTCCTCCAACCACCGGTGCGCAAATGCGTCTCGGAAGAGATGTGGTGTGACCCGCTTTCCGCAGTAGCGCGCCGTTAGGTTCCCAATCAAAGTGGTCACCTCCCGAGACGAAAGTGGTCCTCCGTCGCGGTTTACGAAGAGCAGATTGCCCGCATTTACTCCAGCCAGGAGAGGGCGGCAATCAGTGATGTACTCCTCGAGGAGAGGAACTAATTGCTTCTTGCTTATCCGGTTGCTTCAGCAAAGCACCAGATGTTGGGCTCAACCTCGAATGGGCGACCCTACCGCTAGCGGTCACCTGAAACAACCGGATAAGCAAGAATTGCTTAGCCAGCACACCTCGGACCTCCTGAGCGGTCTTCGTTTCGTGTGCGCGAAAATAAATCTGCCAGAACGCCGCATTCGGATATTCCCCCATCTGATCAACAACCCACTGTGGCTTAGCGATGTTTAAGTTGATAGGAAATCCGTCTTTGAAAAAGTTATCCGCTTCGGGTTGATCCCATGACGTCGGGCCAACGACCTCATGCTCTCTTGACTATGTTGTATCGCTCGACGGATCGCCTCTGTCGTTGTGGCGCTCCGGTGTAATACCTGTCCCATAGTGCCTCCTTCT
>JBAVOQ010000144.1:0-2324 GCA_049692235.1 Acidobacteriaceae bacterium | reverse complement strand
GCCCGATCCGCCGATGCCCTCCACCAAGCTGTTTCCGAGGCCATTCCCACCCTCTCCCCATCCAACCCTCAAGCCTGGTTCCGCCATTGCGGATACTATATACACCTATAGGTGAAATGCTCTAGATAGGAGTTCGGATCATCCACATGCCCAAACTCCAGCTAGCCCAAGCGGTATCCCATCAACCATGAACCTCGACCGCTTGCCAGGCGGGAGCACCATCTTATGACTTGGTCGGTTCCCACGGAGGTTTCAATCAGCGGCGATCGAAAATCCCTCATCCTTCCGCCGGGGCTCGATCCCGTAGAAATCGACTCAATTCGCCTACAAAAGCCTGAGATTCTCAAGCGCCTGCGGAACTCACAGATGGATCCCGCAGGTTTCTTTACAAAGCTGCCAAGTTCTTTGCTGCATGAGGTAAAGGCTGCAACATGGTTAGCAATCGATGTCAAGACGACGGCAACAACTCGATCGAGTCCGGCGAGTCGCATTCGGTCAGGCACCCGTATCGGAGAGGGAACATGGATCAAATATCGAGCCGAAAATCCCAATGTCTCGGTCAGTACGGCGCCACGGATCCGTGTGCTGAGTGTGTATACGGAATCTCTGGGTGTTTGTTCGTGGGATCTGGACGCGTTGACGCCAGAGGAACGGCGACGACTTCTTGATGCCGTTCTCGCTGACAAGATCTTTGTCGCGCACAACGCTGGTGTTATCTTGAGCTGGCTTTTCGCTGAAACATTCGCCCGTCCGAAATTTGTGCTGGATTCCATGCTGCTCATCCGGCACATCCGACCAGGTTTGCTACTCCGACCATTCCGGCTGGCGGTCGGCGGAACTGATGTCATGCAAAAACGGTCGAAAGAGATGATCACCGAAGAGAACGGCAAGCCTACAGTCTCGATTAATTACATCGCTACCGCTATGCAATTGCCCGAGCCGGAAATGATTTTTCAGCCAATGCCAAACTGGTGCGTGAAGCCGCTGTCCGCTCGGCACCTAGATCACGTGACAAGGAACATCGACGCTCCGCTCAAGATTCTCAAATTCCTCATGCCAAAATCATCGGTCGACCAGATGCCCAGCCTTATCCAAGAGCTTTTCCCTTGGTATGTTCCGTTCGGCATTGCTCTGGTGCGTCTTGCGGAGGCGCATGTGCGAGGCGTGCCGTTTGATCGTGAGGGAGCGGAGAAACTGCGAGCGGAGTGCATGAGTGAGATTTCCATTGCGGCAAAGGACCTGGCGGCCATCCCCGCATTCGAAGATTCGCTAAAAGATCTCAGCGATCCGAATCTTGGAGAGACCAGAGAGATTAAGCAGGCATTGGATACACATGCGACGGCTCGGGGAATCTCACTACTCAGGACCGGAAACGGGATCTTGCTTAGTAGCAAAAGCGCTGTACGGCAATCCGGAGGCGACCAGCTGCCAGCGTGGCCGCTTCTAAGAAAGCTCAAGACGGCCAAAAAAGGCCTCCACTCCGTTGAGGAGTACCTACGTGCTGCAAGGTTCGATGGCAAACTTCATTCTCAGGTCAGCTTTACGACTTCAACCGGCCGCACATCAAGTTCTGAACCGAGCCTCCAGAACGTCCCACGCGATCCGCGTTTCAGAGGCCTCATCAAGGCACGCCCCGGCTATGTGATTCTAGCTGCGGATTACTCGGCTATTGAATTGCGGATTGCTGCGGCTCTCGCTGAGCGCGTGGTGTTTAATCTCCGACGATTACTGAGACAAGGAGCCGACGATTCCTGGTTCCTTCGGAGGTCGAACGCTGGATTGAACGCCACCTCCTCGTTGCAATGTCCTCCGGAACCTGAAACATGGACAGTTGACTGGTTGAATGAAGCCATACCTGCTGTAGTACAAAACGTTCTGCTTCGCAAAGTGCAGACAATGACTTCCATATTCAGTCGGAGGCTCGATCCCCATCTGGTGACCGCCATTGATATGGCCCGACGACAGGGGAGGCTTGATTTTGGTCAAAGCCCGGTGGAATGGCTTGCGTCCAAAGACAGCGAGACTCAAAAGGAGCTTAAATTTCGCCTTCATGACGAGCGACAAGATGCAAAGACAGCGAATTTTGGCTTGTTGTATCGGATGGGCGCCATCGGACTGCATAAGTACGGGATCGCCAATTACGGCCTGACCTGGACAGCCGAAGAGGCTGCACAAGCACGCCGCGCATGGTTTGAGCTCACGGCTGTCCGGTAAAAGCTGAGCTCTGATCTTGCAACCCATATAAAACAAGCACGTTATGGGCGTTTTGTGCTTGCCGCGATTTGAAACGCGTGCCTGCATCCTGGCTGACCACGCAAGATGAG
>JBAVOQ010000143.1:0-12402 GCA_049692235.1 Acidobacteriaceae bacterium | reverse complement strand
GCCCGATCCGCCGATGCCCTCCACCAAGCTGTTTCCGAGGCCATTCCCACCCTCTCCCCATCCAACCCTCAAGCCTGGTTCCGCCATTGCGGATACTATATACACCTATAGGTGAAATGCTCTAGATTCCCTGCCCGCGTTAGCCCGCGATGTTGTCAAATCCTCCGTGAGATTTCCCACAGCTTAATTTGCTGAATTTGTGGTGAAAAGAACGTCGATTTGCCACTAATTAATTCATCCACTCCAGAATCTTCCCCATAGTAGCTGGCACATCGGAAGTTGTACCCCTTGGCAAAGTCGGCGCGAGCGCCACTGCCAATTCGTGGCCTTCAAACCACGCTAAGAAGCGTGCCTGATCTGCGCCCGCCAATCTCTCCTGGTTGATCCATGTGTAGTAAGCACCCATGTCGGCATCGATCAGCGAACCTTCAGGATCTGTCGTTTGGGTAAGTGGATTGCGTTTCAGCAGTTCATTCATGGGAGCCATGCGCTGCCTAGAAGCAAATCTCGCCAACATCGTGACTGGTTGGGCGCGCCGCATCGCTTCCCGCGCAGCCCACTGCACAAATGTGGTGCAGAACACCTGTGTTCCCGCTCCTTCAGTGAAAAGTCTGGTCTCGAAGTGGCGCAAGATTGCATCGTCTGCCCCCCCGCGCAATCCCACGTCGGTCGGGCTGAGTGTCGCCATAAAAGCTTGCGCAGCTTCCGGGCCAACAGCCGCGGCTTTTCCTGTTCGTTCAATGAAGCTTTCCGTCAAGCTAAGTTCCTTCAGAGCAATGGGTGCCAAGTCGTTGTACGAGACCACCGTGACACCTTGCTCCGCGCTACAACTAGTGTCAGCCCGTCCCCCGTCGATATACCAATGAGCGTATTCTTCTGGATACTTCTGCGCCCGTTCGTTGACAAACTTGACCAGAGTTTCCATACCTTGGTCGTGCTGCACAGCGGTAAACAATGCTCCATGCGGTCGAAGCAATCGAAACAGCGAAGCATGGGTCTCCGAAACCCCTTGGCCCACGGTCACGATTGTAAAACGTGGAGTCAGCAGCGGTTTGTCGACGAGCACCTGATCTATGTGCGCTTGATATTGCAAGGCAGCTTTACGATAGGCATCTATCTGTTGCGTTGACCAAAGCAGAGCGCTAAGCTGCTCACTGAAATGTTGGGGATGATTTACCCAGTCGATCTTGCTAAGTTCGCTGGGTAGACGCAAAGCTGCGAATGGAGCCATCAAAGATGTGAAGGCAGAGGACTGCAGTGTTTCAAGATAGTCAAACTGACCTCCCAGGGAGCGTTGTTCCACCGGGAAACACCAGTCGTAATCCATGGTCTCGCGCAAAAGGATGGGCAACAGCACCAGTGGAATCTGCTGTAGAACTACAAGATGCTTCACTGCGAACGCGCGGCCTAGCGACGGATAGTGAGAGAAGCTTTCTGTGCGCAGTTCGTGTGGCTGCATCAGATGACCTCAATAATCGGCTTCCCTTGCGCATGTGGGGTTGGGAACCCAAGTAACGCGCCCAGTGTCGGGACCAGGTCCAGCGAATTTATCGGTCGATCGACGGTGATGTTCCGCCGGACATGGGGACCAAGCGCCATCATCCACGTAGTGCGGGAAAGGGGATCGCCGGTCCGGTGATGCTGAAATCCATTCCCTCCTGCATCGAAATCGGAATCGCGGCCAAAATCCGGCAGGATAAACATTGTCGTCCGCCTGCGATATTCTGGATCGCTCTCGATTGCCTGCCAGATCTCTACACAAAGGCGGTCCGTGCGTCGTATGCCTTCAACGTACAAGGAGTACGCCCCGGAATGCGCTACATCCATATCATGCAGGGTAATCCATATCAAACTGGGGGCGAACTGTCGCATCAGCTGACGCATGACAAATACAGACAATTCATCTGCACTCGAAAGCGTCTGCGCGTGACGCGTAAAGTCCTCGACTGAAAGATGCAGAATCTCATCCAGACGCGACAGGGGGACATCTGTCTTCACTAACGGTGGCGTAGATAAGGGATCTTCGTAGCTGTCCTGCAACAGAAAATTGAAATTGTCCAAATTTGGATGCTGCGGACCCAAGGCTGCTGCCAGCAGATGCTTTGGCAAAACCACTTGTGCCCCATAACCGGGCGCAAATTGCGACCCATTGCTTTGGCCAATGCAGTTGAATCCGTTGCTGGGTGCAATTACCCAAGTGTCATTTGCAGGACGAGCCAGCCCTTTCCGATAATACTCAAATACCGTGGGATGACTTGGGGCAACATTCGCGAAGTTATCGAAGGTTTCGTAAACCCCGGTAGCAAGACTGGCCGTCGCGACATAATGACCTAAGATTCCGTGATTCACCACCTGCGTGCAGAATGTCGCCTGCGGGATCAACTCTCCCAACAGATGCGGAATATTCTCTTGCCCCTGGGGAGCGAATGTTTCTTCATCGCGTGCGCCACCCCCAAAGGTGACCACCACCGTCTTCTGTCTTCCATTGCGGACGGCAGCATGGAGAGGATAGAGTCGCGACATAGAAGTGCCAGCGCTTACGCCGGCGGCAGACCGAAGGAATTCTCGTCTAGTCCACGCCCTCTGCTGTGCGATCCCGAAAAGGTTTCCTTTCATTGCATCATCACTATCCAAAGGATGATCTCGTTCATCCTTCATCCGAAGTCCAGTATATGGCTGTTTTGTGCTTCTCCATCGGTGCAAGATCGTATGCTGTTGACAAGCTACAAAGCTCGGCTTGTTTCTGGAGTCGCACGCCGCGCCTCGAACGAGATCGTAGTGGGTCTACATGCGACCGGCATCCGGCTCTACGGTTATCAGCCGGAGCGCTTGTTCGCGGTTTCCACGACATTTGCAGCTATCTACCCTCGTATATTTTTTGTGGCGATCAGGTTCTGTGTGATGCCGCCATATCCAGCGGAGAGGATCCCTGACGAACAATGCGTTGATTACATCGCACGGGAAGCACCCGGGACATATCCTGGCCCGCGCAGCACTTTTCCGGGGAGTGCGCCGGTCATCTTTCCTTGATCGATTACAGGAACTCCGTTGACCAGCACATAGTCCATCCCCTGAGAAAGTTGATTCGGCTCCTCATACGTTGCGAGGTCGAGAATGGTGGCAGGGTTGAAGATGACAATGTCTGCCCACATGCCTTGCTTCAGCACGCCACGGTCGGTGAAGCGCATTCGTTGCGCAGGGAGGGCAGTGAATTTTCGAATCGCATCCGGCAAGGATAATGCATGTTCCTCGCGGACGTACTTGCGCAAGATTCGCGGAAATGTTCCATAGGCGCGTGGATGCGGATGTCCCTGGCCAAGAATTCCTTCCGGCGATAAGCCTTCCGAGTCCGTGTCGACGGACACCCACGGTTGCTGCAAGGCCAGCACGACATCCGGCTCCGACATGCCGAAGACGGCCACGGTGGTCGATGCGTTGTCTTTGAAGACCAGATCGAAGAGCGCATTGATGGGATCTTCTCCCCAGGCCTTGGCGACTTGAGCGAGTGTTTGGCCTTGCAAGGGCAGCAACTCCGGATTTTCAACGCCGCAGATCAAGATTGATTCCGGCCCAGTGATTTGTTGCCATTCATTCTCCCATGCGCTGGAAGGCGTGAGCATTTGCTGCCGTATCCGCGCCCGAACCGCCGGATCCTTCAATCGCTCCAGAAGTTTCGCGGTTCCTCCATCCAAAGCCCATGGCGGAAGAAACGCGGGCAAATCGTTCGACCATGCGGTGTATGCGTAGGTGTCGGCGGTCACGTCGATCCCGTGGGCTCGAGCTGCGTCGATCTTTGCAACGACCTGCGGCATCCTACCCCAGTTATCTTTGCCAGCCACTTTGATATGCCAGATTTCGATCGGAATGCGCGCTTCTGTGCCGATGCGCAACGCTTCATCGATCGCCGGCAGGACCGCGCTCGATTCACTTCGCATGTGGGTTGCATAGATTCCGCCATACTTGGAGGCAACGGTGGCCATAGCTATCAGTTCACTGGTCCTGGCATAGGGCGCAGGGGGATACTGCATCGCCGTGGACACCCCGACAGCTCCATCGCGCATTGCATTGCCCACCAACAACTCCATCTGTTTGAGCTGGGCTGCGGTCGGCTGGATATCCCGAGCGCCTAAGACAACTTCTCGGACCTGCGTGGCGCCGACATAGCTTGCGAAATTAATTCCGATGCCTTGTTTCTGCAGCCGCGCGAAATACTGCCGAAATGTATGCCAGTCAGGAGTGATTTTCATCAGTCCCGGATGTAAACGATCGGCCTGAATCATTGCGTCGCTCAACGGAGCGGCAGATTCCCCTTCGCCGGTGACCTCGGTGGTAATGCCCTGATAAATCTTCGATGGCAACCTTGGATCCACCAGAATGGTTCGTTCCGACTGGCCCAGCATATCGATGAAACCCGGCGCAACCACTTCTCCGTGGGCATCAATGGTGCGTTTGCGGGGCGATGTCGTGAGGACCCCGATGGCGGCAATCCGGCCGTCTCGAATTCCTATCTCTCCCGAGTACCGGGGAGAACCGGTGCCGTCGATGATGTGACCGTTCGTGATCACCACATCGTACGACTGGCCAAGGCAGGCGGGGGTCAAGCAAACGACGGCCAACGCGAGCCACAGAGGCGACCATGGCAGGAATAGTTCGTGGACTTTCATGCGGACTCTCCGGGCTTGTTTCTGTGAAGTCGAATCGGCTCCCTGTAAATTCACGGCCGCATCGGAACGGCCAAGCCATGATCCTGTGAATTGAAATTGCACTCAACGTTGATTCTCCATCCCTGTTTGCCAACGACGCGATGAGGCTGTAGTGGTGCTCATGTTCATCCCCATCTACTTTATGGTTTTCGCCGGTTCGTTGATCGTAAGAATGCGATCCGCGTGTACGTTGGTGAGCTTTTGTACGATCCCACTCGGCCAATGAATCTCGATTTCCTTTGCCGAGCCCTCCGTTCCCATCCCGAAATGGACCCGTTTGTCGCTCGAAGAGAGATAGCTTCCTCCGGTCGTCACAATGCGATATTGGGCGCCGAGGCTCGTCGTCAACTTTACGACTGCGCCGATACCGTCCCGATTGCTGGTATGGCCGACCAGATTCAGCAGGATCCAGTGATTGCGGGTTTGCGTATCGTTCTGCAGGATGTGGACTACTCCATCGTTCGTGCTCACGACAAAGTCCATCCTGCCGTCGTTATTCATGTCCCCAATTGCAAGACCTCGGCCGGCAATCGGCTGGCGAAAAATTGCACCGGAAGTGGCACTGACATCGACAAACTTTCCCTGGTCGTTATGCGCAAGCAAAGGTGGTTCCATATACCGCACCTCAGGCTGGGTGAGTTGAATGTTGTCAAGCACGTGGCCCTGGGCGGCGACGATGTCTTTCCAGCCGTCGTTGTCGTAGTCCATGAACATAACGCCCATGGCAGAATGCGGCAATGTCATGACTCCGATTCCGGTTTCATAACTTGCGTAGTTGAAGGCCCCATCTCCGTTATTACTGTATAGGGCATACCTCTGACCGGCGAGATCGGTGATGATCAGGTCGGGCCAGCCGTCATTGTTGTAGTCCTGGAAGTCGACACCCATGCCGGCGTAGGTATGCCCGTTGTCATCGACGGCCATGCCTGCCTCGAGTCCGTCTTCTGCAAACGCGTTGTTGCCCTTGTTGCGGTACAGGAATTGCGCCATCGAGTCGTTCGCGACCACCAAGTCGGTATGGCCGTCGCGATCAAAATCGGCAATGGCGAGTCCGAGCGCGCGACCCGCCTTGTCCAGTCCAATCTTCTTCGTCCAGTCGCTGAAATGGCCATGGCCGTCGTTGTGATAGGCAATCAACGTGGTCGGAGGAAAGACATCCGGGTGACAATATGCGCGAAAGCCGGGAAGCTTTTGCCCACACCAGATATCGGCAAAGTCCCATTGGAGATACCGACCGACGATCAGGTCCAGCTTGCCGTCGTTATCAAAATCAACCCAGATGGCAGACGTCGACCAACCGCTTGCACCGACTCCAGCCTGCGCGGTTACATCGGTGAAGGTCCCATTGCCGTTATTGCGGTAGAGCGTGTTGTGCCCGTAACTGGTGACATAGAGATCTTCATTGCCGTCGTTATCGTAGTCCCCGACAGCGACGCCCATGCCATATCCCTGGCCTGCCACTCCTGCTCGTTCCGTCACGTCTTGAAACGTTCCATCCTTTCGCTGATGGTACAAACGGTTGTCATACTCGGGACCCGACTTCTGGGGAATCGCGCGCAGCGCTTCAGGATCCTTAATCCTGGCGCCGTTGACAAGAAACAGATCAAGCCGGCCATCGTTGTCGTAATCGAATAATGCGACTCCCGACCCCATCGTTTCCAGCAGATATCTTTTCGAGGTATGCGAGGCTCGATGCAGAAACTTCACTCCGCTCGGCTCGGCAATATCCGTAAACGCCCCGGGAATTGACGCAGCGACCGATGCATTTTGCGTTGCCGATCGCTGCGATGAAATGCGCTGCCCTTCCTGGTGGACGGTTGGAGCGAGACAACAGAACAGAACCAACGAAAGCGAAGGATGCGATCGTTTCTTTTTGGCTCTCGATTTGTTGCGCCAACGCGTCATTGATCGCTCCGCATGCAAGAAATATTCCCTTAAGTCGCGGGCTAGGAGCGTGGTTTCCTGGCTGGACGTGTTACTCGTGAACGGGTACACGAATCGCCTTTTCCTGGCTTTGCGGCTACTGGCTTGAGCCCTTGCTTGGCGCGATTTTGGCGCCAAGGGCGCAGCGTGGATTGACGAAGAATCAGCTTCGGCGGAAGCAGAATCACCTCCGGCTTAAACGGTTTGCCGTCGGCGACCACCGCTATATTTCGGAGGACCAGTTTAGCGGCGCGTCGACCCATGGCATTGTGCTGTTGATCGATGGTCGTCAATGGAACCCGAAGTTCGCTGGCGTAGCGGTCGTTTCCGGCTCCGATGACGGCGATGTCGGCGGGAACTCTGAGTCCGGCTTCTGCAATCGCCTTCATGGCGCCAACCGCAGTGGGATCGTTGTAGCAGACCACGCCATCCGGCACTGGATCCATATTCAGCAGACATTTCATCGCTTCATAGCCGCTGGCATCCGCACGGGTGTCACTGGATTCGCGGCTGACAATGTAATGTGCGGGCATCGTCATAGCATTTGCCGCAAGAGCAGATTCATACCCACGTACCCGGCCGATCCCGGTGCTGATTTCCGGGCCGCGAATATGGGCGATGATGCGACAGCCAACATGAATCAAATGCTCTGTGGCCATCCGTCCAAGCTGTTCATCATCCACCCCGACGAAACTGCAGTCGACACCTTCCAGGCGGCGATCGATCAACACATAGGGAACCTGGCGGCTTTCAAGCACGCGGATAGTATTGGCGCTATCTTGGGTCGATGCAAGGATCAGGGCATCGACCTGGCGCCCCAGAAATACCTCTAATTGGAGCCGTTCCATCTTCGGGTCTTCCTCAGAAGAGGTAATCATCATGCAATAGCCTGCGGCCTGCAATTCTCCTGAGATTCCCTTGGCCACTTCGGCAAAAAAAGGATGAACCAGATCCGGGACAACGACACCAATGCTGAAGCTCTTTCCGGTGGCCAGACTCCGGGCAGCCCAGTTTGGCTGATAATTCAGTTCGAGCATGCGTTCTCGCACCCGGGTTTTGGTCGCTTTGCTGATGTCGGGATGGTTGCGAATGGCTTTTGAAACGGTAATGACAGCGAGACCAAGATCGTTTGCGATATCGCGGAGCGTGACCCGGGGACGAGGCATGCGGTTTCCCTTTCCGAGGCATACGAGATGCCGCTAGCGCTGCTGGAATATTTATTTCAATCTTCGCGTCAGCCGGCCTGTTCTCCGGCAGACGGTGAAATTTTGATACTCCCCTAATTTCAGTGTAAGCAGCTTTGCGAGACCCGTCTGCCAGTCACGGAGGATGGGTCCCACGCACAAATCTCTTGACAAGTTGGCAAGTCAAGTAATAATACATGCACGGTGACTGTACCGGTACAGTTCCCCCTGAAAACCTCGATTTTGCAAGCTAGTCCTAGCGATTCTTGGCTAAGAATGAGGATTTATGACCCATCGTCAACCAAACGCAGCGTGTAGGAACGTGGAGACATCTCTCATCGTCGTGCTGTGCCTCTGGGCCTGCCTAGGTGTGGGACGGCAGTGTCTTGCGCAGGTGGACCAAGGAACTATTACGGGGGTGGTACAAGATAAATCGGGGGCGGTGATCCCGAGTGCCCAGGTCAAGTTGACGAACCTGGACACCGGACTGGTGCTACAAACGAAGTCGGATGGGAGCGGCGTTTATGTATTCTCGCCGATCAAGATTGGCAACTACGAAGTCACCGCCACGTCGCTTGGATTCCAGACCACAACTCGGCAAAACATCCATCTGGACGTGCAACAGCGACTGAATGTGATATTGCAACTGAGCCCGGGGAATGTTTCCCAGACGGTGATAGTGTCCACGGCGCCGCCGCTATTGCAGACGCAGGATGCCTCGGTCGGGCAGGTCATCAGCACCCAGACGATTAACGACACACCGCTGAACGGGCGCAACTGGGTCTATATCGCACAGTTGACCGCAGGCGTTGACCCATCCAATGGATCGCGCGGGGGAGGAAAGGGAGATTTTGAAGCCAACGGGCAGCGGGCGGAGCAGAACAACTTTGTCCTGGACGGGGTCGACAACAACATCAACGTGATCGACTTCTTAAACGGCGCCAGTTTCGTTGTCCGCCCACCTCCGGATGCGCTGGCGGAATTCAAGATTGAGACCAGCGACTACAGCGCGGAATTTGGCCATTCCGCGGGCGCGGTTCTCAACGCGAGCATCAAGTCCGGTACCAACGAGATTCACGGAGATTTGTGGGAATATTTCCGCAACAACGTCCTGGATGCGCGCGACTTCAGCGCTCTAACCATTCCCAAGTACCGCGAGAATCAGTTTGGGGCCACGTTAGGTTTTCCGATCCTCAAGAACCGGCTGTTCTTTTTTGGAGATGTGGAGGCAAACCGAATCATCTTCGGCCAGCCCTACACCGAGAGTGTTCCCACGGCCAAAATGCGCGGCGGCGATTTTAGTGAGTTGCTGAATCCGAACCTGAGCGGAGCGCCGCAACCGATCCAACTGTACCAGCCGAATTCCGGAGGTACGGCAACGCTTGCGTGCAACGGGCAGAACAATGTCTTCTGCACGCAGCAAATCGACGTGGTGGCGCAGCGACTACTCAACCTTTACCCGTCCCCCAACACCAACGCGGGAGCGATCTACAACAATTACCAGGTCAACACGACGTCCTACGACAACACGTTTCAGTGGGACGCACGAATGGATTGGAATATCAGTTCGAAAGACCAAATCTTCGCGCGCTTCAGTTACTCGCACGAACCGGGATATCAAGCGCCGCCCCTGGGGCCAACTCTTGACGGCGGGAACTACGCGGCGGATGGAACGCAGATCAACCTGGCGGAAAATTTTGCAGGCAGCGAGACGCACATCTTCAATTCCAGCCTGACGAATGAATTGCGTTTTGGATTCAGCTACGGCCATTTCGGATATTTGCAGCCCGGGTACAACCAGGATGTTGCGGGACCCCTGGGTCTGGGTGGAATTCCCCAGAACGATTATGGATTTGTGCTGAATGGCGGATTGCCCAATGTCACGGTGAGCGGCATCTCCACGTTTGGCGCGCCGGCATTTTATGCGGTCGATGAGCACCAGGACGTGTACCAAATCCTTGACAACGTGACGAAGATCATCGGCAATCACTCCCTGAAAGTTGGCGTCGATTTCCAAAGCATTCGCAACGACTTTGTTGTTCCAACCTATCCCCGCGGCGAGTACTACTTTAACGGACTTTATACGAGTGACCCGCAGGCTTCCGTTCAGACTGGTTCTGGTGTCGCCGATTTTCTGGCCGACCAGATCAATTCCGGGGCCATCTCCAACCAGGCTAAGACGGCAGATGCCCGGTGGTACCGCGCAGCCTATGTCCAAGATGACTGGAGAGTGAATCCACGGCTGACGGTGAATCTAGGATTTCGGTACGACTACTATCAACCGAACAAGGAAATTGGTGGGCGGCAGGCAACCTATTATGTGACCGGACCGATTGGTCCAGGATTTGGCGCGGGCGTCTTTCAGTTGCCCGCTCAGGAGCGCAATGTTCCTCTAGTGCCGCTTTTCACCCAAACGCTGGCCTTGGATAACATTGCCTTGCAATATCTGGATAATGCGCGCTTGGTCAACGCTCAATTCACCAATTTCGCTCCCCGGATAGGATTCGCCTATCAGGTTGACCCTCTCACGGTCATCCGCGGCGGCGGCGGAATTTTTTATGGCGGACTGGAGAGTGTGGGCGCCACGCCGAACCTGGGCGACAACTATCCCTTCCAGTTCAGCGATAACTTCAACGCTCCAAACTGCAATCCCGGATACGGCAATTGCCCGTCCAGTGGCCTCACTCTCGAGACCGGCTTCTCTGATGTTTTAGCTGCTGGCATCCAGAACTTCATCTCTGTTCCCAGCCTGACTGGGTCCGACCCAAACTTGAAGACACCATATACTGTTAGCTATAACCTGACCGTCGAACGCTCGCTGACGAACAATCTGGTGGCTTCGATGGGATATGTCGGAAACGAGGCACGGCATCTCGGAGAATATCCCGATCCTAACAGCCCGGCTGCGTTGCTGAATCCTGCGAACAATGCACAGGCCGTGCGGCCATTTCCAGATTTTGGTGCAACCACATACACCGCGTATACGGGCGTGTCGACGTACAACTCATTGCAAACCAAACTAGAAAGGCGTTTCTCCTCCGGCTTGAGTTTCCTGGCTACCTACACGTGGTCGCATGCCCTAGATGATGCTCCCACGCCACTCGGCAGCAACGGCGACCCATATTTCCGCAATAGCACTTTGATTCCGATCATTAACGACTACAGCAACTCGCCATGGGACACGCGACAACGGTTCACGTTGAATGGCTATTATCAATTGCCGTTCGGGGTGGGGAAGCCACACTTGAATCGACGGGGCGTAGCGAATGAAATCGCCGGCGGGTGGGCTATGAACCTGACGTTTGTCGCCCAGACGGGGCCGCCCTTCACCGTGTACCCGGACATTCCCACGGCTGCCGGGGGTACGGCGAACGCAATTCTGATTCGCGATCCATTTATTCCGGGTGGCGTGCCGGATCCCTCCAATCCAGGAGTTACCTGCGCGGCCCACACGCGGAACAAGACCAATTGGTATAACCCGTGCGCCTTTGCCAATCCATTGCCAGGGGCCAACATTCCGATATCCGGGCCGGGATCGGAAGTCACGAGCTTTTCGCAGGCACTTGCATACCTGGGTGGACGGCGGCTGTCTGTATTTGGGCCAGGATACGAACGCATCAACATGTCGGTGTTCAAGAACTTCGACACGTTTCACGGCCAGTATCTGCAGTTTCGCACGGATATTTTCAACGTGTTGAACACACCGGCGTACGGAAATCCAAGCGTCACCGACGACAGTTCCAACGGAGGCCAGATCACTTCGGCGCGTTTTTTCCAGAACTTTACCCCGGATGCACGGTTCTTCCAGTTGTCACTGAAGTACATGTTTTAGGGCCGATGCAGGTGGCCGGCAAATGAATATCCACGAACTTGAGGAGCCTCGGCAAATCCGTGGACTCGTCGGCCACCGTTGGTTTTATTATTCTCTTGACGAAGGCCTTTCCAGGATTTTTGCCCCGCATAGTGCGGAGATGCACGCCAGGCATTCCGTCGCGGAGACTCCTTGGAGATCGCATGGCTCCCTCTCGAATGAAGGTATTCCCACTGCTGCGACCGCGATCGCAGCAGTGGTGGCAGTGGCGGCTACCCTTCTCGCTGGGATGCCGTCTCAGGCTCAAACCCGTTCGCCCCGCGGACAGGCCCCACGTATGACCATCGACAGCGGAACACTGGAGGAAATCCCTCTCGGTCCTGGTCCTAACGACGCAGCTTTCCTGAGCATTCCCTATGCGAGCGCGCCGGTGGGAAAGCTGCGCTGGAGATCGCCGCAACTGCCGTCAAAGTGGACCGAAATCCGCAACGCAAAGGCCTACGGCCCAGCATGCCCGCAAACGCCCAGCACGTGGTTACCGGAGATGCTGGGCATCCCGAAAATGAAGACGGATGAAGCTTGCCTGTATCTGAACGCACGGACACCCGAGCTTACGGGAAAGGCCAAACTCCCCGTTTTTGTGTGGATGCATGGTGGCTATCTGACCTTGCCCGCGTAAAACGTATCCCTTAGCGAGCTGCTGTAATAGCGAAAGGGACGGGCAGATGAGGAACGGTAAACGAGGCAGGTACACGCTTGAGTTCAAGGAGGAAGCGGTGCG
>JBAVOQ010000142.1:0-1933 GCA_049692235.1 Acidobacteriaceae bacterium | reverse complement strand
GGAAAGACTTCGTCGGTGAGCTGCAAAGGTAATTTCGACCGATGGCGACACCAGCTGACGACGGTCACGCGGCAGTGGAAGAAGCCCCGGCTTTAGCGCTGCGGCGCCAATAGTTTAGTATTTAGGTTAGTAAACCTGACCTAAGTTTATTGAGGTCCGATTACAGCGGACACTGCTGACCAGCGCGATGAGGCGGACACGGCCTAGCCTCGACCGACGGCATCCGTAATTTTGTCGGCTGATCCAATAAAAATTGGGAAAAATAAGCTGTTGCAAAGCGATAGGCTGTATTGTGAGCGCAAAAGCGCCGCCCGGCATGCGCTCAAAACGTGTCGCTTGACCGCGCGTCAAAAATTAGTATCGTGTTTAGTAATAAGCAAACTGAACATCGCGCCTGGAGGCAACGACAAGGAGAGGCTCGGCAGCCTGAGTGCTCGGCCGTATCTCAATCCTTGAACCATAGCCTTTAGCCCGCTCGGGGCTTCGATGCTTGAAACGTCTCCGGCCGAGGGCGCTCCGGAAACGATCGTTCAAGAGAGGAAAGCACATGCGAAAATCCGGAATTGCGAGATGGCCGAGATGGGTTGGCGGAGCGCTTGCCCTCTTCGCCGGCGTGGCGTTGACCGGCATGGCAAGCCAGCCGGCCGCGGCTCAGGGCAAACAATTGACACTGTGCTGGGCCGCGTGGGACCCGGCGAACGCACTTGTGGAACTGGGCAAGGACTTCACCAAGGAGTCAGGCATCGAGATGAAGTACGAATTCGTCCCGTGGACCAGCTATGCCGACCGCTTTCTCAACGAGCTTAATTCGCATGGCAAACTGTGCGACCTGATCATCGGCGATAGCCAATGGATCGGCGGCGCGGCGGAGAACCATTGGTACGTCAAGCTCAATGACTTCTTTGCCAAAGAGCACATCACCATGGCCGATTTCGTGCCGGCGACTGTGCTTGGCTATTCGGAGTGGCCCAAGAACACGCCGAACTACTGGGCGCTGCCCGCAATGGCCGATGCGGTCGGCTGGACCTATCGCAAAGACTGGTTCGCACGGCCGGAACTTCAGGCAGAGTTCAAGAAAAAGTATGGTCGCGATCTCGCCCCGCCAAAGACCTATGAGGAGCTCAAGCAGATTGCCGAGTTCTTCCAGGGCCGTGAAATTGACGGCAAGAAAGTGTACGGCGCCTACATCTTTACCGAGCGCGGCTCGGAAGGCATCACCATGGGCGTGACCAACGTCCTTTACAATTACGGCTTCGATTACGAAAACCCGAAGAAGCCGTATCAGATGCAGGGCTTCGTCAATTCGCCCGATGCCGTCAAAGGCCTCGAGTTCTACAAGGCGCTCTACAAGTGCTGCACCGCTCCGGGCATGACCAACGCTTACATGCAGGAAGGCCTCGACGCCTTCAAATCCGGCCAGGTGGCGATGCAGATGAACTGGTTCGCCTTCTTCCCCGGCCTCTATAAGGATCCGAATGTCGGCGGCGACAAGATCGGCTTCTTCGTCAATCCGGCCGGTCCGAAGGGTCACTTCACACAGCTTGGCGGCCAGGGCATCTCGGTGGTCGCGACCTCCGACCACCAGGACGATGCTCTCCGCTACATAAAGTGGTTCGCCCAGCCGAAAGTACAGCAGAAGTGGTGGGAGATCGGCGGCTATTCAGCCCTGAAGGCGGTCGTCGATGCGCCTGGCTTCCCCAAGAGTGCGCCGTTTGCTCCGCAATTTCTGGAATCGATGGCGATTGTGAAGGACTTCTGGGCTGAGCCGTCCTATGCGCAACTTCTCCTCGACATGCAGAAGCGGGTGCACGACTACGTCGTTGCCGACAAGGGCACGGCGCAGCAGGCGCTCGACGCGATGGTCAAGGATTGGACCAAGGTCTTCAAGGAGCAGGGCAAGACGGTCGCGTCTGAGTAGGCGCCGGGCTTTGCT
>JBAVOQ010000141.1:0-24302 GCA_049692235.1 Acidobacteriaceae bacterium | reverse complement strand
CTCGACGCGAACGGCGTCTACCATGGCTTCTTAAGAATTGCGTATTAATCGTTGCCTATTAAGCCACTCGAGGGGACGAGCTACTCCCAGATTCGTCCCTTCGACCTTAAGCTGCGCCGTGACCGCTCGTTGCTTTGCAAGCCGGCGAGTTTTTCCGTAACGATAAGCTGAACGCCAACGACGTTCCCAACTTTCATCGTAAAGTCAAGCTTCGCTACTTGATTTAACACCAGCGTAACGGGAGGTAGTATCTCTGTTTGGAAACCGGGTGCGCTAACCTTTTCAGTGTAGGTTCCCACCGGAAGGAGCGGTAGGTTGTAGCCCCCTGTGTCATTACTAGTCGCGGTAAAGGTGGTACCCCGATCGACGTCCGTAACGATAACGGAAGCGCCCACAATCGGCGCTTTCGTTGAATCTGTGATTGTGCCATTGATCGCTGCCGTGACCGTCTAAGCAGGCGCAAGCCCGCTGCTAAATGAAAACACAAGCATCGAGAACAGCACAGCGAGAAGTGAACGTTGGAGAGAATCGCCGCGGACATGTCGTGAAGCGTTCCTTACGGATTTATGTTTCACTTTTTGGGCCTTCGTCACAATTCGAGGTATTGTTTTGCGTCTTTTCTTGACAAAAGAAGCAAAACATATGCTAAATAAGAAAGTCAAGCATATATCGTTATATTTCGAGAGGTTCCCTTTGCCAGCATGCGATCCGGACGGTGCCATCCGCAACCAAAGGCTTCAGCCCCGTCGAGATGAAAACGCCTCTTGTTCAGACAGCTCGCAAGGTACCCTTTGTGACTGCGCCGGTATTGTCTTTGTTGGTAGGCAGCATATATCGCAAGAGAAAGGTGCTTCACTATTGTGACGTTAGAACAGGGGAACGTTTGCGGTTGAACACGCCGATATATTTCCTTCGGGAGGGGGCATGCACCTTCGAATCACGTGCTTCCAAAGCACATTACGATGCCACTCCTGTTGTTAGTTATTATTCTTTAATTACGCATTTTCCCCAAAGCGGCTTTCGGTAATCTGGCAAGCCCTTGGTAAGGAGCTTCCTCAATGAAGGATCTAACGCGCCGAGAATTCCTACATACAATGGCCGGAGCTGCGGTGGGCAGCACGATTGGCAGTCACGACGCTTTGATTCATGGCGAAACCCGAGCCGCTCCATCCGCAGCATCTGGCCAGAGCGACCGTGAATGCGAGGGGAAATGCCTAGCCCTCCAGTCTCTGATCTTTCCCAGGCCACAGGAGATCTCTAGTTCGGACAGCAATTTCGTTCTGGACAACCAAGTACGCATTGTTGTTCCGCCTGATCCATCGGAACAGGATTTACTGTTAGCGAGGTTGCTGGCGAATGAGGTGAGCGATCGGTTTGGGATGCACCTCAAGATTGAGCGCCTCACAAACCTGAGTGCCAAAAGGCATGTAATCCTGCTGGGGTCAATCAGAAATCCACTGGTTCGTCAGTATTGTACGGAAACGGAGTTGACGGCCAGCGCGCAAAGTCTTCGCCCAGAGGGCTACCTTCTTCGGACAAACAATAACATCGTTCTGGTTGCCGGTGTTGACGATCGCGGTGCTTTCTATGGGCTGCAGTCTCTCCGGCAACTGCTCGTAAGCGAAGACAACATGCTCCAGTTTCTTGGCGTGCAGATTCGCGATTGGCCCGACAAGCCATTTCGAGGAATCTACATGTATCTTCCGGGTCGCGATAATATCGCGTTTTTCAAGCGCTTTGTCCGCGACTTTATGGCGCTTCATAAGTACAACACCCTCATTCTGGAAATGAACGCATGCATGCGGCTCGAAAGCCATCCTGAACTGAATTACGGATGGGTACAGTTTACAAGAGACGCAAATTATAGCTGCCGCAATTATCCTCCAAACCCGTTCCATGACATGGACCAAAACTCTTCTCATCAGGATTGTGCCGACGGAAGGTTCCTTGAAAAAGAAGAAGTCGCCGATTTGGCCCGTTGGGTGAGGCAAAACCATATCGACCTTGTTCCGGCGCTTCCCTCTTTTACCCATAGTTACTATCTGTTGACGGAGCACAGACATCTGGCAGCAGTGCCGCAAAATAAATGGCCAGATATCTATTGCCCTTCAAATCCGGAGTCATATTCTCTACTTTTTGAAGTTTATGACGAATACATCGATGTACTGCGGCCTAACAGCGTTCACATTGGGCACGATGAATTGTTTCTGCCGGTCGGGGTGTCGCCTGAGTGCAACGACAAGGACATTGGTGAGTTGTTCGGGAGGGATGTTAAAAAGATCCACGATTATCTTGCACTGAAGGGTATCAAGACGCAGCTTTGGGGCGACATGTTGCTGCAATCTGTCCGCGGTTATGGACTGCAGAGGAATGTAACTTCTGACCGATGGACTTACTACTCTCCGGGCGGTCTAACTCCAGAACAGGTTGAAAGATTAATCCCCAAAGATTGTCTCATATATAACTGGTTCTGGAGTGATGACTGGGGTAAAAAAGGCTCGGCCGAACTCAACGAAGCCTATCTCGATAAGATGGGTTTTCAACAAGTCTTCGGTAACTTTCAACCGAGTATCAAGAACTATGAAACACGCAAGAAACCTGCGACTCTGGTCGGTGGGGCGCCTTCGGCCTGGTTTGCCACCAATGAAATTGGTTTTGGAAAAGATCTCATGTCCACCTTCTTAGGGTGTAGCAACATCCTTTGGACGGGCCAAGTCATCCAGGGCAAGGCATTATCTGCACGAGTTCAGTCCATGCTTCCCGTCATTCGTGTTCGGCTCAGCGGAGCAACTCCCCCCAGCCAGACAGAAACCTCGATTGTGCCAGTCGACATTTCTCGCAGATTTAACATGGGGGCGGCTGTCCCGTCGCTCGATGTACATCTCGACGCAATGGCGACCAGTACCATCCATCACAACAAGATCCCTTTCGATCTGAAGCGCACCGATAGTATGCGGGCGATTATCGTCGGAACGGAAGGGCGTGAGGGCACCGATCTCCCCAAGATCGTTACGGATATTGCGATTGGAGAAGCTCCTACGAGTCTGATCTTTCTCCACGCGTCCGCAAGACCTGCTTCGAACAGGGAGAGTTTTCGATTGATCTGGGATCAGCAGGACACAGCAGATCTTCTTGGATGGTACGAAGTCGCTTACGAAGATGGCTTTGTCATTACCATTCCGATTCGATACGGCGTCAATATATGCGAATGGAACTGGGATGAAGGTGGCTCAGCAGATGATTATTGCTACAACGCAGACGCGCTGGCCGTCGGAAGTACGACAAAGAATCGCATCACATTTTTCGCGTATGAGTGGGTCAATCCTCGATTAGGCAAAGTCATTCAAGAGATCCGGTTGAAAGGCACCGCTGGCTTCCGGGGCGGCTCCAGTGACTTCAACAGCAATTACGGGCCGGTGATTGCAAGCAATGCGGTGATCTTGGCGGCACTCAGCATGGTCAAAAAGCGAGTGTGACGTGATCATGATTTGTAAAAAAGTACGCTTACAGCGAAGCAAAAGTGGCGCTAACGCATGGATCGATAATATGTACCGAAAAATTGAGATTAAAATGCGGAGTCTCGCTCAACGAGCCGCGTGAATGTTCTGAGAAGCGAGGGTTGCAGCAACAATGGCCCTGATGCGCAGCGAATTAATTTAAAGAAATCCACAGTTGCTCGGACAGCCGGACAGCTTTCTCTAACCTCGATCGGAGTTCTCTTGAGACAAATCAGTCTGATTCTCGTTTTCCTGCTTGCCGCTCTAGTTCCCACCTTGGGACAGGCTCCGCGCTTTGACACCTGGAAGATCGTCGGCCCGGGCGGAGGCGGCACCATGATCGCACCCACCATCAGCCCGCACGATCCCAGCCTGGTGCTCGAACATTGCGACATGACCGGCGGCTATATCACTCACAACAATGGCGATTCCTGGCGCATGTTCAATTTGCTCACAGGCCTCGACGGCTTCGCGTTCGACCCCAGGGACAAGAATCTAATCTACGCCGCCAACGCAGCACTGTGGCGTAGCGAAAATCAGGGCAAGTCGTGGAGTATGGTTTTTCCGGACCCGCGCAAGAACACGGTCGAGCACCAGGTTGGCGACCACGCGGACGTTTTTCTAACGACGGACGATGATAGTTATCCGGGTACTGGCGGAATCTCTGCCATTGCGATTGATCCGAATGACTCGAAGCGGCTCTACATCGCTTTCACGAAACAGCATTCGGCGTCGACTACTCATGTCTCTCGCTCACTTTTCAGTGTGCCCGCGACAGCCGCCACCAAAGAGAATTCAAATTCGGTGATTCTTGTCTCAAATGATTTGGGAATTTCCTGGAAGCAGTTGGCGCCGATTCCCGAAAGCGCTCTCCTGTTGACTTTTCATCACGGCAGTCTTGTCGTTGTTGCCGGAAACGGCGCCTACAGCGTGAGCCGCGACGGTGTTGTGTCGGAACTCGGCCGACTCCAGAGCAGCATCTTCGCCGCGAGTGCAGCGCATGCGAACAATGCATCGTGGCTCTACGCAACGACCCAGGCAGGCAAGTTACATGTTTCGGAGAATGGCGGCCGCAACTGGCGCGACATCACGCCCTCTCTCGGCCAAAGTGCAGGAAAGTTTGAAGCTATTGCTGCGAGTGAAGACCACCCCAAGGTCGCGTACGTCGGTTTTCGAGATTTGCAGCTCGGGACGGGTGCAGAGAATTTGTTCAACGGAATCGCGAAGACCGAAGATGGCGGCCGCACCTGGTACATCGTGTTCAAAGAATCGACCAAGCCAGCTTCAAACTTGCAGGGAACCTGGATCGAGCAGCGTGCCACGCAAAACGGAGAGTCGATTTTCTTCGATTCTCCTCGCACCCTAGGGGTCGCGCCAACGGATCCTGACATTTGCTATGCGACTGACCTGTTTCGCACCTATCGAACTCTCGACGGGGGCAAGACCTGGAAAGATGTAAGTTCCAGACGAGTCGATGAAGATCAATGGACGACGACGGGATTGGATGTAACGACGAACTATGGAATCCAGTTCGATCCTTTCAATTCAAAACATATCTACATGGACAATACCGACATTGGATTGTTCCAGAGCGGCAATGGTGGCGCTTCATGGCAGAGCACCAGCAGCGGCGTTCCGGAAGAGTGGCGCAACACGACCTACTGGCTCGCCTTCGATCCAGAAGTCAAAGGACTTATATGGGGAGCCTTCAGTGGGGTACACGACTTACCCCGTGCAAAAGATTGGAGACATCGCAATCCGTCGAGTTTCACGGGAGGCGTAGCCGTTTCGACGGACGGCGGCTGGCACTGGACGCCGAGCAATCGGGGCATGCCATCCACATCAGTCACAGATATTCTGATGGATCCGAGCAGCCCTGTAGGGAAGCGGACTCTCTATGTCACTGGTTTCGGCCACGGTGTTTATAAGTCAGTCGATAACGGAAAAACCTGGACACTCAAGAATCATGGCATCACCGAAGCCCAGCCCTTTGCATGGCGCCTCACTTTGACGAAAGCAGGAGTTCTATACCTGGTCGTCGCCCGTAGATCAGAGGGACGAAATCCGCCCGTTCCGGGGCCCGGAGATCTGTATCGCTCTACCGACAAATCGGAACACTGGGTCAAAATGAGTCTCCCTGCGGGAACGAATGGACCCACTGGGCTGACGGTCGATCCGCGAAACCCGCAGCGTCTGTATCTCACGGCCTGGGGTCGCGAAGGGATTGAGGCGGATCACAGCGCCGGCGTCTTTCTTTCTACCAGCGCCGGACAAACGTGGACGCCGATCTTCCAGGACTTCCAGCATGTCTACGATCTGACGCTGGACCCGAAACATCCGAGTGTCCTCTATATTTGCGGCTTCGATTCAGCGGCGTATCGTTCCACGGACGCGGGGAAGCATTGGAGTCGGCTCAAGGGCTACAACTTCAAGTGGGGGCATCGCGTCATCCTTGATCCGAACGACCCATCCAAAATTTACATCACGACGTACGGAGGAGGAGTGTGGCACGGGCCCGCTGCAGGCGATCCAAGTGCGCAACCGGATGTATTAACTCCGATTCCAATCGCACATTGAATGCTGTTCAGGAACTCGCCCCGAAGTTCGAGTTGAAACTCTCGCTGTAACCCAGTCCCCATGGGGGCGCGGCTCGATGTGGGAGAATGCAGGCTATACCACTGGATGAAGGGATGGAGTTGGTGCAGAACCACAATACTGTCCGGTCATTGTTCCTCGTCTTCGTCGCTGTACTCTCGGCGTCTGCGATTGCCCAGCCGTGGTCTTCTCCAGCGCCTTTGCGGCCCCAAGCCACCCCTTGTCATCGTCAACTGAAAAATCCCCACTTTGCATCGCTTGAAAAATCCCCAGGTTGGGGCGGGTTGAGGTTAATGCGGGAGGATGCGGCGGAGGGCGAAGCCCGCAGCCGCATCCTCCCGCGTGGTGGCAGGTGGGCTATCCGCCCTCTTTGCCGGGCAGCTTTGCGGCGACGGCACCGGCCTTCTTCTTGTCCTTGAGCTGGCAGCTCTCGCCCTTGATGTTGATGGTGGTGGAGTGATGGAGCAGTCGGTCCAGGATGGCCGAGGCAATGACGTTGTCGGCGAAGATCGCGCCCCAGTCGCCGTAGCTCTTGTTGGAGGTGAGGATGATGGAGCCCTTCTCATAGCGTTCCGAGACCAGTTGGAAGAGGCAGGTGGCGGCGAACGGATCGAGCGACAGATAGCCCATTTCATCCAGGATGAGCAGCTTGGGCTTGACCAGCAGCGTCATCCGTTCTTTCAGCTTGTTTTCGTCGCGGGCGCGCTGGAACTGGGCCACCAGGTCCTGGATGGTGAGGAAGTAGACGGTGTTTGCGGCCACGATGGCTTCGGTACCCAGCGCAATCGCCAGATGCGTCTTGCCGGTGCCGCTCGGGCCAAGGAACAAGGCATCTTCGCGCTTTCCGATCCAGTTGGCTGTGGCCAGTTCGAAGACCAGGTTGCGATTCATCCGGGCGTTGAACTGGAAGTCGAAGTTGTCCAGGCGCTTGTCGGCATCGCGGAACTGCGCCTGTTTGTGCCGCCTCTCCAGTAGCCGCTTGCTGCGGCAGGCCAGCTCGTCAGAGACCAGCGTGGAGATCAGGTCGATGGGCGCCATGTTCTCCGATTGCGCTTGCAAAAGGCGGGTCTCCATCACCGCGGCCATGCCGCTCAGGCGCAGTTGCACCAGGGAACGATTCAGTTCGATCAGGTTCATGATTGGGATTCCTCGAAGTGGATGCGTTGTTGGATCAGGTCGCGATACTGGGTCAGTTCGCGGATCAGGGGATCGACTTGCCTCAGGCTCAGAGGCGCCTGCGGGCTGCGCTCCAGATAGCGGCGCACGAAGCGATACTCGGGAACGCGCAGCTCCAGGGCCGCCGCGCAAGCCGCGTCCGAAGCCGCGCTGCCATATTGCTTGACCAGTTGGAGAACGCCCTGGATGCGACTTCGTGAGCGCTACGTAAAGGCCATCTTGTGCGGCGCCTCCGGTGGTAGCACTCTTATGCAATGAGCCGGCGTCGAGCGGAGGAGTGGGCAAAGTGGCGTGGTTTGGTTGCAGAGCAGAATCAGGGCGGCGGGAGCGTGGCGGCGTTTTGTGGTGAGCGCGGATTGCGGGATTCACAGTTTTTCGCGTGGAAGAAGCGGCTGCGCAATGCCGAGGCGGCGCAGTTCGTGGAAGTACGACCAGCTGCGGAGCCGGTGCAATCGTCGTCGGCTGGCAATCATGCGATTGAGGTACGGCTGGCTGGAGGGCGCAGCCTTGTGGTTGCTCCTGGATTCGACGCGAGCCATTTGCGTGCGATGCTTTTCGTGCTGGAGCCTGGTGCGTGATCGGGCTGCCGAGTTTGCGTGCACTGGACCAGGCACAAGCAACGCGGATCTGGCTGGCCGTCGAGGCGACCGACATGCGCTGCGGCTTTGACCGTTTGGCAGAGCGGGTAAAAGCGGTCATTGGCCAGGAGCCGCTCAGCGGGCATTATTTTTTATTCCGCTCACGGCGAGGCGACCGGCTGAAGATTCTTGTCTGGGACCGCGACGGATTCGTTCTGTGGTACAAGCGATTGGAATCGGGAGTGTTCAAGTTGCCGCGGGTGGATGCGGAAGCGCGCTCTGTCGAGTTGCGAGCCAGCGAGCTGGCGATGGTTCTGGATGGGATCGACGTGTCGAAGCTGAAGCGCGTGCCGCGCTACGAGCGTGGAACGGAAACCAATCGAGATACGAAGAAGACGGTCGCGGTGTAAGTAACTTCCACATAGGTTCTGCGTCTAATCTATGTGCCTCTTATAAGTCCTGAGTTCGTCGAGTTACCCGACGACCGCGCATCGCTGCAAGCAGTTATCCGTTCGCTGCTCCTGGAGCGCGACGGTGAGAAGCGGCGGGCCGACGACTTACAGGTTGAGAATCTTCGTTTGCAGTTGGAGCTGGAGCGGTTCCGGAAATGGTACTACGGTCCGCGCGCGGACCGCTTGCAATCGGACAACGATCTGGCGCAGATGCTGCTGCACTTCGCCGAGGAGATGGACCGCAAGCCGGTCAACCCTGACGATGTTGCGCTCGATGCGAAACCGGAAGAAGAACTCCGGCGCGTAAAGCGGCGCAGACGGCGGAATCTTGCCAACTTCGAAAATCTTCCTGTCACTACCCATGTCCACGAGTTGAGCGTAGCCGAGCGTGCCTGTCCGTGCTGCGGCGTCGAGCGCAAGGAGATCGGCGCGGACGAAAGCTGGCAGGTCGAGTATCTTCCCGGCCACTTCGAGCGCATCCATCATGTGCGCAAGAAGTATGCCTGCCCGGGATGCGAGAGCCAGGGCGACAACCCGCGGATGGAAACGGCAGCCAAGCCGGAGACGGCGATCGACAAGGGCATGGCCGGGCCGGGGCTGCTGGCTTACATCGTCACCAGCAAGTTTTCAGATTATCTGCCTTTATACCGGTTGGAAGACATTTTTCAGCGGCAGGGTTCGAGATCTCGCGGGCGACGCAGTCGGTCTGGTGCGGCGACGTGGCCGATTTGGTTGAGCCGCTGTATGAACTGATGGCGGAGCGGGTGCGGTCTTCGCATGTGGTGGCCACCGACGACACCATCCTGCCCATGTTGAGTAAGGGCAAAGCAGCCAATGCACGGATGTGGGTCTACGTCGGCGATGAAACCCATCCGTACAATGTCTTCGACTTCACGCTCAACCGCGGACGCGATGGACCGGAGTATTTTCTGAAGGACTACCGGCAGGTCCTTCTGGCCGACGGCTACGGCGGATACAACGGCGTGGTGGCGGGCAATCAGATCACACGAGCCGGATGTTGGGCGCACGCGCGAAGAAAAATCGTCGAAGCGGAAAAGGCCGCTCCCGAGATTGCGCGGGAAGCGATCGAGCTGGTGCGCGCGCTTTACGCAGTCGAAAGACAGGCCAGGGATGCTTCCGTCCCGGAGCGCCTGAAGCTGCGCCAGCAGCAATCGGCGCCGGTGTTGGCTGAACTGCGGAAGAAACTCCTCGAATGGAAGGAGCAGTTGCTGCCCAAGCATCCCATGGCCGAGGCGATCCACTATGCACTGGGCCAATGGACGGAACTGAACGTGTTCTGCTCCGACGGCGCGGTCCCCATCGACAATAACGTCTCGGAACGCGAGATGAAGCGTGTCGTCCTCAATCGCAAAAACTCTTTGTTCGTGGGCAATCCGCGTGGCGGCAGAACGGCGGCGATCCTGGGCAGCCTGACCAGCACCTGCCGCCGCCACGACCTGGACCCGCAACTCTATCTCATCCAGTTGCTGACGAATCTATCGCAGGTCCGCAGAAGCCAACTGCCCAACTGGTTGCCGGACCAGTGGAAGCTGACTCAGTCGGCTCGCATGAGAAACCTGGAGCAGCTGGCTCTCCCAACTGCGTAGAACCCGTGGTTCACGTAGCGCTCACGCGACTTCCATAAGCTCCTCGGAGCTTTTTGCCGTATTTTTCTGTGCCGCCTGCTGGTCATCTGGAACGGACTTCTGTGCTTGCAAGACCCTGAAGCCCGCCCGACTCAATATCTATATGCCTGAAATCAACTTTTTCAGGATCGACTAGTTTAGTTAATTAATGACTCAGGACACTAGCATCCAATCCATCTGAGCCAGTCAGAACCGGTCTTTTCAAATAGAACGCGTGATTATCATCGCCCGGGTTGGAGTTTTGGTGTAGCGATATCCTGTGGCCCCGGTTTCGCGTTTGCATCCCCATGCCAGACACCTCCGCCAAATGTAGTTATGTAAATATCGCCCGGAGTAGTTGGATCGGGGATTACGCGATGCATCCATTTGAAGTTTGGCCCCGCGATGCGTCTCCAATGCTCCCCGCGGTCGGAAGATTTCCATGCGGAGGATTCAAAGCCGGCGGCATACAAGACATCGGGATTGCGGTGATCGATCGTAACATCGTAGACATGCTGGTCGCGGCGCAACACCTGCCGCCAAATCCTGCCACCGTCATTTGAAAGATAGATACCGCCGCCCATCCCATGTTCTCCAACGGCGCGTGCCCAGGCGGCAAGGTAGAGCCGTTGTGGATTCTGTGGATCAATCGCCAGTCCATTCGGCCCATTCACTCCGTGGGGCAGTGTCACTCGCGTCCAGGTCTCCGCGCCATCGGTCGACTTGTAGAGATCTCCGTCGCCATCGTTGCCGATGCTACCATCTTCCGATCGACGTGCCAACACGACATAGAGGTCTCCGTTGGATGCGAGAGCCAGTCGCCAGGCAAAGGGGTCGTGCTGCGTGATGCCAGTGTTTTTCAGGCTCCACGACGCACCGCCGTCGCTACTTTTGTACACGCCGCGCCCAAAGCCCGTCACGTAGAGCAGCCTTGCATCGGGAAGACTTTTGGGGTCCAGCAAGATATCGGTGGCGGCAGTTTCCTTCATCCCCACATTGGATTTTTTCCAGGTTCGACCGCCATCGTCGCTGCGGCACACACCACCTTTGAACGTCTCGACGGAAGTGCGTCGCCACATCTTGGGGCGCGGCAGATCGTGGGTACCGCTATTGACACTCCACATTCGTCCGCGCACTTTCGGATCGAATGCGACCCAGTATGTTGTGTTCGACCAATCTGAAGGAATGCCATGAGCGCTGCGCACCCAGGATTTGCCGGCGTCTTCACTGCGGAACAGACCTATATCCGTATAGGTGACGAACTGCCGTTTGCTATCGAATGGATCGAAGTGAATGCCGTAATCCGTGGTGACGTTGAGTCCGGTCGTGGTCCAGCCAGCGTCAGAAACCGGGCGCGAATACTTTGCATACCAGTTCATTCCGCCATCCGCGGACGCCAAGGTTCGTCCGAAATCCGTGGCATACACCAGATTTGGATCCTGATCCGCGACTCCCAGCATCAGCGGATTTTCGCCCCAGTCTGTCCCCAGGGTGGGCGTAATCCACGCGTCGTGCACGTTGGGCGCGGCGGCCACAGCTTCTTTCCATACCAGCTTCCACGTGCGTCCGCCATCTACGGTCTTCGCAACTCCGTGCCAGGTGTCTCCGTCGAGATTCAGGTGACTGTAGGAAATGTAGGCCGTCTGCGGATGATGCAGACTGGTCGCGACGGCGCGCACTCTGGCGCCATTACCCGGTAGAGTGATGGTTTGCCATGAAACGCCGTCATCCGTGGAAACGAAACCGCCTCTTTCCGAAGTAATGTAGAGGACCGATTTGCCAGGGCCGTCGAAGCCATCTGTGGAGTCCGTCACGGTTGCGGCGGCCGGTACATCAGCTTTCCGAATGCCAACAGCACTCTTCGTGACGACAAATTGTGCTCCGACGAGGGTCAGCGTTCTCGATGTGTGCAGAGAATACGGATCAACCCAAAGATGCTGCGCCACTTCGGGCAAAGCCATTTCCTTTTGCCAGCTTTCGCCGTAGTCATGGGAGACGAATAGAGCCGGTGCATCTTTCTCCCCCGCCGCCGCGTACAGAGTCCGAGAATGCTCTGGGTCGATCGCCAATGCAGCAATCGTGCCGAGCGGACTAGATTGGGCGAGAATCTTTTCATCCGCGTGATCGGAGGACATTTCAATGCCTCGGACTGCGGAAGGTTTCGGATGGATCAGCTTCCATGTCTCTCCGTCGTCGGTGCTTCGCCATAGCCCAATCCCTTCTGCATATATTGTGTGTGGGGCCAGCGGATCGAAGACGAAGAAGCGCGTCACGCCTCGCAAGTTAAACATCCTCCACGAACGCCCACCATCATGGGTGATGTAGGAGCCCGTCATGTCGCATGAGATCAAAACAGTGTTGGGATCATGTGGACTGATGGTCGGATTGAACATTGCGCCGCCGCCGCCCGGACCGATGACGCGAAAACCTCCGGGCCGCTCCTGCGCACTTGCAAGTGCGCAGGAAAGCGCCAAAGCCGCTATTGTGCGAAATACTGCCCGATACATTTTCTATTCCTATCTATCTATTCTTCCAGGTCATTGCAATATTGGCCCGTTCCGGTGTCGGGAGAGTTAAACAGTATGCAGAATTCATCCTGAGTCCCAGACGCGCAGAAGGAATCCGGACAGATAGGAGTACCCTCCCTGTCCGGATCACGAAAGCGAGCCATCTCTTCTAGAAGGAAATTTGGCCTTTCAATCGAATGACTCTGTTCCCGCTAATGCCTTCCTCTTCGAACGTCTGATAATTCTGGCCGAAGTTCCCGAACCGACTCCCCTGGTTCGGGGTGTAGTCGGTGTTGAGCGGCAGCAACGCTGGCTGTTTTCCAACAGGCGGCGGAGTCTGGTCTACGTCCTGGTTGAACGAACCCAAAGCCGCATAGGAGGGGCCGTTCTCCGAGCCTGAGTATGCGTAATTCTCATCGGGCGAGCGCATTGGATGGTTGAAGGCGTTATCGATGTCCGCGCCAATCTCGACAGTATAGCGGCTGATATTGAAATTCTTATGAATACCCAGGTTCACACCGTACGAGCCCGGGCCCCACAAGGAATTGCGTTTGGACAGTTGGGGTTGCGTGAACCATCCGGCGCCGATATCAGTCGGCAACGCAAATGCGGCTGGGTTCCACTGGTAGCCGCTTGGTACATTCTTCCTTGGATCGCTAATGATCAGCGGACGTATGCTGGTGCTGTTAAAGTTGCCAATTGCATCCATGGAGCCGGTTCCGACATTACCCGGCACAACCGGATCGCAGTCGGTGCAATCAAGGTAAGGTGTGAACGGCACGCCTGATTTCGCAAACATGTTGGAGGTGATCTGCCATCCTCCGATGATCGCATTGGTCAATTTGGAAGCGTCGGATGCGAAGCGTTGTCCACGGCCCACGGGCAAACTGTAGATGGCGAAGGCTACCACACGATTCCGGGATACCCAGCTGGCCGGCCCATAATCGCTGTTTGGATTGATTCCGTCATAAGCCTCTCCGGCGAGACTGCTGTTTCCCATGTCGATGCCCGACGAGTCTTCGTGGTCATAGGTATACGCGATGCTGAAGGTCAATCGCGACGCCTGATGTTGGAACTGGGTTTGAAACGCATTTGTATTAGAGTGGCCGACGTTCCCGTAGCCGAGGATGTAATCGCCCAGTATAGGGAATGGCATTCGGGCCAGGTCGGCATTGGAGTACAAGCATTGCAGGCCGTTCGCCTGGTTTCCGCTGGGATCGCATGGGGTTTGCCCGTCGCCGACGCCGACAATCCCCGTTGGGTCCCCGGAGGTACCGAATGGCGCATCGCTCGGAGTGAGCATGCCGAGGTCGATGCCCATGATCAGGCCTGACATATGGGCCCCCAAATACGACACTCTGATCGATGACTGCTTGGGGAATTGCCGCTCATAGCTGACGTTCCACTGCTGCATCCGTGGATTCCTCAAGTTAACCGGAATATAGTTGGCGCTGGGCTCGTTATTCTGCCCGATCTCAACTCCGCCGACGTTTGGACTCACGCCAGTTGACTCTCCGCCTGTTGGCCAGGGGGAGAGTGGACTTTGGGCCGTCGAAGTGTGGGTGATTCCCTGGTTGAACGAATTGGTTCCGATGGCATCCCGATCAGCCTGGGCAGCGGAGGTCGGATAGAACATTCCCCAGCCGCCGCGCACAACACTCCGGTCGTTCAGGTTGTATGCGAAGCCAACGCGCGGACCCCAGTCGTTCTTGTCCAGTCGAACCAGACCACGCCCAGTTCCCAGGCCAGCCTGACTGGCGGTCACGACACCATACGACTTGAGCCCGGGCGAAAGGTACGGGAGGGCCTTGTTGGAAGGAATGACAAAACGGCCGTGATTCCCCGAGGCCGAATCGGTATAGTTCGGGTCGAAGTTGACCAGCAGATCGTTCTCCTCGACAAACGGCGTGACAATGTCATAGCGCAGACCGAGGTCCAGGGTAAGTTTCGAATTTACTTTGAAATCATCCTGAACGAAAACTCCGTTTTCCCAGTTGTAAACATTCAACGGGGGGCGCGGATTGTAGACTGACGTGGCGCTGAATGGTGCCTCGCCGAGAACGAAATTTGCGATACCTTGAGCCCCTTTGCCTTTATAGGTGATTGTCCCTAGCGGATTGCTGCGGGTCGAAGCGAAGCCATCCACCGCCTGGTTGCGAATGAAGTCGCCGCCCATCGTCAAGGTGTGCCGGCCAACGTTCCAGGTGAGCGTATCGCCGAAGGTGACCAAATTCTGATCCAGAGGTCGATTCGAACTACGGCCCCCGTTATTAAATCTCGAATATCCTGTGCCGAAGTTGATTAGCGTATTGCCATAGATGGGGAGTTGATCTGTCCCAACAACGCTGGCATAGGCATCGACATCAGCCGCCGAGAATCCGATGGTCTGCAAGAAACTCTGCAGCGTGGTGTTGGCATGCGTGTACAGATGTTGAAGGTTGAAGCCCCCGCGCGCCTCATTCACCATGTGGGGCGTGAAGACATGCGTGTAGGAGAGCGAAACCATGTTGTTGAGACGAGTGGTCTGGAGCAAGCCGAGTCCGGTGAAGGGAGCGGCGACAGGATTTGAGCTAATATTCTCCGACGACGCGTGATAGACGCCATAGAATCGGTTCGAATCGTTGATCACGTGATCGATCCGCAAGTCTCCCATCCTCTGGCCGCTTCTCGACGGAACAGTCGTCTGGTAGCCACTGACTGTACCGGTGGTGGCGTTGATGGGCGCACTAGTGCCGATTTTAGGAAAATACGCATCGATGAGTTTGGTGGTGATGGGGTTGATGAGTCGTTGCGGAATCGTGATGAACTGCTGTCCAAGGCCGCCTACGGTGTCCGTAGCGATCTCTGACGGGGTCAGAACAATGTTCGCTGGAACTTGCGGTTTTGATGCATCATTCATCAGTGAGAAGTCCCCGGCCAAAAGCGTGGGATGAGCCACGTTGCCGGACTCGGTCGTCGGAGACGTATTCCACTGCTCCTCATAGGCCAGAAACATCCAGGTCTGTTTTACCTTCGGCACGGGGCCACCAAAGGAAAAGGCCATGTCAGTGTTGTTGGTCTGCGGCCGTCGAAATACCGGCGCGAAAGCCGTGGGCGAGAATGTCTCCTGGTCCAGCTTGTCTGACAGAGCCCAAGCCGACAGGGCCGAATTCACGTTGTCGTAGTAGGCGGACCCATGATATTTGTCGGTGCCGCTTTGCGTGGTAACGCGGATGTTGGCGACGCCGGCGTACTGGGCGCTATATCCGCTGGAGAGGACCTGCAACGAACCGACGGACAAGAGGGAAGGCTGGCTTTGGGTTTGAGACCCGAAGATGCCTCCATTACTACGCTGGCCATCGACGGAAAAGCTGGCGCCATAGCTCTGGGCGCCCATGAACTTGAAGTCGCCGGGCTCATCGCTACTTTGAATGTTCGGATTGATATATAAAAACTGATAAATGTCGCGGCTATCGCGGGGAAGTTGGTTGACATCCTTCGAGGTGAGAGTCTGGCTGATGGTTGAGTTCTGGGTGTCGATCAAATTCGCTGCTGACGTCACCTGAACTGTGGTGGTTGCCGTCAAAACACGCAACACCGGGCGCAAGTTCATGGTCATGGTGCCTTGCAGGATGATATTGTCGACAACAGCGCTGGCAAAGCCCGGGGCTGTGACGGTCACCTTATAGTGGCCGGGCTGGATAGCGGCGGCGCTGAAGGATCCCTGGCTGTCCGTGGTGAAAGGAAGCGATTGGTTTGTATCCGTATCCAGAACCTGGACATTGGCGTTGTTAACGACAGCACCACTTGAATCCGTCACGATGCCCTGGATTGTGCCGAGATCTGTACCTTGGGCAAAGAGTGTTGGCACACTGGTCCCGAAACACATGAAAAGTAATGCCGCGAATAATACGATGTTTCTTAGATTCATTGGACGATTTCGTAAATTCATGCAATTGGCCTCTCGTCATGATGTATCAAATTACAAAACGATAGGCAAGGAAAATTTGCGATAGGAAAGGAAACATTTCTCCGGGCTAAGTCTTAACCGATCAGTCCTGCGGTTCTGAGGCCCACCCTCTTGCCCCGCCGCTAAGCCCCGCTATCATAACGACAACCGGCGCCTCTGCTGAGAATCGGCGCGATTCACGGGTGATTGAAGCTTGCTACCCGGCTCACTTTCGAATACTTTTCTGTCAGGACATGAAATATTTCCGGAAACGAAGCAACGCGAAAGACGACCTCGGAGAGCGCGAAGAGATGTAACAGGGATTCGCAGTTGCGTTCCTGCTCGCACCTTCACCCGATCAACAACGGCGTTTGTTCAACCTAGGTTCGCGACTCATGCTGCTTCTCCACATTGCCGTTTGGTCCGAGGGAATGATGAAAATAAGACGTCGCGAATTTGTGACTGGATTGCTTGCGACTTCGCTTGCCGCTCCAGCGTGGATTCGCGCGCAGTCGCCTGGGCGGAAACCCAGACTGTTGATTGCGGAGGAAGACCCGTTCACGGGCCTCGCGCTACTTAGAACTCGATACGCCGCGGGATTACGCCCGTCCGATGACATGCTGGGCTGGGCACTGAGCTGGCATCTGACCGGGAAGGACAGTTTTGCTCAACATGCTTTGGCGGAGATGCGTGCCACACGGTTACCGACCAGTGGCAGGGCCTCGCGAAACTGGCTGGATTACACTCGCTGGTCGCTGGCGTTCGATTGGCTTTTTGGGCATCCGGATTTCGATCCCGCTTTGAAAGACCGCATTGCTAACCAGTTGGTCGATGGAGCCGTGAAAATTCTGGCTCGGCCGGAGCTTTCCAGACCGGGGCAGATCTCCTATGCGAATTACCCCGTGCGTTATCTGACACTGGCCGCTTTCCCGCTTGCGGCCGTCAAAGGATATGCAGATTTCGATCGGCGTTGCGAGCCTCTGCGCGACCAGGTGCAGCAAGGGCTGCTGAATATTTTGCAGCAGACCGAGTTCGTAACTCCGAAAGGCAGCTATCACGAATCCATGGATTACATGCGGATCACGTGGGCTTCGCTTCTGCTGATGGTCGAGCTTCAGCGCACGACCACAGGGGTAGATCCGGCCCGCAGATATTCATTGTTCCGCAATATTGGGGAGACGTATCTCTATAAACTGATGCCCAATGGCACGCCTTCGCGAGAAGGAGACAACGAATATCCTCTGCTGGACACACGAGACACCGCGGTCATCGGTTACGCCGTCAACCGATTTAAGGATCCTTACAGCGCATGGCTCTTGAGAAACAGCGGCTTTTTCGTTCAAGACTGGGCGCTCCCCGTTTTGAAATTTCTATGGGACGATCCCGAGGTCATTCCGCAAAACCCGGCTCTTTCGAACGAAAACGACCTGCCGCGCCAACGCTACTTTCCGGGAGTCGGCCAACTAGTCATGAGAGACGGATGGAAGGCCGACTCCACATGGATTGAGTTCGACTGCGGTCCTTATTTCGCCAAGCATCAACACCTGGACCAAAACCAGCTCACGATCTATCACAATGGATATCTGGCAATCGACAGCGGAGCCGATTACACGGAATCTGAAAGTCCTCACTATCTGAACTACTACCGTCGCACGGTCGCGCACAATTCGATGCTCGTATACGATCCTTCGGAAAAATTCTTCTGGTCCTCAGACGTTCTGGCGGCTGCGAACGACGGCGGACAGCGCATGAACTCTTCGCGCTACTGGAACACGATCCGCAGCATCGAGGATTGGAACAACACGCGCGATCTGTGGAACTTTGGCAGCATGCGCGTGATCGACCACGTACCCGGCCAATATCACTATGCACTGGGAGACGCTGCCAACGCGTATGTCAAGGGAAAGCTGAGCCGGTTTACTCGTGAAGTCGCCTATATTCCAGAATGCAATGTATTGTTTGTGTTCGACCGCGTCGAAAGTACGAATCCGAATTTCCATAAAGCGTGGCTGTTGCACGGGGTGAACCGTCCAGGCGTTGACGGCGACGCTGGAAGCGACGCCCAGGGCGTGAGCGACTTTGCCAACGCAAAAACATTCCTGTTTCACGAGGGCTCAGGGGAGCTGCGCGTACACTCCCTTCTGCCCAGAAAGCGAAACATCACCCGTCGCGGCGGGCCCGGCAATGAGTTCTACACGCCCGGTAACGATCATGGTGGAGCGTGGGGGAGTGGACAAAATTGGCCACTGGACCCAGCCAACGGAGGTCCGCTGCCTACGGACCCTAAGCTGCTCCATATGTGGAAGACATTTTGGGGGCAGGATTATGACCGCATTGAGAAGTCGAACCGTAAGGATGTAGTTCCAGGTGCGTGGCGTATTGAAGTCTCGCCCACCGAGCCGGCAAATGAAGACCTTTTCCTTCATGTTTTCGAGATCGGAAACGGCGGGACCACCGGGGGCAAGCGTGTGGAGTTGGTGAACGGAGCGAACTTCGCCGGGGCTGCGTTTGAACAAGGCCCGATCATCCTGTTCAGCGTCGCCGGTTCCAGGGTGGATGAGGGCGAGGTGTACCTGCCCGATCTGGCGTGCAATTTTCTGTTGATTACAAGCCTTGCAGCAGATGCGGTTTATGAACTGAATTTTACCGGGCTGAATGTCTCAGCCTCGGCGTCGGCGGTCCCGCCTGGTGCGCCCGCACAGTTGCTTCGGTTGCGTGCAAATGAACACGGAGTTCTCCGCGTCGACGTGCGACAACTTGGCAACCTTAGCCTTCACATCGAACGTATTTCAGGAACACATGAAACTCCAAACACCGTGTGATTCGGTACGTGGAGGTGGACCATGGATGACAGGGGAAACGACAATCTATCGACCTGACGGGAGTATGAGCTTATGACTACGCGGCGAGATTTTCTTGCAGCGAACCTGATCGGTGCAGCAGGATTGGCCACCAATCCCACCCGAATGTTTTCTGCATCGGCGGAATCGGGTTCAACCGCTTCCGCGGCGCATCCGGCGCGTTCCGATCGCAACTTCTGGGTTGATTGGCCAGCTTACCTGACGGCTGAAATGAATCAGGCAAGAAGCCAGCGGCTCGCAGAGCTGGCATCCATTCATTCGACTGCACAATTGCAAAAACGCATCACCACGGTCCGTTCGAAACTATGGGACTTGATTGGAGGGATGCCAGAGAAAACGCCACTCAATCCACGAGTGACTGGCGCCATCGATCGCGGTCCATACCGAATTGAGAACATCCTATTTGAGAGCTTCCCCAAAGTGTATGTGACTGCCAATCTCTATGTCCCTACTGCGGGGAAGCCTCCGTATCCAGCCATTCTGGCGCCCGTTGGCCATTCTGACAATGGCAAGGCATACCACTATTATCAGCACCTGTATCAGAACCTGGCGCGTCAAGGCTATGTCGTACTGAGCTACGATCCTTTCGGTCAAGGGGAGCGACTCCAGTACATTGATCCCAAGACTGGCCGGTCTCTCTACGGGCCAACCGGGGAGCACTCGCAAGCAGGCCGGCCGATGGTGCTGATGGGCGAAACTTTTGCTCTGTACTGCGCATGGGATGGCATTCGTGGTCTTGATTATCTAGTCAGTCGTCCGGAGGTGGATGCCGCTCGACTTGGATGCACGGGGCAGTCGGGCGGCGGCACAATGACGATGTATCTGACTGCTTTGGAGCCGCGTCTCCGGGCGGCAGCCGTGAGCGATGGAAATACAGAAAATGTTGCTGGACCGTTCTTCGATCCTCCGGGAGCTACAGATGACGCGGAACAAAATATCGTTGGTTCGCTCCCTCTCGGAATTGATCGTGGCGATCTCTTGCTGGCGTTCGTTCCCAAGCCGCTGTTGATTTGTTACACCACGCATGACGAGGGCGTGACGTATTCCCCGGTGTACGAAGAAGCAGCACAGGAAATTTATCGGGAGCTGCAACGCGCTTATGGGCTGATGGGGGTAAAGGATCACGTTGGACTTTTTGCTTCTCATCTTCCACACGGCCTGAATTTTTTCAACCGAATCCCAATCTATGCATGGTTCAATCGCTGGTTCCAGAACACGGCTTCGGAAACCGGAGAAGCGGACCTGGATCAGATTCCTGAGGAACGGCTCAACGCTACCAGCACAGGTCAAGTATCCACGTCGATCGGCGGTCGCTCCGTCGTTCAGCTAAATACCGATCGTGGTCGAAGCGTGATCGAAAAAAGCCCGTTCCGCAACGCAACCATGAATTCGGCGAGCGCTCGCGCCCAAGTCAAGAAGGAGCTAACCGGGTTGCTCGCATTCCCGCAGCAGCGGACGCCACTGCAATCCAGAATTCGTTCGACCAATCTGCGCAAGAACGTGGTGATCGAGGAATTTCAGTTCGAATCGGAGCCTGGAATGCGCGTTCCCGGCTGGTTTGTGCGACCCTCCTCCAAAAGTGAGCGCAGTTCCACTGTTCTCTACCTCACGGACGACGGAGGGGATGGGGTTGTTGCGGAACGGGGATCGATGGATCGGATACTAGCAGCGGGGAATTCAGTGTGTACGATCACCCTGCGGGGGACTGGTTTAACCACGCCGCGCTTCCCTCATGGAGGACCGGAATATTACGACGGGAGCGTTCATCTGGACAATAGATTCGCATGGACCTGTCTCGTGATGGGCAGGCCCGTGGTTGGGCAGAGAGTCTGGGACACGCTCCGAGCGGTGGATTATCTGGTCAGCCGGCCGGATGTGGATGCATCACAAATAAGAATTGTGGGAGTCGGCGGCTCAGGCTTGGCAGCGATGATGGCGGCGGTGCTGGATCCTCGCGTACATTCGGTCCTTGTAGATCGAACGTTGGCCAGCTACACATCCATCGTTGAATCCGAAAATTATTCACTCCAACTTGCGTACTTTCTGCCCGGCATCTTGCGCAGTTTCGATCTTCCGCAGATTGTCGCTGCCCTCGGCCCTCGCCCCTGCTGGATTCTAAACGGCGTCGATGCAAATGGGCAGATACTCTCAGAAACATCCATGCGCGAGATTTACACTCGCCACCTCGGCGGAGAAACCCCGGCGAACTCAGATATACGCATTTCGGTGAAGCCAGAGCGCGATCCCCAGGAAACCTATCTGGAATGGTTGAAAAGCGCACGAATGAAATTAACGTGATGTGAGAGCTTCGGCCGGGCTTGCTGGCGAAGCTAAAAGTCCGCGGAAGGCTTGTCGGCTGGCGTTGCCCACTACTGGAATGGTCCGCCGCTTGTTCCTCAGAGCGGACTATTTTGGTTGGCAGGAGGTTTTCCATGGAAATTGTGACGATTGGCATTGACCTGGGCAAGACGAGCTTTCACGTGATTGGGCTAAACGGCCAGGGTGAGATTGTGTTGCGGAGGAAATGCTCCCGCAAACAACTGCTCCATTTCACCTCGAACCGGCAGCGGATGCTGATCGGTATGGAAGCCTGCGGCGGAGCGCACTTTCTCGGTCGTGCGCTTCGAACTCAAGGACACGATGCAAGGCTCATGCCCGCGCAGTTTGTGAAGGCGTTTCGCAAGTCTAATAAGAACGACTATCTGGATGCCGAGGCGATTGCCGAGGCAGTTCAGCGACCAACCATGCGCTTCGTTCCCATCAAAACGGACGATCAGCTCGATTTGCAGGCGCTGCACCGGGTGCGCGATCGCTGGGTCGCAAGGCGAACAGCGGTGATGAACCAGATCCGCGGTTTTCTTATGGAGCGAGGAATCACGATACGCAAGGGACCTTCTCATCTGGCGACCCAATTACAAGGAATGCTGGAAGACGCTGATATGGCTTTGTCGGGCAGGCTGCGTTTATTGATTCTTGAACTGAAGCACGAGTGGGAAGGGCTTGAAGCGCGGATCGAAGCAGCGAACGTAGAGTTGCAACAGATCGCCAAGCAAGACGATGCATGTCACCGTCTAATGGAAATTCCCGGCTTTGGACCGCTAGTTTCGACGGCGCTCGTTGCAGCCATCGGTAACGGCATCACTTTCCGCAAAGGCCGGGATCTCTCCGCCTGGTTGGGCCTGGTTCCGCGCCAGCATTCCACTGGCGGCAAGACAAGACTGCTGGGCATCAGCAAGCGGGGAAACGAATATCTGCGGCGCATGTTCCTGCATGGGGCCCGATCCGTGGTCGCGCAGATCGACCGGAACCCCACTGCTCTTGGACGGTGGCTTGCAGAGCTGTCGGCGCGAAGTCATCGTAATGTGACGGTCGTCGCGTTGGCGAACAAGATGGCACGAATGGCGTGGGCGATATTGAGTAAAGGAACTCGTTACCGCGCGCCTCTCCTGGCTGCAGCATGAAGATCAGGATTGAAAATGCCACTCCGTGGAAAAGTCAAAAGAACTGACTTTCCCACCTCGTTTGGAAATCCGCAAAGAGCGCGGATTCCCACATTTCCAATCCTGTTGCTGCGAACGTAATTATTACCCTCCGGGTTTGCGAGATAAATCAATGCGTGAGTGAACGGTCACAACCGGCGTTGCTTAAGCCTGTGTGGAAATGAGAACCTCGAGTTCGACCCACTTTATAGACCAGCGACGCGCGGACTCCATTATGGCCAGGAGCTTGGCTCCACAAACAGGCCGGATACATTTGAGCAGACCAGCCCCACCACGACAGAAGATTTTGCTTGCAAACGGGCGGCGGACCATACATTTTTCCACATGGCAGGCTCGGCAAGCATTTTGATATAAACGCCACCCACCACGGAGCGCGCTTGAAAGCCGACTTGCTTTCCAGTGATCGTGTCGCACCAATCTGTCATGGGCACACGGTCAGGTGTTTCGTTCAGGAATTTATAAATGGGATGAATGAATGTATCCTAAATCCGGCAGTTGAGTCTGGAATCGTCTCATAGTGGCGTTTGTTTTCCATAATTTCGAACTGCTCCGCAGGTCACCTTTTCGGTGAAAACCTCAATAGCCATAAGGCTTTTCAATTGAAGCCGGTAAGCGATTTTGCCAGTCTGAACTGCCGGATTTAGGATTACCCGTTCCGGCTTAAATCGGACGGATCTTCCTGCGGGAAAAGAGCGTAAAACTGCCGACAAACGATTGATTGAAAATGAGTTGTCGCTCCCGGGGCGGGAGTGAGTGCCGGATACACTCTCACGATCCAAATGCGCTTTGAACGGGCGCGCGATTCGGTGCGAGATCTTCCGTTAAGATTTGTAGATTCCTTCGTCTGCAGGATGGGATGGAGTCAGCGCGTTTGCACGGGCAGCGTTAGAAGTAGTCTCGAATTCCGGGCTTAAAATGCTGCATTTATGCAGGCGTGACGGGCGACAATTAGCTGTTTGGCCCTGGATCTCGCGCGTCGTCATGCCCCGCGCGTACAACGACAGAATCTTGTCGTCGAAGCCGGCAAACCGCGTCTGGCCCTTGGCCACCAGCCTCGGCTCGAAGCTCGCCTGCCGGTCGCGCGGCACTTCGATCTCGACCTCGCCGAAATCGCCCTTCAACTGCTTCGCGCTGACTCCGTTGCGGCTGTTGCCGCTCAAGTGGCCTTCCGGGGAATGCTTCTCATACCCCAGATGCGTCGTCAGCTCGGCCTGTAGCGCCCGCTCCACAATCGCCTTCGTTAGCTGCTTCAGCAATCCGTTCTCGCCTGCGATATCCTCCGGCGTCTTAGAATCCGCCAGCAGCTGGTCGATCAATCCCTTGTCCATCTCCATACGATCTCCTCTCTTGCATTAGAAAAGATCGTTTACACAAAATTATTTACACCCTCCCATCAGCCGCAGCACCTGAACATACTCGCGGCTGCCATGCTTCTTGAGCCTGGCTTCGAGCAGACGGCGCAGTTCGGCGAAGCACTCCGGCAACTTCCAACCGGCGAGTGGAGCCGCCTGGTCCAGAGCCCGCGTCTTCTGTTCGAGCAGCGCCAGATAGTGCAGCGGATCGAAGACTACCGTCTCGCGTTC
>JBAVOQ010000140.1:0-1785 GCA_049692235.1 Acidobacteriaceae bacterium | reverse complement strand
ACCAAATAAGCTCGCGGGTGGCGTGAGGTGACGGAGTAAAAGCAGCCCGTCCTAAGATTCTGGTTTCACGGACGTGCATTTCGGCATAATGGACCAGATTCGACGCAGAATTCAGTGCCGGCGCAGGAGCAGAAGCCGAACCGGCGACTGAAGTTGGGGTCGTGGCAGCGCCAGATAGATGGTTGGTGGAAGAGCACAAGCAGCAGCGGCAAAATCAGAGACACATGGCCATGTTGGCCCAGCGGGATCTCAATATCGACGGCTTCACCCTTCATGACCTAGCTGCAGAACATAATCTATAATTCCTGCCATGTCTGCCGAAGAGAGCGGATACCAGTTTACTCGGAACGATCCGTACAATCCCGCGGCTCCCATTCAGCTGGTGGTTCCGAGGCTGATTGACAGCTGCGCCTACATGCACTCTATTCGCTCCTACAAACCGCCGGCGAATGCATTCGCCGTCTGGTACTTCGGTCAGAATGGATTCATCCTCAAGAGCACCTCCGGCACGCTGATCGGGATTGACCTGTATCTGACGAACAGTTGCGCTACCCGGTTTGCGCACTTGCCTTTTCGCCTGGACCGGCAACTGCCCATCTTCATCGAACCCGAAGACTTGGATATCGACGTCTTCGTCACAACCCATTCACACGATGACCATGCCGATCCCGAGACCTTGCGCAGAATGAACAAGCAGCACACACAATTCATCGGGCCGTTTAACTCGATACAGGTTTATCGCAAGTGCGGCGTGCCCGAATCGTGCATGCAAATAATTCATCCGGGAGAGACCGTCGAGCTGAATGACTCCACTTCAATCCAGGCGACCTTTGCTATCCCCACTGACGCTACGGATTTGAACCACACTGGAGTGCTTTGCCGGTTCTCTAACGGACTCACCTTCTACAGCACCGGTGATACGGCTTATGCCGATGTGTTGGGCGCGCTGCTGCCCGTTGAAGTGGATGTATGCGCAATCTGCATCAATGGAGGCTTCCACAATCTGGCGCCACTCGAAGCGGCAAACCTCATTCGTCAAATTCGACCAAGGTTGGTTGTGCCGTGTCACTACGACATGATGGTCAATAACGTAGGTTCACCAGCTATGTTTCGTGTCGCTTTGGACCTTGTCGGTTGCAATGCGTTGTTTAAGATGATGAGCTATTACGAGCCCTGGCTCTATCAAAGAAACCAAGTGCGAAAGGTGTTTCCGCTTTAGCAAACTAATTGCTGGATTAACCGGGAGCTAGGCGTTTTATGGAGATTTCACTTGCAGGTAAAGTCGCGGTTGTAACTGGAGCTTCCTCAGGAATCGGTTTGGCTGTCACCAAGACCTATCTGGATTGCGGAGCCAAGGGTGTAATAGGTATTTTTCGCCGAAAGGATGTGCCCGGCGAGCTGAAGGCCGCTCAGGAACGCTTTCCGGGCAAGTTAGCGATCGTTCATGGAGACGTAGGAGAAGAGCAGACTGCGATCGAATTCACCAGGATCGCTGTGGAGCAGTTTGGCCGTATTGACATCCTGGTCAGCAATGCGGCTGTGAGCGTAATAAAGCCCCTCCATCTGCACACGCCGCAGGAGTGGGATGAAGTGATGAATTCCAACGTGAAGAGCCTCTATTGGGCGGCGCGGCACGTGATACCGGTCATGATCGAGCAGCGCTCCGGCCTGATTCTGATCAGTGGATCCATATCTGGAGAGGCAGGAATACCGACCCAAGGCGCTTACGCACCTTCAAAAGGCGCGCTGCACCAGATGACCCGGCAAATGGCGATTGAGTACGCA
>JBAVOQ010000139.1:0-1576 GCA_049692235.1 Acidobacteriaceae bacterium | reverse complement strand
GTGCACGACTTCTGGGAGCCGATGACCGCGCGCGCCGACAAAAGCCTGATCCTCGATCCCAGCGAATTTTACATCCTCGCCTCCAAGGAAGCCGTGCAGGTGCCGCCTGACTACGCCGCCGAGATGGTGCCGTTCGATCCGCTGGTCGGCGAATTCCGCGTGCACTATGCCGGGTTCTTCGATCCGGGCTTCGGCTATGCCGGAGCGGGAGGCCTCGGCGCACGCGCCGTGCTGGAAGTCCGTTCACGCGAAGTGCCGTTCATTCTCGAACACGGCCAGATCGTCGGCCGCCTGGTGTACGAGCGGATGCTGGCGCGTCCCGATCGGCTTTACGGCAGCGGCATCGGTTCAAATTATCAGGCGCAGGGGCTCAAACTGTCGAAACATTTCCGCGGCTGAACCGGCTGCTCGCGAGCGAGCGCAATCCATCGCCAGCCTGCAAGCACCGCAGCAAAGACGGCGATCCAGACGATGCGCGAACCATAGCGATCGTGCGGATTGGAGATCACGCCGCAAACAGCGGCGTTTGCAAGCAGCGCAACGGCGATTATCGCCGACAGGCGGGCGATGTCGGCAAAATTCGCATGCCAAAATCCAACGATAATCAGTATGGGAAGGAGCGCCATGGCCGCCCAGGCAATGGGCTTGTGGATGGCGTCGATCGTCGCGAAATTGATCGGCTGGCGCTCCTGTCGCGCCGCGTGCATCGCCGGTGAAGCCGACGCCGCGTACTTTTCGATCGTCCAATGGGTGTGCCACATATCTTCGAGGGGGACGATCCCTTCGCCGGTCCCGACGGTAACGAGTTGCTTTGCTGTCGCCACCAGTGCGGCGTTGATCTGCACGCCCGGATAGTCACGCAGGCTTTCAAGCACGATAGTGTGCATCTCGTCGCCGAGCCCGGCAAAGCCTCCAAGTTTGTCGAAGATGGTGCCGTTCCACAGGAATTCGTCGGCGTCGTGCGGCAGCTCGTTGCGGTATGGACACAATCTGAAACGCGGATCCGGACAGTGATCGTCGAGGTAGCGGGTGACGATGCCGTCCTCCAGCATTCGTGCGAACACGAGACCGAAGCCGCCCGGCGTCCAGGCGATTTGCCTCGCCACAACATAGTTCGCAGAAATCAGCATGAGCGCACCGAGCAACATCGCGCCGGCGGCCTCCGCTAATCGCGCGCCCGATACGAGCTTGCGGTTGAGCACCCAAACGAACAGTGCAGAGACGCTTACCGCCAACAGTACGGCATACGTGGCGCTGTGCGTCGAAGCGGCAAAACCTGCGAAGAAGATCAGCGCGACGCGTTCGCGCAGCGCGATTCGATCGCCGTGCCAAATGAGCGCGTAGAATGCGAGCACGCCAAGTCCGGCAAAAATGTCGGTGAGGAGCTCGCTGGCAAGCCAGGGCAACGCCGTCGTTACCGCCAGCGTCGCCGTGACTGCGAGCAAGCCGGCCGGGTAGGGCCTGAAACGATGCACCCTGATCAGAAGACCGACGATCCAGACTGCGGCAGCCGCTTGCAGGATCACGACCGGCCAAAAATCGAGCGGCCAGCCGGCGGTAACAAAGAGACCATAAG
>JBAVOQ010000138.1:0-38672 GCA_049692235.1 Acidobacteriaceae bacterium | reverse complement strand
CCAGTCGCACCGCTTCCTCCTTGAACTCAAGCGTGTACCTGCCTCGTTTACCGTTCCTCATCTGCCCGTCCCTTTCGCTATTACAGCAGCTCGCTAAGGGATACGTTTTACGCGGGCAAGGTCAGTTATCATAGGCCGCGTCCAACGAATGGAGCTGTCCCTTGAATGCCAAGATCCGGAGTTTCAAGATCAATCGCGTGGTCTCCACGAAATGCTTCGTAAAGAAATGTTTCCGGACATTTGTACGCACGACCGGAGGGAACAGAGCTATGGACTTGCTACTCTCTTCAGAAGTTGCATCGGCGAAGTGTATTGGAAAGATATTGTCGCCGTATTAAATTTCGCGAAAGAACTTTCTAGAAGCAGCGATGATCGACCATCCTCAGGGAATAAATTCTTCACAATGATCCCAGAGTTTACCGAAGATATGCTTCAGCATCGAGAGCAAAGAGTGGATCCTGGAAGGGTTACAGAATTAGTCCTGGCGTCGGTCCCACTCGAGAACAACGAGAAGCTCAGGTCTCTTCCATGGTTTGTCCCAAAAAACATGCTTCCCCGGAAAGGCCGGAGAAACCATGATAAGTGAAATAATGCGTGCTCTTATCTCCTGTTCAAGCGCCATAATTGTGGGTTGTCGCCAAAATTGAGGATGTGTCGGTCTATGTGGTATGGCCGCGCACTTTATATGAGGTTCAGCGAGTTCAAACACTTCATCCATCGGCTTGAAACCTGCGGGTGCCGGGCCTGAATCTTCCCCAGCCGCCGCTCCATCTTGTTGCGGTCTTTCAGTTGGCCCGTGGCGATGGTTTTCTGCAGCCCTTGGAGCGCGGTTTCCATGCGATTGGAAAAGCGGCTGCGGATCGCCTGCTCTTTTTCTTTGCGGCCCGCCGTCCGGCACAGAATGTACGTCTCCTCGCCTTGCGGAATGGCTACCTTCTTCACTTCCACCTGGGGCCGCACCCGCGTCCAGTCGTCCTTCAGCAGTTCTTCTTCCAACCGTTTCATCTGGCTGCGGGGCGTACCCGTTAGATACTGGCCGCCACGCTTTCGTATCGCCGCCAGATTCTCCTCGCTCACAATGCCGCGATCGAACACCCAGATCCTGCGCGCCTTGCCATACTTGCGCTCGACCATGCGCAGCATCGTCTCCATGGTCGAGACGTCGCTGCGGTTGCCGTCGAATGTCTCGTAACTGAACGGAAGCCCTCGTGGTTGACGATCAGCGCTATGACTAACTGCTTGCAGTCGGGCCGATGGTCACGGGAGTAGCCACGGCGAACCATCGGGTTCTTCTCCGCCGCGCCTTCCACATAGGTGCTCGTCAGATCGTAAAGCAGCACGTCGAACTCGGCCCCGAACAACGCGCCGTAGCGCTCTTTCAGATGCCGCTCCAGTTTCGTCTTGTGCGGCAGAATGCGGTCCAGGCAGCGGTACAGGCGGGTGTCGTTGATTTTGCCTGCTTCGATCTCCAAAAGATCGTCCAGCGCCGTCGAGGGATACCAGCGCTGCTCGATGGCCAGCTCGCTGCCCGGCGCGCAGAGACGGTGGATGGCCAGCAACGCCGCGACCCGCGACCAGGGCACATCGGCCGCTTCCCGATCGATGTTCTGTTCAAAGAAACGGTCCAGCTCCAGCCGCTTCCACAGTTCCAGTCCAAGCAAACAGGAGCCGAACGACCGTGTCCTCTCCAGACGCACTTTGTTCAGCAGCACCCGCGCCACTTGCGGATCGTCATCGGGCGGCGCCACCGTCGACGGGAACAGTTTCAACTGGCGCGCTTCGCCCTGCTCGTTGAAAACTTCAACCGTCTTCACCCAGCGCGCCTGCGCCGAACTGTTCAACTCGCCCAGATAGCAGAGCGTTTTTTGGCGCGGACCATCCGCCGTGCGCACCGTTTCCACCAGCGACCAGTACGCGTGGATCTTGCCGTCTTTGCTGCGGTTGTGCGGACGCAGATACATTCTGCGAAGATCGTGCCATGACCCCAGGTCGCTTGCAAGAGGGTAGGTCTGCACTACATCGCATTTTTAAATCCACCGTTGAGCCAAAACAGCTTGCCTCCCACAAACAGGGCAAATGAGCCAGAACCTCTCAGTTCGTGAGGAACTTGGGCTAGATAGTATTGACATGCCATTGCGAATCCCAGTTAAAAAGGCGGCCAACTGAGCGATTTCCACATGCCTTGGCGGCCTTAAGCTTCGCGGGATGTCATAGCGTCAGATTATGACATCCCCAAATGATCTTCCACCTCTCTCCAGTCGCAAAGCTACTTCTGCGATCCTCGGCATCTGCATTCGATCGATTGATTATCTGGTTAGCACGCGACGATTGTCCGTACGTCGCATCGGTGGCCGCGTACTCATCCCTCGCGCCGCAATTCAGCGATATTTGCGCGGAGATAATCCAAATCGAATCCGCCCTCGGGCCGCGACAAAGGGTGCGGATTCCCCCTCGTCCAAAAAAATTATTAGTGGATCGGGTGCCCGGCAGTAGGAGCCGCAGAAGTGATCCCCAAAGAGAGGTTGCAGCATGAATGATTCACGGGAGCTTGCGGACGGAAGTATTCGTGGCAATACCGCGCGGGATGGAGATAATCTCCAAGGCGAATTGCCGGACGGCCCGTATTCAGTTCCAACGCAGACAACGCTCTTCGCCTTGGAGGGAGGCCCTGCGAAGCGCCGACCGGCACCGTCGCACCCGGTCTTTCAGGAAGTAAATCTCGACAGCGTCCAGTACGAAGGACGCCTTGAATCTGCGTATCGGTCGACGGGCCTCGTCGCCGTTCTTGAACCACCGCTTGGACTTCTGACTGAGAAGGGGCTGCGCAGAATGGCCTACAGCGCACCCATTCATGTGATGCAGCGCGACGGTTACTTTTTTTGCTTCGGCGGCAAACGGCTTCTTGATGAAGCACGTCGTGTCATCAAACCCCCCAAGCTATATCCCGTCCTGGTGTATCGGTCGACCACTCAGGAAGAAATCATCGAGCAGACATTAATTGATGAGGTTGTAATCCCGCTCTGGAACCGAATGCTGCCCAAGGTGTGCCGGACATTTGTGTCCGCGGCGCTACAAGTTGCCGAGCAATTCAGCGAGTTGTTGCCGCGACATACCAAAGTTGAATGGGCGATTCTGCTCCGGCGTTCGGAGCGGTCTTTCAGTATTCCCAAGAAGTAAGGAGTGGCCGCCGTGAAACCTGCGAGTGAATATTTGCAACGCGAGGCGTTGCTCAAAGCGGTTGCCACGGCCGGCATCGATGTGCTGCAGGTACGCACCCTTCTCTGGTACATTGACGCTTTCCCCAGCCTGACGTATTTCGCGCAAGCGGTTCGCAATTTGGATCGTGTCATCAGCGCCGCGGACCAGACCTGGCCGGGAATGCTCGAGGAGTTGCAGATTGCATTTCTGCGGCCTCTCCTTTCATCGCTGATCCCCATTGCCGATTCGATCGTGTTCCCGCCGACTCCGGCCGACGAGAATGGCAGACCTGAATGGTTATCGGATCAAAGTGGATGGGTGACGAGAAACCCCTTTTATTTCGCGCTTTGTGAGCTGCCGCCTGAGGACACCAACTATTCGAAAGCCTGCTGCCTGCTGATGGCGCACGTGTTTCTGGCGCACCTGGCGATTCTGTGGCACCCAAACCTGGTGGAGTCCTCGGAGTGCGATTGCAAGCGTGACTCTTCGTTGCAGAGCTATGAAGCCTACGGCGATGCCCAGCCGTGGGCCGCGTTGCGTATACCGTGCCGGCATGCGGGGATCGCTCTTCGTAACCTGTGCTCGGGACAAGACTGGGCGCGAGCAGTCGTCGCAAAGTTCCCGCTGGCGCAGCGCCCCAAGATTTTTGCGCGCACTGAACTCGACCCGATAGACGATGCCTCAATCTCACCTTTCGATAAACCGCGGCGCTGGCTCGAAGACCGGGTCGATTACATCTTGAATTACGTTCGGCAGGCGTATGGGCTCGAGCGCAGGCGTCGCGGGAACGGCAGCAGCGGGCGGAAAAGCAACGACAGGGACCGGGCCGTGAAAAGGTTGCAGCCGGTTGCAACTCCGCTTCCGAGGGAAGCGAAGGTTGCGCCTTATGATGGACCTCGTCGCGACGGCCCGTCCTGTTCTCCGGAAGCTTCTGAACGCGCCGTCATTGTTACAGAAACCTCAGATAAGCCAGTTCCTGAAAATAGAAAATCCGAACCGACCGAGGAGTGGTACCGCTATGACGAGTGCCCGGACGAAGACGCCGACCTCGATGACGAGGAGCTAGAGGCCGGGGATGAAGGTCAGGGACACGACGTGAAAGGGGGGAAGCATCGCTCCAGGAAGGGTCGCGCTGATACTGCTGCATCCGATCGCAACCAGGCGAAGAGGGCGAGTAAAGCATTCGCATTCGCCTTCGATCGACTCGCAGCCTGCGAAATCGTTCCGCTGGAGGTGCACGCCAGGAATCGTCTGAACCAGCTATTTAAGGAAATCGCGGAATGCAGCTCCATGTCCGAAAGAAAGCCGGATGGGCCCACCTTCCCAGAAGCACTCTTGGACGAGGCGGAGCTGATTGTATTTTTGCTTGTCATGCTCTGGACCGGCAGCGACGTGGAGCGAGCCAGGTCTCTTCGCATATCGACATCGTTTGAGTGCAGCGCGCCCGTACCGCTTGCGGTCCTGATGAGCAAGGAAAACAGTGGGAGGGACGCCGTCTTCCGCGTACAGTCGCCCTTTCCCCATTACCAGACCTCCTCCGAGCCGTGGATCACCTGTGATCGTGAACGCACTGAATACGTGCTGCTTGAAGACCCCGCCGAGCTCGGACCCTTACTCTGGAAGTTCGCAGAATTCCAGAATGAATATTCCGCGAAGATTGAGGATCCGCATCAGACGCTAGATGATGGCGCGATCCAGTGTCTCGTAAATACGAGCGACTACTATTCGACGCACCTCGCACAAATGCTTGAGCAGTGGGACACGACCGGACGCCTTGACCTCAGCAAAACCGAAAATACACTCTACGGGGCTGTCATGAGTTGGTCGGGCAAGGACATCATTGCGACCACCATGATCACCGGGCGTTACAAGCCGCAGGCGCGCGTGCCAATGTATTACGCGTGCCGGCAAATGGAGGTACTTCAGGCAATCCACACGGGAACTGTGCGGGACTTGCGTTTTCGCATTCTCCAGGAATCGTTGTGTACAGGCAGCGGCCCTGGCGAAGCAATCGCATCTCTTGACGGCCTATTCGCGCACGTTCGCCGTTTGGCGCCGCCGTCCCAGATCGATCCTGCACCCCATGGCGCGCTCTATATAGGTATCCGGCGGTGTCCCACCGATTCGGATTTGCAATCCGCGGTGCACGCGCTCATCGGAGAGTTGGAGTGTTCCCGGGCCTCTTCGCAGCCGGACCGGTGGGTCCAGTTCACAAATCTCTATACATTTTTTACCGTCTGGTATTTCGGGTTCTGCACGGGATGCCGCCCAATCGAGGATCCCTACCTGTACCAGAAAGACATCAGCCCGCTCAATCTCACTGGAAGTCTGAAAGACAAGTCCGACGAAAAGGCCAGAATGATTTGGACAGACGGCGGCTTATACACGCATATGGGGTTGTATGAGACCTATCTCCAGAGCACAAGGCTCCGCTACGAGCGCGCGCACCCTTGCTGGTTCCTGACGGATGATGGTGCGCCACTCGTTGTTCGCCCGTCTACAGTGGAGCCGATCCTGCATCGCTTTCTTGCCGGGTTCGCCAGCAATTTCCATCGTCGTTGGATGCTGAATGCTCTTCTGGATTCAGGGTGCCCGCCGGAATGCGTGCGCGCCTGGTCTGGCCACGCCACGGCAGGGAACGAGTTTTGGGGCGATGGCGCCACAGCGTCCTATCGCCAGATCGGCTCAGTGCTCCTCATGTACCGGACTCCAATTCTCGAGTTCCTGGGATTCAAACCCATTCAAGGAAGCGATCTGTGACGATGGCGGACGACAATGAAAATCCCCCAGAAAATGCGGAGGCCGACCTGTGGAGCACTGGGTTCTTCTCCTTCGCACAGAAGGAAATGGGTGCTGCCACGGAGTTTCGCGAGAAGCTTCGTAGTTATGATTGCAAGTTCGCCGGATATCTGGCGGAGATTCGCAAGGATAGTCCCGCCGGATTCTGCGGGCGTGCTGATGTCAGTGAACTTGAGAAGTTAATCGTCAAGGATTACGGAAAGAGCGACTGTCCTGAGCCGCTTCGTCTTCTCAACAAATTGTCTTTCGTCTGAATCAACTCCTTCAAAAATCCATTCCGCGACCGCAGCGGTTGCAGCTTCTCGAAAAGAACATGAGTGTATTCTTCGAAGGCAATGCAGTTGCACACAGATGTGTCGCTGCATGGCTCGAGGCGGAAGAACGCTGGATCGATAGTTGCTGTCCCTGGACGCGCAACAATACCAATGATGCCGTCGAGCCGGCGGCGACCATCGCATGGGAGATGGTCATCGCTTCAGCGGCCCTCCATTGCGGCATCCTCGATCTTGAATGCGCGGTTGCGCTGATGGAGGCGCTCGCTGATCCACCAAGTTACTTCGCATGCTCGCCAATTCGCGGCTATGCCGATTTGTTCATTCAGGCGGGCACACAATCCAAATATGTGATCAAGCGTTGGTATCCCGATGACCGGTTGCTGTTGCTGATGTCTCGGGTTTCACCAGAATCCATCCGGGCCGCAATTGCAAATTGCAACACTGGAAAGGCCGGTGAGCGAACATCCTTGATCGGCAACTTGATTCATCGCGGGATCATTCGCGAACTGAACAAGCAGCGCGTGGATCCGCAATATCATCCTGCTTCGTTCTCCGATTTTCTACGCATGATCGAGCAGGTACTACGCAGTGAAATACCTTCTGTGCTGGTGGACTATGCGACCGGAGAATTGGATAGCCGGTCGTTGCTCTCGCCATCGAACGGAAGGGTCAACGGTGATCCCATGAATTCGGCGGCCCTGAAACAAATGTGCGTCGAGGTCGAATCGGAGGAGGACGATGCCCCCGTTCCGGACGATCCGGCTGCGTATGATGGCGAAAACGACAGACGGGAGGATCCCGAGTGGCTACTCCACCTGCGCTATGCCTTTCGATACACGGTCAAGTCTGAAATTAACGAAGCGCTGTTTCGCATGGAGCAGGGAGAACTGGAGATGCCGCCCGTGGCGAAGCAACTCGTCTCATTTGCGCGATACCTTCTCGAGAACAGAGCTTCGACAGGAAACAAGTGGGCAGTCGCCAGCGTGAAGTGTTGTATTTTGACAGTCGCGCGCCGCTTTGGAATTCAGAGAGGACGATCCGATCCGGCTACTTTCAAGACGATAACATTGCAGGAACTCTACCACGATGCCATTGAGGATGCGGCGAACGATTCGCTGACACCGGCAAGATTGCAACATATTGTGGCCTGGGCATTGCGCGAATTTCAGCGGCACCTGGTTTTGAAATTTGACGGACAGACGGTAAACGAGTCAATCGCTTTCAAAGTCCCGTCGGGCTTATTTCCGGTCGACGCCCGCGTCATCTCAATCGATGATTTATTCGACCTCATTCGCTACATCCAGACCACTCCCCATGAACATTGGCTCCCCAGATACCGCACCTACGCAATCGCCGAAACAGTAATGGCATTCCTGGGAAGCTTACGGCGGACGGAAGGGCTAGGGCTCGAGCCTTGCGATTATGTCAGGAGCCTCATTGGCCAGCTTCTGATTCGCGATAACGCCAATCGTGGGCTGAAAACGGGAAACGCAACCCGGGCAATGCAGTTGGCAATTTTCGCCCATCCCTTTCCGGAGTTGGCAACTTACGTATCTGTTCTGTTCAACGATGTGCCCGAGGGCGCCGCCTCTGTTTTTGAAGGTGTCAGCGAGGACGTGATTATCCCGATCATTCATGAAGCGCTACAGAAAGTAACAGGAGAGGACGGGTGTCACCTGCATTCTTTACGCCATAGCTTTGGCCACTGGACCTTTCTCCGGCTGATGCTTGCCCAACTGGACGAGATTCCCGATCTGTTTCCGCATCTGACTCGAACCGCAAAATGGATTCGGGCTTCGAAGGAATTTCGGCAACTTCTGTACGCCAACGAACTGGTAGAGAACGACCACGCCTGGGCTGCTGCTTCTCTACTCGGTCACTCAAATCCACAAACTGTCACCGTGCCGCATTACGTCCACTGTCTCGATCTCCTTCTCGCTGTCTTCCTGAAACAGAATTCCGTCTTCGGAAAAGTTGAAGATGAGCAATTGCGAAAGATGAGTGGGTTCTCGAAAAGCACCGCCTACAAAAAGTTCTCACCGGCGAATTCGACTCCAAGTCCGGAAAATTGCGCGAGCGCTGAATCAATCGCAATGCCTCCATCGGCTGAGTCGCAGCGGGCTGCCAAAGCGGCCAGCTTCGCACAGGATGTATTTCGGCAGCGTTTTGGTCTCGACACATTAAGGAACGATAGTTTTTGCGTGCAATCTCAACCGCCGATTTCGTGGTTGAAGGTGACCCGCGACGTGCTTTACTTTTGCGGAGACCATGCAGATGGCCCAGCCTGCGATAGCCGGCACGGTTGGGCTGGATCTTCGAACGGTGGCGTCAATCGTGAGCCATGCGGAAGAAATTGCCGGCCTTCGATTGCCACATGAATCGCAATTTCTGCACGAAATGATCGACCTTCCGGACGAAGACAGCGGCAGTGGACGCGATACTCGAAGTCACCGTCCTGTGCCGCCGCGAGGGGAAGCGGCGCGACAAGCCGCACTTTCATTCGCCGCAACGATCGATAAATACGTGAATGCGCATCCGGAGGACTCAGTTGCAACGCTGGATTATATTGCCCGGAATCTGCTTCCTGAATTTGCGCGCATTGCCTTTCTCGAGCCCAATCCAACCATGGCGAGGAACTGTCTCAGCCTTTTCTCTGAGCTTGGTTTTCCGCTGGCTCAGATGCATGGATATTCCTGCGATGGAACCATTCGAGAAGTCCCCACCAGAGAATGGTTGCAACGTTGGGGGCTTTCCTGGCGCTGTTATGTAAGGAATCAATTCGGTCGCAAACGGGTTCTGAAAATTCCGAATCAATGGCTGGTGTTGGAACCCGCCTTCACCGATGGCAATGCTCCTTTCGCCAATTCGCAAATGCGCGCTTTACGTTATGCATTGGTCATGGCTGCCATCCGCTTCGGTCATTGAGTGTTCACGCAGCGACTTCTTGATCTGGATCAGAGGCGCGCGACAAATCGTTCGCTGATTGGAAAAGGCTTTTGTGAGAATTGGCGATCGCACATCAGCAGAGCAGCGTCCTAACCTCGAAATTACAGAGGAAATATCGAAGCTATGGAAGCAGGGTTGCAGGCAAATTTGCCTGCAACCTTGCCTGGTGGCAATCGAAGTCGCCCACGCGGGGAGTAGGGCTTTGTGCTGCAGGAGGAAAATCTGCCTGCATAAATGCACCATGGTCAGTCCGGAATTCCGGATCACTTCTAACGTGGCCCGTGCAGACGTGCTGGCTCAATCCCATCCTGCAAACTATGGAATCTACAAATCTTAACGGAAGATCTCGGATCGAATTGCGCTCCCGTTCAAAGCGCATTTGGATCGTGAGAGTGTAAGTTCGATCTAGGGGACACTGTCCCGCGAACACTTTTATCGGAAGTCTCGGCTTACGTGCCGATGGCCGACCTGGGAGCGGAGTTTCTCTTTCAGGTCATCGCCGAACGAGCCGAGAAGGCCACCGTCATTCTAACAACGAACCTGCCCTTTTCCGAGTGGACCCAGGTGATCCCCAACGCTCGTTTATGCAAGGCGCTGCTGGACCGCATCACCGACCGGGCCCACATCATCGAAACCGGCGCCGACAGTTTCCGCTTCCGGCGAACCGTCGAGAAAGGCAGGACCAAGACCGCGGGCTGATCGATGCCCGCGCTGTGCTCCGGGCTTTCGCTACGCTCCAGCCCGGAGCACAGCGCATCTCCATCCCTCTACCTTGTCCAGCAAGCTGCCACAGATGGGCCAGAGTTAACTGCCACAAGTGGGCCAAGATTACTTGCCAAACTCAACGCGGCTCGCCTCTGCCAATCCTTTATCTACAACTGTAGTACTAAGAGCTTCTCTGCCCCACAAGTTTCCGGATAGATGGAACACTCAAGCGGGCTCGGATGGAATCTCAAAGTTCACAAGCTCGCTCTTAAATCCACGGGTGCTGTAAGCGCCGTAAGCAATACCAACCACCATCCACACTGCACCCAGAAGTTTGGCGTGCCAGCTCAAGCTCCACCACAGAAGCAAGCAGATCAGGAACCCAGCAGTCGGCATAAAACAGTTATAGACAGTTCTCTGACCCTCTCGGACGAAATAATGGTAAAAGGCAGCGGCATTGACGCCCATGAATGCCAACAGCGCGCCAAAGTTCAACAACTCCGCGCCACGTTCAAAACTGAGGGTCAAGGCGCCGACCAAAGCAATGACGGCAACGAAGAGCACATTGTTACGAGGAATTTGCCGAGTGGGGTCGATGGCGCCAAAAAACCTGCGTGGAATGGCATTGCTTCGACCCATTCCATAGAGCAGACGCGCCGCACCAAGTTGCGCGCCCATTCCAGATCCGACGGTAGCGACTAGCAATGTGATGTTAATTAGTGAAAACAGCCATGGGCCCGCGGCACGATTCGCCACGTATACAAAAGCTGTGTCAACATCGGGAAATCGTTGCGAGGTAGGCCAGACGAGTTGAGCAGCATACACTTCGACGGATGCGAGCAGGCCTGTCATCAGGCAGACCAAAACGGTTGCAAGTAGGATGTTTCGGCGCGGATTCTTTACTTCTTCGGACAGTGTGGAGATGCCATCGAACCCGATGTACGTCAGCACCGCCAGCGAAGTTCCGCCCAATACTGCCCGTGTAGAGTACGTGTGAGCATCATAGAATGGCCGAGTGAAAAACCCTGCCCCTCCGTGCGGAATAAGGCTGACATATCGCGCGGCCGCAACCAGGAATATCAGAATCACCACGCTCATCACCGCCATAAGCGTAGTATTGATCCGCGCCGAGGTCTTGATGCCGTGAAGATTGAGAAAAGTGAAGCACAGAACAAAGACAATAACCCAAGCAGCGTAGGGGATACCAGGTATGAAGTTCAGTGCGAATTTGCTGCACAATATTGTACAGACGATCGGATTGAGCATGTAATCCATCGCCATACTCCACCCGGTGATATATCCCAAGGTCGGATGGAGTTCCCGTCCCACATACGTGAAGGCCGACCCGGCGCTGGGATAGATTCTTGCCATTCTGCCGTAACTGATTGCGGTAAACAGCATGGCAACCATGGCGATGAGTACGGCCGTCACGGCATGGCCATGCGCGCGGATACTCATAACACCGTACACCGGCATCGGCGCTGTCGGCTGAACGACAATGAGGCCATACAGGATGAGATCCCATAGTCCGAGCGCGCGACGAAGTTGGGGAGCGTTTCCGGCCGGGACAGGTATATCAGGCATACTCGGCAGACATTCCTTTCGTGTGTGGCGCCTATTGCGGTGTGGACAGAAGATGAATCTCGTTGTGGCGTGAAGTTGTGCGTGACCCTCCTGGACTGCTGTTTGCTAGCTGTCCCTATTGCAAGATATCTTCCTTTCGACGGTATGCATTCTGCACTTCACGCACTGGGGGGCAATGCCATGAGAGTGCCTTTTAATTTTGCGACACTACTATTCCTTTATCCTCAGCAAAGGACATCAGGCTTTCTAATGTCGCCTCAGGGTGAATCGTATGAGGCGAGGTCACGCTATAAGCCGCCAGCGTGCGCCCTAAGTCAATCGCGGAGCAAATCTCCGCTTGACGATTGGAAATACCGCCGTTGCAATTTGCGAGTGGCAGCCCGACGGCAAGCCCCACAATTGTACCCGCCAGCAGTGCATCGCCAGCTCCGGCGGTTGAAATCACTTCCACCGGAACAGCCTGGTGGTGTGACCACGCACCGTTGTCAAAGATGTATATCCCGTCGGCGCCTACGCTCACCAGAATCCTCATATTTGGATTGGCCGCTGTAGCCTGCCCAGAACAAGCATCGAGCAGATGCTCCTCGCTGTCGCCAGGGGAGCCGCCAGCAACTGCGGCGGCTTCTTCTCGATTGAGCGCCAGCAAATCCACCTGCGCCAGAAGCTTCAACTTGCGCGCCATTCCCATCTCCGCAGATGTGAACGACGCTATACGATAGCTTCCGCACTCAGTAGCAATGCGCAGGAACTCACGGCGGGCATCGATAGGCACTTCCGGAAGGCAAAGCGCGATGCCACAGCTTCCTGCCGCAGCCAGCTCCTGGCGGCACTCATTGAGTTGATCGTTGCTCAATGCGCAGGCGGCCGAATTCGAAGTTGTGATATTTCCCCCTGACTTGTCCGGATATAGAAAACTGACGCTGAACATCGTGCTGCGATCAGGCTCGACCCGCACGTACCGAGTATCAATACCTGCCTGCGCCATTTCACGGACCAACGTCGCCCCGGCAACGTCGCCACCAACATTGCCGACAGCAAAGACTCGAAATCGGTTCTGAGCTTCTCTAGCACCCAAGAGGACGGAGATATAGTGCTCTACGATGTGTAGCTTACAATAATCGCGCGCGTCGAGCGCTTGCCCCATCCGGCTCTCAGTGCGTCCGAGGGTTTGATTGCCTTCCAGCTCAATAATTGTTCCCGTGCCAATACCCCCCACGCCTACAACCTGCGTGAAACCGGCTTTCGGGTCGGCACGCAACAGGACGCCCCTCATAACAGTTCCCAGTCTTGGTTTTCGCTGATCGGGTGATGCGCCGTTTCAAGCGTTGCTGTGATTCGCGCATCCGGATGCCGCTGCAATAAAGTTATGGGATACTCAGCTACTGGCTCACTGAACAGCGCCACACGCAAGGCTGTTTGTTTCCACGATCCTGTATCGCTGTACACCCGAACCTTTTTTGCCGAAAGACACTCGCGGACTCCGAGTGTGATGGACATTGGAGGCACAAATTGATAGGCAGCGCCAAAACTGCGTTGCGCGAGAGCAATGACCGTGTCGATGTTGTTATCTTGAATGCGGATCGTGCTGTTGGCGATTTCTTCGATACTGGGGTGATGGAACGGATGGCGTCGCGCCTGATTGTAGGCAACATGACCGTCTTGGCCCCAACCTCCAACCGTTATATCAATTGGAGCATCCTCAATCGCCTTTCTCACCGTCACCATACTTGCAGGCGTCAGCCAGAACCTCTGCTCTTCTGGAACAGCGAGTTCCGGATATATGCCGCCGTAAAAATGCTTTTCCATGAAACTACGGAAATTGTAAGGATGGTTACCGGGCAGCAGGCGGCCTTGCCAGTCGAGACACTCGTCCATGTGAAACACGTGCAGGTTGCGAAGGGAAAGCGAACGCGTATTCACGAGATCGGCGAAAGGGGCATACCAGCACTTCGGCCCACATGGAATGATGGCCCGCGTCGGCAGACCTTTCCGATTGTTTCCGTCGATCACTTCGGCCAGATCTTCGGCCATCAGTTTACCCATCTCTTCTGAGTCACGGACCTCTCGGTATGGAATCCGAAGGCCAGGATGGCCGGGCAGCTTGTCGGCTGGAATTTTGCACCATTCCAACAACTGCCGAGGATCTACGAAGTAGCTGTTATTTGCGGTTTGAAGTGTGCGATTGTTCATGGCTTATAGATCGAGCACCTTATAAATCTCGGTACGCATTCCGACAATACACGGCGCCTGCTTCTCAAAGAGCGCTGTATGCGTTGGATCGTCGTCCATTTTTTTCAATGCTTCCTGCACCTCAGCTAGCGAATCAAACTCACATTCCCAGACGAGAGTGTTCGTTTGTTCAGCACCTGAAAACGGCTGATATCGCCTACCTCTCGGAAATTGTGGCGAGCGGCGCTCTAGCGCCTGGAACTGCGCTTCAAGTGCGAAAAAATCCTGAATATGGGATGGATCGTACTGCTGAATTAATCTCAAAACATATGACATGCTCGCCCAGAGTCACCTTTCCTGACCGTATGTACTGTAGTAGCGCTATATAGCAAGAGACATACCTTTGATTGACGGCAGTGGTTCAGGTTTCCTCAGCAGGAGGGTCAAATGACACGTCTTGCTGGCGTCCTCAAGCATCACCGAAGCTTTGAATGCTGTTTCTTGTTTTCTGCAAATGCAGCAAAGTCGCCTTTTCTGAGAAAACTAAAGCATAACTTGCCATACGACATCCAGAATGAAATATTTAAATTCGCCCCGAACTAAGCAGGTTAAATGTTTAACTAAATCGATACGACCTGTCAAGCAGAAACTGAATCAGCAGAAACTGAATCAATCGCGGTCTTGGCGTAGCGCAGATCCCAATTGATCACCGCCCTGCATGCGTGGTGCTCTTGCGCACTACCAGATGAGGCTCAACTTTCTCGTGCATCTTTTTGAGCGGCTTTCCGTTCTCTGCCGATAACAACCTTCGCATCATTTCCGCCCCTATGACCCCTTGCATTTCCAGATGCTGACGAACGGTAGTGAGTGGAGGGTTATAGAATGCCGCGCCTGGTATATCGTCGAATCCGATGACCGAACAATCCTCCGGCACTCTGCACCCTGCATTGCTGAGAGCGCCAATTGCGGCGAACGCCGTCAAATCGTCAAAGGCAATAAGACCACTAAATCGCTTTTTCTCTTTCAGCAATTGTTCCGTAAGTTGATACCCCTGTTCATAACTCGAGTTGTGGCCTCGTATCTCGACTATGAGTGAACGATCGATTCGAAGGCCTCTGGCTCGGGCGCACTCCCGTATTCCATTCCAACGGGGTGCGCTGTCCCTCATCGCCTTCGGGCCCTTGATGACCGCAATCTCGCGATGGCCGAATTCGTAGAGATGTTCGAAAGCCGCCCACATGCCCGCCCTGTTATCGACTACCACGGATGCATAGTTTTCGCCTTTCGGCTCGCTCCCAATGAGCACTGCCGGAACTCTGAATTGCTGGATTGCGGTGGAAAGATCGGCTCCGAGATGCATCGGGTTCGCAATCGCAATTAGCCCCTCGACCCGGCGCTCCATCAGCATTTGCATGCATTGGTGAAGGCGTTTGGGCATGTTCTGGAGATCAGCCAACACTGACATGTATCCGGCTTCTCCAAGGGAATTCTCTATACCGCGGATAACCAAAGAGCAATACGGATCCGTAATATCAAATACGAGCACACCGACGCTGTTGGTACGTTTGCTGCGAAGTGAGCGGGCCTGAAGGTTGGGGGAATATCCTAATTTATGCGCAGTGTCTTCCACCAAGCGCTGTGTAGCAGGCGGAATCCGCCGCCCTACCTTATTGAGAACCATGGAAACGGTAGCAATGGAAAGTCCAGTAGCCTTGGCGATGTCGCGAATCGTTACCACGCAATCGTGCCCCCGAAGTTGAGAAGTTCTACCTGCTTAGATATACAGACTACTGTCCCTCATGTCACATGCGCGTTCGATACCGCTTGGGGTTGCCCCTTGGGCAGACCACAAACAGTTAATACTACAGTTGCAGATAGAAGACAGGGAGGGGGCGAGTCACGGATTCTATAATGGCAGCACAGAGCGCGGAATTGATGTTTTCTCCGCCAACAGGGCCAGAGCAGCAGATGGTCAACGCCGTGCCATCCTCGCCACAGCAGGTGGGTGAGCAGGTGGCGCAGTTCGGGGACGCTGAGGGGTACTTGGCCGGCGGGAATTGTTTTCTCTCCGGGCGCGCAGAATGGCCAGCACGGCATGGGCCAGCATAGCCAGTGTGATATGTCTGTACCAGCCCTGCCAGTAACAAACTTCGTAGTGGTCCAGGCCGCATTCGCCCTTGGCGGCCTGAAACGCCTGTTCGATCTCCAGCGCTGTCCAGCCACGCGTACAAGGGTTTCCAGCGTGGCCTTGTGGGTGTGTGCGTGGAACCGATAGTAGGCATGCTCGGGCTGCTCTTCGATGCTGCGCCGCACCAGCAGACCGTGCGTCCAGCCGTCTTCTTCCCAGCCCTGAATCATCGTCCAGTCGTAGAGCCGTTCGCCTTTACTGCCTTGGCCGGCAGAGATGCGTTCCCAGACAAGCGCCGGCAGACTCTCGACGATGGCGTCGACGCGTCGTTGCTGCTGATCGGGCATCGAATCCGTTGATCCGACGCCACGGCCAGAACGTAAGCCAACCGACGGTCTTCGAGCCATGCGCGCAACCTGCTGTTGTTGCCATAGACTTCATCGCCAGCTATCCAGCCAAACGGTGTGCCCGCAGCAAGCGCGCGCGCAATCATGCTCCGCGCCAACTCCGGCTTGGTGGCAAACTCCATCTCTTCCGGAACGGCTGCCGCGCGGCAGCGTTCGCGATCGGCAGCCCACTCTTCAGGCAGATACAACTCGCGGCCCACCAATGCCGCGCCCTTGGCACTGGCGTAACAGAGAAACACGCCAACCTGGCTGTTTTCGATGCGGCCCGCTGCGCCCGTGTACTGGCGCTTGACGCCAACCGAATGCACGCCCTTCGTCAGAAAACCTGTCTCATCGACGATCAGCACGGCGTCCGGGCTGCTCGACTCTTCCAGCACATACTCCCGCACCGGTCCCGCGCCGCATCCGCATCCCACCGCGCCCGATCCTACAGATGCTGGACAGCATAAGGCGCCGCTTCGCCCATCCACTCCGCCAACTGCCAGCCGTTCTTCCCCTCGCAGCCGCTCAGCAAGCCCGGCACATACGCCAGACTGCGCTCACGAGGCTCGGAGCGAGCAAACAAACCTGCGATGCGGCCATGCGGCCGCATCAACTCACGCTTCCATCCCGATACTCACTTCTCCATAGCCGATGCCGGAGAACCACTGCTCAGAGTAACCTCATCACCATCTGCAACTGTAGTACTAGGTGTATAGTCCCGGCATAGATACGGATTTTACTTGACAATCGTCGATGAAGAAGGTGAAATGACTCACCATAGTGGTAAAACGATTAACCGTAATCTTACATTGTGATCAACTGCCTCTTTTCATTTTCCCCCTGGTAGCTGGACGCTTAGATTTAGCAAGCATCGCGAAAGAAGATTGATCGTGACTTCGTCGAAAGCATGATCGCGCTCAAGAGTGGGGAAAAATGTAGGCGTAGAAATAGAGGGCTTCGAGACAGGCACATTCGCCGGAAGATCGGCATATTTTGACGAGAATGGGTGCGGCAATGAGGCAAGCGTATAGGCACATGTTAGTGGCAATGCGGTTGTATAGGGAAGCGAAAGGCAAGGTAACTTTCGCTTGCTTGTTATTGGTGGCCATGCTGTGGACGGCAACGGGAGTGGCGCAGTTCACGACTGCGCGGCTCAGCGGCACGGTGACGGACAAGGCTGGGGCGGCGGTGGCCGGCGCGACGGTAATGGTAGACCAGGTCACCACTGGATACAAGCAGACCGAAAAGACAGGGTCAGCTGGAGAGTACCTGTTTCCGAGTCTCCCCATTGGCAGTTATGAAATGACCGTGGAAATGCCGGGATTTGGCACGTACGTCCAGCAGGGCATCGTGTTAACGGTGGGGCAGGCCGCCAGCCAGAACGTAACATTGGCCGTGGGCGCAACCGCCCAGCAGGTGACGGTGCGGGCCAATCCCTCCATGGTGACCACACAGTCCGCGACGGTGGGTCAGCTTGTCAACCAAAAGAACATGGTGGGCCTGCCTTTGAATGGACGGGAAGCGCAACAACTGGTTTTTCTGATTCCGGGTGCGGTCGACGTGTCGTCGCAGAACTGTGCGTCCAATTGTGAAGGCGGCGTTCCTCCTGGGGAGCAGTATGCCAAGATCAACGGCGGGGGAGCTAACGGCGTGTACTATTTGCTGGATGGCGTGGATTACAACGACACCTACATCAACACAAATCTGCCTTTTCCCAATCCGGACGCGCTGCAGGAATTCAATGTCCAGACGGACAACATGAGCGCGGCGTATGGCAATGCGACAGGCGGAGTCGTAAACATCGTAACGAAGTCGGGGACGGACAAAATTCATGGGGACGCCTTTGAATTCCTGCGGAATTATGCGATGGATGCGCGAAACTACTTTGCCACTTCTCCAGACCCCTTGAAGCAGAATCAGTATGGGGGCACCGTCGGCGGTCCTATAGTCAAAGACAAGCTGTTTTATTTTGGGTCGTATCAAGGGACGCGCACGAACACGGCCCAGAATGGACAGGTTGCCTTTGTCCCAACGGCTGCGGAACGCCAGGGCGACTTTTTAGACCTTCTGCCAGGCACGCAACTGGTAGACCCGAACACGGGCGCAGCATTTCCAAACAACCATGTTCCACTCAGCAGGCTAGATCCAGTAGCGCAATATCTTTTGCAGCACATTCCTCTTCCGAATGGACCTGGCCGCCAGTTGACGTACAACGGTTCTCCGACAGTCCAGGACACCGACGAATTTCTGGTAAAAGCCGACTACATCATCGGCAAGCACCACTTGAGCGGGCACTATTTTCAGATGAATTATCGCATCCCGGTTGTCCTGCCTCCCGCATCCAACGTCCTCGTGGGGAACACGGAAAATCCGCAAAATCTTACGTTGAAGCACATCAGCGTGGTGGATATTTACGCGATCAATTCCAACTTTCTGCTCAATAGCTATTTTGGCTATACCAGCCAGAATGGCGACACGCTTTCGGCTGCGCCCTTCACGATTGCGGACGCCGGTTCGATGATCGCGCAGCCCACCAACTTCAAGCCAACGCTCAACGTGGACATATCGGGCAACTTCACGATCGGGGAACAGCCTCCTGGTGGAAATTGGGACCGCGGCGACCAATCGCTTCGCGAAATCGCCACGCTCATCAAGGGGCCGCACGAAATACAATTCGGGGGCGAGATTCGGCGCATTCGCACCCCGATGGGGAATACGTATCAGGCAGATGGAAATTACTCCTTTTCAAACAGTCTTACGGGAGACAATGTCGCTGACTTTGTGCTGGGGAATGTGTCGAGCTTTACCCAGGCAGGCGGCCTCTACCTTGACTTCACGGGGGTTAACTGGAGTGCCTTCGTTCAGGATGACTGGCGGGTCAGTCCTCGCCTAACAGTGAGCGCCGGTTTACGCTGGGACCCGTTTATTCCATATAAAGACAGCGAAGGACGAGTTGGGTGTTTCGTTCCGGGGGCGCAATCTCTGCGTTACCCCAATTCCCCGGCAGGCCTGATCTTTGGCGGAAGTGACCATGATGCGGGATGTCCAGCATCTTCGATCTACAACAACCTCGGCAACTTTGGCCCACGCATCGGATTCGCGTCGCAACTGACGGCAGACGGAAAGACCAGCCTTCGAGGTGGAGCCGGCTATTATTATCAAGCACCGAACACAGTCGCCTTTGAAGATGTCGTCGGGATTCCTCCGTTCGCTCCAATTGTGAACCTTACGGACGTTAATTTTACCGATCCTTACGGAAGCGCGGGTGTGGCAAATCCATTTCCTGAGCAGTTTGGCCCTAGAAATCCTGGTCCTACCGCCACTTTCCCCCAGGGCATTTCGTTTACGCAGATCTTTTCCCGGCATTTTCGTCTTCCCCAGGTGCTGACCTATAACATGACCCTGGAGCGCGGAATTGGAACCAGCTGGCTTGTTCGTGCCGCCTACATGGGAAGCCTGGGGAAACGCCTGTCCGGTACACAGGACCAGGAGGCAGGACTGCTGCAGTTGAACCCAGCCATCTATATTCCGGGGCAGTCCACAGAGGCGAATACGCAGCAACGGCGACTCTATCCCTCGTTCGGATTCATCAATTCAATCAATTCGGGCGTTAACAGCAACTACAACGCTCTCCAGTTGAGCCTCGAGAAGCGATTCACTCACGGATTTTCTTTCCTGGCGAACTATACGTGGTCACGGGCACTCAATGATTTCGGCCCCAACGGACAACCGGGAGGATTGGGTACCAATACGTGCAGCTGTGGACGCTATTTCGACTATGGTCCGGACACCGGAGACGTCAACAAAGTATTTAGAATCTCAGGCGACTATACCTTCCCGCGCGCACCGTTTCATGGTCCGGCGGACAAGCTGATCAATGGCTGGAGTATTACTGGCATCGCAAATTGGCAAACGGGCTTCCCGTTTACCGTCTTTAGCGATTACGACAATTCCTTCAGTGCCATGGGGGCGGATCGAGCCGACCTGACTGTGCCGAATGTTCAGGATGCAGTGCTGAGTACTAGCCGGTCGCATACACAACTTATCAACGAATGGTTCAATACTTCCGATTTCGCGCCCAACGCAATCGGGACCTTTGGAAACACTGGAAAGAACATTCTTCGCGGGCCACGGTCCTTCAATACAGACATGGCCTTACTGAAAGACACAAGTGTAACCAAAGGCGTATCGCTCCAGTTCCGGGCGGAGTTTTACAACGCGCTGAACAATGTCAACTTCGGCACGCCGGATGGAGGACTCACGGACAGTAGCTTTGGACAAATTACCTCTGCAAATGCCCCCAGAATCCTCCAAATGGGACTAAAAGCTATCTTTTAAATGATAGCTGCAGCTAATTTCTATTAGGGGAGTTGAGTTATGGGAGAATCTTCGTATTATTAGGAAATTGTGATTGTCGAAGGATGATGAAACTTCACAACAAGATAAAACAATTAATGAAGAAACATTGCTTTTCATGCTTCGACAGAACTCTCAGGATATGGAGTGAACCCGCGATGACTCGTTTCTCTAAAAGATTTAACCTAATGCGGGTTGGACTTCTCCCAATAGGGGCGCTTGCATTGTGGCAGGCAATGGCCTTACCGAAAGCCGGGATTTCGCATTCCAGCCAGACAAATAAGCTAGTTTCATTAGCGGCACTTCATCCGATCGATGCCCATGTACATGTTTTTAAAACGGATACTGCATTTCAGGGCTTCCTCAAAAAGACAAATCTTACACTTCTCAACATCCTTGTAGTCGATGACACCTTGTCCTACCGCAAGAAACTGCAACCGCAGGTCGACGATGCCTGGAAACTGGCTCACTCAAGCCGTGATCACATATTGCTCTGTACTACGTTCGACCCTTTCCAGTTTAATAGTCCCGAGCTTAGCAAGAATAGCGTGAAGCAAATCAACCGTGACTTCGCCGACGGTGCGATTGCAGTCAAGATCTGGAAAAACGTGGGGATGGAGATTAAGAACACAAACGGCAGATATGTTATGCCGGATGATCCGAAGTTCCAGCCAATATATGACGATATTGCCAGACACAATAAAACCCTGATCGCCCACTTGGCCGAGCCGGATCTTGCATGGCAGAAGCTAGACGTCAAGGCTGATCCGCTTTCGGAGTACTACATCGAAAATCCGCAGTGGCACATGCTCGGTAAGCCAGATGTTCCCTCGAAAGCAGAGATTCTCGAAGCGCGCGATCGTGTCTTGGCGCAAAATCCGCATTTGCGTGTAGTCGGTGCCCATCTGGGAAGTATGGAGAAAAACTTAGATGCTCTAGGGCGCGTCTTGGATCGCTACCCGAACTTCGCGGTCGATACCGCCGCCCGCATGGAATACCTAATGTATGGACCGCGCGAAAAGGTCCGAAACTTCCTCATCAAATACCAGGATCGAGTGATCTATGGAACCGATCTGGACGTCGATCCGGATGCTGACATCAAGGAGTCGATCGTGGAATGGAAGGCCACCTATCTCGACGATTGGAGGTTTCTTGCCACGGACGAGACGTTTGAAGTAGATGGGCGAAGGGTGACTGGATTGAAACTGCCGGCAGCAGTGCTGCAGAAAATCTATCGTACCAATGCACAGCGCTGGATTAAAGGCCTTTAGCCGTAAGGAGCCATCGAGTGATTCGTTTTGCCTCAGTAGCAATTCTCTTCTTCGCCGGAGTCGCTGTCTGTTCCGCACAGGCAGCCACGGGAGCGAGTATCCATAATCGCGCGCTCACAGTATCAGTGCGTGCCCGCGATGCCGCTTATAGCCTGAGAACGGAAGGCTTGGGGCAAGCTGTCTTCACATCTCAGGTTGGAGCCGAAGTGGATCACAAGTGGCTCTCGTCGAGTGACTATCCAAAGCGACAGATCGCGGAATCATCGATGCACGGGGAGCTTGGTGTAGGTAGAAAGATCACGGTTACATTTAGCGGTCTGCCAAACAAGCCCGACCTGAGCTATACCGTGGAGTTATATGACGAATTGCCGTTCGGCGACGTGCAAGTGCAATTGCGGAACTCCGGCGGCTCGTCATTTACGGTGCAGGATATTCGCGTGATGGATGTGCTTGGGGATCCGCGGGTAAATCTCGACGGACCGGAAGGGAGCGAGAGGGTACTCTCCGATAGCTACAGTGAGGACCGTCCTCCGCTGCACATCTTCGACTTAGGAAAAGCGCGCAAGTATGAAGGGGAAGATTCTTATTCCGATAAGCTGACGAACGTCCACTTAGCGACTGGCAGCCAGCTTATTTACAACCGTGCCAGTGGTTACAGTTTGTTTCTGGCCGCGCTAACTGCTGATAAATGGCTTACACTCTATCATCTTGATACGAAGAACAGTGGCCCAGACAATGTCCGAGTGTCCTCTTATGAGGTCGATTGCACCGGAACCACTGAGATTATGAAGAAGGAGTCGATTCAGGACAGTCCTGCTGAACAGCAGATCGAACTAAGTTTGCAGCTTGCTCCGGGTAAGGGAATTACATCGGAAAAGGTAATGTTTGCTGCAGGCCGAAATTATCATTCGCAACTTGAAGCTTATGGTAAAGCGATCCATCAATTACGGCATGCCTTAGTCTCAAAACCCGCGCCATGGGGATGGTGGAGCTGGACAGCCTACTATTTCGGACTTTCTGAAGCCACAGCGCTTACGAATGCGGAATGGCTCGCACAAAATCTACGGTCGTATGGATTCAATCTGTTCCATATCGACGAAGGCTACGCCTACGCCGACGGTGAATTGTCGACACCCAATTCCACGCTATTTCCCGACGGAATCAGGAAGCTCGGGTTGCGCGTTTCCGAGATGGGCCTGAAATTCGGAGTCTGGGCCGCTCCATTCAGGGTATCGAAGCGGGCCTGGGCATATGAAAAGCATCCAGAATGGCTTGTGCATGACGCTAAAGGTACCCCGATTCAAATAGGATACGTCGAAGGGAGTAGTGATCCGCTGTTTGTTCTGGATACTACAGATCCCGGCGCGCAAGAATATCTGCGCCAAACCTATCGAACTCTGTCACATGAATGGAACGTCCGTTACATTAAGCTGGACTTCATGGATGATACGGCGATAGAGGGCTATCACTATCGTCCGAACACAACTGCCATTGAAGCCGAGCAAATAGGTCTGAAGGTGATCCGTGATGCGGTGGGTCCGGATGTTCTTCTTGACAAAGACGGAAGTCCGATGCTGCCAGCGGTGGGCTACACCGACTTAGGCAGGACATCGACCGACACGGGGCATTCGTATAAGGGCATGCGGGAAGACGAAACCGGCATCGCAGCCCGTTATTACATGAACGGAAATTTTTACGGTGCAGATCCGGATGCCTTTACTGTCTCCAAGCAACTGATAACCGATCAATCCTGGCACCAATCGAAGGCGCCCCTGACGCTTGATGAGGCAGAGGTGTCGATTACTTTGGCTGCTGTCGCAGGAGGGATGTTTGAAATTGGGGATGACCTCCCAACATTGGGCAAACAGCCTGAACGGCTGAATCTAATACGGAATCAGGACCTGCTCAACATGGTCCGTTTAGGAAGAGCCATGAATCCAGTGGATCTGATGACCTACAGTCCGGAAGACGAGCAGCCCAGTATCTTTTTCCTGCGGGAAGACGGTCGGCAGTCGATGCTTGCAGTTTTCAATTGGACTGACGACAAGCGCTCACACACACTCTCGCTGCAGAGCATTGGATTTGCCGCCACAGGAAGTGTCAGTGGAACCGATGTCCTTCATCCCGAACGTAAGGTCGAAGTTGCCAATGGTACTTTGCGGATCGATGGCCAGGATCCACACTCTGTCCGTTTGATCAAGCTGGTGAACACTTCAGCTGCCGCGCAAGCTCCAATTGTTGAAATCCAGGCGCCTGCAAAGGCGCAAATCGGTCAGAACGTCGAATTCCGTGCCGTGGTGGATTCGCGCGGGGCAGCCGCGACTCATTATCGCTGGGACTTTGGCGACCAAACGAGCGCGGAAGGCCGTGTTACTCACCATGCCTATACGGGTGATGGCGCTTATACTGTGCAGCTGAAAGTGGACGGACTAGATCGGAAGTCGGTACTCCGCAGTACTGAAATCGCGGTGGAGGGAACGCTCAAGACAACCTACCAGGTGCAGGACTACCGCCGCTATGAAGAGCACGGAGATTCGGCGACTCAAAGGAGGAGATAATTACTTATGGAGTTGAACGTGAGCGGGTCTCGGACGCAGATATGGTTATCTGCTGGTATGTGAGAGGGGCGCTTCAAAATATAGAAACTGCAGTCCCTCGACTTTGAGTAGAGGGGGGATTAGTTTTTCGGTTCAAGGTAGCGTTGCGGGGGGGAGAGGTTCAGAATGCCTTGCACGGTGACGGAAAAACTCTTCTGCCAAGCCAGCCCATCTATACCCTCGACCATTAGCACCACTGGATATGTTCCTGTTTCTGTATATGTATGCACCAGTGTTGCTCCATTCTCCAGGACACCATCGCCAAAGTCCCAATGATAGGCAAGCGCAGGGGTGCCGTCTTTGGCAGCCACGCTGGAAAACAAGAGCTGCTGATTGACTTTGGCGTTTGTGGGAACGGTTGCGGTGATCGAAGGCGCAGCCGCTGGAATCGAGGCATCGATGATCTTGATCAGGCGGACAGAGTGCGGCAGTTGGCCATTCAGTCGAATCGTGCCGTTGTCCAGAGCCACAGGACGATCATGATTTAGGGCATCGTATGCCTGGTACGTGTGTTTCGCTGGAAGATTGGGATGAGAAAGATCAAACGCATGTGACCGATTTTCCTCTGTCCAGTTAAAGACGGCCAGCATCGTTTGGCGGGCATCCTCCCGGAGCAAAAAAATGCTCGGTTGTTCATCCGCAGACCTATACGTCAACAGATCGACGGGTAGGCTAGCTTGACCGAGTTTTGCCATCTGCAATAGATCAGGATTCTCGAGTAACGCGACCCGGTCGGGATCTTGGCCTAACTTGGGCAGGTCATCCCCGATTTCGTACATTCCTCCGGAAACTGCTGCCAGCGTGATAGAAGTCTGCGCCTCGGAGAGGGTGAGAGGGGCGTGGATGGGTCCATCTAAAATTACCTGGCGCGAGATTGTAAATGCGTCGGGATCGACGCGGAAGAAATTCCCATTCATGTAATATCGGGCGGCAATGCCAGGCGCAGCTTCCTTACTCCGGATAAATGAGTGGCCGGTATCCTGCGAGGTTCGTCCATCGTCCACAATGCCGACCGGGTTCAACATGGGGCTGCCGTCTTTGTCGAGTAGAACGTGGTTCCCTACGGCCTCGCGGATGATGCCGAGCCCGATGCGCTGCGCTTCGAGCGCGGTTGTATTCGGGCGATAATAGACCCCCTCAATGGCGGTGTTATCCATGAAATCAAGCTTGATGTATTGCGCGCCCCATTGATTTACAAGGGTGCGATACGTCTGTCGAAGATATTCCTGAGCGGCGGGATTCGTGCTGTCCAGGACAAATAGAATCTCCTTGCCATCCTCGTCGTTTTCTCCGATGCGGATCGGCTCCCCCTGATAATTGTGCACCAGCCAGTCCTGATGATGCTGGTAAACCCAGGACCGGTCGCTGACCTCGAACGGAGCGGTCCAGAAACCCATTTTTAAACCAAGCCCACGCACCATGCGGGTGAGCGGCATCAAGCCACGGGGAAACTTGGAGGCATTCGGGATTGCATACTCACTGCGGGCGTAGCCATATCCCAGATCAAGATGGAAGTAGTCATAGCCAAACTTTTTCAGGTGCTGCGCCAGCCATTGCGCGTTGGTCCATGTATTTCCCTCGGTGATCCCGGAATAAAAAGCTGTCCAACTCCACCAGCCAAGAAGATTGTCTGGACTCACACGACTATGGTGCAGGATACGAATAGCGGCACCGTAATGATCGAGCTGACTGTAATAGTTGTTTCCGGCAGCGAACATCAACCGCTCGGAAGAAATGCTTCCGCTGGGCGGAACAGGAAGGCTCAATTCGATCAGGTTTTTTCGCGGACCATTTCGGAAATCGGATTCCGGGTCGGTAGACTGAATCTCAGTGGTACCCGTGGAATCGACACGATAAGAAACGATGCTGGGAATATTCCGGGAGTCAGCTTTCTCCTCAAGATGGAGGATCGTAAGAAACTTCTCCGACGTCAGCGCTCCAAAAAACAGGGTTTCTTTACTTTGCCGGTTGTAGATCAATTGACTACCGACGGCTCGCAGCATTCCACGGTCGGCTTGTCCCAAGTCCTTGATTTGCAGTGGGGGCCAATCCTCGCTAAAGCTGTCTGACAGTACGCGGTCGCTGCCCTCGGTTTTTCCAAGATTGATCGCCCGCGCGCCGATAGCTTCAACACTTCGAATGTCCTGGATTGTAACGGCGTGTGAGGTATGATTTTGTATTTGAACCGTAATCGTGCCGAAAGGCTGCGTGTCATACATTTGTATGGTGTAGTACAGGTCGGGCATGGCGGCGAGTCCAGTTGACTGAACTGTAATCTGGTGGCCGCCTCCAAGCGCGTCCTTAAAAGCCGACTGAGACATTGCGTGGTGCGGATAATTGCTGGGCTTTACCCATTTGTGGTCGATTTCCGCGGCAATTCCGGCTTGGATCAGAGGCCGATCCGGATTTTCTCCCAGAATTTCGTAGGAACTATTTTCTGATTGAACTGCAACCGACATGCTTTGGCTACGCAGTGTCACATTCGCGGCGAAGGCCAGATTTGCCCCAAGAACAAATGTGGCGCAGATTGTGACTCTTACAAGAAGTCGCTCTCTCATTCTGCAGCGGGAACGGTTGCCAGCTCTGATCATATCTTTCTCTTTCATCGTGGGAATTTGATCCGGTGGGCTTTCGCGCCCATTGCCGCTTCCCAGCGCGCCATTTGAGGCTGTGGGCTTGTTGTGTTGTGCACAAATATATTCGTTTATAGTCAAACTGTGCAAGGTTATATTCACTTTGGAGCGATATACCGGAATGCAAGCTTGGAATTGAAAACCGGCCTTGACACCGTGATGCGCGCAGACGGTCACCCACCCAAGCTGCGCCGCACGCTGATATGACTAAATCCGGTTCCAAGGCCCGAGACCGATTCGCTCATCCCGCACACCACTCCAAAGCCGCTGTCAGTAAGACTTCGGCGGTCTGCATCACTGACGCAATTTCGACATATTCATCGGGGTTATGGGCACCTGCTCCGCTTGGCCCAAAAAGCAAAGTTGGTATGCCAAACTCGCGATGAATGAGGTACGCGTCGCACGGATAGGGTGCTGCGGTCACGACCGGTTCTCTTCCCAACATCGCGCGCGCACTTGAAATCATGCAACAGCACCACGGATGATTCAGAGAAATTTCATGGCCGAGTAGCGGCTGATCCAGAAGCGGCTTCCAGTGAACGGGATGGTTCTGAAAGAAAATATCCGACTTCTGAAAGGCAATAAGTGAGTTGCGCATTTGCGTGATGATCTTGCTTACGTTTTCATTCGGAAGAAATTGCAGGTAAAGACGAATTGCTCCGGTTGAGGGCACGCTTAAGGGGACTTCGGGGTCAAACCGGTTTGCCTCAATCGCCAATACCTGAAGCGGCGCGGGGTCGGAAAATGCGGAATAAGCTCCAAGTTGGTTGACCTTCTTTCGTCGTTGTGACCAGGAGTCCACCCAGCCCAAAAGTCTGCCCATTGGAATTGCCGGACTTAAGACCTCGCTTGACGAGAAATACGATGCTGGGTCTCCAGCTTCGACGAGTAAATCGACTACGAAGCCGCCTCGGGTTCCACGAAAGATCTCAAGTTGCGTCCCTTCTGAAATGACACAAGCATCGGCAGAATCTCCGCGCAATCGCGCAGCAAGCGTGCCACCTCCGCCTCCCCACTCTTCGTCGACCACAGACTCGCAAATCAGATCGCCACCCAGGCGCACACGCGCAGCAGCAAGCGCCCCTGCCACGCCGGCTTGGGCGACCAGCCCACCCTTCATATCGAAACTGCCAAGTCCGTACATGCGTCCATTACGCGTGGAGCCGGACCAGGGAGAGGCAGACCACGGCGACTTTCCGGGAGGGACCGTATCCATATGCCCATTGAAGAGCAAGCTCTTACCCCGGCCTGATCCCGACAGCCGTGCAACCAGGTTTTTTCTGCCTCTGTAATGCCGATCCCTGCGCAGCCAGCGGCTGCCGGAACGAACGATGAACTCCGTCTCGTAGAGTTCTGGACGAATCCCTTTCTCGCGAAAGAAGTCGCGCAGAATCAGCTGCGCGGGAGTTTCGTTGCCGTTGGGAGGAACTGCCACGGTGTTGGCGCGAATCAGGTCCCGTAGCAGACGCATCATATCGCCACGCAATGGGCGGAGTAGCTTGCGCGCTTCCTTTGCGGCGGAGGGCGATGGTCGGGAGGAGCGGCCCATGCTGAGACCCTCAACGTTTCTATATATGGATGAGCGATTACCGGGCCGCTGCATGTGCCCGGTCTGTAGATTTTTGGCGGGCTGGCGCAGCAGGCGGTCCCGCCACGATCACCTGGACCCCAGACTCTCTGAGAGCATGGACGTGTTTATCCTCGGTGCCGGAATCGGTGACTAGTGTATGGATGTCCGTGGACGGTCCGACATACGCGAACCCTTGATTTCCGAATTTGCTGTGGTCTGCCAATCCAATCCGTTCTTTGGCAACTTTTGCAATTAGTTTTTTGACCAGTGCTTCGGCTTGACTGGCAGTCGATATGCCATAGTCGGGATCGATCGCGCTGATGCCTAGAACAGCCTTGTCTACCCGAATTTCAGTGAGCGATCGCTGCGCCCACAGTCCGGAAAGATAAAAAATATCGCGCTGCAGGTCGCCTCCTGTGCACAAGACATTGATATTTGCGGCGCGCTGAAGCTGACAGACGATCAAGGGTGAGTTCGTGACAACCGTGAGACGATTCCGCTGTAGCAGGTGGACGGCGAGCTCGTAAACAGTGGTGCTGCCTTCCAGGAAGACTGTATCTCCATCGAGAATTAACTTCGCAGCTTCCTCGGCGATCCACTGCTTTTCTTCAAGATTGGTGCGCCCAAGAGCTTCATAAGACGGCTGGAAGTTGGTGCTGGACGCCTTGGAAACAGCCCCTCCATGGGAGCGGACCAGCAATCCTTCCTGTTCCAGAGCAGCCAAATCTCTGCGGATAGTCGCCGCAGTCACCCCAAGCGTCGTTTTAAGCTCGGTAGCGCTCACCGTGCGCTGTCTAGCGAGTACCTCACAAATTTGGAAACGTCGTTCCTCAGCAAGCATCTTCGGGGCCTCTTTGTACGACGGCTAACATCTTGACGCGTTCGCGATTATAAGGACTTTGAGCATAGCAGCAAGCATACATCGCAGCAGAATACCCGAATTCCTGAGCAGAATTTTATGTCGAGCCACAGGATTAACTCCGGCGCTTCTACTCGCCTTCAAAAACGATCATAAAAGATTAATACTGAACATAAAAGGTTGACATTCGATCTTTTGCAGAATATTTTATAGGAAATATAGCGATTGGTTGTCAAAAAGGGGGCATCTTGGGAGACGTCGGAAAGACAATACGCCTCAATCGGATTTTGCGGGGGCAGGGACATGGTTCCCTCGTGGTTGCTTTTGATCATGCCCTTGTGTTGGGGCCGATTCGAGGGACGGAAAATCCAAATGAGCGAATCAGGCAATTTGCGGATGCCAGTGTTGACGGTATCTTGCTCAATCTGGGCCTGCTGCAACTTTGCTCGGAATCGCTGGGCCGCGGTACGACGCCCGGAATCATAGCGCGCATCGATTGGACGACGGTGTGGAACTCGTTGTCTCAGGGCGAGGGCGGAGTGCTCCGCAGCTGTATGTTGGCGAGACCCGAAGAAGCACTTCGTCAGGGTGCGGATGCGGTGCTGACGTATATGGTGGTGGGTACGGGAGATGCCGACTTCGAAGCCAAGGAAGTCGAGCGCAATGCGCGAGTTGCTCGCGAGTGTGAGCAGGCAGGAATACCGCTGATTGTAGAGACACTGGCACGAGGCAAAGGGGTTGACAACCCTGGCGATCCCAAATGGTTGAAGCTCCATACGCGCATGGCCGTAGAACTGGGAGCGGACGTAATTAAGACGGATTATTCAGGGAATGCAGCGACGATGCGGTCTGTCGTTGAGGAATGCCCGATTCCGATTCTGGTGCTTGGGGGGAGCCAGAATGCGGCAGCATTGGATGTCGTGCGCGGTGTGGTTGCGGCGGGAGCGGCGGGAGTCTTCTTTGGGCGGAATGTTTTCCAGGCTGACAACATGCTGGAATTTCTGCGGCAGGCGCGCAGAGTGCTGGAGCACGGCGATGCGGGAGTGGCGACACAATTATGACCACGGATAGCGTGCAATCCACCACTTTCGGGCGCGTGGAGGGCCTGCTCGACGGGCGTCCTGGGTTTCGTCTCGCTGCCAAGTGGGGTCATGTCTCCCTGCTCGAAGGTGGCGGCCACATTTGCGAGTTGGTTTCCAATCGGCATCCAGGAATCAATCCGCTTTGGAGGCCGCCATGGAAGACGATGGAGCCTTACAAGTACGACGCAACCAGGGATGCTGCAACATATGGTCCACTGCCGGATGGGAGATTGCTGGCGGGACTTGCTGGACACAGTCTTAGCTTCGATTATTTTGGGCCGCCTTCGGCCGAGGAGATTGCCGCCGGACACAGTACGCATGGCGAGGCGCCCGCTCTTAAGTGGAGCGTTTCCGCCGCGCAACAGGGCAGCGTACCGATGGCCGAATGCAGCTTGTTGCTGCCGGGTGCGAGGATAGAATTTTCTCGCAAGCTCTCCATCGAACTTCATAGTCCCGTCGTTTACTGCGAGGAATCCGCTACGAACTTGATGAGCTTTGATCGCCCCATCTGCTGGAATGAACACGTTACTCTTGGCCCGCCGTTCCTGGAGTGTGGAGTGACCATGGTTGATATGCCTGCGGTCAAAGGCAAGGTTTGTGCAGAGAACTATAGCAGTCGCATGCTGTTACAGCCCGATACCAATTTTGAATGGCCAATGGCCCCTGCAAAAGATGGCAGTAAGCGAGATCTGCGAACAACGGGGAAAGAGAACTGTGCGCAATATACGGCCCAACTGCTCGATCCACGGGTTGAATTCGGCTATGTTGCGGCGTCGAATCCTCGACTTCGACTGCTGATCGTTTACCTGTTCCGTCGCGCAGATTTCCCGTGGGTAGGCAACTGGGAAGAGCGTTTTTCCAGATCGGAAGCTCCATGGGGCGAACGAACTTTCTGTAGGGGGTTGGAATTCAGCACGACGCCCTTTGCAATTCCCAGACGAGAAACGGTATCGCGCGGCACCTTATTCGGCGAGCCTGCATATCGCTGGCTCCCAGCAAGAACTACCATCAGCCTTCGCTATATGGCGCTGTTGTTCGAAGTGCCAAACGACTTTCAAGGTGTCGACCAGGTTGCCGTGGAGGAGGATGAAGTTCGCATTGTTGAGAGGAATGCAGGACGAACGTTTTCTTCACCGGCTAGGGCGTTTCTTTGAAAGTGAACTTTAAGTACGCGGGATGAAGAATTGTTGAGGTCATTTCGCACTGCTATATGAGCCTACTCGCGATTGATATAGGATCGAGCCGTTGCAAGGGAGTGCTATTTTCCTCCTCAGGGGAGACTTTGGCGCAAAGTACACACTCATACGCGCCAGAATTTTCGCGGCCGTACTTCGCGGAAATACATCCCGACACATTCCTGGATGCCGTGACAACAGTGTCGCGATCGATCTGCGAATTGCATCGCCAGGATAAGATCGAGACCATATCCCTCAGTTCTCACGGCGAAACGCTGGTCCCAGTAAATTCAGTTGGCGAGCCTCTTCGTTCCGCAATTTTGAATATTGACACTCGTGCGGCCGAAGAAGCTGCCTGGTGCGAACAGCAAATGGGCCGCAGACATCTGTTTGAAATGACCGGCCACACCGCCCATACGATGTATCCAGTTCCTAAGTTGTTGTGGCTGCGAAAGCATGAGCCGCGATTGTTTCAAGCGGGATCCAGATTTCTGGGCGTCATCAGCTATATTTTTTTGCGACTCGGACTTCCTCCCTACATCGATTACTCTCTTGCCTCCAGATTCATGGCCTTCGATATCCGCAAAAAGTGCTGGTCGGACGAGATATTATCTCTTCTCGATATGGGGAAAGACTCCCTGCCCATTCCGGTCCTTGCTGGAACGATTGCAGGAAAATTATCGCCTGAGGCGGCCAGCCAGCTAGGGCTAAGTGCGGGAACCTTGATGATTGTGGGAGGGCACGATCAGGCGTGCGGCTCTGTTGGAGTCGGCGTGATTGCTTCTGGAAAAGTGTTCGACTCAATGGGAACCTATGAGAGTATTGCGGCTACTTCAGATGAGCCACAGATCAGTGAAGATGCGCTGGCATATAGTTTGAATACCTATTGTCACGTGATCCCGGAAAAATATATCACTCTGGCCTATTTCCCGGCCGGCATCATGATCCAGTGGTTTTCCGATCTACTGCATCCCTCCAACCTGGACAGGTCAACGGATACGCGCTTCTCTGAGTTGGAATTGCTGGCGCCGGAACAACCCAGCGGTTTGCTGGTCGTGTCGCACCTGATTGGAACCTGCAATCCAGATTTCAACCCGGATGCGCGCGGCGCAATCCTCGGGCTTACAGCCGGTTCCCATCGCGGCCAAATCTATAAAGGAATTCTCGAAGGTATAGCCTGCGAACTCTCAATCATGACCGGGATGTTTGAGCGAACACTGGGCGGGTTTGCGGATATCTATGCTACCGGCGGGGGCACGCTGTCCTTGCTTGGCATGCGGTTAAGGGCCGCGATGACCGAACGCAGGTTTCACCTGATGAGTTGCCCGGAGTCCGTATGTCTTGGAGGTGCGATACTTGCTGGCGTAGCTGTGGGGCATTACGCAACCATCGATGACGCAGTAGGAGAAATGGTCCGGGAAGAAAATGTCTTTGAACCCGATCGTGAACTAACGCGAGTTTACCTTCCGTTAAAGAAACAGTACGTTCATTTAAATTCTCTGTTGAGCGTGTTCGAACATCCGACAGCAACTAGGCACATGAATTAGGAGAAGAAGCGTGATTCAACCGACGATAGGTTTTATTGTTTACGGCGTTCATAAGGATGGCTTGCCAGATCCTATGGGCAAACCATTCATCGATGAGTCTATCGTTACCACATCCAAACGACAGCTCATCGCGGCCGGTATTCAGTTAGTGGAATACCCGGTTGTTGTGGCGACCAAGGAAGAGGCAAAAGCGGCCCTGCGCGCGATGAAGCACAATGACCAGGTCGATGCAGTCATCCTGTTTTCAGGAACTTGGATTTGGGCAGCGAATCTGGTCGGCGCCATCCGAGACTATGCTGCCACCGGTAAAGGCGTGTTGCTATGGACGCATCCAGGTTCGCAAGGATGGAGACCGGTAGGCGGTCTTGTAATGCACGGAGGTCTACTGGAGATTGGAGTGCCGCACAAGTTCGTATACGGAGAAGCCGATGCCACGGAAGCCATCGCGGGCATCGTCAGTTTTGCGCAAGCTGCCCATTTGAAGAGCATGCTCAACATGTCCACGATAGGTACTTTTGGCGGCCGGGGGATGGGACAGACCTGTGGAGTAGCCGATCCTTCTCAGTGGATGCAAATGTTCGGAATCGACATTGATTCTCGCGACACAACAGAAGTGATCCGGACCGCCGAGCGCATATCGCCGGAAGAAATCAAGAAACTCGGGCCTCGCTTGAAACAACTGTTCGGCGCCGTCCCTCCGGAGAATGTTGTAAACGAGCGCTCCATTCGGCTCTACCTGGCGCTAAAGCAGATTGTCGAAGGGGAGAAATTCGACTTCTACACCATTCAATCGTTCCCCGGCCTGGCGGATGATTACTCTGCCACCTGCTTTGCGCAGAGCATGATGTTGGAGGATGGCTTCGGTACATCTACGTTGGGAGATTTTAATACTGCCCTTACGGTTTTTCTGCTGATGAAGCTGAGTAAAGAGCGTGTGTACTACGGCGATCTTCAGCACATTGATACAAGATCGAACGAGATCAAGATCATCGGCGATGGTGCCTGTCCTCCTTCTCTGGCCAGTAAGTTAGGCCCCGCTGGATTTGCCGAACATGGCATTCCAACAGAAGGCGGGGCTGGCGGCCTGTCCGTCAAATTGCTCTGCAAGGCTGGAGAAGGGGTGTTGGCGCGCCTGGGCCGAGTGAGCGGAGAGTTCACCATGGTACTTGCGCGTGCCAGCATCTTTGAGCCCGCGAAGGAAGAGTTGGAGCGGCGGCTGCACGAGTGCAACATACCATTTTGGCCACATGGTTTCGTGACTGCCCACTGCGATATTGAAGCACTCCTCCAAAACTGGACCAGTGAGTATGCATGCCTCGGCTATGGGGAACATTTATATCCTGCGTTGGTCGATTTCTGTGAATTGACTGGCATCCGCACCGTTTTGGTGTGATCTAACAACCAAAGCTTCGTCGACTGGAGGAAGTTATGAGTGCAACAAAATCGCCGGTGCAAATGGATGCACCCGTCATCGATTTTCTAAAGGGTACCAAGAAGCTGCTCATGGATGGACGGTGGGTCGAGGCTGCTTCCGGGAAGACATTTGAAACCTATAATCCAGCGACCGGAGAAGTATTGGCAACGGTTGCCGAGGGTGATGAGGAAGACATTCATCGTGCCGTGAGTGCTGCGCGCCGTGCCTTTGACAGCGGACCATGGTCTCGCATGACGCCGTCGAAGCGAGGTCAGTTGATCTGGCGATTGGCCGACCTGCTGGAGCAGCATCTCGAAGAGTTTGCGCAAATCGAGACCTTGGATAATGGTAAGCCGTTCTCAGTTGCCCGCGTTGCAGATGTCCCGCTCGCCGTGGATCTTTTTCGTTATATGGCCGGTTGGGCGACCAAGGTTGGAGGCGAGACAATTCCTCTCTCGACAGGTGGACATTTTGCTTACACTCTGAGCGAGCCTGTCGGAGTCGTTGGGCAAATCATCCCGTGGAACTTCCCGCTCTTGATGGCGGCCTGGAAGCTCGGCCCAGCACTGGCCATGGGATGTACCGTCGTCTTGAAGCCTGCGGAGCAGACCCCTCTCAGTGCATTGCGCTTGGGAGAGTTGATCATGGAAGCCGGATTTCCGGATGGCGTCGTCAACATTGTGCCCGGATTCGGAGAAACAGCAGGGGCCGCACTGGCAGCTCATCCAGATGTCGACAAGATTGCGTTTACCGGGTCGACCGAGGTAGGGAAGCTTATCGTGCGGGCGGCATCTGGGAATCTGAAGAAAGTGTCGCTGGAACTTGGCGGGAAGTCTCCGAACATTGTATTTCGCGACGCAGATATCGACGCGGCAATTGCCGGCAGCGCTCGCGCCATTTTCTTCAATCATGGTCAGTGTTGCACTGCGGGCTCGCGTCTGCTGATTGAGCAATCCGTGTTTGATCAGGTTGTCGAGGGCGTTGCTGCAGAGGCAAAGAAGATCAAGGTCGGGCCGGGACTCAATCCGGATACGGACATGGGGCCGCTGGTTTCAGAAGAGCAGTTGGGCCGAGTATGTGGGTATCTGGAATCTGGTTTCGCCGAAGGCGCGCGAGCAGCGGCGGGCGGGAAAAAAGTGAACGGTCCAGGCTATTTTGTACAGCCGACCGTTCTCATCGACACACAACCCAACATGAAGGTCTGTAAGGAAGAGATCTTCGGGCCGGTTGTAACAGCCATTCCGTTTCGCGATCCCGAAGAAGTCCTTTCCATAGCGAACAACTCTATCTATGGATTGGCGGCTGGAATATGGACGCGTGATGTACAGAAAGCGCATTTAGTGGCCTCACGACTGCGAGCCGGGACCGTCTGGATAAATTGCTACAACGTGTTCGATGCGGCGTTGCCCTTCGGAGGATACAAACAGTCCGGCTGGGGGAGAGAAATGGGCCGTGAAGTTCTGGATTTGTACACGCAGGTCAAGTCAGTATGTATGTCCTTGTAATGAAGTTTGTCATGCAATGGAGTGGATATGCACTAATTGGGGTGTTATGTAATTTTCTTGTTGTAAGTTTAAGGTAAACGACATTGCGATATCAAACGAAACGATTCAACGGGAAATGGTCAAGACTATAGCGCCAAACGCTTTTTATTCAAATTTAGGAGGCAGGGGATGAGGAAATTCTTTTTATTGCTTGTGGTGGCCATGCTGTGGACGGCGAGCCACTAACCGCTCACTTGGTCAACGGACTTAAGGTTACGTCAAGTATTCGACTTGACAACCGATTCGTCATATATGGTGGTCAAAGGTCCCTGAATCCGCTCTGCATTGTCACGAACTGACTTCAAGTTGTAGAGTCCAACCCACGATCCGGCGGAGAGATAAGGAAGTGCGGGGTGCCAGCCGGGCACGGAAACCAGACCCTTCACACGTGTGAGCCCAAACTTAGTATTAACCGTAATCGCCGTGCTGCCATTTGGAAAGGAGGCGATCTCAGCCACTTGGCCGGTGAGATCGTGCGGCCATTTTTCATCTGTATCTAAAGTGGCCTTACACTTGTAAGCCTGACATCCTGGACGAAACTCACATCTCGTACATCCGTTTGGAGTGACAGAAGCCAGTTCGAGAAATCCATCGCTGACGTCAGAAGCGGACTCGATCACATGATTGATCCGGCGCAGGGTGTCCTTAGCTGATTGAAGAAGTGCCAGGCATTTTGCTCTGTCCACTGGAATCGTGACGGGATCCCCCGCAACGGGTACGATCTCCAGGGCGTCGGCCCAGCGACCTTTTGATTCAAACAAAATGGCGCAATATAGTTCGAGCTGTGCCACATACTCGGATTTTACCTCTGTGCTATCGGAACCATGGACATTTATCAGGCACTCTTGAAGTCCCTCAAGATGAGTTCTTCATTCGTCTCCTCGTGACGCAATGAAGCTCGGTTCGTTCTGCGAAAAATTCATCGCGGACAATCATCGTCCTTTCCCGCCACCGTCGAACACTTGGCACATGACCACGCTTCTGTGCGCAAAGTCGCAATCCTTTGGCGCAATGAGAGCGTTTGAGAATGTCAGCGTAAAACTAGGCCACAGTGCGCCGCGTAAGCGGTGCATTGCGGCCTAGTTTTGCACCGGCGCTCATATCTTTAAACTTCGCCTCGATATTGAGAAAAGCTTGCCGGTCTGCTGGTTTATATTGCTGGATGAAACGGAGTATGTAGGCCATAGAAGCTTCCTTTACAAAGAAGTAGTTTGTCCATAGGTTGAGTGGTAGCGCTCATTCCATTTTTTTCGTTTCCTCGGGTGAAAGTGAGGTCGGCTTGCCGAGCAGGAGCGCGAGATGGCAGGTCTTGGAAACGTCTTCCAGCATGAGCGCTGTTTTCAGGGCGCTCCGAGGATCTTTTCCAAATGCGAAGACACCATGATGTCCCAGGAATACAGCCGGAGCACGACCTCGACCTTTCACGATTGCCTCGCCTATGTGATCTTCCACGTTGTCGGTATATGGAATGCACGGTATCGCCGCCCCGAACTCGTCGGCGATTGCAGTCAGGTAGACTGGCAGAGGACGCTCCAACAATGCGAAACTGGTGGCATAATTCGAGTGAGTATGGATTATGCCACCAATATCGGAGCAATGTCGGTAGAGATAGAGATGGTGAGGCAAGTCCACACTGGGATTCAAATCATCTCCAGGCTGCGTGGTTTGCACCTTCCGCCCCTGTAAGTCCGTGACGACAAGCATCTCTGGGGTGAGCTTCTCATAATCCACGCCACTCGGTTTAATCACCACCAAGCTGCGCGTTTTATCGATGCCACTTGCGTTCCCGCTGTGCATCGTCACAAGACCAGCGCTGTAAATACCAGAATTTGCCTCATAAACCTGTGTACGTAGACTAGCTAAATCCATCTCGACTCCTGCTTAGTAAAGACAGCATGCAGCATTCAGCCCGGCGAAACTCGGCATGCCACGCTACGAGAACCGTTGCGAAGTAATATTACGCAGATCGCCATTCTGCGCACCCAGATCTTTCTTGGAAGCGAGATTCAACAAAGACGACCCAGAGCATGGCAGTGCAATGAGAGGTTAATCGTTTAATCCTAAATTATCTCACTCCACAGATTTGTCAAGGAAAAGCTGGAGCGACAGATAATTCAGTCCTAACCGGGGCCTACGTTGCGGGCACGTCAACTGGGGGTTCAATATCTCGTTAGCGCAAAGGGAGCAGGTCGCACTGCGCGATGTACGATGAATTGGATATCAGGGGAAAACACGGGACGTGCTTCTGCCGCAGGAAGCAACTTTTCACTTGCGCAAAAAGCATGGTGCGAATAGAACTTGGCGCTAGAGCATTTCACCTATAGGTGTATATAGTATCCGCAATGGCGGAACCAGGCTTGAGGGTTGGATGGGGAGAGGGTGGGAATGGCCTCGGAAACAGCTTGGTGGAGGGCATCGGCGGATCGGGCTT
>JBAVOQ010000137.1:0-1652 GCA_049692235.1 Acidobacteriaceae bacterium | reverse complement strand
TCGTCAACCCCATCGACGAAAGCCAGCTCGTCACGCTGAAGGGCGACGTCAATCCCCACGCCAACGCCAAAAACGACCGCGGCGCCGTGAGCCCTTCCCTTGCCTTGCCTGACCTGACGCTGGTGCTGAGCCGGAGCCCGGAGCAGCAGACGGCCTTCGACGCGTTTGTAGCCAGCCAATACGATCCCGGTTCGCCCAACTACCATCATTGGCTTACGCCCCAGGAGATTGGCGAGCAGTTCGGAACCGCCGAGGCCGACATCACGACCATTGGCAACTGGCTCACCTCGCAAGGATTCGCCGTTAAGCAAATTTCGCCGGACCGGATGACCATCCGCTTCAGCGGCACGGCGGCCGAGGCCGAAAGCGCCTTCCATACGGAGATTCACAACCTGTCGGTGAACGGCGTTCCGCACTTCGCGAACATGACCGCGCCGCAGATTCCGGCGGCGCTGGCGCCGGTGGTGGTGGGCGTGAAGGCGCTGCACAACTTCCTGCCCCACCCCCTGCACAAGCTGGGCAGCAAGGTGGAGTTCAATCCACAAGCCGGGGGATGGCAGCGGATGGCAAGCACCGCGCCCGCCAGCTCGACGGCGACCGGCGCCAGACTGTCCACCGGCGGGCTGGCGGCCAGGGGAGTGCCGGCGCTCAACTTTTCCGGACCGCACCCCGAGTACGGCATCAACGGCAACTGCGGCACAGGCTGCTCCTACCTCGAAGAGGACGTGACGCCCTACGACTTCGCCACCATCTACAACGTGCTGCCGCTATGGAACGGGACCACGTCAGCCGGAGTGATCAACGGCACGGGTGAGACCATCGCCATCGCTGGAACCAGCCTTATCTGCGCTGGCAGCTCAAGTTTCCCTTCTGGCGACTCCGGTTCGGCTTGCGGTAGCGCCAACGACGTCGCCACCTACCGTAGCGCCTTCGGTCTGCCGGCCTACACCAGCGGCGACGCGCCCAAGCAAATCGACACCGGCGGGGGCCCCGCGGCGATCATCTGCACTAGCACAAGTCCCTACGCTACCTGCGGCATCGGCGACTTGCTGGAGAACTCGCTGGATGTGGAGATGTCCGGCGGGGTGGCCCCCGGCGCGCAGATCGACCTGGTGGTCACCGGCCAGAATTCCGCTGGAAGCATCGATACGGTCTATGACTCCGCCGCCTACGTCGTTGAAAATGAGACGGCGAAGATCCTGAGCTTGAGCTACGGCGAGTGCGAGCTCGGCCAGGGCACTGCGAATAACGTTGCCTTCTACGACCTGTGGCAGTCGGCGGCGGCGGAGGGGATTTCGGTCTTTGTGGCCACGGGCGACTCGGGCTCGCCCAGTTGCGACCAGGACGAGGACGGAATCTACGGCAATCCCTATACTGCGCAGTACGGGCTTTCGGTGAGCGGCATGGCGGCTACGCCCTACAACGTGGCCGTGGGCGGCACGGACTTCAGTTGGTGCCAGCCCTACTACAATTCCAGCGGGAATTTCGCGGGATGCGCGGATTCGAGCACCACCCAGGGTTCGCCGGCCTATTGGAACACCAGCACCAACGACAACAACACAACCACGGGAGAAAGCGCCACGAACTACGTGCCTGAGATTCCCTGGAACGACACCTGCCTCAACCCCATCAATGCGCGATTTCTTGAGACC
>JBAVOQ010000136.1:0-75586 GCA_049692235.1 Acidobacteriaceae bacterium | reverse complement strand
TCCGCGCCACCTCCGCGCGGCTGCGACGAGGACGACGATCAACGACTGGAACGGGATATTCACTCATGCCTTCAGTCAATCATCTTCAAAACCCCACGGAAAGAATGGTCTTGCCCGGAGGGATACTCTGTTTCAGCGCCCAACCGAGGCCCGGCAACTGAAGACCTCCAATGCAAAACGTCAATTGCCGCTTTGTGAGAGTTTGGTCCCGCAAAGCGAATTGGACGTTCTGTACTCCTGGAAAGAAAAGCGGATCATGGAGGGCGTATCAAAGGACTGCCCCTATTTCTTCGCTACCCGCGAGCTGAATGCGAATGGCGAAGCGGTAGAAAGACAGATTCCTGTACAGAAACTGATATCGCTTATCCATCGCGCCTTGAGAAACGTAACCGGCGACGTTACCCTTCACTACCATCACCTGCGGCACAGTTTTGCGACCTGGAGCTTTCTGCGGCTCATGCTCTCCGATCTCTCTCAACCCCCGTTACTGTTTCCGGACCATCAGGAAACTACGGCTTGGGTCGTAAGCGGAAAGAAGTTTTGCGAGGAACTCTATGGGACAGGCCATCCGACAAGAAAACATGCCATGGCGGTTGCCTCACTGCTCGGACACTCCGGCCCCAGTGTCAGCATGGAGCATTACATCCACTGCATGGATTGGCTTCTAAACGCCTTTCTGTCGCAGAGTCGATTGTTGTGGGTCCCGTCCACGCGTCAGGCAATCATTGCCTCCGCGCGCCCGGCCAGCGCTCTCTACAACAGGAGCCGGGATACTGCCGCAGTGCCCGTGCCAGTGCACCTGATCGAAAGCCACTTTCCGAACCTCGCGGTTGTTCCGATACGTTGGTACTCACACGGGAGGCCGCTCCGCAGGACCCGGGTGCCTCGTGGGTCCGGAATACCTGGGATCTGTTGTACCAATCCAGCAGGAGCAACGATCCCTTGGACAGCCTGGCGGAAGAACTCGGCCTGGATTTAGCGTCCGCTCGGTCAATCCTCGGCCGCGCGATCAAGATCCAAAATATCACCGCGCCACGCGGCAGAAGGTCGAAACCCCATTGCATGAAAAACATGTCCAACAGCAACGAGCACGCCGAACCAGACTGGCCTGTTGCGTATCCGGAAATTCCATACGGTAAACAGGACCGCAACGTGGTCCGGGACTGGGGAGCGAAACTTCTGATGTTTCAACGCAGCAATCCTGAAATCATGCGGTCCGTCCTGGTCATTATGTGACGCATGTCTGGAAGACGTCGACCGTGCTCCTCTTCCACAATCCTTCGAATCCGGAAGGCGCGATTCGTTATCGAAGTTTCCTCGAAGACATCGGTGTCAGCGACAACCAGTTGCGTCTGGTCTTCTTCGGGGAATGGAAGAGCAAGAGAAATGCATTTCGCCACCAGTGGAAGGAGGCCCTCGGCATCACTTGGAGATGGAAAGGCGGCGTCGAACTATGCAAACCTCCTTACCGAGAGAGTGCCGCCAGCGCCCGGTGGCTTGGCCTCGAACCCTGCTTCGGCAGTCAGTCTGATGCAGCCGGGCGGAGAGGTTCGAACGGATTTCGATTTCTCATGGTGATGGCGGCCATCGCATTTGGCTATGCCGGCGACGAGTAATTATGCGCCACCGCTCAGCGGATTCGCGACCACTATCTTCAACAGAAATGGCAGGCAGAGGCTCTGGGGCTTAGTTTTTCCACGGGCGCAGGTAATTTACGGCGTGAGCATTGGTTCGATCGAGACTGGCGCCGGATTACGCAGCGCCGAACGAGAGCGGATCGAATGCGGTGCACCGCAATCGTGCGGGATGGGCGAGCGTTCTGGCGTGCGCATTGCAAGTGCCCACGCGGTGCTACGCTGGGCAAATGAAATTCAGGTGAGAGCCACTCGTCTGGGTGCTGCTGACAGGTGCCGGAGGAAAGGCGGATGAAATTGACGACTTTGAGCGATAAAGGGCTGCCAATCAACGTGGACGTTTGCGCATTCGCAGCGCGAGTCATGACCCACAACACTGCGCCTCAGACGCGATTGCTTCCGTGCATGCGTGCCGACAGGTTAGATCATCCCGCCACTCACGTTTGTCAGAGAAGCCGCAGAGCAATGTTGCTTTAGGGAAAGCAAATCTGCATTTTGCATTTCCATTTTTTACGTCGTAGGTGACTCGCTCTGTGATCTCAAATGCACAAGACGTTGGAGTGATCAAAATATTCCCTTGCTCTTTCAACACATTGCGGCCTCGCATCTCGCTTCCGGAATATGGCCAAAAACCGGGCGAGATTCGGCGTCAGCTGCGGGTAGAGTAGTTGCGAAGAAGACTCGAGCGATGTGTTGGGAGCGGCGCCATAAGCGGTCGAAAACTTCTAAGGGTTGCCGAATTGCGCCGACGCCGGACGAAACGACGACCCTGAACTTCGCCATTTGCTCGAGATGCATGAGCTACGCAGGGAAATGCTGGACACGGCCACCATTCCCCTGAGAGCCGCGGCATCCGCATCGCGACCAGGACCATCACTCTGCGCCTGGCCACTGCGGTCCGGAATAAGGGAAATACTGCGGCCCTTTCGCAGCTCCCACATATTCCTGAACGTTGCTGTCCGTCAGGGTCGTTCCCGCCATTCCGCTGCCATAATTCGTCACCCATACGTTTCCCGATTTGTCGATGGCGATGCTGTAGGGTTGAAAGCCAGTAGCGTAAGTGTGGATAACGTCGCCGGAGGGACTCAGTTCCGTAACACTGCTATACGTTGGACTTACTCCTCCCTGGCCATACCCATTCGTCACCCATGCGTTTCCGGCGGAGTCTATGGCTACAACTTCAGGATAACTTCCCACAGCGTAGGTGCCGATAATGCTGCCGGAGGGGCTCAGTTCCGTAACGTTGCTGTCCTTCGGGGCAATCCCTATGATTCCGTTTCCCTTATTCACCACCCATACGTTTCCGTCGGGATCTATGGCTAAACCTTCAGGAAAACTTCCTGCAGCGTAGATGCCGAGCGTGGCGCCGGAGGGGCTCAGTTTCGTAACATTGCTGTTCGTCGTGTCCGAATTGTTCGGCCCCGGGACCCCCGGGATTCCGTCGCCCTTATTCGCTACCCATACGTTTCCGGCGGAGTCTATGGCGATGCCTCCAGGAGAACTTCCGGCAACGTAGGTACCGATCCAGGCGCCGGAGGAACTCAGTTCCGTAACGTTGCTTTCACCCGCGCCCAGTCCCGGGGTTCCCGGGGTTGACGAGCCCGAAGAGGGCGCGCCCCAATTTGTCACCCATACATTTCCGGAGGTGTCTACGGCTATACCTCCAGCAGGATAACTTCCCGCTTTGTAGGTGCCGATAAAGGTACCGGAGGAGCTCAGTTCCGTAACGTTGCTTTTACCCAGGTCCTTTCCCGGAATTCCGTTGCCGTAATTCTCCACCCATACGTTTCCTGATTTGTCTATGGCTATGCCGATAGGAACAGATCCCGCAAGGTAGGTACCGATCACCGTGCCGGACGGGCTCAGTTCTGTAACGTTGCTTTCACCCAAAGCCGTTCCCGGAGATCCGTTGCCCTCATTCGCCACCCATATGTTTCCGGCGGAGTCTATGGCATTGCCAAAACAAAAACTTCCCGCTACGTAGGTGTTGATAGTGGATGAAGGAGTCACGGGAGTCGCAGGCGTGTTCCCGCCGCCGCAGCCCTCCATCAAAACAACATTTACTGACACGAGAAAGATGACGTAGAGCGAGATCTTGTTCATGAGCCCTCTTTTACCAGGCATAATGCCGGAGAATTGCTGGATCGTTCTCACCGAAATAGAGCAGGAATGTCCGCACTCCCATGATCGGCATAAACCACTTTGGAGTTGAGTTTCCCACGCGGCTCTCGAAAGAAGATGTGATAGTTATCACATCCAAAGTCCTAACCGGAGAGGACATTTGAGTGATGCTATCGAAGTGAACCAGTATTGTCCCGTGAAGTTCCACCACGGGACACGGGCTTGAAACCGAACGCTCTCCGGCTCTGAGTGCCGAACCTTCGTTTTGAGGATTGCGTTTGCCGAGGGAACGATCTAAATATGTCGAGGGAGTTCTCAATGCGATCGATTCGTTGGATGTGTTTCTTTCTGGTGGCCATTGGTGTGACGCTGTGCGGATGTAACGGCGGCAGCAATTCAAATCCAATGCCTCAGGCTCCCTCGGGACTGAGCTATACCACGTCGCTCGCGACGTATACGATGGGAACGGCCATCACCACAGATATACCTGCGGTAAGTGGCGGAGCGGTGACCGCATACAGTGTGGTTCCAACTCTGCCGTCGGGTTTGAGCCTGAACAGCAGCACGGGCGCTATCAGCGGAACGCCGACGCGGGTAAGTGCCGCGGCGAATTACACAATTACCGCATCGAACACGGCCGGAAGCGCGACCGCAACGGTTTCCATCACCGTGAATCCGGCGGCTCCTGCGAGCCTGACCTATGCGACAAATCCAGCCCTCTACAACATCGGAGTGGCCATCGCTGCGAACATTCCTGAGAGTACAGGGGGAGCCGTAGCGTCTTACAGCGTGGTTCCGACGCTCCCGTGGGGTTTGAGCCTGGACAGCACCTCAGGAACCATCAGCGGAATCCCAACTGTGGCCACGCCGCAGACCAACTACAAGGTCACGGCGTATAACGCGGGTGGGAACACCAGCGCCACAGTGAGCATTACAGTGGCAAACGGCCCGCCGGCGAACCTTACCTATAGCAACAACCCGGCAGTTTATACAGTGAATCAGCCGATTCTCGCGAACCAGCCAGGCAACTCCGGCGGCGCAGCGACAACATACACCGTGAATCCCGCTCTTCCGGCGGGTCTAACTCTAGGCCCGACTGGAGTGATTACCGGAACCCCGTCGGCCGCTGCGAGCGCTTCCGGCTACACGATAACGGCGAGCAATGCGTTTGGAAGTACCTCGGCAACGCTGTCGATCGAGGTGGATAATCAGGCTGCGGCTTTGAACTATTCTCCGAGCAGCGTCGTCTACACAGTGGGAGAGGCAATCACGCCGCTTTCGCCAAGCGCGGTAGGAGCAAACTCCTTCACTGTGGCCCCCATGCTTCCGGAAGGGCTGAGCATCGACGGTAGTTCGGGGACTATCAGTGGAACTCCGACCAGCGTGACGACTACGGAAACGTATACGGTCACGGCGGCGGGTTCTAGCGGCAATGTGGTAGGAGAGTTGAGCATCACAGTCGACGATGTGGCTCCCTGGTCGCAGCTGATACCGAATATGGATCAGACGATTACTCCACTCGCGCCCGCGGGGGCGCAGGTGCAGCAACTCAATCCCAACCTCGCAGACAATCCTGCATGGTTGGCTACCCATGCTGCGACCACCACGATAAGTCCCGATGGCAACACAATGCTGGTTATGACCAGCGGATACAACCGTGTCTTCAACGAAGAAAGCAACTCACTTACTTCCTTCTACGGGCCGGATTCCAACGAATACGTTTTCGTATACGACATTTCCGGCGGCGCTCCGATCAAGAAACAGGTGCTCCAGGTGCCGGTGACATATTTCGGGATTGCCTGGGATCCGAACAGCAACAGCACAACAGCGCATTTTTACGTGCCGGGTTGCAGCGCAGATATGGTTTTTGTCTTCTCCTACAACGCTTCCACGCAGCTCTGGTCATTAGACTTCAACAACACGCCGAACCTCGGGAAACCAGGGCAAAAGCCGCCGAGTCCACCGGCGCCGCTATGGCTCGGACACTCTCTCGGAATTGGTCTGGACGCGGTTCCGCCTGTAAATTTAGTGCCGGTCAATGCGCAGGTTGCGGTGTACCCCTGCGCAGCCGGCGTCGCACTCTCGCAGACCGGGCAGACCATGGTGGTTGCGAACTACTACAACGATTCAATCTCGATCCTCACCGGAGGTTATGGCGCTTGGTCTTATTATGGGGGCACCACAGCGGCAGCCAATGTGGATTTGCGTCCCGGCAAGAGCCTTGTCTCGGCGGCGAGCGGAACGCCTGGAGGTGAATATCCGTTTTGGGTCGCGGTTGCCGGGAGCGAACCGAACACGGTTGCCTATGTATCGAGCATTCGCGATCGTGAAATCGACGTAGTGCCCTTGAACGGCTCACCGATAGCAGTAACGACGCGAATTGCCATCAAGGGCCAGCCGAACAAGATGGTCATGAACAAGGCGCAGACGCTTTTGTACGTGGCTGAAGATCAAACGGACACCGTCGACGTAATCGATATCAATCAGGATCCAACGCACTACATGACCGTGAACACGGTCATTGAGACCATTCCGGTGCTCGCTCCCGCGGGGCTGCTGCCCTCTTCGTTCTATGATTCGAATTCCAGCTCTGAAATCTCGAACCCGATGTATTTCGGATCGAACACCAACAGTCTTGCTCTTTCCAACGATGAGACTGAACTCTATGTAACCAATGGAAACCTGAACAACGTTGCTGTTGTTCAACTGACGGGGACAAACTCCGGCGATAACGTCGTCGGGCTGATTCCGACCGGTTGGTATCCCAATTCTGTGAGCATTAGTCATTCTGGATGGATGTACGTGGCCAACGCCAAGTCGCCCACGGGGCCGAATCCCGATTGGTGTTACGGCTATGGCCCTGCAATCTTTGAACCCAATTGTTTTCGGGTCAATCAGTACAATCCGCAGCGGACCAAGGCCGGGCTGCAAAGTTTTCCGATTCCCAGCGCATCTCAACTGCCGCAATTGACGCAGCAGGTGGCAACCAATGATCGCTTCTCGTCGACTGAAAGCAGTAGCGACGCACAGATCATGGCGGCTGTAAGCAGCGGGGTCAAGCATGTGATTTATATTCTCAAGGAGAATCGAACCTACGATCAGGTGCTGGGCGATCTGGTAGACAAGAACGGTATACCGATCGGTGAACAGGATCCAAGCCTGGTGCAATGGGGACAAGCCATTACGCCGAACGAGCACAGTCTGGCGCGAACTTTCGTTACACTCGACCATTTTTACGCGACCTCCGAAGTGAGCTACGATGGATGGCTTTGGAGCACTTCGGCGCAAAGTCCCGACGTGGTCGAGCATCAATACCCGGTAGTTTACGGATTCCGGGCTCTCAGTCTGGATTCGGAGGGACTGAATCGCAGTGTCAACGTCGGGCTTCCTACCCTGGCCGAGCGCATGGCAGCTAATCCACTAACGCCGGACGATCCAGATATTCTGCCTGGCCAAACCGCTGTAACCGCTCCCGACGGACCCAACAACGAGATCAATACCGGCTACATATGGAATGCCGTGTTGCGGGCAGGTCTCACTGTGCGCAACTACGGATTCTTCATAGACACCACCTGTTATAACCAGCCCGGATGTCTAATTCCACAAGTACATTATCCGGCCGCGTCAAACACCGTCGTCGCCACACCATCCAATGCCGTCCTGGCGCCGTACACAGATCCATACTACCGGGGTTTCGATAATAACTATCCCGATTACTATCGCTACAAAGAATGGGAGCGGGAGTTCGACGCGAATTATGCCAGCGGTGGACTTCCCTCGCTGAGTCTCGTCCGACTCATGCACGATCACACCGGAAGCTTCGGTACCGCCATCGACATGGTCAACACTCCGGAGCTGATGCAGGCCGATAACGACTACGCCGTGGGCTTGCTTGTTCAGAAAATTGCCAACAGTATCTACGCACAAAACACGCTGATCTTCGTCGTGGAAGACGATGCGCAGGATGGCGCCGATCACGTGGATTCTCACCGAACCATTGCGTTCATGGCAGGAGCCTACGTCAAGCAAGGCGCGGTGATCTCAACGCATTACAACACGATCGATTTCATCCGCACAATGGAAGAAGTTCTGGGGCTGAAACAATACTTGAACCTGAATGACGCACTTGGTCACCCCATGACCGATGTCTTCAATACAACACCGCAGCCATGGCAATTTACCGCTTCGCCATCGGCTTATCTCTACGCCACTCAGTTGCCTCTTCCCAGCGCTCCGATCGGCATGAAAGTGCCCAAGTCTACACACAACTCCGCGTATTGGGCCCGGGTAACTAAAGGCCTGGATTTCTCGGACTCCGATCGAGTCGATCCACTTCTGTACAACCGGATTCTCTGGAAGGGCGTGATGCACGACAAGCCTATTCCTGTGTCGCTGAAGGGAAAACATGCGCGCGACGACGACGATTAGGCCCGTAGAGTTCCGTTGAAGCGTCTGCTTGCATTGCAGCGCTGCACATGCCATGCCGGACGAGGTCACCTCGGACGGGTTTTTCGCTGAAAGCACTGTATGGGAATGTCAGCGTAAAAATAGGCCACAGTGCGCCGCGGGAGCGGGGTGCCGTGGCGGTGAAAAAGTAGGCCACCGCCGGATTTTGGTTTTGTGGACCGGGTTGCTGAGGCAGCCGGATCCATGGGACACCGGAGGGATGTACAGGGTGGAGATTTCTGGGCGTGTACGACGTGCGGTATTGGTGGAGAGACGGAGTCAACGGGCGGTAGCCCGGGATTTCGGCATCTCGCGCGACATGGTGCGGAAGATGCTGCGGTACCCGCCCCTCTGTCGTGTTGGATGCGGTCTACGAGCAGATGGCATGTGGCTCCCATCGTTGCCGCGAGAGTCGTCCATCCCTGGCGAGAAGGCTAGACAATATCTGCGGGCATACCAATGACTTTTGTCACAGAGAAGGCGATATTCGGATCGGCCCAGTGAGCGCTCACCCTCTGACTCACTGGCGCTCGGTGCCATTGCCGGTTTGTGTTGACTGCCAAACTGCCCAATTCTCCAATAGGGCGAACAGGCTAAAGCACTCATCAAGGAGCTATTGGCTCGTGTTCCCCGTGGATTGTTGGCAACTCGGACGTTGCGCCAGCGATGAACTGGATCCAAGGATAGTTTCGTAGCAGTCTCCCTCCTGCCCGGCGGCAGAGGTCTGTAACCAGAAAGCAGAGGTCGATGAGGTTGCTGGCGAGGGTGCTGAGTGTTTGCCTACGGATTTTTTCAATGACTTACAGTGCTTTTGGTAGCCAAAGGTGCTCATGAATTCAATGAGATACCGACCAAAAGCACTTCTGTCACGGCAGAGGTCGCGGGTGCGAACCGAACCTGAAATCATCCAATTGCAGGCCGTGCGAACATTTCATACCTCGACCAATGAAGGGAGAGGAGGATCTGATTCCATTCGCATCCGCCGAATGATGGCTGCGTGGACCCTTGCGGTATTCCGGGCGTCGGCCAAAGCGCCGTGGGGTACGCCTTCAAATTCCAAATCCATCGATTGGACCGCGCTGGTCAGGCCAGCTTGTTGCTTGAGCAGAAATAGACGTTGAAAGAGATATGCTAGGTCGAGTAGATTACGCAACGGGGTTTTCAATCCATAATAATGGCAGGCATCGTCGATCAACGCTGCATCATTACCCCAGGTACAACACATGGCTTGAGGCGGTGCGAATTCCTCGGTAAGGGCGGTGAGCACATCGACAAGCGGACGCCCAGATTGAATGTCATCTTTGGTTATGCCCGTGAGGTTCGCACATAGTGCTTTGCCGTGGCGAAACTGAAACCATATCCAGTACTGTCATCGGCACCCAGCCCATGAAACTGCTGACATCTTCCTTTCTTGCAGAAGAAAGATGGTTCAAGCAGCGCTGCGGAACCATTCGCTAGGGCTGCAGTTTCGGCATCGACATACGAACAAACCGGGGAAAGTAAATATTGTAGTTAGCGGCGAGTTTTGGCACATCCATGGTGTTGCAGACGTACGTGAAGGCGAGTTCGCCCGAGGTTTCAAATTCCGGGTGCTCCTTGCCCGCATAACAGAAGGTGTCTTTGTCGCGCTTGGGGCCGAGTTGCAGCTCAGGGATGCGATAGATCACTTGAGCCTCACTCCACGGACCGGTGAGGGAGGGTGCGGAACGCAGAATGATTTTGTCGGAAAATCCATGCGGATCCAGCATCACCGCAAGCCATTTTTTCAGATCGGGGTGGTAGCGAATCGATAACTCCGTGCTCCCCGTCTTCATGACCTGCTTGGCGCTTGCAGGATCGAAGCCGGGTTTCCATTGGTCGTCCGCCGCCAGATACTCAAGATTCTTCTTCGGATTGCTGAGTTCCTTCAAGGGAATGCGGGTGACCAGAAGCGGACGGCTGCCGGATTCATAGAGCGCGAAAAGATAAACATATTTTCCATCGACTACCGTGGTGGCTGAAGGGTACGACTTGACTCCATCGGGAACGAGCGGATAGTACTGGACGGTCCACTGCTGTGGGTCGCGATTGAGACGGCTGACGCGAGCCAGGTCGGAACCGCATGTGGCGAAGTCCATGGCCCATGGGCTGGCCTGTTTCGCGTGCTCGATGCAGAGCAGCGTCACCCACAAATCGTTCTTGTTTGCGAAGCCGTCCATGGCCCAGTACCAGTGATCCGGATTTTTGGGCGAGAAGATGCTCTCCGCCTGATCGTCCGGCCCGCGGCGAACTACATATCGCAGATGAAAATTGCCTTGGGCGTCGCAGGTGGAAATGCCCAGGCTGTTGTGTACCATGCGAGGCGCATGGCCATTCACGAGACGAGCCTTCCCGTACAGCGTATCACCGAAGATCCAGATATCGCGGCCGCCGGGCAGCGGAATGGAATAGGCGGCGTCCGCCCCTTGCCAGCCGAGGGGATTGTTTTGTTCCAGCTTGAATTGAGGCGTGCAGGTTGCGGCGAAGCAGAGCGTGAACGAGCTGCCGACAAGCAGCAGGAGCAGAACAACAGAGCGGAGTATTCGCACGAAACCAGGTCCCCTTCGAATGATTTTGCCCCGGGCTGACGATAGCCGACAGCCCGGGGCGGATTTGTCGAGCCTCAAAAGATGAGCTTGACGGAGAGTTGTGTCTGACGCGCAGTGCCATTGCCGATCTGGTTGGTGTCGGCGTCCGCAACGGTTGCGCCGGCGACTCCAAATCCAATATGGGCCGCCGGATCGGGCAGGTTGGGCGTGCAGACAGCTGAGGTAGCCGAGGGGTATGAGACCGAGCTGCAAATGCCACCGTCAACGTTTGAAAAGTTAGGATGGTTCAGGATATTAAAGATGTCTGCCCGGAACTGCAGATTGAGCCTTTGAGTGAGAGAGAAATTCTTCATTCCAGAAAAGTCCCACTGGAAGAATGCGGGGCCACGAACGAAGTTACGTCCGATATTGCCGATGGTCGTAGGATCGCCATAGACCCCGTTGAAGCCTGGTTCGAGTGTGAACGCGGAGAGGTTGTAGCTCGAATTTGGCCAACTGTGGTGGGGGATGAGCAAAGATTGACCTGCGACCCGATCGGGGCGCATGTAGTTTCCAAAAAATCCGTTGGTGACTTCGATATTCTGCGCAAGTCCGGAACGGGTCTGAACGATGCTGGATGCTTGCCATCCGCCAAGAATTGAGCGTACCAGCCCGCTGGAGCCTTTCAGGTCAGAAAAGCTATAAAGCATGCTGGCAGTAAGGTTGTGCCGCGTGTCCCAATCTCCGCTGCTGCGGTCCTGGTTGATATTGAAGGGATTTGAAAAACCCGCAAACACGTTGACCTCGTCGTCAATTTCGTGCGACCAGGCATAGTTTGCTTCCAGATCCAGCCGCCCAATGTTTCTGCGCAATTGAACCTGTAACGCGTTGTAGTTGGAGAACAGAACGTTGGGCATGTAGTTCTCATTTTGATAGGGGACCCCTTTTGCCGCGAGTGGCCGGTTGACGTTGGGGTTCGGATTGGAAGGATTGAGATTTATCCCCTGAAAGGCGACACCGGCTTGCGTATGCTGTACCTTATTGCCGGTGTAGTTGACTGTCAGGACTGTGTCCCGTGCGACTTCCTGTTGGATGCCGAACAGCCAGTTTGTCGAATAGGGATCTTTCGGGTTTGTTGGAAAAATGAACACATTTTGGTTGCTCGGCAGCAGCGGCGGGTTCGGGGTGGGATAGGAGATCGAGGGAACGGTGCCGCCGAAGATCGTCAGGTTAAAGAGGTTGTCGGAGATGCTTGCATTCGCTGGCATGTTGTCCGCCAGCGTATTCGGAGAGGGTTGCATCGGCATATAGAACAGGCCGCCGTAGCCGTGGACTACTGTTTTTCCCCGGCCAAATGGATCCCAGGCGAAACCGATGCGAGGCGCGACGTCAGTCCTTGAAGCGCTGTATGCGCTCTTTCCGACGGGACCGAAGGTCTGCGACGCATAGTCGAATTGCCGTTGGTCGCCGTGGGCTACGTTCCAGGTGGTGTTGTAGTCGTACCGGAGACCCAGATTAACCGAGAGATTGTTGTTGACTCTCCAGTCATCTTGAAAATAGACATCCCAGTTGGAACTATTGTTGCCGATCGCCGCAGGCGTCCCCTGTTTCTGCAGCGCGAAGGGAAAGTTCGTTTCGAGGCTCTGGAAGCTGTAGTAGTCGTAACTCTCGATCGGTTTCATCCACGTGTTCAGTCGATTGACCCGGATTTGTGTCCCGAAATGCAGCGTATGGGCACCCGCTGTTTTGGTCACGTTGTCGAAGATTTCCGGCAGCGTATTCGCGTTGATCTGGTTGAAGCTTTGCGCCCCCGGCAATGCGCCAAGGTTGGTGAAGAAGCCGGCAATGACGAAATAGGGCGTGGGCGTATTCGACTCCGTATCGGAATGGAAACGGTTGACCGCCAAGCTGAATTCATTGAGCAGTGTGGAGCTGAAAATATGCGTCTCGTCGAACTTGGCCAACTGTGTTCTGAGTGCCTGCGGAGAAACCTGCCCCTGGTTGAGGCCATACGTGTATGTGGTCAAAGAGTCGTTGATGTTGTAGCGGAACATCAGCTGATCGCTGTCGTTAATGTGGTAATCGAGCCGGATCGAGCCAGTATCCTCGCGAACGTCGTCTGAAAGCGAGGCGCCAATAATCGCAAGGTCATACTGCGTCACACCGTTTACCTGCTCGGTGTAGCGCGGATCGTAATGGCATCCGGGCCCGGTCGTGCCGCTGCAGTTGGCAGGCAGAGGCGCCATCATCGCCAATATGGGTTGCATGGACGGGACGAACTGCGAACGAACATAGGCGCTCGGAACCTCGTACGTGGGATTGATGTTCGTAAGGCGCGTGCGGTCTCCTTCATAGTTCACGAAAAAGAAGAACTTATTCTTGACGACTGGGCCAGCGAGGTTACCTCCAAACTGGCTGAGATTCAAAGGGGCCCTTGCGCCTGTTTCGAAGTAATCTCTGGCATCTAGATTTTGATTGCGGAGGAATTCGTACGCCGTGCCATGGAGGTCATTGGTCCCAGCTTTGGTGATGATGTTCATTTGCGGGCCAAGCGAAAAACCGCTTTCGGCGCTGTATCCGCTATTGGCGAAGTCGATTTCCTGGATGCTGTCCACGCTCGCCCGAGTGATGCGCGCCCCTTCCTGGCCTTCGGTTTCTAAAAAGCCGTTGACGTCGCCGCGGTTCGCGGACTGTCCATCGAGCTTGATGTTCAATCCGGTAAAGATGTTATCCAGTCCGTTGACACTGCCCTGGAAGTACGCGGTCGAGCCGACAGACCCAGGAGAAATCTCGAGGAAGTCGCTTACGTCTCTACCGTTGATCGGCAAATTCGCGATCTGGGCGGAGCTGAGAGTAGTCCCGGCTGTACTGGAGGAAGTATCGATCGTTGTAGTCGTGCCTGTAACCTGCACGGTTTTGCTGGTCGCCGCAACGTTCAGCTGCAGTCTGGCAGTCACCGTCGCCCCCACCGTCAACACAAGAGGCTGCGTCGTCGCCTTGCCGAAATTCGTTGCAGTGGCTGAAACCACGTAGTGCCCAAAGGACAACCCAGAAGCGACAAAACTCCCATTGCTGTCCGTTTGTAAAGCCGTCTGGATTCCGGTGCCTGTATTGGTGATGGTTACGCTGGCATGAGGGACAACAGCGCCGGATGGATCCGTAACCGACCCCGCAATTGTGCCCGTGTCAAATTGTGCCAGGACTGGCACACTGCATAGCAAGCAGATGATTCCTAGAACTGTTGCCGCGATTCTTCCCCATGATTTTATGTTCACAATTGCCTCCAATTCGTGCCGTCCGTGCTGGATATCTTTCGTTTTGGTGTCTGTCTCTTTGCCGATTTGGCTCTCGCTGCGTCGGCTTTGGGCTTCAGTGGTCCTTGGTGCAAGCCCTTTTCCCCAGCTTCCAGGCCCTGCAGATGCTGCCGTAGCAGCGCCTCGCCATACTTCAGATCGTCCGCCACGGCCTTGCGCGCCGCGAGGGCTTGCTGCGTCGCGATCAGCATGAAGATTCGTTCGTGCTTGGCGCAATGCTGTCGCAAGTCCCGCACCAGCGGCAACACCCGATGGCGCGCCTCCCACAAAGCACCGTACATCATGCGCATGGTGCTTTGGATGGCGGCGTTTTTGGATGCCTGCATGATGGCCGAGTGAAATTCGAGCTCTCGGAGAACAAACTTTTTGGAGTCGTTCAGCGATGCCTTCATCCCTGCCAGCGCGGTCTGCATCTGTTCCACGTCGTCCGGGGTGGCGCGCCGCGCCGCCAGCGCCGCCGCCGCCGGCTCCAGGATCTGGCGCAATTCGTATAGTTCCAGATACTTGATTTCCTGCAGCAGCAGCATCCACTGGAAATGATGGCTGACCATGCTGCTGAGCGATGGCTGCAGATAGGTGCCGTCTCCCGGGCGCGCTTTCAACAGCCCGAGGAACATCATTCCCTTGAGTGCTTCCCGGAGCGAGGCCCGGCTTACGTCCAACATCTTCGCCAGGCGTGGTTCGGAAGGCAATTTGTCCCCGCGCTTGAGATGACCGCTGCGCACCAGTTCTTCAATGCGCCCCACCACCATGTCCATAATTTTTTCTCGATGGACGGGAAGATAGGGAAGCTTTGCAGGATTAGCGATTGACATTGAGTTCTCGAGTTCTGTAAGGAACTGTCAGACAATACTCTCGGGATACAAGACATGTCAATGCCGAATGCTGGATGGAGGGGGAGGTCTCTCGCTGACTATTGACAATAGCTTCGCTGGGATCAGGCGGCTTGACGCAGGTCGGTACAGTCCTCAACTGTCTGACAGATGCGAGATAGAGACCATTAGGAGATGGAATTGCTTCTCCTGCGAAAGCTGGATATTCGCGCTGGCCGTGTGATGGTTCCCCGGAAGCTTGATTAGGCGGGAGACGCTTCGATCATTCCTCCGGTAGTTTCATTCCAGCTTCAGTGTCGATTACGCCAACCCTCTTGACGCCGCTCAGGCTTCCGCAGCCGAACCACCGCCTGCAATTTTTCCCGGCTCTACTTCACTCAAATCTTTGCTTATAACTCACAGCGCACAGCAAAAACCTCCCCAATATGCGCGAGGGTGTTAAAAAAGTCGCAGGCTCTCAGGGCAGGCTCGCTGAAGCCCGTCCGTTTCAGCGCTAACAGTTTTTTCGACAGCTTTTGTGTCTCCCGCATTTTTGGTATTGCGCCAGAGTTGAACTTCGCGGCCTGCTGTCGAGTACGGGAGCCCGTCGATTGGAGTAACTTTGGACGGAGGAAACCGGCAAACCAGACCCGCACACTGCGGTCGCCGGAAATGAAAGCACTACACTTGACCGATATGCAAGGGAAACCAGGAGAAGACCGTGGTCTAAATAACCCCAAGCAGCGGAATCCTCTTGTGCTGTGGGTGAGCGGGGCCTGGGTGCTGCCTCTGTTGGGGATCTTGTTTTGGCTTCATCCTGGTTCAACGTTTTCCAAAGCCGTTGTTTTGGGTTTTGCTATCCTGGCTGCGCCGCTGCCAGCGGTGCTTCATGCGCGTCGCCAGCGTGCCCGGCTGCTTGCATGCGCCGCGAACTCTGAGGAAGAAGCAGCGAAGCTGAAGTTGCAACTGGATACGGTACGGTTCCGCACATCTCGTCTGCGCGAGGAGTTGCAGGCTGCCGACCGGCAGGCGCGGCTGTCGCACCAACTTACTCTGCTGGGCCAGTTCACAGCCGGCTTCATGCACGAGTTCAACAATCCGTTGGCAATTGTGGTGGGCCGCATTGAAGTGTTGCTGGACGAACGCAAAGAAGACGCTGCCCTCTGCGCAGATCTTCAGCAGATGCTGAAAGAGTCTCGCTACATGGGCAAGATTGCGAGTACGCTGTTGCAGGCGCTTCGACGCGAGCGCGGCGGAGAGATTTTCGATGCCTCGGTTCCGCAAAAGGCACTGGACGAAGCATTGCAGGCGCTGCGACCTTCGGCAGACAGCCTGGGAGTGAGACTGGTGGAAGAGGTCGCGGAGGCGCCGCGCGTGGATGTGCCGGAACACGTGATCGGCGAAGTTGTTCGCGGCTTGTTGAACAATGCCCTGCATGCACTGGAAGGTCGAGACGACGGCGTGATTTGGGTGAGCCTGGAGCCGTATCGCACGGCGGGCGCGAAAGTAGTGCTCAGAATAGAAGACAATGGCCCCGGCGTGCCGGAGAGTATCCGGGAACACCTGTTCGAACCCTTCATTTCGCACGGCACAGGCCGGGAACGGTTGGGTCTGGGGCTGTTTCTGGCAGCCAGCCTGTTGGATATGTATGATGGCCGAATCCGCTACGAGACGAGAAACGGCGGCGGCGCCGGCTTCGTCATTGAGTTGCCCCCGGCGCGATTCACCCGTGGCCAGCCGTATCATTGGTTCGCCGGAGGGACGACGGAGTGAGCCGCATTCTGGTTATCGACGATGAAGCCGCGCTGGGTGAAAACATTCAGCGGATGCTGCGATTGCCGGGTGCGACGGTCTCCACGGTTACGGACCCCGTCCAAGGGCTGACTGAATGCCTGGCCAACCCGCCCGACTTGGTTCTACTCGACATTCGCATGCCGCAAATGTCAGGCGAAGAAGTTTTTGCCCGGCTGCACGAAGCCCATCCAGGCCTTCCCATCGTCTTCCTCACCGCTTTCGGATCGGTGGAGGGCGCCGTGCTCGCAATGCGCAATGGCGCATTCGATTACCTGCAGAAGCCCTTCAAACGCGAGGACCTGCTGCTGGTGGTCAAGCGGGCACTTTCCCATGCCACCCTGAAGCACGAAGTCGAAACTCTGAAAAGCCGTCTGGAATCTCTCGGCGAGGCCGATGCTGCACAGAGCCGTAGTGCCGCGATGCTCGATCAGGTGGAGAAGAGTCGCAGGGCTGCGGCCACCGACGCGACGGTGATGATCCTGGGAGAGAGCGGTACGGGCAAGGAGGTCATGGCTCGATTCATCCACAACCAGAGCCGGCGCAAGGACGGCCCGTTCGTTCCGGTGGAGTGTAGCTCGATGCCGGGCTCTCTGATCGAAAGCGAACTGTTTGGGTATGAGCGCGGCGCCTTTACCGGCGCGGATCGCACCAAAAAAGGCCTGATCGAATCTGCGGACGGAGGCACGCTGTTCCTGGATGAAATCGGAGACCTGGGGGTGGAGCTGCAAACACGTTTATTTCGTTTTGTTGAGGAGAGGGTGCTCCGACGACTCGGTGGTCTGACTCCAATGCGCGTCGAGTGCCGCATCTTGTGTGCCACCAACCAGGATTTGATGGCCAAAATCAAGGCCGGAACCTTTCGCGAGGAACTTTTCTACCGCTTGAGCGTGGTCACGGTGAAGATTCCGCCCTTGCGGGAACGCCCGGAGGACATCCAGCATCTGGCGCGCTTCTTCCTGGAACGGTTCTCCCGCCGCTACGGCAAGAGCCTGTCCGCTTCGCCGCGATTCTATGAGGCGCTGCTCAAAGAGCTGTGGCCAGGCAACGTGCGCCAACTGAAGAACGTGATGGAGCGGCTGACTGTATTGCATCCGGGCGGCGTGCTGGGGCCGGAAGATCTTGAAGAGGATTCTCCGAGAGTGGAGGCAGTCGGCAGTCTTTCCACTCTTCCGTGGAAAGATGCGAGGGAGCAGTACATGGCCAGCTTTGAAAGCTCCTACGCCCAAGCGGTACTGGAACGCTGCGGCGGCAACGTAAGTGCAGCGGCGCGAGAAGCAGGGGTGGACCGGAAGACCTTTTACGCGCTTCTCAAGCGGGACAGGGACCAGCAACCTGGGGAATCCATTCCCCAGGTTGAATCGGAAAGCGGGGAATGAAATCCCCATCTCCTTGGATGTCCAAGCGCAAGTTCTTGTGACGCAAGGGAATTGGGTCTGGCTCTAGACGTGCCTAGTGAAACGCAGGAGCCCGCACATGAAACTTTGGATGCCAGGCGCGAAGGCGGCCATGGCGCTGTTCTGCTTCGTCTTGCTGATGCCCCAACGAGGGAACGCGATTCCAGCGTTTGCCCGGAAATTTGGCGTCAAGTGTTACACCTGCCACACCATCCCGCCCGCGCTGAATAAGAACGGCTACATGTTCAAGCGCCTGGGCTACCGCATGCCGCCGGACGAGATGGACGGTTCGAAAGCGGCGCCCAAAGTCAGCGCGCTGGATAAGGACATCAGATTCAGTCTCACCAACAGTATGGCGCTCATTCTGCAGGCCAGCTTCACCGAGGACAAGACGGTAGCTGACCCAGGATCCGTCACCTCCGCCTCTCCCGTTACCATGTGCCCCAGCGACACGCAGCTGTCCGCCTCCTGTTCCAGCTTCAATCTGGACGAAGCCGCACTGTTTGATGTCTCGACTGTTCCGCTGACGGGCTTCTCCTATTTCGCGCACTATGAACTCTACCAGGATGGAGAGAGCGATCTGGAGCAAGGCTTTGGCGTCTACACGGGCGGCCGGGCCAACAGCAATTATTTTGTCAAGGTCGGCGAAATGCACATGCAGGAAGGTGAGGGAACACGCGCGGCCATGTTCTATAACCTCTTTCCCGATCCCTCATTCACACTCGCCAATGTCGACCCCCTCAACTTCTCGCTCGATCAGCATCCAGTCGGCGTGGACGCAGGATATACGTGGGCCTCGAACTACTTCAAAAACATCCTTGCCATTTCGGCCAAGGTGACCAACGGGCTGAACGCCGACGGCAGTGAGATTATGAGCGGATCCACCAAAAATGCCAAGGACGTGTGGGCCGATGCCGACTACTGGTTTGGTCCCGACGGCGGCGTCACAGTGATGATGTACCACGGGTCAAAAGATCAGATACAGAATGCAGGTGCCAGCAATCAATTCACCTACCGGCCCGACATCTGGCGAGTTGGCGTCTTCGGCAACTACCTGTTTTTCGACAAGCTGGACATCCTCGGAGGCTACATGCGCAGCAAGGATGACTGGCAGTGGAATCAGTCAGGACCGGCCTCGCACTATATCGCGAACGGCTACCGCGGCGAGGTGGATTACTACTTCAAACCCGGCACCGCCGTCATGGCGCGATATGACCATGCAAGCGAAGACATCGCACCCCAACCGCGCATGATCACTCAGGCCTGGGGCATCGGTGGAGAACAGGCGCTGACGCCGCTGGGGAACATTGTGCTGCGCGGCACATTCAATCAGGAGCACGATGGCGACCCGGTGGCGCTGGTTGGCACCACCGACAAATTATTCAAGCTCGATATCCGGTACATGTGGTAAGGAGAGACTGAAATGCACAAGACGATTCTCACGATGGCGCTCGCAGCTTTTTCCGTTCCTCTGTTGCTTCAGGCGCAAAGCGGCAATGTAACCCTCCCACAGGACAAGGGGCCTAACACGATCAACGTCTCAACTTATCCGCCCGCGCAGCAGAAGGCGTACAAGCTGTTCACCAGCAAATGCTCCAAGTGCCACACGATTGCCCGGCCTATCAACACAACCATGACCCTGCCGGAGTGGGAGCGCTACGTGAAGCGCATGATGCACAAGCCGAACTCCGGCATTGGCGACAGCCAGGGGAAAGAGATCTATGAATTCCTGGCGTACGACCAGGTGAATCGCAAGGACAAGAATCCGTCGGCGTTCTTTAAGTCGCTGAGCGACGAAGAAATCGAAAAGCTGAAGGCACAGCAGCAGTAGAACAATTGCTGGAGTTGCCATCATTCTGCCCCGACGAAGATGTGGTGCGCTCACCGGGGCTAGTTTTCAGCACGGAGCCGTGCGGGTGCCGTGTATTGGGAATACAGTAGTTGCAAACTTATCAGCATGGTGAACGCATGAGCTATTCCGTCACGGTCCCGGACCGGGAGTATTTCGATCGCAATATTCCCTGCCGTACCGCCTGCCCGATCCATACCGAATGCGGCCGGTACGTGCAGGCCATTGGGATCTCAAAGGATGAAGAAGCGTACCTGCTGGCCCGCGCGCCCAATCCATTCGCCTATGTGCTGGGGAGAATCTGCGCCCATCCCTGCGAGGACAATTGCCGCCGCGGCAAGATCGACGAGCCCATCGCCATCTGTGCGCTAAAGCGCTACGCCACCGATCGACACAATCTGGGCGCGGGACACGATCCAGCACGGAAGAAATTGCCGCCGGCAGCCAAGCGCGGCAAGCGCATTGCCATTGTGGGAGCGGGCGTATGCGGACTGACATGCGCCCATGATCTGGCACTGCTGGGCTACACCGTGGACGTATATGAATCCGCTCCCGTCCCTGGCGGAATGCTGTATCTGGGCATCCCACAGTTCCGCCTGCCGCGGGAAATCATCAAGATGGAAGTGGACAACATCCTCGCCATGGGCGTGACGCTGCATACCCGCGTCACCCTGGGGCGCGACATCTCCTTCGCCGAGTTGCGGTCGAAGTCCGACGCGGTCCTGCTGGCCACAGGGCTCAACAAGGGCCGCGAGTTGAATATTCCGGGAGCACACCTGGCCGGTGTGTACAACGGCATCGACTTCCTGATCAATGTCAACCTTGGTTTCGAGATTGAGTTGGGCAAGCGCGTCGTGGTTGTGGGCGGCGGCAATGTAGCCATCGATGTAGCGCGTGCCGCTGTGCGTCTGGTGCAGGAATCGGTTGAATCGGGCCTGGTAGACGATGATGCCAAGAGTCTGCAGCCCGCCATTGATGCCGCTCGCCTGGCCATGCGCTCCGGCGCGGAGCACGTGGATATGGTCAGCCTCGAGTCGCGCGCGCAGATGCCTGCATGGAAAGGCGAAGTGGACGAGGCCGAACAGGAAGGCATCATGGTGGATAACGGCTGGGGACCGAAGGAAATTGTCGGTGAGAACGGCGTGGTCACCGGCCTGAAGGTCCGCCGCTGCCTCACCGTCTTCGACGAAAATGGCCGCTTCAATCCTGCCTTCAGCGACGAGGAAAAAATCATTCCGTGCGACAGCGTGATCCTTGCCATCGGCCAGCAAGCCGATCTTTCTTTCCTCAGCGGTGAAGAGGGCGTGCAGGTGACGCCGCGTGGGATTCTTAAGATCGACGAAAACCTGATGACTACGGCACCCGGCGTATTTGCCGGCGGCGATGTGGCCTTTGGGCCGCGTGTCCTGGTCGAGGCGGTGGCGAACGGCCACCGCGCGGCGCGGTCCATTCATGTGTATCTCAGCGGCAAGACCGCAAAGACGGTAGTCAGTCGTTTCCGCATCATGCCCAACTGGCAAATGCCGCGCGGCTTTCTCACCACGCCACGGCAAAAAATGCCAGTGCTCGCGGCCAACCGACGCATTGGCATCGCCGAAGTGGAACTCGGTTTTGGAGAACAACAGGGTCGCGCCGAAGGGCTGCGCTGCCTCAAGTGTCAGGTGAACACGATCTTCGACGGATCGAAGTGCATCCTCTGCGCCGGTTGCGTGGACATATGCCCGGAGAACTGTCTGCGCCTGGTGGATCTGGCGCAAGTGAAGGGCGACCAGCGGTATGATGCGCTGATTCAAAACCGTTATGGAGTGCCGTCCGCCGAATTGAAGACCGGTCAGGCGGGAGCCATCATCAAGAACGAAGAAAAGTGCATTCGCTGCGGGCTCTGTGCAGATCGTTGTCCCACTGGAGCCATCACAATGGAAGCACTCGAGCAGCAGGAACGCGAAGTTTTTGAATAGGGGAGCAGCAGAATGAATCGACGAAGCTTTCTGAGTTGGGGAACGGTAGGCGTGGCCTCTCTTTTTTCGGCGTTTGCGGTGAGCCTGGGAGCAGTCGTCCGGTTCCTGACGCCGAGCGTCTTTTATGAGCCGCCGCAGTCGTTCAAGATCGGTGTTCCAGGCGATTTTCCCTTCGGTCCACCCACGTTCATGGCGGACGAAAAGATCTTCGTGTTCCGCGATCGAGAAAAAGGATTTGCCGTGGCCAGCGCGGTCTGCACGCACCTGGGCTGCACCGTCGCATACTTCCAGAACGATCGGCAGTTTCATTGTCCGTGTCACGGCAGCATCTTTTCCTCCACTGGCACGGTGCAGCATGGCCCGGCGCCGCGACCCCTCAACTGGTTTGAGGTAACGCTGGCGCGCGACGGTCAGCTTCGGATCAACAAAGACAAGATTGTGCCACCGACGTATCGGCTGATGGTGTAACGATGAATCTGATCCGTGAAATCTGGCGATCGATCGTGCGGCGCGATCCGCTGTCCACCGACAAAGGAAAGTCCGAACTGGTCTTTCTCAATGTGTGGCTGCATATCCATCCGGCCAAAGTGAAGAAAGAGAATCTCAAGTTCAGGTACTCGTTCTATCTGGGCTTTATTACCTTCTTTCTTTTTTTGATTCTGTTGACCACTGGAATTGCGCTGATGTTCTATTACCGCCCTTATCCGTCGGCCGCATACCAGGACATGAAGGACCTCCGGTTTGCCGTCTTCATGGGACCTTTTCTGCGGAACATGCATCGATGGGCGGCGCACGGCATGGTGATCTGCGTCTTCCTGCACATGTGCCGGGTGTTTTATACCGGCTCGTACAAGAAGCCGCGCCAGTTCAACTGGGTGGTCGGCGTGCTACTGCTGCTGCTCACCCTCGGCCTCTCCTTCACCGGGTATCTGTTGCCATGGGACCAACTGGCTTACTGGGCGATCACGGTGGGGACCAATATCGGCAGTTACGCTCCCCTGGTCGGAGGCCAAATCCGGGAGCTATTACTCGGCGGTCATAGCGTTGGCGAGGCAGCACTGCTGCGCTTTTATGTGCTTCATGTGGCCGTGCTGCCATCGTTCCTCATTTTGCTTACTATCGTTCACTTCTGGCGCGTCCGCAAGGACGGCGGACTCTCGCGGCCGATCTGGAAGCTGAAGCCGCAGAAGACAGAAGCACTGGTCACCATCGGCGCACCGGCAGAGGTGGCCCCGTTGCACGTGGCGGCAGCGTCGCAGGACAAGACCTATGGACTGATGGAAGTCGTCACCGGCAAACCAATCTTTGAAACGATTACTCCCGAGGAAGAAGAAGATACTGTCTTCTCGTATCCATACGCCTTTGTCCGCGAGGCGGTGGCTCTGATGGCAACGGTGACAACCATCATGACCATTTCGCTGTTCTTCAACGCGCCTCTTGAAGAAATGGCCAACCCGGCGGTCACGCCGAATCCCGCCAAAGCTCCGTGGTATTTTCTCGGGCTGCAGGAACTGGTCAGTCACTCGGCTTTGTTAGGCGGTGTGGTGGTACCGGCATTGATGGTGATCGCTCTGCTTGTGATCCCTTACATTGACAGGAATCCAAGCCGCCGTCCGCGCGATCGCAAGTGGGCGATCTGGTTGTTTGCATTCTTCGTCGTTGCCAACGTGATCCTCATCATTGTGGGGACCTTCTTCCGCGGACCCGGCTGGGCCTGGGTTCCACCGTGGGTACATGTTGTTGCGAGGCCAGAATAATGGAGCGTAGACTACAGCAACTCTTCTTCGCGCTCAGTCTTCTGGCGTTGGTGCTTATTCTGGCGGCTGAATGGCAGGCCGACACGCCATCGTGGAAGACCTATCAACGAAAATTTCTGCAGCTTGAGGCGCAGGAAGAACCGAACGCCGCGAGCAAGGCCGCCGTGCTGGCCACGCCTCTTGCAATCCACCAGGTGATGCTGACAGGCCTGCAGCGCGTGGACCGCTGCACCACCTGCCATCTTGGCGTGGACGACCCCACCATGAAGAATGCGCCGGAGCCATTCCGTTATCATGCCGGCCTGGGACCGCACATTCCATCCAAGTTCGGCTGCACCATCTGCCATGGCGGCCAGGGACTTGCTACCGACGTGAAGAATGCCCACGGCAACGTGGCGTTCTGGCAAACGCCGCTGCTGTCCGCGAACTACATCCGTGCTTCCTGTGGGCGATGCCACAAGGAAGGCGATGTGCCGGGCGTGCCCGAGTTGACCGAGGGACGGCGCCTTTTCGAAACCGAGGGCTGCCGCGGTTGCCACAAGTTGAACGGGGTGGGCGGAAGCATTGGCCCCGATCTTACTGAAGAAGGCACGAGTCAACGATCCCCGCAATGGCTGGAGCGCCATTTCCTGGCTCCGAACGTGGTCTCTGCGGGCTCGGCCATGCCCAACTTTCATTTCACCAGGGAGCAGGCGCGCGCCCTAACCTATTACATGCTCTCGCTCACCAATCAAGATATGGGAAGCTACTATTCCAGCGTACGGCTGATCCCCAGCCCCGAATATGGCCGCCAATTGTTTGTCGAGAAAAATTGCATTGCTTGCCACAACGTTGGCGGAGTTGGGGCCAAGACCGGTCCGGACCTGCTCGGCGTTACGAAACGGCACTCGATCGAATGGCTCGACGAGCAGCTGGTGAATCCGGATCTCGTCTATCCGGGAAGTTTCATGCCCGAGTATGATCTGGAGCCCAATGCTCGCAAGGCACTCCTCGCCTACCTGGCAACTGCCACGTCTCAGGATGCGCAGTTGATTCTGTCGCAGAGACCGCATGCATTGACGCCCGAGGATGCGGCCATCGAAGCAGGCAAGCAGGATTTCACGCGCTTTGGTTGTGCAGGCTGCCACGGCACGGGACTCCAGGGTGGCGTGTCCAATCCCAACGCCCAAGGTGGACAGGTGCCTTCGCTGCTGCACGTCTCCGACGACTACACCAAGGACGAAGTCATCGGGATCATCCGCAATGGAAGGGTACCTCCCCTGGATAACGTGAAAGGCCCGACTCCTCCGCTCTACATGCCCGCGTGGAAGCAGGTGTTGAGCGATGAAGATATCCAGCGCATTGCGGACTACCTCTGGTCGAAGCAGCAGAAGAAGGAAAGCTGGTAAACAGCCTTGTCCTTTTTTGCGATTCGATCCGGAGAAAGGGACCCTCGACGAACCATATGGCAGGTGATTGTCAGATTGCGCTTGCCGTCTCTATCAGGCTGAGGTAATGCTGCGGGGTGGTCAGGTCCTGGCCTTCGCATTCAATACGGAAAAGCCTTCCCAGCCCAGCAGCGTCGTAAGCGGCCTGGGTTGGTTTGTAGGCATCCACCGCCTTATCCATCGACACTTTGTTCTTCGTTGCGTCCTGCGGCTGGATCACCGTCAGTGGGCGACCCACCACTGAGGCAGCAACTTGCGGAAGGTCAAAATGAAGCAGAACATCGCGCAGGAAAACGTCGGCGCCGTACCGGTAGCGATCCACCTCCGTCATCGAGCGGTAGGAAAGAAGGCTTTGCACGCAGATGAGGCTGCGAATGCGAGGATCCAGAGCCGCGGCGTATAGGCACCACAAGCCACCCATGCCTTTTCCAATCAGGTGCAGATGCCTGGTGTCGGTGTCGCGACGGCTGGTGACGTAATCGACGCTGCGAACAACATCTTGCACTCGCATTCCCAGCAGCGATTGGTCCATGAACCAGGTCATGTAAGCCATGGCGGCTTCGAGATCGAACAACTGGCCAAATTCATTGCAGGAGTCCGAAGCGGGATGAAGGGGCCGGGTTTCGCCAATTCCGCGGACATCGACCGCGACAACGAGATTCCCCGATCGAACCATAGTATCGAGGAGTCCGTGCGTGAGCCCGGAGGCTTCCTCGCCTTCGTCTTCCATTCCGACAGTTTCCATGCCTTCATCGCCAACATAAAGAATGGTTGGCAGCACACCCGTCCTGCCATTGGGCACAAAGACCCAAACAGGGATGTAAATCCCAGACTCGGAAAGGAACTGGAACTTCTCGACACGATAGCCTTCACGCGGAGTGGTGACTGTGTGGCGCACATTCAGGGGCTGATCCGCGTTGCGATAGTGCAGCAGGCTGCGGATTTCTGTACGGATCTTCTCCTGGTAGGCGGCGCGTTCCTGTGAATTTTTCGGTACTGGGCGGGCCGGCGGCAGATTAGCCTGTTTTTTCGAGATGATAGTAAAGATCATCTCGCCTTTTCCGGAATAACGGATCGAGCCACCCGGCGTGCAATAGAGATCTTCCGGCGGAACCGTTTCAAGCTCCGGTTCGCTGATCGGCCCTTTGCGATCGTAAAACCAGCGGCAGAACCAATCGGTGGTGGCCAGCCTCAATTTTGGCGTCCAGGCGTGCGGATCGTCCGAGGCAACCGTGGCGAATTTTTCCGGCACGCCCAACTGCCGATAACGGGCCTCAATCGCCTGCGCGGCTTTGTCGAAGGGCGGGGCGTAATGTTCAATCGCCGCAAGTAGAGGTCTGGGAGCGATAGCGGTGTGCAGATCCGCGTTATCGATACCATACAGCGCCGATGGGAAAAGGTTCTGCTCCACGTCGGAGGGGCCGATCAGTTCCCAGGGAAGGTAATGTACCGGCCATTTGTTGGCCGTGCCTCCTTCTATGATGGCTACACATCGCACCCGCTCGTCGGCGACGCTGATGAATTTGGTCAGGGTCCCCCCTCCGGAATGTCCGGCGCAGCCAATCCGTTGGGGATCCACCTCAGGCCTGGTCAGCAGGTAATCGATCGCCCTCATGCCGTCCCAGACCATGTATTCAGTCAAATTTTCCCCCATCAGCAACAGGAGCTGACCGGGCATGGAATGCTCATAGGTTGGACTCGGGCCAACACTCGTGACATCTGTTTTCGGGTCCCAGTATTGGCGGCGCTCTCCCTGCCCGATCGGATCGTAACCCAGCACCACAAACCCGTTCCGCACCAGATTCACATAGGCGCTCTGGTATTGCGGGACCATTCGGGCCAGCGGATAGTGCCCGCAAGGGGAAATGATTCCCGGGAAAGGCCCGTTGCCGGTAGTGGGAATATACAGATTGCCCGTGACCCAGAAATTTGGCCGGCTCTGAAACATGACGTTCTCGATCCGGTATCCATCCTTATGTATGGTTTTGACGGTGACGGGGACGAGTGGATTTTTCGCGGGAAAACCGCCAAGCATCTGGAGAAATTTCTGGCGGACGAATGTGTTCCGCGCTTCAACCTCAGCCGCTGTCGTGATCGCCGCGCGCTTTCGGTCCCAACTGGCGGCAAGGTCGTTCAACTCTTTCTGAAGGTAAGCGATCAGCATGTCCGGCATCTCGGCGCTGTAGGGAAGCGCAGAGGCCGATTTAGACTGCGCGATTCCGGGCAGCTTCAGCATTGCCGGGCTGAGCAGCAATGCGCCGGTCTCGATCATGAATTTCCGTCTATTCATAGAGATGACTCACGGCTGGAGATTTTGTTGCTTCTATCTTCATCGCATTGCCTACCAGCCTTACCAACTGATTGCCGTCATGCAGTATGCGTTCAGCTTCGGCACTGTGAAAACCGCGTATCCGTCCTGCATCCGGAAATCGAGCGTGGCGGAATTATCTAAGTCAATCGAGTAGAGTCTCACGGCTTTGGCCGATGCTCCCTGCGGCAGCAAGCATCGTACCTCAATGTTCTCTATGGATGGGACCTGTTTCATGGCGTAGTTCACAAGGTGCACAAGTCGCCGCCGCTTTTCCATCTGCTCTACCAGATTCGCTCCCAGAAAATCGGGCCCGGTTACGTGCAGCGGTAGATCGCTCTGGGCCGCCCACGAAACGGCCTCAATCAATTCTTTCGAATTCTTCGGACGCTTCCAGAACTTGGGGCCGATGTGGAAATACGGCTCGGGCGGCGGCAGAGGCCCATCGAACTCGATTCCTGGGAAGTAGACGACGCGGCCTCTGCCCACCTGCTTGCGCGAAGGCGGCCCAGCGGCGACCAGAGTGTTCCGCACCTCTTCCTGATACGCGGCTGCCGGGGCCTGATTGTCAACAAGCCCCAGAAGGCCAGGCTTGGTTCTCAACCTGCGCCAGCCATCGTAGAGACCTGCCTGCTCGGTAGCGATCAGGCCACCCCCGGCTGTCACAAATTTGCGGATGAGTCCGAGTTGGTCGTCGGTGAGGCATTCCGAATCCGGCAGAATAAGGACTTTGCACAGGGTTGGCGAAACATCGCCGAGCTGCTCATCGAAAATAAGTTGGAAGGGAACTCTGGCCTGAATCAAGGCCTGTTCCACAAGGATCGCGCTGAGCCCGGCGCGGGAATTATGGTAGGTGATCGAGGGATGAGAGCGGAAGACGGCCACCGGCGCCACATCCTTCGTCCCCAGGTACAGGTCCCGATTTTTGCGGTAAAAGGAGATGTACTTCACCATCGCGGGGGGAAGGGGATTTTCACCGGCGAAGCCAATCGTCTGATTGAATGCCAGGCTCTCGCCGATTCCGGGTTCGCCGACCTCGGCGTCGGTGAACGCGACGTTATGATAGGTTCGCGCCATTTTATAGGTGCGGATAGTGGTAATCAGCCGTCCATCCGGCAGGTACTCCAGCGGGGCGTCCTGTTCATCCCAGAAGACCTGAGTGAGTTTCAACAACTTCGCGTGGTCGTTGCCACGCGTCCAGGGATTGTTATCACCTACCATTCCGCCGAAATTGATTTCCACTGCGACTTCCGGATTCAAAGGTCGAATCAAATCGACCATCTGCCCCAAAGCGTCCGCCATTGTGTAGCACCTGTAATCGATCCATTCCTGAAAGACAGGATCGAAAATGATATCCAGTTTCTCGGGAGGGTTGGAGCGGTTCCATAGCGGGGGATTTACAAAATCCACGTTCTCGAATCCAAACCGTTCCTTCCGCTGTTCCGGCGAATACTTGGCTTTCAGAAACTTGCGAAAGCCGCTTTTGCAGCCATTGCAATGACACGAGTCGGGCTCAGGACTCAAATCGAAGTTGTCGAAATGAATAAAGTCCGTCTTCACCTCTACGACCGCATAGTGAACAATCTTCTTCAGGTAATCGATATATTCCTGATTGGAAAAGCAGGGCCGGTAGCGGAACGACTGCTGAAATCCATATTCGGTCATGATGGGCTGACCCCACTGATCGCACTGTATCCACCCCTGGGCGCGCGGCTCTTCGGCGAAGAAAGTCTCATACATCATCGTGTCCCACTGAACGTAAGTGTCCACCTTCATCCCGAGCTGGTGGGCAATGGCCGTTGCCCGCACGGTGGCTTCCATGTCCGGCTTTTCCGCAGCCATGCCAAAGCCCTTGTAGAGATGAGTATGAAAGACCTCAACTCCATCGTTCTTAAGCTGGCGCATGACCGCTTCACTCTGTTGATACTCGTAGATTTCGCGAGCATTCAGGCTCTGGCCGCCGCGCCGCACAACGAAAAGATAAGGTTCATGCGAGCCCCCGGCGTCGATCACCCCATTCTCGATCCACGCGCCTTGCGGCGGTTTAGTTCCCTGCGCCGCAGCTTGTGCGCCCAATCCATAGAAGGGCGCCGCTCCCAGCTTTGCCATTGCAATCCCCCCAACTACTGTGCCCATAAAATCTCTACGGTTCATCTTTCGTTGTCCTCTCTCATTGCCATGGATAGAAAAGATAGAGCTTCGAAATGCGTTCGTTCTCGCCAATATAAACAGTGCCGCGTCTGCCGATGGCCATGGCTCCGACTTCGTATGCCTGCCAGGTGTAATAGGGTCGCCGGTCCACATCGACAAATCCCAGCACGTCATAGGCTGAGGTGGAAGGATCGTAGCTAAATAGCCGCGCCATTTCCTGGCTGTCGCCGCCCACGCCATAGAGCTTTCCATCCGGCGTGCGCACCAGTCCGTCGATTCGATATTGGTTCAGCGGCTTCCCCAGATTCGTTACCGTAAGTTTCTCCGGGTCCAGCCGGAATAGATACCCATCCGATGTGCCGCCGTAGATGACGCCGGAAGGATCCAGCAGGAAAGCGTCCACTTCTGTCCAGGGCTCCCTGCCGGGAACAGCTGGCGCGTGGATAGCGAGCTGGTTCAGCTTTTGTGTCTTACGATCGAAGCGGAAGAAATCTCCGTTTTCGCCCGAAGCAAAAACGTTTCCCACCTGGTCCACCACCAGCATTCGAGACATAATTTTGGTTTTTTCGAATCTTTCGCCCACCGGAATGTTCTTCGAAACCACTCCCAGATCTGTGAATTTCCCGCTGGCGATGGAGTATTCAAAAAAATGCGTGTTAGGCGAGGTCAGTCCATAAACAACGTCCGCGCTGGGGTCAATCGTCAAGGCGAAGATGCTCTCACCTGGAACCGGCTGGCAAAGATCCGTAGCCGGCAAGGGCTTACCAATTTGAATCAGCTGATCGAATTCATCGTGAGGAGTGTATTTCAAAAGGTGACCGTCGGGAGATGTTCCGATGTAGACATCGCCTGCCGCCGATATAACCACCGCGTGGGTGACGGCAGTTGCGTTCGGAATGACGCCCAGGGGCTGGACATATCCGTGGAGGGGAATCAGCACGAACAGGTGCGAATGGTTTCCGCTGGTGGCGCCATACAGGTATCCGTTAGGCGCGATGGTGAGCGAAGTGATACCCGATTCGCCGTCAGGAATTACATCCATGGGCGGATAGCCAAGATCGCGAGCGTCGGTGCGGGTCTGCGCGATGACGACTTTATCGTAGTCGGCGTCCCGCTGAGCGAAACCAATGGCGGCAATGGAAAGAACCAGGACAATGAGCGCGAAACTCCTAGATTTCATCAGACATTCACTGAGCTTTCGGATGATAGATAAAAAGAGCCAGACGGTAGGGAATGCCGTCGATTTTGCCGCCGTAGTTCTCGCTGCCCGGAGCCCCTTTGACGTTGACTGCTCCGACAAAATAAATTGTGCCGTCCGGTCCCGTGTCGGCGGAGTTGGTGCCCAGGACAGGCCGTCCATCCGGCAGGTGCATTTCGCCCAGATCCTGAATTTTTCCGGTGTTCAGGTCATAGGTGATTAAGTGAGAGGCCGCGAGGCCGGCGCTGCTGCTGTAGTCGAATTCCGCTCCAGCGGCGGCATAATAGAGCTTCCGGTCGTGCCCAAGCGTCAGGCTCAAGGTTGCATAGGGCACGTTGCGACGATTTGCGAATGCCGGAATGCCATTTGCCCCAACCGCTTGACCTGCTCATCCGAAGGAGCAGCCGGATCCAAGGAGAACAGAGTGCTCGCGCTCTCCTCGACTCCGTAGAACCTCTTCGTCTGCTGATCCCATACCACGACCCGCCATGCGGTCTCCGCCTTGTTGTAATCGCGGCCAAGAGAAATGCCTTTCTGTCGGATGGGCAGCCGAGCGGAAAGCTCAGTAATGTTGTCGGTACGCGGATCGTACTTGAAAATCTGGCCATGACCGAAGCTCCCGTACACATTTCCCTGGTCATCGATGCCGATCGTCCGGCAGATGGAGTCGAAGTTGTCGATCCTGCCCTTGTCCACTTTGGCGGCCGTCGCTACGTCATAATAGACAAAGTGTCCGCGAGGATGCGTAAGCCCATAAATACGGTTGAATTTCGGATCGTAGGCGCCGGTATTCATGCCTTCAAACCTGGGGCCGATGCCGAAGTCCTGCACCTGACCGGTCTTTGGGTCATACGCTATATAGTGTGAGCCAGGGTATCCCTCCTGGGTGGCGAAGCGCGCATAGCTGAACCACTCTTCTGCGTGAGTCGCGAAATAGATGCGGCCGTCTTTGCCCTCACCAAACTTGACATGAATTTTCGATTGTGGTCCCACATGCAATCCGTTTTCGCCGGTTAGCCGGTTCAGGTCGCCCACATCTACCATCCGGTCTCTCTTTGAATCGTAGAAAACGAAGTGTCCGCTGCAACCATTGCAGGCCAGCCCAACATAGACTTTGCCATCGCTCGCCGTCCGAAGCGCGGACCAGTTGCCGGTCATCTTCGCCAGGCCCGGAAACAGTCGATATTCTATCGTGACCGTTTGCGCCGCACCGCTATGCGCAACAAATGCGAAAAGCGCCGCAAGGATGCACAATCCTCTCGCAGCAGACCCTGTCACCCATTTACTGCGTATTCGCATAATTACGTCCCATCTACTACGGCCTCCAACATATCACCGCTGGAATCAGAACTGAAACTGTCTTATGATGCCCACCTCTCTCAGTCCCAATCCAGATGATTGAAAGCATTCTGTGCTATAAGACGAAGTTGAAAGTTTGCTCTGCTCGTCACACGAAAATTCCTCATAAGTGATAGATCGACCCTGACAAAGTTTGGCTTTTCGGCCAAAGTTCGAGCATGCGAGAATTCTTCGCTATCGTTGAGGAAACGGTCCTGAGCTAATTGGATGGACCCGTCCTGCAGGATACTTGGCGGCCTGCGGGAATCTTCCCGGGAGTGCAACAGTTTCTATAAAACATGGATGCTGCGTGACGCCTCGAAGTTTACATGATGGATCCAGAACGAGTTATGTCGGCAATCCGACCGTTATGACTTGTCGGTTTTCAGAATGACTCGAAGCTCGCACAGTCTCGGCGGCTGCCGCGAAATAAATTTACAGCTAAATTCAAAGCCGGGTGCTCTCACTTACCCGGACTAAGCGAAGGGGAAACCCAATTTTCATGGTTGTGATTCTGGACGAGTATGCAATCGCAGCGTGAGAATTTCGTACGGCGTCATCGTCAAATGGATTGAGTTGGCGGTCAGCGGAATTTCCCCCGAACAGTCCTCCACTACGGTACACCGTTGCGCCTGCATCACCTGAAGGTGAGATGGCTGCACTGAGATCTGTTCTGTCTGACCTGCAATTTCTTCCAGCCTCACAATACTGCCATGCCCATCTTCAGCCAGCTTCCACGTGGTCATCACGACATTCGGGTTGTCGACCGTCAGAAAGGTATCGTGATCTGCACTCAATCGATGTGGCGCGGTTGTGTTCGCTCCAGTGGAGTTTGACTCGAGAGGTGTCATCGCATCCCAGCCCATGCGTGTCAGATTCCGCGGCTGGAATGTGCCGGCGCTTGTAATTGTGTAACGAAAGTTGAACTCCCCGCTCTGCGAGGACATGAAGTTCGTATTCCAATAATTGCTCATGATCCAGGAAAAGACGGTTGAGCTATTAGGATTGAATTCCCTCGGCCACGCCCCTCGAACAATGTCGCCAAACGCCACCAGTGGAGCGTCAACCGACACCACGACATCCGCGATCGTGTCATTGTGGACGGCAGCCCAATGTTGCGCGACATACCATTCGCGGCTTCCTCCCGCCAATTCATCCCGCGCGGGATTGACCCAGCCATTCTGCGTATCGTAGGCAAATTCCGGATGTTTCACCGCAAACGGAAACGCGATATAGGCAGCCTCTTTATGCAGCGTGGACTGCTTCCGCAGGGAAATGCGGAGTTCAATGCGTTTGGCGTTCGACGGCAATGAAATTTCTGTGCGCACCGTGGGAGTCTTGGGCGCGGATGATTCCAGTAGGGCGCGTTCCATATTTGCTGATGATTGAAACGAGACAATCCGGCCATGCGCAGCAGGATGGGGCATCAGCGCGGGCATCGGCAGCGCCGCTCCGTAGCGATACAGGCTATTGTTCGGCATATCATCCGCGCCGGTCACATACACGTACTCCCCGAACCGATACGGGCTGTTTGTGTTCACGATCTCGCGGTCGAGCGTCTTGTCCCAGATGCTGCGAATGCTGCCGCTCGCCGGATCAAGTGCAATTTTGTAAAAGCGATTTTCCAGCACAGACTGAATCGACTGTGGCGTTGGTACGGCGGGTGGCGCGGTGGACGTCATAATGGAGAAAACCTTATATCCAAACGCCGGCACATAGTCGGCGCGATAGCGAACCCGTAGTGTCTTTCCTCCAAATCCGGGAAGCATCGTCCCGGGTTCAACGTGTAGAACTTCCGTCGCGACGGGCTTTCCAGTTGCGGCATCCACAATTTCGTGGCCGGCAGGAAGGTCCGTCTCCAGCCACCCGCTCCGCGGCCAATTCAACGCGTTCATCACAATCAAGGAATCGTTCCGCGTGGGAATCATGGATTCCAGTTGTGCCCAGCTTCGTTGCACGCTCTGCGCAATGTCGTTGCGAGCGTCGTAAACCTCCACCTGCTTCAGCCGCCACTGTCCTGTAGTTTCATCGCTTGCCGGCTGGGTTGTTGCGCCCGCAGAGGTCCAGGTATGCTCATCAAACATCACTAGGTTGTGCCATGCGTCGCGCAGCACGTTCGCGTTCGGGCGCAGGTTCGGATTCAAGAGTGCCGGGAGTGTGCCCATCTTTTCCGCTGTCAGAATTCGTTGTTGATCCTGTCTAAATACGGCCGTAGCCCGCGCAGCAGAAGCAAAGCCATCCTCCCAATACGGCCCGAAGTCGCCGCGATAGGTCGCAATGTTCGCATCGCCAATCTGTTGTCGGATTTGTATCATCGCGTCTCGGAACGTCGAAAAGCGAAAGCGCGGATAGGCGTACAACTTCGCCCATTCTGCCGGCAGCATCACCTGACCAGGATCGAAGGTCGTATTCTCCAACTGGCTGCCGAACAGAATCACAGTGCCTGACCGATAATTCTCCCGCGCGTACGCCTGCAGAAAAACGGGCAGCGCATCATGCACCGCTTCCACCTGCGGAGGCACACCGAACATCGATGCCAACTGCAAATAGGCGCGTGAATACCACATCAGGACACGGCCGCCATCAGGCCCCTCCCAGAAGAAAGGCGATTTTTCATTCCAGCGGCCCAGCAGCACAACAGGCGCGCGCCAGGAATTGCTGCCTGCGGCAAAATATTCGATTCCTGCATCGTGCAGCATGGACGCATAAGACCAGGAATAGGAAGGCACATCCGTGATGTTGGCCGCTCCCAACGGCAAATGGAATCGGTTCGCCAGCTGATGAGAATAATAAAGCGAGCGCGCCAGTCCTTCCGCGGTGGCTGTCGCCGTGTGTTGATTGGCATATTGCGGCGGCAACACAATTCCACCCGAACGAATTGCATCGAGAAACTGGCTCCCCTTTTCGGCAGAACGCCCGGCGAGATATTGTTGCGCGATCCAACTGCCATCCATCGTCCAGCGAAATTCCGGATGCCTCGGAAGCACCGCAAGCACGCGATCGATGCTCTGCGATTGCAATTCGGCCACCTTGGCGCGGTAATCCGTAAAGCCGATGTCAAGGTGTTCGCTCGGGACAATGTCGACGGTCCACTTCTTCTGCGCTTGCAGTGCGACCGATCGGCGTTCTCTTTCGGCATCGATTTCCGCGGCAATTGTTCCCGTCCACGCAGGGACCTCGAGCGACGCACAGGCATCTCCAAATTCGCCGGTATCGCGAATCGCTCCCGCAATCGTTTTCCCGCGCACGCGCAACTTCACCTCGCCTGGAAATGCAGCACTGCCATTGGATTCCACACAAACATCTACCAGCTCCTGCAGCCCTGCTGGCGTGCTGCGATAAAAGATCGTGGGCTGTGCAGTCAACTGGAGCCGTCTACACAATTTCTCAGCTGGACCATGTTCAAGAGCCAAGGCATCGTAGACGATCCCGCTGATACCCGGCGCGATATCACCCAGCGCAGGCGTAGGGGCCGCGGGGGAATCGATGGCTGTCAGCGTCAAAATATTCTCGCCAGCTTGCAACCAGTGCGAAGGAATTGAAATCGTTCGTTCTGCATGCGATGTTTGCGGAACAAACGTGCCCTCCCAGTCGCCCGCCGAGTAATCGAGCTCAGGGTGGAAGAAGAAATTGCCGGAATGGCCGTTAATATCGACCTTCAGAGCAGACAATCGTGGCGTCTCGTACAACACGGCCACGTGCAAAACATCACCCTTGGTCTCGGACGTTGCCAAAGTGAAGTGGATGCGAAATGGATGCAGACGACCGCCCGCAAGTCCGTTCGCTGGGCCGGGTTGAAAGCGCAGCCAATCGCGATCCGTGCTCTTCCCAACGACGAAATCGACGTCGCTGGATAGTTTGGCATAGTCCACGCCGAAGCTCGAATGAAACTCGCCGGAAGAATGATCGAATCTGCCGATTTGCCACAGCGTAGCTACTCCGCCCGCTTCTGCTGGGCTTGGCGCTTTGGCTGCCAAGTTAGGCACATTCCATATCACACACGTCACGCAAAGCAAGCACCGCAGCAACTCTCTCATCCTCACCGCCTGCTTCGCCTCCCGCGCCGTCGCTCTATCCGCGCCGCGGGACAACGTCTCCACTCTTGTAGAGGCAACGATTTCTTGTTCGCCCCGTCGATCGCAAATCCATCACACAGCAGAGGATTAGTATCTGGCTGCGCCAAGTTGTCCGTCAAGGGTCCCACTTAGTGTCTCTCTCCGGCACATTGATTCCGCGATAAACGCCGATCCATGTGCGCGCGAGCGACCGTTGGTCGTCATTCTGAATGACGACTGGACGGGGTGAATATAAACCGAGAAATTGTTCTTGAAAGAAATTGCTAAGGGTCCATATGGTCTCGTGTGGACCCGGTTCCACATAAAAACGGTTCTCGAGGCTTCGCGCGGCCACGACGGTTTCGCAAAGAGCGGCGGGAATACCAACGCTCTACTATATAGACGGATATCACGGCGGCGTGGTCGGCCATATGCCCGCAGGGTGCTGGAGAGATATCCTGAGCGCAATGCGGGAGTTTCCCGACTGGAAGATAAGTCTGGATGTTGAGGCCTCCTCATGGGAGGTTCTCCGTCGGCAAGACCCGCAAGCTTACGAGGAACTCGCTGTCTATCTGAAAGATAGATCTACCTGTACGAGGGTAGAGATGGTAGCCGGAACCTTCGACAACTATAGCGTGTGTTGCAGGTCATCCAACAACAGTTTCCTGAGATTAAAGTGCTTACCTATGCGGTGCAAGAACCTTGTTGGGCTTCTTGTCTGCCTCAAATCCTGGATTTGCTGGCAAGACTGACACTTCGCTGCTTCGACCCTGGAGCGCGGGATTGGAGAAATCGTCAATAACTGCGCTTCCGATTCTCGCGCTCTGGAATCAGAATGCACGCTGAAGGCATTGATGTGTGCTCCGTTGCGCACCGGACAGCGAACGGTTGGCGTCATCGCACTGGCCAACAGCTCGGCCGAGTCATCGTATTCCGCAGCCGATCTCAAACTGCTGAACACCATTGCATTGCAAACCGCAGCCGCCATTGAAAACTCACTGTTCTGCGCGGAAATGGTTGAAACCGCCCGCGAGCGCGCCGCTTTTGCCGCCGAGCTGCAGGCCGCAAGCACCTTACAGCAGTTGCTTTTACAGAGCGCCTCACGTCCCACTCCGGGCTTCCAGGTGGACTCGGTCTATCTACCCGCCAGTGAAGTCGGAGGCGACTTCTTCTTCGTCTCCCCGGCACCTGATGGCTCCCTCACCGCGATTGTGGGCGACGTTCCAGGAAAGGGCCTGCCGGCTGCGATGCGGGTTGCCATGATCCTCGGGGCCCTCCGCCGCGAGACTTCGCACGATCCCGGCGACATCCTCTCCGCCCTCAACTGCACTGATCGCGCATGGGCAGCTCGGATTTACCACGGCTTGCTGTGTTCGCATCTCACTCTCCGGCGAATATGTCATCGCGAATGCAGGACATATTTCTGCCTATATTTCCGGTCGCGAAGTGAACACGCCGCCGGCGTTGCCGCTGGGTCTGCTTGCGGAACAGACATATCAGCTGGTGCACGGCCAGCTGGCCGTCTCGGAACATCTCGTCCTGCTTTCGGATGGTGTCCCGGAAGCGCGCGCAGCTAGCGGAGAACTCTATGGCTTCGAGCGGCTCCACAGTCTTACCTTGATGTCTGCGCGTGACATCGCCGAAGCCGCGCAGCGTTTTGGCCAGGAAGACGACATCACCGTCCTGACGCTTGCCATTGCCAGGAACTAAGGGCCTCACCATCCGCCAGTGCAGCCATTTCTGTAGCGGACCTCCTGTCGCACCCGCCGTCGCGCTGACGAAACGGTCGAATTGCGACCGAATCGATGATGCGAGTGCCTGCGAAAACCACTTCGCCTGGAGTTGCAACAACTTTTTGAGCTCCTTCCAGCAAATAAAGTAATGGTCGGCCTCATTACGCGCACCGTCGCGTCGCGTATTACGCGGGTAACGGTGTGCATTTTTATGCGCAGATGCTGGCGTACGATTTGTTGATGCGCCACGGCACGAACGACATATGCTTGCCGATCCTGTGAAAAATGAAATCGCTGTTTCGCTCCATACGGATGGCGCGGTGAACAGTCTGAGGACGCGCGTTCCGGCACTTCGAGCCACGAATGACAAGGGTGAAACGACCGGACTCCTGAGCGATTACGACGGTAATTATGCAGGGAAAATTGTTGCTGCGCGAAGACCTGGGTTGACGCAGAGAAACGTGACCGAGGCGCGAAATCGACGCTTGCCGTTTGCTGGATCACGGCTACAATTGGCAGAGCAAAGGGATAGTGCATCGCCCAAATTGGCGACGTCGGACGACACTTTGGGCAGATGCGAGCATCGAATCGATGTGACTTTGTTAAGAACGACGCAGAAACATTCTCGGTCAGAAGAATGAGGGACAGCATGGAGAAGATCATTCGATCTGGATTGATTGCAGCACTGCTGATTTGCCCAATACAGGTGTTGGCGCAGCACGAGCCCACGCCGATGGATAAAGTTCGCGTGCTCGCCGGTGAGCACGCAGTTACAACCGGAAAGCGTCATGGCGTTTACTGGGTCGAGGTCGAAGGCAGCGACATCTTCGGCACAGGCGCAACGCTGGAAGAAGCGGCGATGGACTTCCTGGCCGATGCTGATCTGGAAGGGCATGAAGCGAATCGTCCCAACCTCAGAACCCTTCCGCAAGAAACAAAACCGCCGATCGATTGCACCCAAGCGTATTGCTTGTAGTTCAGTGCCCGCAACGGGAAACGACGCACTTTGGAGCCTTCCAGAGCGCGCTACCTCCACGCCAGCTGGCAGCGATGTGGCCACATCGCGCTCGCGACGTAGTAGCGCCGCGATTCATGCGGGGATTTCAATCTTCTCTGTCATAGTCTGTTTGCTCCTCGGGACTCAACACGAAACTCGGTGACGCAGGTGAACCTGGCTCGTCGACTGCTTGAAAGTTGCTGAGGCCCACTCCGACCAGGCGGAAGAGTTGTTTTTGCCCCACATCCACCCGTTCGCGAAGTGTGAGCGCGATCGATGTAAGCTCCTCGCAGGAAGCCGGCGGAGCCGGCGGCGTAAGGCTGCGCGTAAGGTTCGTGAACTCTTTCGTCTTCAGCTTTAGAACAACGGTCCTGGCGGAGCGCGCATTGCCGTGCGAGGCTTTCCAGACCTTTTCAGCCAAGCGACGAATCTGCGGCTCGGTATCCATGAGCGGAATGTCTTCCGGGAAGGTGTCTTCGGCGGAGATTGACTTACTCACTCGATTCGGCTCGACCGGATTGTCGTCGATACCTCTGGCGAGTTGATACAGGCGAAGGCCATAGCTGCCGAAATGAAGTTCGAGAGTCGATAGTCCAAGCGCATAGAGATCGCCCACCGTAGCAATTCCAGCTGCATGCATGCGACTCTCTGTGACCTGTCCCACGCCGGGTATGCGGCCCACCGGCAGCGGGAGGAGAAAGCCCTGCACCTGGTGCGGCTGGATGACAAATAGCCCATCCGGTTTCTTCCAATCGGAGGCGATCTTCGCCAGAAATTTGTTCGGCGCAACCCCTGCGGAAGCCGTCAGGTTCAATTCGTCGCGTATCTGTTCGCGAATCATCTTCGCCACCCGAGTCGCAGTCGGAAGCTGCAGTTTGTTCTCGGTCACATCAAGATAGGCTTCATCGAGAGACAAGGGTTCGATGACGTCTGTGTGCCGCCGGAAGATTTCGCACACGGCCAGCGATACGGCCTTGTATCGCACGAAATCTGGCGGAATGAAGACCGCTTCCGGGCACAAGCGCTCCGCACGCACCGCGGGCATTGCAGATCGAATGCCGTAACGGCGGGCCTCGTAGGAAGCGGCGCAGACCACGGAGCGATTGCCGCGCCACGCAACCACGACCGGCTTACCGCGAAGTTTCGAATTGTCTCGTTGTTCCACCGAGGCATAGAACGCGTCCATGTCGACATGAACGATCTTTCGCAGTGTCGTTGGTTCATCCATAGGGCCCCAAGCGCAGTGCTCGATGTTCGCTTTGTATTCGCCTATTATAGAGAACATGGCGATGGCCGAGCAGCCTATTTTCGAAGTTCCCAGCGGCGTCGGCCTGCGACAGGAACTGAGTCTTCGCAATCTTCAATTCGCGTCGAGCCACGGCTACCTCTATGAGCTTTCGGACGGCCAGGTTCCCAGCATCCTCTTCGGTTGCGATGACGAAGGCCGACATGGAAATTTTCACCCGGATGCGTATTGCAGGATTTGTGCCAATGATCGATGGGCGAGACGACTGGAAAAAGTTCACACCGCGTACAAGCGATCGCGTCTCCGCTCCAATTGGCAGTGGAAAGAACTGGATTGCTGCAACAGCTCCGATGCGTTGTTGATGGGTATCTTTTGTCATCCAGACGTGTTGGATCAACCAGCGGTCCGGGCGTTGCTGGGGATCGAATCGAATACAGTTCCGGAGTTCGGATTTAAGCCGCGCACGCCGCTACAGAACGGCAAACACGACAACACTGAAATCGATATGAAGATCGGTGAGTTGCTGGTGGAAGCCAAGCTTACGGAGTCGGACTTTCAATCCGCAGGATTTGGCCTGATCTCGCGCTATCGTGACCTGGAAGCAGTTTTTGACCTTTCGGAGCTTCCCGCTCGCAATGGAAAGCAATGCGGCTACCAGTTGATTCGAGGTGCGCTTGCAGCCTATGCCGCAGGTTGCAGTTTTTGTGTCCTTTGCGATGTTCGTCGCCCGGATCTGGTCGAAAGTTGGTACAGAATCATGCGGGCTGTTCGTCCGTTCGAGCTACGGTGTCGACTCAAGCTGCTCACCTGGCAAGAACTGGCACCTGTCCTGCCAAAGGATCTTCAGCAGTTCTTATGCGCCAAATACGGCATCTTCCCCGCAGCGTCGAGCCGCATCGTTTCAGACTGAAGCGGACTGCAGCCACTTCTCCATCTCTTCATGGTCGATCAGCCCCGGCTGCTGGAAGACAGGGCGTCCACCTTTGAGCACGACGAAGTTGGGAATACTCTGCACCTGAAAGCGGGCTGAGAGTTGAGGGTTGGCTTCGGTGTCGACCTTCAAGACGATGGCCTTGCCGGCCATATCAGCGGCGGTGCGGGAAACCTCTGGAGCCGCGGCCCGGCATGGACCACACCAACTGGCCCAGAAGTCCACCAGGATGGGCACGGTTGCGTTTTGAACAATATCGTCAAATAGAGCGGAGTCGACAGCAAGCGGTTCCGCGAGTGGAGGAAGCTCGGCCTTGCACGCTCCACATCGGCCGCTTGCACTCAGATGTTTCGCCGAGACTCGGTTCTTCTGTTTGCAGTGAGTACAGGTGCGAATGATAGACATGGCTGATCTCCAGTTTCTATTTCTTCTTGCGGCCAAATTCAGGCAGGGGCTCTCGACGTTCAACTTTGCCGCGAGCCGCACGTTCATATTGGACAGGCCACACCCCGGGTTTGTGAAGAACCTCCGCGGCATGGAGCGGCCAGTAGGGATCGCGAAGCATTTCCCGAGCCAACGATACAACATCTGCCTGTCCAGTGCGGATAATCTGATCCGCCTGCTCGGGTGCCGTAATCATGCCCACCGCGCCCGTCGCAATGCCGGCCTCGCGACGGATTCGCTCTGCAAACGCAACCTGGTATCCCGGACCGACCGGGATTTGTTGGCGAGGGTCATTGCCGCCGGAAGAGCAGTCCAAGAGGTCGATGCCTTCGGCCTTCAAAATCCGGGCGAACGCGATGGAATCTTCGATCGTGAGACCACCTGCCGGAATTTCGGTTGAGGGCCCGACCCAATCCGTGACGGAAAGGCGCATCCAGACCGGCAATTCGACAGGGAAGCTGGCACGAACCGCACGGACCACTTCCAGCGGAAATCGAACTCGATTCTCAAAGCTGCCGCCGTACTCGTCGCTGCGCGTGTTGGAAAGCGGCGACAGAAATTCGTGCAACAGATAGCCGTGCGCGCCATGGATTTCGATGAGAAGAAAACCGGCTGTTTCAGCTCGCCGCGTGGCGGCTGCAAAGTCTGCGATCACTTTATCCATGCCGGCACGATCCAGTGCTCGCGGAGTCGAATACCCTTCGGAGAACGGCTTGGTGGTGGGTGCAACTGCCTGCCATCCGCCTTCACTTGGCTGGAGCGCCCTCGGGTTGGCGGCCCACGGTTCGGACATGTTTGCTTTACGGCCGGCATGCGCCAGCTGAATTGCCGGAACAGCGCCCTGGGCTTTCACGAATGCGGCCATCCTCGCCAGAGGGGGAATATGAGCCTCCGACCACAACCCAAGATCGCCCGGAGTGATGCGCCCTTCCGGGCTGACGGCGGTAGCTTCAGCGAAGACGGTACCGGACCCTCCCACGGCACGGCTGCCAAGGTGCACAAATTGCCAGTCGTTCGAGAGTCCGTCGACGTAGCTGTACTGACACATCGGCGAGACCACAATCCGGTTCGGAAACGTGACCGAGCGCTGGGTGAGCGGAGAGAAGAGATTGTCAGGGACGGATGCCATTGCCTATTAGATGTGCGGAAGCGGAGTAAGGTTCGTGATTTCGATCACGCGTGCGTATGGGTCGCGGCGAGCGTGAGTCTGCAGCTTATGGTGTTTGCCGGGCTTTGCCATGCATTCAAAAAATACGTCCTCCCTTAATCTGACAGCCAAGTCTGCTCGCGAACTTGCCCAGGCGTCAACCCAGAAAAGATTCACTTGCTCGGGCTCCGCAAAGGTGGCAGATGAGTGGCGTGATTGCGCAACTGGTCAGGATCGTAGACACCCTTCACAATCCCTCGACCTTCCTGAATCGTAAAGTAGCGATCGACAGAAGGGATGACGACGCTTTCTTTGGTCTGGTCGGGCCAGTGAATTTCAAGATGGTCGATATGGGTGGATTTGCCGAGTCCAAAGTGGACGCGGGGATCATTGTTGGAAGCGAAACTGCCGCCGCTGAGCACATCTCCGCGCTGACGAATACCGCCAGCCATTAAATACACCGTGGAACCCACGGCATCGCGCGGACTTTTTTGGCCGCCAATCAGCTGGAGGCCAACCCAGTGGTTCCCAGTTTTCGTCACGTTGCGCAATAAAACCGGCACACCGTCCAGTTGATTGATGACAACGTCAATTTTTCCATCGTTAAACAGATCGCCGAAAGCCGCACCTCGTGCCGTGTAGGTTGCGGCCAGACCAGTCCCATTCACTGCGGGTATCAGATCAAATTTCTTTCCCGCGATGTTGTGAAACAGCAACGGGCGCTCCGCATAACTTGTGCCCCAGTTGTGCTGGTCCACCTCCGGATACAAATGGCCGTTGGCGACAAAAATATCTTTCCAGCCGTCGTTGTCGTAATCCACAAAACCATCTCCCCACCCGACAAAAGGGATGGTGGGATCGGCGAGGTTCATCTGGTAGCTGACATCGGTGAAGCTGGCATCGCCGTCGTTCCGATACAGCGGATTGTAGTCATCGGAAAATGTCGTGTTGTAGAGATCGAGCAGGCCGTTGTTGCGATAGTCTCCGACAGCAATTCCCATTGAAGCTGTCTCCCGGCCGCTTTCATTCAACGCGTAACCGGAGCTATAGCTGTCATCTTCAAATGTGCCATTGCCTTTGTTGATGTACAGGTAGCTGGGAGTTGAATCATTCGCCACCACCAGGTCAATCTTGCCATCGTTATTCACATCCGCGAACACGGAACTCAGGCCATAGTAATGGTTCGGATCGCTGACGCCGGCCTTGACACTGACGTCTGTAAACGTGCCGTCGCCATTGTTATGGAATAAATGGTCCGCTTCGCCCGGCAGCCCGCGCGGTCCGCACATGACTCGAACTCCGCGGAACAGACAAGAAGCGAGGCTCGTAGGGTGCGCGATGTCATAGTGAATGTAACCGGAGACAAACAGGTCGAGATGTCCATCGCCGTCGAAGTCGCCGAAGGTCGCACCGGTCGACCAGTTTCCCAGCGCAACCCCGGCTTTCTCCGCGACGTCTCTAAACGTGCCATCGTGGTTGTTGTGATAGAGCCGATTTTTGCCGAAGTTGGTGACGTAGATGTCCGGCCAGCCGTCGTTGTCAAAGTCGCCGACAGCCACGCCTTCTCCCCAGCGGTCATTGGTCGCTCCAGCTTGTTCGGCGACGTTGGTGAACGTTCCATCGTGATTATTATGAAATAACGCTGCCTCCGGCGGCGTAGTCTTACCGCTCATGGCATCGTAGGTTGAGCCGTTGACCAGGTAAATATCCAGCCAGCCGTCGTGGTCATAATCCAACAGCGCCACTCCGGCCCCGAATGCATCCAGAATGTATTTCTTGCTCAACGTCCCGGTTTGTTCCCGCCACTTCGTCAAGCCGGCTTTTGCGGCGACGTTTTGGAAGACGATCGGCCCTGCGTCGACATAACCGCCGGCGGTAATGGGGCGCTTCTGCGCATCCAGCACTGGAGCATAGGCTTCTCCGGTCGAGACACCCGCACCGCCCATCTGTTGTTCCGCTTGCGGAGGAGTCGATGCCTGATCGCGCGCCCAAATCAATTGAGTTGTTAGGGAAGCCAGTAAAAGGAAAACTGAGCAGCCGGCGAGCAGAATATTTTCTCGCTTATTCAACATCGCACTCCGTGGATTTTGCAAGTCTACTACGTCAAGAACGAGATTTGCAGAACGCTGTAGTCGAAGGCTTCGTAAGCAATCCTAATGCGCATGTTGGGTGCGCTCGATGGTTTGCGCATTCTGCTCAGTCTGAAGTTTCTTGCAGATATTTCTTTCGCGGACGGCCTCAGCATGTTGGCCGGCCATGCTCAAAGCCGTTCCCAGTACAAAATGCGCCTGCGCGAAATCTGGATCGACCTCGGTCGCTTTTTTCAGTGGTTTCACCGCTTCCAGCGGCTGGTTCAGCATGATGTGGCATTGTCCCAGGTCCATCAGTGCGTCCTGGTAGTTCGGATTGACAGCAATTGCCGCCTCAAGATATGGGATCGCCTGCTCGGGCTTATCTTGCTGACGAAGAATTTCTCCCATCATGTAATTCGAAACGGGATCGTTGGGATACAGGCTCAACTCCTGCTGGAACTCCTTCGTCGCCTCTGGAACCTGATGCTGTCTCCAGTAAATCAAGCCCAGGCTGGAATGGACGCCGGGATATTTTGGATTTTCGGCGAGAACGGTTTGGAATTCTTTTAAGGCATCGTCCTCCTTCGACATCACGTCATCCGCAAGCCCCAGCATGAAGTGCGCTTCGGGCGAGTTCGGGTCGATCGCCATAATTCGATCAAATACCGTCGTCACGCCTGAGTAGTTCTTGGCCCTCCAGTAGGCTTTACCCAAAATATCCAGAGTTGGCAGATCGTCTGGCTGTAACCGGTTTGCACGCTCGAGATACTCGATGGATTGAGGGTAGCGATCCATCGCAAACAGATCGAGACCGGTGATATCCAGCGCTTGAAATGTGGGCGTTGACTTCGAAAAAGATTCCAGTAATGGCAGGGCGTCTTTGTAGCGATGCGCCCGAAAATAAGCCACGCCGAGGTTGCGCTTGGTGATAGAGTCTCCGGGTTTCAGCCGCAACGCGCGCTCATACAAAGCGATTGCTTCGCCGTTGCGGCCTTGCCGGGCCAGCGAGATCGCCAGATTATTAATAATTTCAATTGAGTTTGGAGCGATGGAGAGAGCCTGACGGAATGCGTTTTCGGCTGCTGTGTTATCGCCTTGCTGCAACGCGATATTTCCGCGCGACCAATCCTGAGAGAGCTCCTGCTTCTGAGTTGCGATTTCGTGCGCATCGCTCTGGCTCCAGACAAAAGCGGAATTAAAAAGAAGCAAAGATAAACAAATGAGAGCCGCGACCTTGCCTCTACTCTGAATTGATTCAGACCAGTGCCTGTTCATGTTGCCAATCCGACTTAATGATGGGACTTCAAAAAAACTCCGTCGCGCAATCCCGAACGTTGCTAAGCGCGCACGAATGAGTATTTTCATTGACTAACCCTAGCGCATGTAAATATCTTATGAAGATAAACGGCAGGCGTTTACCGCCACGGTAAAGAGCTTGCTCCTAAAGTGCGGCGCTCGAACAGCACTCAACCTCATCTATTGTCCAACTTTCTGAGAGGTCACTCCGCATGAAAAGACTAAGGCTCTGCGTCGTCACGTTTACCCTCCTACTCCTGTGCATCCCATCGGTAATGAAAGCCCAGGAACTGCAAGGTACCATTAATGGCACGGCGATGGATGCTTCAGGAGCGGTGATTCCCGACGCTACTGTAGCGATCAGCCAAAACGGCGTGAATGGCGCGCCCCGCACCATCCAGACAAATGCATCCGGAAGTTATACCGTCACAAACTTGCCCGCCGGAACGTACACCATCAGTGTAACTGCGCCGGGTTTTCAAACCTACACGGCGCAAAATGTCACTCTCTTTGTTGCGCAAACGCGATCGGTAAACGCAAGGCTGAAGCCGGGAGCCACTAGCCAGACCGTGACGGTGAACCAAAACGCGGTGAGCTTAGATACGACAACGAGTGCGCTGGCGGGAACCATCTCTGGGACCCAGGTTCGCGAACTGCAACTGAATAATCGAAATTTTGAGCAGTTAGTCACCTTACAGCCCGGCGTGGTGAGCGGTTTGCCGGACACCGTTGGTTTTGGTCTGAGCAATACATCGTCCGTCGCCGTCAATGGCGCTCGTGACACGGCGAACAACTGGACAGTGGACGGAGCGGACATCAACGATAGTGGATCCAACGCCACCTTGTTGAATGTGCCAAGCGTCGACGCGATTCAGGAATTCACCTTGGAGAGAAGTACCTATGACGCTGGATTTGGTCGCAGCGGTGGTGGACAGGTCCTGGTGGCCACCAAATCCGGCACCAGCTCCTTCCATGGCGATGCGTATGAGTTTAACCGCAACAATATTTTCAATGCGAACAGTTATTTCAACAAGCAGACAACCCCCATCACGCCTCGAGCCATTGAGCGATATAACGATTATGGGTTCACGATTGGGGGCCCTCTGTATATTCCGAAGAAGTTCAACACAGAGAAAAACAAGATGTTCTTCTTCTGGTCTGAGGAATGGCGCAAAGTCAGCGCTCCAGTAACAGCCAGTGTCCAGCCTCCGACGACGGATCAGTTGAACGGCGTATTTTCGGGTGACCTCACAAGCCAAACGCCGCCGGGACACCCCGGTTGCATCACCTACGACCCGGTCACGAACCAAAGTAAGATCAGCGGTTGCAGTCAGAACGCTGGGGTCTACATGGCCAACCTGTATGATCATTTCCCTGCGAACACTCCCAACGGCCTATATACATTCAGTTTCTCGCAGCTCAACAACACCCGCGAAGACCTCGTCCGCTTCGATTACAACATCACCCAGAAACTGCATTTCTTCGGGCGCGCCATGCGGGACGAGACGCCAGAGAATTTTCCAATGGGTCTTTTCGCCGGCGCTCAGTATCCTGGTGTGGCCGGCGCGGCGGTAAACGCTCCAGGAGATAACGTGGTCGGCAACCTGACTTGGACGATTTCTCCGCGCATGGTCAACGAATTGGAATTTGCCTATAGCCAGGGAACGATCTCTTCCTCCTTTACGCCTGGCGCCATTATCAATTCGTCGACCGTGTCAAAAGCGCTCACCAATAACACGACATATACCGATCCATATGGTCGTATCCCGAACATCGCTATTTTCGATGGCACAACAGGATTGAATTCAGGTGTTACTCCATACTTCGAACGAAATCTGGACAGGAATTTGTTCGATAACTTCTCTGTTACCCTCGGCCAGCATACGATTCGTGTCGGTGCTTCGGTGGCGCAGATGTTGAAAACCGAGAACGCTTCAAATGGCGCCGCAAATTTTTCGTTCCTCACCTTCCAGGATTTTCTTTTAGGGAATGTCTACAACTACTCCCAATCCAGCCGCGATACGATTCCAGATCTGCATTACGTCAACTTTGAGGCGTATGTGCAGGACGACTGGCGCGTGTCGCAGAATCTGACACTCAACCTCGGTTTGCGCTATAGCTATTTTCCATCTCCTGCCGATGTCTTAAACACTCTGAATAACTTCGATCCTACCTTGTTTGATCCCACCAAGGCTCCTGCGATCGATCCAGTCAGCGGCAATTTCGTTGCGGGTCCAGGGCTGCCGATTCCTGCAACCTATGTGAACGGTATTATCTTTCCGACCGGGACAGCCTGCACCCAGGCGCAAGCAATCGCCGCTGGTGTGACTTGCTCTCCGTTCGGCATTCACGTCAATCCCGATCCGAAAACGAACTTCGCGCCCAGGTTCGGTTTCGCCTATCTCCCATCGTTCAATCAGAAGGTCGTTTTCCATGGTGGCTTTGGCATCTTCTATGACCGCATGCTCAACGGCATTTGGGAGCAAAACGCATTCCAGGATCCTCCGCTGACCCAGACGTCAACGATTAACAATACAAATTTCGATAGTCCTACAGGTGCGAACGCGGTATCCCTCGGGCCTAACCGCCTCACCACGACCGGAACTCCGACGATGAAAAATCCCTCTTACATCGACTACAACCTATCCATGCAGGATGAATTAATGCCGAATACGGTAATGGAGCTTGCCTATGTTGGCAATCTAGGAAGGCATCTTTTGGGTGAACGAAATCTCAATCAACCCACACTCGCCGCAAGAGAGGCGAACCCTACGGCTTGGGTGACGGGGGTGGTGCCGTATTTGGGATATGCTGCGTTTGCATCGAGAATTCCTGAATACACCAGTAACTACAATTCGCTGCAGGTGTCTTTGAACCATCGTACCCAGCATGGTTTGACGATCGGGATTGCGTACACATGGAGCAAGACCCTGACGAACCAAGGGGCAGACCGTGGTTCGGAAACCTACAACACCTATGATCCCAACATGGATTATGGTCCGGCGCCGCTCAATCAACCGCAGACCTTTGTTGCCAACTATGTTTGGGAACTCCCTTTCTACAAGGGACAGCACGGAATCGTTGGCCATACCCTGGGCGGCTGGGAGCTTTCTGGAATTACACAGTTTGATTCCGGGCAGTCCTTTGCGATCAACCAAGCCCTCGATAACTTCGACTGTCAGACTCCAGTCGGTGCTACTAGCGGATGTATTGCCGGAACCTATCCCGGCGGTATCCAAATCGATCCCAGCGACATTGCCCCTCGTCCAGATCAAGTCGCGCCTGCCCGTTTGCTGAAGAAGCAGAACGAGTGGTTCACTACCGGTTCATTTAAGGACGCGATCGGTCATTTCGGCAGCGCGCGGAACGGAGTTTTGCTCGGCCCTGGGTTGAACCTCTGGGATCTTTCTGCGATTAAAAACTTCGAAATGGTACGAGGAATGAGACTCCAGATACGCGGCGAGTTCTTCAATGCCTTCAACCACACCAGTTTTGCTGGGGTTGGCTCGAATACAGACTATGGTTCGTACGGTCAGGTCACGTCCACACATGACCCGCGAGAAATTCAGCTAGGCGGTAAGTTTTACTTCTAGCGGCTGGATCGTCAAGCAATCATCGATACCGGAGGCTGGGATCCCAGTCTCCGGTATTTTGTTGCGGCTGCTCGCAAAGGTGGGATCGCGGCCTTCTATCGCGATATGTTTTGGCCTTCCCATGGGCAAGTTTTGTTGTATCGTTTGATTCGGGTCGGCGCTGAAACTCAATCAGCGGAGGTCTGAACAAAGGGTCGGCTTGGAAGCGGCGACTTCTGTGGACATGAACGATGCAACCTGATGAAATTGTCGACGGGAGTTGCGCCTTGTGAAAATAATTAGCGGGCCGACATGCGTGGCCAAAGTTGGTGATGTCTGCGGAGAAGGCGCCGTGTGGCACGCGCCAGAATCCGCGCTTTACTGGACGGACATCAACCGATTCCTGATTCATCGCTACGATCCCTGGAGTCACGATGTCGAGACGTGGGAGTTTTCGGAGCCGGTGACAGCCGTGAACATGACCACGCGAGATGATACGCTCGCCGTTGTCCTTGGTTCGCGCGTGATTCTCTGGGAGCCACGCACGGGACGCGAATATCCAACCGCCTTTCACCTGCGGGGATGGCCGCATGTGCGGCTAAACGACGCCCGTCCTGACCCGCGCGGCTCACTATGGCTTGGCTCCATGAGAAACAACATCAATCCAGACAAGACCACGCGCAGCACAGGCGGAACCGACGGAGTTCTCTATCGCCTCGACCCGAATGGCGCCATCAGCGAGTGGAAATCCAACCTTGGAATATCGAACACGGTTGCGTGGAGTCCCGATCGAACCCGCTTCTACTTTGGCGACAGCCTAGCCAATTCAGTGCGCTGCTACGACTACAACGCAATCGATGGAAGCATCACGGGAGAACGGCCATTTCTGGAAGGCTTTCCGCGCGGTGTGCCGGATGGCTCGACGGTGGATGCCGAGGGGTATCTGTGGAATTGCAGATTTTATGGCGGCTGCATTGTGCGTGTCGCGCCGGACGGCACCATTGACACGGTCATTGAATTTCCGGTTTCAAATGTGACCACGTGCACGTTTGGCGGCGAAGATCTGACTACTTTGTATGTCACCAGCGCGTCTGGAGATTCGCAAGCTGAAGAACTCGCGGGCAGCTTGTTCGCCATCGAGACAGACGTTTGCGGCCAGCCGGAAAATCGGTTCTCCATTTCCCAGGAGGCATCCTAGCGCACATGAAATTAAGACGGAGGATGGTGTTGCGATAGCGCCTGTAGATTGCGGCTGGCTTGCAAATGCCAGTCGATGCCATCGAGGATGATATCTTCAAGCGACAGCAGAGGACGAAGAGGATGGCTACAGAGATACTTCAACCGCACGGAGAATCGTTGACTCACCCGGCTCGTGCCCCGAGCGGTGTCGTGCAGTCAGAGCGGCTGCTTTCGCTGGATGGGCTGCGCGGCTTCGACATGCTTTGGATTATCGGCGGTCAGTTCGTCATCCATGGTTTGGCTAATGCATGGCCGGACTGGTTTTGGACGGCCTTGTCGGCGCAGTTTGAGCATGCGCGGTGGCAAGGGCTGCATGCGTTCGACGTGATTTGGACGCTTTTCATGTTTATGGTGGGAGTGTCGATGACCTTCTCCCTTGCCAAGCGGAAGCGGATGTATAAGAGTCATGGCGGGATTTACGCGCATGCCGTCAAACGCGCGGTGCTTTTGTTCACCTTGGGGATGATCGCCCAAGGCAATCTCCTCCAATTCAACCTGTCGACGTTTCACCCCTTTTACAGCGTGCTGCATGGCATCGCCGCCGGATATCTGATTGCGACCATCGTTACATTGAACTTCAACGCGAAGGGCCAGGCAATCACCACGGCGATTTTTCTGGTGGGCTATTGGATTTTGTTGCTGACAATCCCGGTCCCGGGTGTAGGTAGAGGCGTATTGACTCCCTATGGGAATGCGGCGACCTACATCGATCATCTGGTGCTTGGCAGGTTCTACTATGTGCCTCCGGGACAGGAGAACACGTGGTTCCTGAGTTACTTAGGATTTGCATCTTCGGTGTTGCTGGGAGTGCTAGCGGGGGAAGTGCTTCTTTCCGCGCGAAGCAAAAAAGTGAAATGCCTGATGCTGTATGGCTACGGCGCTGGTTTGCTGGCCGTTGGCCTCATCTGGAGCCTGTGGTTTCCTATCATCAAGCTGTTGTGGACCAGCTCCTTCGTGTTGGTCGCCGGCGGGATCAGTTGCCTGTTGATGGCAACCTTCTATTTAGTGATCGATGTGCTTGGCTATCGGAAATGGGTATTTCCGTTTACGGTGATCGGCATGAACGCGCTGGCCGTGTACATGGCGACGGAGGTGTACGATTTTCGCAAGATCGGCGACATTTTCGTGGGGAGCCTACTACCGCGCATTGGCCGGTGGGACGAGGTGCTGTCGGCCGCTGCCTCGCTCACCGTCCTTTGGCTGATTCTGTATTGGATGTATTGCACGCGAACATTTGTGAAATTGTGAATCGATGTGTCGATGTGGTTGTGAGAGGAGCTGCACATGCGGCGTAGAGATTTTCTTGGCACCGCGATTGGAGCTGCGATGGCACAGTCGGCGGCTTTTGGCAGCGTCTTCAGCGGAAACGCGGATGGTATGTCGGCGGCGTTCTCCGCGTCGATCGCTGCGTCGCCGTTCGCAACCACGAAACAACCCGGTGTTGCGGCGATGGCGATTGGAGTCATGATCGGGCCAGCTTACGATCGCCCTGAAGTTGCCATCGCACGGGTCAAAGAATTGGGGATGTCGAATTGCTTTTTGAATCTTGACGACTACATCGGCAGTTTCAGCGCATCGGCTGCGGAGCAACTGCGCGCAGCACTGGAGAAGCATGGAGTGACGGCGACGAGCGCCGAAGTCGTTGGGCCGGGACGCCTGGTGTGGGATTTCTTGGATGGACCGGAAACCATTGGACTGGTGCCACCGGCGACGCGAGCAGCTCGCATTGAGGCGCTGAAGCAAACTTCCGACTTCGCCAAACGTCTGGGTATACCGCGGGTGCAAACCCATTGCGGCTTCCTTCCGGAGAATCCGAGAGATTCGCTGTACCAGCCGACGGTGCACGCGATTCGTGAAGTTGCCATCCACTGCGCCGGGAACGGGCAGGATTTTCTGATGGAGACCGGACAGGAGACGCCGACCACCCTGTCTCGCGCCATTCTGGATGTGAATCAGCCGAACCTCGGAGTCGGCCTTGATACAGCCAACTTGATTCTGTATGGAAAAGCGAATCCAGTGGATGCGGTCGACATGATTGGCCCGCATGTGCGAAGTGTTCATGCCAAGGATGGGATGTGGCCGACCGATCCGATGAAACTCGGCAAAGAAGTCTTGATCGGTACCGGCCGCGTGGATTTTCTGCTGGTATTTTCCAAGCTCCAGAAGTTGGGGTATCAAGGCGCGATCACGATTGAGCGCGAAACCTCTGGGCCACAGCAGATGGAGGATGTGAAACACGAGAAGTTGTATCTCGAGCGAGTGCTTTCCAAGGTACGTTCCAATTCCGCGTAGATCAGGAGTCTTTATCCATGGATAGAAGAAAATTTGTCGGAGCTGCTGCGGCTGTTTCCGGAATCCTGCTGTTGAAGCCGAAAACGGTATTCGGCTATGAAGCGAACTCAGCGGTTCGATTGGCGCTGTTGGGGTGCGGCTCACGGGGAACCTCTGTGGCGGAGTCTTTTCTGAACAACACCAGCGCACGCGTCGTGGCTGTGGCAGATTTATTTCCGGATAAACTCGGGCCCGCAAAGACGCGCCTCGATCAGGCGGGGACGCAAAAGGGAAATCCCAAGATTGACCGGAAGATGATGTTCCATGGCTACAAGGCTTACGAGGAAGTTGCATCCTCGCCGGACGTAGACGCGGTCCAAATTTCAACCACCCCTTTTTTTCATGTGCAACACCTCGATGCCACAGTCCGCGGTGGCAAGCATGTTTACTGCGAGAAGCCGATCGGCGTAGACGTGGCGCAAGCGAAACAGGCACTCGAGATCGGCAAACGTGCAGAAGGGCACGTCAGCCTGGAGGTTGGCTTCCAGATTCGCAGCGCTCCGCCGTTTGTGGAGATTATCCGGCGCATTCAACAGGGAGCGTTGGGAAAGATTGGCGCCATTGCCGCACACTATAACGCTCCGGGCGTCAGCTATCCCGACATGCCTAATATGTCGCCGGACGAACTGCGAATTCGCCGCTGGTACTGGGACCGGGTATTGTCGGGCGACATCATCGTCGAGCAAGCCATCCATCTGATCGACATTTGCAACTGGACGCTGCAATCGCACCCCATCAAGGCGACTGGCATCGGCGGAAGAAATATCATCTCCCATCCCGGTGACACATGGGATAACTACGAAGTTGCGTTCACCTATCCGGAAAATATTCACGTCAGTTTTTCCTGCACGCAATTTGGACCGAACGATTGGTTCGACGTGTCGGCTCGCATGTTTGGCGCGGATGGTCATGCGGAGATTCCGTACTCCGGACCGATGCGGATCGTGGGTGCAAACGCGTGGGCTTGGGCTGGGGATCAATCTGTGCAGCCGGCCGCTCCAGCCAAGTTCGCCGCCAATGGAGTCTTCAGCGACAACCTGGCGCAGGCGCAGCGGGAGAAAGATCGCGGCTTCATCGACAGTATTACCTCAGGCAATTTCCATAATCAATCCGCCGCCGGTGTTGAGACAGCGTTAAGTGCCATGATGGGTCGAATGGCAGGACGGCTGGGTCGCGAAGTGACGTGGGAGGAATTGATGCAGCATGGTGAAAACTACGAGCTCGGCATCAACATGAAGCAATTCTCTTGACTGTGATCTGCAAGCGGCTGGAGGTGCACGCCAGAGTCATCGGAGAAGAATTCATACTCCGTCAGCGCTGGCTGGCAAACCGAAGCGTGCTGGCAACCAGGTTTCTGCCAGTAGGGCCACTCGTGGCTGCAGACAAAAACGGTCGTCGCGGCATGTCGCGTCACACATGCGTGTTGAGTGCGATCTCCAGCTCTTCCAAACTTTTGCCTCGGGTCTCAGGAACAAATCTGTACACGAGTAGGCCTCCGAGAAGGCAGATGACGCCGTAGAGCAGGAATGTACCGGACATGCTCACGAGATTCATCAGCAACGGAAAGCTGTACGTGAGCAGAAATGAAGCCGCCCAAAGGCTGGCGACCGCAGCCGAGACACCGGCGCTGCGCAAGCGGTTGGGAAAAATCTCCGAAATTACAACCCATGTAACAGGTGCGAGAGACACGGCATAGAAGGCGATGGCGCTCAGAGTGAGCGCCAGCACAAAGCCACCCGGGAGATGCCTGCGGTAGGCGTAGGCTGCCAGCAGGTCCGCGATTCCTATCCCGCAACATCCGACAAGCAGCAGCACTCGTCGCCCGAATCGATCCACCAACATCATCGAGAGCAATGTAAACACAAGATTCACGACGCCCGTGACAATGATATTGACAAGGACCGCACTGACTCCATAGCCGGCGCTCGTGTACACTTCCTCCGCGTAGTTGAAGAGGATATTGATTCCGCTCCACTGCTGCAGCACGGCCAAACCGACACCAATCAGCAGGACATATCGAAGGTGCGGTGCCAGTAGACCTATCCAGGCAGCGGATCGTTCCGATTTATGCGCGAGCGACTCATTGATTTCGCCGAGTGCCCGACGTGCGTAGTTCTCGCCGCCAATGCCGGCAAGCACCTGAAACGCTTTTTCAGTCCTGGCTTTCGATGCCAGCCAGCGAGGGCTCTCGGGAATCAATATCAGGCACACGACAAAAACAATCGCCGGCAGACTGACCGCTGTAAACATCCATCGCCAGCCGTAGTGGCCGTTCCAGGACCGGGCAATGAACGCCATCGTCGCGTGCTCAGGAACTTTTTCTGCAATCCACCAATTCACAATTTGCGCAGCCATGATGCCGCAGACGATAGCAAGTTGGTTCAGGCTGACCAAGCGGCCACGCCAGTTTGCCGGTGCAATCTCCGCAATGTAAGTCGGCGAAATATTTGAGGCGAGACCGATGGCAATGCCACCCACGATTCTCCACGCGATGAATGCGTCGAAACCAGAAGCCCAGCCGGTGCATGCAGAAGAGATAGCGAAGAGCAATCCTGACGCGAGCAAAATCTGCTTGCGGCCGTATTTCCGATTCATTGCCCCGGCAAGAAATGACCCCACAAGACAACCGAGAAGAGCGCAGCTGTTGGCCCATCCGATTAGACGGCCAGACTCCAAATGAAAGTGGGCTTCATAAAAAGGCTTCGCTCCGCCAATAACGACCCAGTCATATCCAAAGAGAAGGCCGCCCAGGGCGGCGATCGAAGCAATAGCCCAAATATATAGGGTGTGAATGTCACGTTCGTCGGCGGGAAGTTCAGCGATGGGTGACGCCATAATCGGATGCTAGTGCCTGCGTTCCAGCAGAGCCTGCTTTTCCTGGTCACGCAACAAATCGGCCGCGCGAATCTGGTTGTGATCCATCTTTACAACCGAATGCAACAGAGCTAGCGCCTTCGATTTGCGATCCAGCCCGAGGTAAGCCTGGGCGCGCAGGAATCTCGCTTCGATGAGGTTACGCCGCACAAGGTCCTCTCGAAACAGTAGCATTGTGGGAATCGAAGTTGCAAAATAGTCGATGTCCGGCGATTCGTTCTCCAGTGTATTCGCGTGAGTTTCAATCGAAAGAAACAATGCGTGCGCTTCGGCATCCCTGCCCAGACGCCGCAAGGCTAGTGCGCTCCAATACGTCATGTCGGAGACTGGCTGCACAGACATCTTCTGGAAGTCCTCGCGACGCGAGGCGGCTTTCAGCCACCACATATTCGCCTGATCGAAGTCTCCGATCTCGGAGGATGCAACACCTGCCCAGTAGAAAGTCTCGCTCTGGTTGGCCAGAAGATGTGTAGTCTCCCCCAGATTCTCGGGCTGCGACAGCGCCACCTTGAAGAGCGAGAGTGCCGCGGGCGCATCGCCGCGAGAGAGACACTCTCTTCCTAACGCGAGATTGGCCCCGGTCCATTGGCTCAACACCAGGCCCTCGCCGCCTTCCCACGGTTGGAACTTGCGAGTTTTCAATATCGCGAGTGCCTCTTCGGATGCGCCAGTTGCATTCAGAAGCGTCGCCAGTTCCACTGTCAAATCGTCGCGAGTTCCCAACAACCATGGGTGACGCTTCAGTTCTTCCAGCCGTTCTTGTGGAGGTGTTCCCGTTCGCTTCCAGAGCTGATCCCGCTCGTATAACACTCGAGCATCCTGTGGGTTTGACGCGAATGCCCGATCGAATGCGTTTCGAGCCCTGACCTCGTCCTCGCACACGTTGAAGTACGCGAATGCCAGATTGCGCCACACCGTTGCGAACGCATCGTCCAGTCGAGCCGAACGTTCCCAGAGTTCAATGGCTTCCTGATGCCGTCTTCGATCATAGAGTAGGTTCCCCAGATAATAAGGAGCGCGCGGGTCAGCGGGATTCGCAGCGATCGCCGACTCCAGGATTTCAATTTCCTCGAACCGGCTGGGAAAGCAGTATCGCGGGGAAGCGGCAGCGGCCTTGTTGCGGCTTGCGGCGGCGAGATGGTGTTCTCCGCAATTCTGATAACACCATGCGAGCATGTAGAGCACCATGGGAACAGAGCCGTCTGTGCGTTCCATGTCAGCGCCGGCAAGAAGGTTCGCGGCCTCGTTCCAAAGACCGGCGCGACAGTAGTCGAGCCCAAGATCGATCCGTTGCTGATTATTTTCCGGCCCTTCGCCGGACTCCAGATAGCGACTCCAGATATCGAGTACATCGAGTTGCCGGGTTTCGCGCAACAGAGATTCGGCTTCCGCGTGTCGGCTAAGCTTCCTCTGCGCGATCACCGACAGATCGCGGGCGTTCAGGTCATCCATGTTGCCGCGAAGGCTTAGGCGAAGATGGCGAAGCGCAGTCTCCCACTCACCGCGTGTCGAATCCAGCTCTGCCAGCGCATGGTAGGCTGCGGACTTCCAGGCGGCATTCCAAGTCGATTTATAGAAAGCCGCATAGGCTTCGGTGTCGCGATGCTGAAATCGCAGGCTTAGACCCAGCGAGTAATATGCTTCTCCATCATAGGGATTGGAATTCAACTGTGTCAGCCGAGCGATGGCTCGCCGGAAATAGGATTCTGCGATTGCAAACTCGCCACGGCACAGATGCCAGCTACCGATAGCCTGGCAGGTTCGACTGTCATGCTCGTCTCGCCGCAAAGCTTCATTCCAATACAGCACCGGATCTCCTGTCGCATGTCGATATTGCTCGAGGTGCAAGCCCGTCAGATACAACTGCTCCGCCGTCGCAATTGTTTCTGGGGATCCGGGCTCTGTCGCCGCCGCAGGGGGGATCGGGTTCATGATGTCGGGAGAGACGTAGCGAAGAATTTCATGTCCTCCCGATCGAACAACAACACTCAGATTCGATTTCTGGACGTCGTCTGGAATCACCTGATCGACTCGTAATGGTTGCGCGATGGAAATCGCTTGTTTCCATTCGCCGAGGATAGTTTCTCCCTGTTCCAGCGTCATGTGAGCCTTGGGAAAATCTTCCGTGACGCATACGCCAAGATGGGCGATTCCGGGCTCCGTTTCAAGGCTGAAAGCGACCTTTACATTGGCGGCTACCGGGACGCCAATTTCGCGGATCGGGTACCAGAACTGGCTGAATTCCTTGGTCTCCCAGGGAGCAAGAAATGAAAAATCCGGCTGATTGTCCGTATATACGCCGCCCATCAATTCGATGTAGGGGCCGTCGCTTTCGGTCAGGTTGCGCTCCCACGCATATCCAAACTCATGGTTTCCCCAAGTCCATTGCTTTTTCCCCGGAGAAATATGGTGGTTCGCGATGTGCACCATTCCTGCCCGCGCACGATGATCGTAGCCGCCAAGAAAATCTCCGCGCGACCCCAGGATCATGTAGCTGGTCGGAACAGGAATGTTCGCGTACCAGCTCAAATCATTGGGGGGATAAGAACCATCCGGTCTGAAGAGGCGTGGCTGTTCGTCGGTGGGTATTCCGCTTCGCCTGCGTTCTGCGTAGTCGATTCCGTAATACCTACCGTCGCTTTCGGGAAACGATGTGATGGCCCGTTTCGCATGATCTGCCACGAATTTGGAGTCCGGCGGGAAGAATGATTGGTACTGCTCGTGAGCGCGTACGGCAGCGTTAGCCCACCATAGAAACGTCTGAACGTAAGGCGTTCGATTGTACAGCCGCACTTTCAGTTCGACGTAGGCCTTGTCCGGGTACAGGCAAACACCATGCATCCCTTTCATACGGCTCATCGGATCGTGATCGCTGCACCAGAGCGTCGCTGAGCCGTCAGCGCCGTGTTCAATTTCGAACTCCATCGGCATGAATGTTGCGGGGCGATGGTGCTGAGGCCAGTTGAACTCGACGCCTCCGGAGATCCATGGACCCGCCAGGCCTACAAGAGCCGGTTTGATGACGTTTTGCCGGTAGATGAAATCGTAGCCATTGATCTTGTCGAACCCGATGTGGATGCGCCCGCCAATTTCAGGAAGAACCATGAGCCGCAGGTATTTGTTTTCGATGTGGAGCGCTTGCCAGGCATGGTCGTGTCCCTCGGTCGCAACCCGGTCAATAAAGGGCAGGGGATACACGCGGCCGCTGCTGCCTTGATACACGCGCTTCTCGAAAAACATCGGATTTGGATCAGCGGACTCAGGGAGGTAGCTGAAGATGTTAACTTCGTGTTGCCAGGCTTTCACAGGACCGCGCTCAGTTAAGGGAGCTTCCGGCAGGAGGAGTGCATGGCGTTCGGTCAACGCCTCCTGTGCTTCTTGGCCCTTGCGCATGGAACTTGCTCCCCGCAGGAAACAGTGATGTTACAACATCGTACCGTGTACGATAACGTCGATAGTAGCATACAGATCCACCGGTCGTGTCAATAGACTTGGTTATCTTCACGCGGAGAGCTGAACCCGCCATGCGCCGTTAGTTGTTGAGAAAACAGCGAGAGGTTGCTGCGCAGCACGATGTGAGGGGCGAGACGAGTCACCGTGGGCGGCTTGATCTCCTGCACCAGATATTTCAACAGGATTTCGAATGCCAATCTCCCCTGACGAAATGGCCTTTGGCTCAGCGTAGCCAGCACGCCTCCCGATTCAATCAATGGAATCAGTTCTGGAAAAAGGTCGGTCGTCACGACTTGGACTTTTCCCAGGAGGTCCTGCTCCTGCAATGCGCGGAGAACCGGCAAGCTGTTCGCCGTATTGATGTACATGCCATTGGGGTGGGGATTACGGCGAAGCAGCGCGATGGTCTCGCGATAGGCTTCGTCGGGTCGATCATGCGATTCGATCGATGGCAACAGATGCAAGTGAGGAGCGAATGTAGCTAGAGTGCCGGCAAATCCTCTCAACTTCTCCACGTGATCCTGCGTATTCAAGTCGCCGGTGATGGGGACAACGGTGCCGCCATGTGGGATGGTTCTGGCCAGCAACTCTGCCGCAATGCAGCCACTGACCGAGGCATCGACCGCGACCGTGGCAAGTCGCGGGCTTCTGGGCGCATCGCTGGCAACGCAAACGACAGGTATCTTGCGCTCGGCGAATTTTCGCAGAAGGGGATCGATACGCGATTGATTCCCGGCCGTAAGAATAAAGCCGTCATAATTTTCCTTCAGTTCGGCTTCAACGGATTCGATATCGCCTTCACCGAGCCGCGGATAGGTTCGGAAATCCAACTGGACATGGACGCCAAGCGTGCTCGCGGCCGCCGCCGAAATTCCTTCCCGCAGCGGATCGAAAAAAGACGCGATCTGTGCTGGGAGGTGCACGGCAATTCGCAATCGCTGGTTCATCTTTAAGCTGCGCGCCGCGAAGTTGGGCTTGTAGTCCAATTGCTCCGCCATCTTTAGAACCTTGGCGCGAGTTTTCAGGCTGACATCGGGTCTTCCGTGGAGCGCGCGATCGACGGTGCCGATTGAGATACCAAGCGCTTTCGCAATTTCTTTGATTCCCGCCGGCTTATTGCGATCACCCGCCATCTCCAGCATTCTAGACCAACAAATGCGGCGCTGTTCTCGGATGCAGCAGCATCATGGTCCGATGTACCAATCAGTTGGAGGGGGAGCTCAAAGTCCGCATGTCCAGCCAATCCCTCCGTGGTTCGGCTGAGATCTTTGTATGGAGCAGCAGTTCGGAGGGCAAAAGCGCGATGGAGATTGAAACCGAAGTGCGAGATTTCGGATCGACACCGCAGAAGTGCTGGGTGACCAGAATTCCAAATGTCACGAAACGATTTGACTTTCGGTTGTCAGCGGATTTTCGAGCCCGCGCCCGCGTCGCACCAATAAAGCCCGATTGCTGTACAAGCCAACCTCCAATTCGCACGGGGTGCGCGGATAACCGCCTAGGTGTGAAGTCTCAATAGGTTGTCCATTCGAACCAGACCGGAGAAGCTGATTGTGACTATGGACACACGCAGACTGGATGCCATGGATCGGGTGTAGGCGTTTCTGACATTTGCGGAAAAATAACGGGCCACACGCCGAGATAAAGTTGCATCCTAACTCGTTAGGGCGATTCGTGGCGTAACCAGGCCCTCTCGACACCGTTTGTGAGTTTGCTCTTGAATTTTGATGTGAGCTAAACGCTTGGCTTGACGTTTCAATGAAATGCGGCGTAGCTTTGCTGAGGCAAAATTTTAGGCCTTTCCCGGTGGCCAATTTTGCTAGAAGTGCGAGGTGTTTGTGACGCAGCGCACGTCCGAACCCGTACCGAACGCTCTCCCGTCGATACCTTTCCAATTACCTCGCCCTGCATCGAACGACTCCTTGAATTACGTTTCCCGGTCAGCAAATAAATCTGGAATTCACGCAGCCGCTAATCTCCAGCGCGGCCCATCGAATCGCCGATCCGAATGCAGAGATCGCTCCCATCAAACCATCCATTTCGAGAAGATCATGCAACAAGGAGGGCCCTATGGCCGAACCTAATTCCGGTGCCAAGGTGCAGGTGCCGTCGCTCGTGAAAGACGTTCATATCCTCTGGATCACAGCTGGTCTTGGCTGCGATGGAGACAGTGTATCGATCACAGCAGCCATGCAGCCGAGCATTGAAGACGTTCTTCTGGGGGCCATTCCCGGTCTTCCCAAAGTACATCTGCACAATCCCGTGCTGGCGTACGAAAATGGTGACGACTTCATGAAGTTTTTTTACCAGGCTGAAAAAGGGGAGATCGACCCCTTTGTGCTGGTGATGGAAGGCTCAATTCCCAACGAGAAGATCAAGAAGGACGGGTACTGGGCCGGAATGGGTACCAACCCGGACACAGGGCAGCCTATCCTGACCTGCGACTGGATCGATCGTCTGGCACCGAAGGCGTTGGCCGTGATCGGTTGCGGCACCTGCGCCACCTATGGCGGAATTCATGCCATGCAAGGGAATCCGACTGGGTGTATGGGGCTGGCCGATTATCTGGGATGGAATTGGCGCTCTAAAGCCGGACTTCCGATTATCAATGTCCCGGGATGCCCGGTGCAACCAGACAACTTCATGGAGACCGTCCTCTACCTGCTGTATCAGGTAGCCGGCCTGGCGCCAATGATTCCTCTCGATAAGCAGCTGCGCCCCACTTGGTTGTTCGGCAAGACCGTTCATGAGGGATGCGACCGCGCCGGGTATTACGAGCAGGGGGACTTCGCAACTGAATACGGCAGTTCCAAATGCTTGGTGAAACTCGGTTGTTGGGGGCCGGTGGTGGACTGCAACGTGCCGAAGCGGGGATGGATGGCGGGGATTGGTGGCTGCCCGAACGTTGGCGGGATTTGCATCGGTTGCACTATGCCCGGCTTCCCAGACAAGTTCATGCCGTTCATGGATGAGCCGACTGGCGCCAAAATCTCTACGAATGCGATCGCTGGGTGGGGGCACATGTTGCGCACACTGCGCAGCATCACCAACACTACGGTCAATAAGGAACCCAAGTGGCGTCATCGCAATCCGCAGCTGACTACGGGCTATCGTCCACAAACCTACAAATGATGAAAGGATCCGCGTGCCATGGCCACTACAGTAGAAGCTTTGTCTGAGAATCCGAGCAAGAAACGCAATCTGGTGGAAATGAACTGGGATCCGATCACTCGGATCGTGGGCAGTCTGGGAATCTTTACGAAGATTGATTTTGAAAATCGTGAAGTTGCAGAGTGCTACAGCACCTCTTCCATCTTTCGCGGCTATAGCATTTTCATGAAGGGCAAAGATCCTCGAGACGCACACTTTATCACCAGCCGCATCTGTGGGATTTGCGGTGACAACCACGCAACGTGCGCCGTATACGCGCAAAACATGGCCTTCGGAATCAAGCCGCCACCCATCGCCGAGTGGATCATCAATCTAGGCGAAGCCGCCGAGTACATGTTCGACCACAATATATTTCAAGACAACCTGGTCGGCGTGGACTTCTGCGAGCAAATGGTGAAGGAAACCAATCCGGGGGTATGGGAGAAGGCGCAGCACACGTCGGCGCCGAACGCGGACAAGCACGGCTACCGCACCATCGCCGAAATCATGACCGCGCTGAATCCATTTACCGGCGAATTCTATCGCGAGACGCTTCAGGTCAGCCGCATGACGCGCGAGATGTTCTGCCTGATGGAAGGTCGTCACGTTCATCCCTCCACGTTGTATCCGGGAGGAGTCGGCACTGTTCCGACCGTTCAGCTGTTCACAGACTACCTGGTGCGCCTGATGAAGTATGTTGAATTCATGAAGAAGGTCGTTCCGCTGCACGACGATCTATTCGACTTTTTCTATGAAGCCTTGCCCGGCTATGAAAAAGTGGGCCAGCGCCGCATTCTTCTGGGATGTTGGGGATCATTCAATGACCCCGATCACTGCGATTACACCTACAAGAGGATGGGCGACTGGGGTCGCAAGATGTTTGTGACGCCGGGCATCATCGTCGACGGTCAGCTTGTGACGAACGATCTGGTCGATATCAACTTGAACATTCGGATTCTCCTCGGCAGTTCGTATTACGATGACTGGCAAAATGCAGAAACCTTCGTCAAGAAAGATCCACTGGGGAATCCTGTGGACAAGAATCATCCGTGGAATCAAACGACGATTCCGCGTCCGCAGAAGCGCGATTTCAATGGAAACTACACATGGGTGATGTCGCCGCGGTGGTTCGACAAGCGTACCAGCGATCATCTCGCTATCGATACCGGCGGAGGTCCGATCGCGCGTCTGTGGGCGACCGCTCTGTCTGGTCTGGTCGATGTTGGCTATGTGAAGGCCACTGGCCACAGCGTGAAAATCAATCTTCCGAAAACTGTGCTGAAGCCGGAAGCTGAATTCGAATGGAAAATTCCGAAGTGGAGCAATGCGATCGAACGCGACCGCGCGCGCACCTACTTCCAGGCGTACGCTGCCGCCATGGCGCTACATTTTATGGAGAAAGCGCTGGCCGAATTGCATGCCGGACACACAAGTACGTGGACGGACTTCAAAGTTCCAGAGGAGGCCATTGGTTGCGGGTTCCATGAAGCGGTACGTGGCGTACTGTCGCACCATGTTGTGATTCGCGACGGCAAAATTGCGAACTATCATCCGTATCCGCCGACGCCGTGGAACGCGAATCCACGCGATGTGTATGGAACACCGGGTCCTTATGAAGATGCAGTGCAGAATACACCAATATTTGAAGAGAACGGGCCCGATAAATTCAAGGGTATCGACATTATGCGTGCAGTCCGCAGCTTCGATCCATGCTTGCCGTGTGGGGTGCATATGTATCTCGGGGATGGCAAGGTGCTGGAGACGCGCCATTTTCCAATGTTTGGTGCGGCGGGTCACAAGTAATGGCAACCAGCGCAGAACCTATTTTGGAAATTGCGGAACAGCGCGAATTTCGTGTCCATACGGAGCGAGTTGAAAAGCTGGTCGGTCGACTCGATAGCTCCAAGGATCCGGAATTGCGCGCCGTCGCGCTGGAGCTGGTGCAGTGCGTGATGGAGTTGCACGGCGCCGCGCTCGACCGGATGCTGGGTAGCATCGCGCAAACTGCGGCTGGGGAAGCTGCGCTGGACCAAGCCCTCCAGGACAACCTGGTCGCCAGCGTTCTTCTCTTGCATGGACTGCATCCAGACACGATGGAAACCAGAGTTTTGCGCGCGTTGGAGAACGTACGTCCGTATCTCCATTCCCACGGCGGAGATGTGGAATTTCTGAGCGCCGCAGACGGAGTCGTTCGGCTGAAGCTGCTGGGGAGTTGCGGCAGCTGTCCGTCGTCGTCCGTCACTTTGAAAAATGCCGTGGAAAAAGCGGTGTTCGAAGCTGCGCCAGATATCGAGAAGATCGTAGCTGAAAACGGCACAGCTGAATTGAATTCTTCCAAGCTAGTTGTATTGAAGTAGGGTACGTCAAGAAGGAGAAACTCTCCATGGCAACGACACAGGATAGACCTACCAGTACCGCCCGACCGGATAAGCCTTCCCCCGTCGCTTCGTCGAAGGGTGGCCGTCCCGCAAGCGATGCGACCGGCATCAACGTGGATCAGCGCGGCCCTATCGATCCGCGCATGCCGAGCGCGCCTCCTGCTTAGATTGTTGATCGTTTTGACGAACGGCGGTTCGATTGTATGCCGACTAAAAGTAAGGCCACGATGAGCGAAATTCCCGCCGCCACGTTTGACCGCGACGGCATCCCTTCGGTGCTTCGACAACTCGCGCGGCGCCGCTCCACCGGGGAGCGATGTGAACTGTGCAGCGCAGAGTTGGCCGTCGCTCATTCCCATGTGCTGGAGCCTGCAAAACGTCAAATCCTATGTGCCTGTGAGGCCTGCGCACTATTGTTCTGCGGCCGGGCGGACGCACATTATTTGCGCATTCCGCGACGAATTCTACCGCTTGTAAATTTTCAAATGACCGACATGCAGTGGGAAGGCTTGATGATTCCAATCAATCTGGCATTCTTTTATTACGACAACGCCTCGGCAAAGATGACTGCGATGTATCCCAGTCCAGCTGGCGCAACGGAATCGTCTCTCAGCCTGGAGTCGTGGGAGGAAATTCGCGCGCAAAATCGCCCTTTACAGACGATGGAGCCAGATGTCGAAGCGTTCCTGGTGAACCGCGTGGGCTCCAATGGCGAATATTTTCTGGTTCCTATCGACGAATGTTTCCGTCTGGGAGGCCTGATCCGAATGCACTGGAAAGGTCTTTCCGGCGGCACCGACGTGTGGAAACAGATCGAACACTTCTTTACCGAGTTGCGTTCGCGTTCGACTCATTCAAACAGCAACGTCGAGGAGATGCGTGCCTGACCTACAGTTCCAAATCGAAGGTGCGGAGGCAGTCCCGCATGCTGCTGCGCCGCTGCTCGCGCTGAAGCTGCGCATCACAAACGCGCCTGAAGACCAGGCCATCCATACGCTGTCGCTGCGTTGCCAGGTACAGATTGAGCCAACGCGTCGCCGATACGCCGAAGCGGAACAAGAAAAGCTGCGCGATCTTTTCGGAGAACCCGACCGCTGGAGTAGAACTGTCCGGGCCCTGCTGTGGATGAATACCAGCATGGCAATACCCGGCTTTACCGGAACCACCCTGGTCGACCTGCAGTTGCCTTGCACATTCGACTTTACCGTTGCCAGCACCAAATATTTTCATGCGTTGGAGACAGGAGAAATTCCGCTGTGCGTTATGTTCAGCGGTACCGTATTTTATCGAGGCGAGGATGATGCGCTGCAAGTAGCGCAAATTCCATGGGATCGCGAAACCAATTACCGCCTGCCCGTCGAAGTCTGGAAGCAGACAATCGACCAGCATTACCCGAACTCTGCATGGCTACGCCTGGAGCGGGACACGTTCGATCGTCTCTACGAATACAAGGTACGAAACGGGATCCCGACATGGGAACAAGTGGTGGATAAGCTGGTCGCCAGCCAGCAAGCTGATGAGGTGCCTGCATGAATTTCGCGACAGCGGAAAGAATTGCCGCTGCGGTCCTGTATGAGGGATACATCCTGTATCCGTATCGGGCCACCTCCACCAAGAATGTGCAGCGCTGGAACTTCGGAACTCTCTATCCACAGGAGTACGCCGAAGCGCAGCGTCCCACGGAAACCTCTCGCCTGATCACCGAATGCCTGGTCGAGGCCGACGCCGAATCGAAGTTGGGTATTCGGGTGCGATTTCTCCAACTGGTGCGCAGGCGCGCAGGTACGCCGCAGGAATGGGAAGAAGGCATCGAGCGTTTGGTCGAACTCAGCGATCTAGCATTGTTCGAGTTAGAATCTCGGCCCATTAGCCGACTTTTTACGTTTCAAGCAACCAATACAGTTACAAATACAGAAATCGACTCACCCGCACCGCAAGATATCACGGGCCGGTTGGAAATTCGGGTTGAGCAGGTTCGGGATGGGCTTTTGAAACTCTCGCTTGAGCTGGTGAATACGACGCCGGTCAAAAACGCTTCGGAGCGTGCTCGCAAGGATGCGATGCTGCAGGCGTTTGTGTCGGCCCACATACTCCTGGGCGTCACCGGAGGCGAGTTCATCTCCCTCCTGGACACTCCAGAGGAATTCCGCGAAGCGGTTGCGCAGTGCAGGAATGTCGGCGTGTTCCCGGTGCTGGTTGGCGAGCAGGGGCAACATGGGACTCTGCTGTGTTCGCCGATCATCCTTTACGATTATCCGCAAATTGCTCCCGAAAGCGCCGGCGACTTCTTTGATGGCACGGAGATGGACGAAATGCTGGCTCTTCGGGTGTTAACGTTGACGGAGGAAGAAAAGGCAGAAATGCGCAATGTCGATGATCGGGCGCGCAGGATTCTGGAGCGTACCGAAATGCTTCCTCAGGATTTTCTGATGAAGGTGCACGGCGTGATTCGCGGCCTTCGCCCTGCCTCCGGTAGCCTCGCGGCTACGCAGCCGAGCGTGGATCGGTTGCCGATGGATGAGTGGGACCCCTTGGCCGAAAAGGTTGCGCCAGATAGTGTTCACGTATTTGGCACTGAGTTGAGGGTGGGAAGCCGTGTTCGCTTGTGGCCTCAAAAGAAAGCGGACATCATGGACATGGCGCTCGAAGGAAAAGCGGCTGTGATTGAAGCCATCGAGCAGGATTTTGAGGACAATATCCAACTGGCGGTGATCGTTGATGACGACCCTGGTCGCGAGTTTGGAATGATGCGTCAACCAGGCCACCGATTTTTCTTCTCCGTAGAGGAAGTTGAGCCGCTCGAAGACGCTACCGTGAAGGAGCCGGTATGACCACTTCAATCCTGATCGCCGGAGTGGGAAATATTTTTCTGGGAGACGACGCCTTCGGGGTTGAAGTGGTGCGAGCACTGGCCGGGCGGCCGATGCCGGATGGCGTTACTCTGGTGGATTACGGCATCCGTGGATTCGATCTGGCCTACGCGCTTTTGGATCCGTGGGATGCGGTCGTGATCGTCGATGCTCTGTCGCGAGGCAGCGCTCCCGGCGCGCTGTATACGATCGAACCAGACCTTGACGGCTTAAGGGATTCGCCTGGTCCACAAGACATGATCAATCCGCACGGAATGGACCCGCTGCGAGTGCTTCAACTTGCGTTTTCCATGGGAACCGTCCGTGCACGGGTGGTCGTCGTGGGCTGCGAGCCGAAGGATTTTGGAGATGAGTTGGAAGGACGGATGGGATTATCGGCCGCAGCGCAGGCTTCGATAGAAATCGCCGTCCAGATGATCGAAGATGTAGTAGGACAGATTCTGTCTGCGTCGGGTATGTGCCCAGCGTAGAAATTCGTTCACGAGGTGATGGAATGGTTTGGAAAATTGTATTCTCTGCAATTGGCGTTGTCGTAGTCGTCGCTATCGCCGCAGTCGGGCCGGACTTGAGACGTTATATGCGGATGAGATCGATGTAATTAGAACGGGAAGCTCGCGTTCGGAAAGGCGGGCGGATAACCGTTTTTGCAATTGCGCCGGGATGTCTATGCTCCCTGCCACATCACCGCTTGGCCTGCTTAGCGGTTCTAAGTGCGTAAGTTGCGCGGCACACGCCTCAAACAATGAACCTGTGATCGACGCGCCATTTAATCATGACGCGGATTCTCGTTTTGTTCTGCGGGAACGTGCGTACCGGGAAGAGCGCTTAGTATCAGCGGAAAGATCAGCGCCACGATGAAATACGCCACCGTTGCGGCAACCGCCAGCAGTGGCAGGCCGGCTCCACACGCCATGCCGATTCCGGTAACAAGCCAGACTGTCGCAGCGGTCGTCAGGCCGGCGACTCGGTCATCACGCACAAAGATCAGGCCCGCGCCGATAAAGCCGATTCCGGTCACAGTCTGGGCTGCGACTCGTGAGGGATCCAGAACGATGCGATCCGCAATCAGCACATCGGTGAAACCGTATTTCGAAATCAACAAGAAGAGAGCGGCTGCAGTACCGACCACGGTGTAGGTCCGAAGCCCTGCGCTCTTGTGGCGAATCTCGCGTTCCAGTCCAATCGATGCTGAGAGCAGGAAAGCAATCCCAAGCTCAACAAATTGGCTGATACCTTGTCCCGTAGGTTCGGAGATTGGCATGCAGCCATTCTATTCAGTTCCTGCAGGAATGGAACCGAAAGCGCAGCGATTTTCAATCGCCACTCAATCAAGAACCTGTCTCCGTCGAACTTCCGACGCAAACGGTCCTTTGGAAAGGAGTCCAGCGGCTAGGCAACGCCGGTGTGCCAATGCGCATACAGGTCGTCGAGAATTTTTTCCGCGATCAATCGCGACGCTCCCAGCGCGCAGGCCTCGCCGCCCAGAGAAGAAACCTTCAGTTCCACTTCGTTGGCGGACTTCTCCAAAGACCGTTGTTTAATGATGCGGCGCAATGGGTCCGATAAGAGCTGCGGAACCGCTCGAAACAGCGCTCCGCCAAAAATCATGACCCTCGGATTGAGCAGATTCACAAGGTCTGCCAGGCCAATCGCGATGTACGAAGCCGCTTTTTGCAGAACGCGGAAAGCAAGGCTGTCATTCTCGGCCGCTGCCTGCGCGATCAGTTCGATGCTGATGCGATCCATGTCCCCAGCGGCGAGGTCTCGTATTTTGGAATCGATCCCTTGTCCGAGGGCGGTTCGCACTCCTTGGATGATCGCGGCACAGGAGGCCACGGTTTCAAGACAGCCGTTATTCCCGCAAGAACATAAAGGGCCATTCTCGTCCACTGTGATGTGACCGAATTCACCCGCTCTCCCTCCGGCGCCACGATAGAGTTTTCCGTCGAGAAATATCCCAGCGCCGATTCCCATACCGACGTCGATGTACAAGAAGTTGCTCAAATCTCGTCCCAGGCCAAAGCACTTTTCCGCCGTTGTTGCGTTGCGGACGCTGTCCTCTAAAAGGCAGGGGACATTGAATTCGTTTTGAAATATCTTTCGGAGAGGTACGTTCTTCCACTCGGCCATTTGTCCGGGGCGTGGGTAGGAAAGCACCATCCCCGCATCGCTATCGATGACGCCAGAGTGTGCGATGCCAATGCCCTTGATCGCGGTCGACGGCAAGCCGGACTCTTGGATTGCCTGTCGGATGAAACCAAATGTCTTCTCTATGACCCGCTCGCGGCCTTGGTGCATTTCAGTGCGGGTTTGAATTTTGTGCAGAATATTTCCATTGATGTCGGTGATGACGATGCGCAGGTAAAAGGAACCGAGATCGACCCCGACGAGATAAGCGGCATCTTTGCGAATCTCAAGGGGAACAGGCCTGCGTCCAAGATGGGACTTAGCCGGCTCCGCCTCAACGACCAGGCCCTTCCCCATCAAGCGCTGCACAATGGTCGTAATCGAAGCGGGACTGAGACCAGCCTGGCGCGCCAGCTCCAGCCGGGAATTATTCACTCCAGAATGAATCAGGTGGAGGAGGGCCAATTCTCTTTGCTCCAGTTTGTCCGACATCTCAGGGATCGGTGCTTCTATGTCTAGCATTGAATGTGACCTTCTTCTTTTAAGTTTCCCGGTACTTTGTCTAACTGAATTTTATTTTATTTTAAAATATAGCAAGTTTAGTTTTGATTATGAAATAAAGCATCCATAAATACGCTGAAAAACGGCAAGTTAGTTAACATTAATAAATAAATCTGCAACCGTAGGCGAGGGATAGATATCTCCTGGAATGAGAGTCCCATAATGAACGTCGAATCCGGTAAGAAGATCGTATCGTCGAAAAAACAAAAACTGGCGATCGACGGCTGGGTGCCCGTGCGCCGTGATCCACTCCCGTTGGAGTTTCCGGGCATCCATTACATGGACGACGAAGAGATCGACGCTGCATTGCGTGTCTTGCGGAGTCGCTCTCCTTTTCGTTATTACGGTGTCGATCTGCAGGGAGAAGTGCAGGCGTTCGAGACCGAATTCGCCGCGTTCCTAGGCATTTCGCACTGTCTTGCGATCAACAGCGGAACAGGAGCGCTGCATACGGCTCTGGCCGCGCTCGGCGTTGGCCCAGGGCAAGAAGTGATTGTACCAGCCTATCTTTGGGTCTCCGTTGCAGCGGCAGTCGTCAATCTTGGCGCTATTCCCGTACTTGCGGATATTGATGATACGTTCTGCATGGATGGGGGCTCTTTGGAGACGAAGATCACGCCTCGAACGTCAGGAGTGATCTTCGTGCATATGAGTGGTGCACCTGGCGACGTTGCGGCGATTCGGCAGGTAACGGAGCGCCACAGACTGTTTTTGCTGGAAGACTGCGCGCAATGTGCAGGTGGCAGCATTGCCGGCAAGCGCGTCGGAACCTTTGGCGACATGGCTATCTTCAGTTTTCAAATGAACAAGAATATGACCAGCGGGGAAGGCGGATGCCTGATGACAAACGATGCGCGGCTGTACAACCGGGCTGTTGCCTGCCACGATACAGGGTACGCTCGCGGTTCCGATGGACGAGCTTTGTTCGACGAGCTCGATCTATGTTTGTGGGGGCGCGGGTACAGGCTTGATGAAATGCGCGCAGCGATTTTGCGAGTGCAGTTGAGAAAGCTGCCCACCGTCATCCGGCATATGAATCGTAGTAAATACCGAATTCGCCACGCACTGGAGGCATATCCGGGGATCCATTTGCGCAAAATTGCCGATCCACAAGGCGATACTGGCAGTTTTCTAGTGACCACCTATCCGTCGCCCGAAACCGCAACGCGGATCAACCAGGCGCTGCGGGCTGAAGGAATCGTGACCCTGCCCCAGGGTGTGAACAACATTGTAATGACGCATTGGGGTCTCCACATTTACTACAACATTCCCAGCCTGGTACAGAAGACCGGTGTGGACAAGAGAAATTCTCCCTGGTCGCTGGCTGAAAATAAGGAGTCGCATACGGAATACGGCAAAGGCACGTGTCTCGTTGCCGACGGCCTGTTCGAACGAACCATTTTGCTGGCAATTCCTTCGTGTCTGACCGATCAGGATGAGCAAGACATCATCCACGCCTTCGACAAAGTACTCACCAGCGATCACGACTGAGAGCAGCCAAGCGTCCGGCCGAAGTATCCAGCGTGCGCATGCACCATGAAGGGGATCGAATCGCGTCTTGTTTTGGCCGCCAACTATCACTCGGATTACTCTCAAGGGTGCAATGCGATACCCCGGACAATGACAGGTCGCGAGCGGGCGCAGGCGTCGCGAGTTTATGCGCGGTGTGGCGGTGGGCACGCACTTGTCGGCACAGACAACCGCGCCCGACCCGATACTGGCCTGGATGAATTCAATCGCGCAGCAGCGTTGCGGGCGCATGACATTTTGCGCGGCGTGGATTTGCTGTTGGCCCGCCGTATCAATATCGGTATGTCGTTGGCGACACCACCGATTTAGTGAACGCACAAGACAATGCGCACATTCAGGAATTACTGCGTTGATCCGCGAAGGTTGGATGTTTAGTCCCACAGTGTGCTGGAGTAGAGTATGACCAGTTGCCCTCTCGGGAGGCCCTATGGGACAAGTACTTCACGGCAGCGCCTGCACGACAGCGGCAGTCCGTCGAGCGATACAACATAGTCAAGCGAGCTTGAATCGCTTGCTCAATTTTGCCAAGGCCGCGGTCTCCCACGCCGGCGGTCCCGAGGGGTAGTCGTCCAGGATGACGGGTCGCCTGCACAATCAAGTCGCCAATGCCGGTGAGGTGATCGGCGCAAAAGAGATGACCAACATGCCGCTGAATTGCAGGTCCTACACGGGTCTGCTTGCGTTGCAGCCGGGAGTGGTTCGCATCAGCGTCTCGCAATACGGTAGCCTGGAACCGTCGAACGACCTCAACAATGGTCTGCTTTCGATGAGCGCCGCAGGACGTGCATAGCGGTTTCAAGGTGAATAGGGCGAACACGGTTGAAGGCGCGGGTGAAGGCACCTTCCTGGTCCTCACCCTGGACTCCATCGCTCAATTTCGCATCATCACCAATAACGCCGGTGCCTAGTACGGCGGTTACAGCGGCGGTCTGGTCAACGTCGTCACCAAGTCCGGAACCAATAAATTCCATGGCGATGCGTTTGAGTTCTTTCGCAATACGAACCTGGACGCCGCCGGCTTGGGCTACTCGAGTCGCGGCGTTTTTAAGCAGAACCAGTTTGGCGGCACTGTAGGCGGCCCGATTGCGCGCGACAAGGTTTTCTTCTTTACAGATTATCAGGGCACACGTCAGACGATTGGCTTAGGAACAGGAAACATCCTCGTTCCCTCTGCAGCCGACAAGACGGGCGATTTATCGGACAGGGAAGCAAACTTCATCAGCGCGGCGAAGGGTGTGAGCGGTCCCTACTTCGCCAGCATTCTTAGCAGCCGACTCGGGTATCCAGTGGTCTCCGGTGAACCCTACTACACGTCCGGGTGCACAAGTAAGACCCAGTGCGTGTTTCCCAATGCCTTCATTCCGCAATCGGCGTGGTCGCCTGTCAGTCCCCAGACGCTGCCACTGGTTCCGGCGCCCAACCAGGGAATTTACTTTAGTACGAATTCGGAACCGGAAACTCTGACGGATGACAAAGGCGGAGTCAAAATCGATGTCAACACAAAGGTTGGGTTGCTCTCCGGTTATTGCCATTACGACCCTTGGAATAATCCAAGTCAGTATTCCGGCGGCGGCTCTGGAAGCACCGTGCCCGGCTTTCCTAATAAGTCCACCGGAAAGGCGCAACTCATCGTCCTCAGCCTGACCACGACCCTGGGTCCAACCGCGGTGAATGTTTTCACCGCCAGTTATACCCGCAATAAGAACATTCAAGGATTGACGACCGGAAATGGTCCCTCGCTGGCATCCTTGGGCTTTGCTTCTGTTGCCGACGGCGGCCCATATCAAGAAGCTCCGCCCGCCTATCAGAACTGGCCGGTCGTCTCGTTGAACACCTTTACCCTGGGTGCGCCGGAATCCGTCGTTAGTCAGTACAACAACATCGCAAATTTCAGAACTTGATCGTTCGGATCAACAATATTCGAATGACTCACGTACATTTGCGAAGCGATCCGTAGGCATATTCCAGAGTTGCTCCGCTCGATAAAGCAATGGCAGTTCGTTCCAAGCCTCTTTCAGTGTTAGCCTGCACGATAAGAAGAGTGGACAAGAAATCGCGCGACATGTGCCCGCAATGGAGCTGAGAGCGGAGCAGAACACAAGGTCTGCGCGATCCATCACTCTGGAGAAAACACGATGAAGGCCCTGGTGAAGAACCGCGATGAGCGTGGTCTGTGGGTTGACGATGTGCCGAAGCCGGCGATTGGGATCAACGATGTGTTGATCAAGGTTCAGATGACCGGCATTTGTGGAACTGATCTGCATATTTACGAATGGGATAGTTGGGCGAGATCGACCGTTCAGGTTCCCACAGTGATTGGGCACGAATTTGTTGGGGAGATTGTGGACGTCGGGTCGAACGTTACCGACTTCCGCCCGGGCATGATTGTCAGCGGCGAAGGCCACGTGGTGTGCGGGCGCTGTCGAAACTGCCTGGCCGGACGTCGTCATCTGTGCGCGCAAATCCGCGGGGTGGGCGTCAATCGGCCAGGTGCGTTCGCAGAATACATTTCTCTCCCGATGAGTAATATTTGGCGTCATCATCCGAATGTGTCGCTGGAGGTGGCTTCGATCTTCGATCCTTTTGGCAATGCGGTCCACACTGCCTTATCATTTCCAGTTCTCGGCGAGGACGTGCTGATCACAGGAGCCGGGCCGATTGGGCTGATGGCTGCAGCGGTCGCGCGCCATGCGGGCGCGAGACATATTGTCATCACCGACCTGAATCCGTTTCGTCTGGAACTGGCCAAAACCATGGGCGTCACCTTGGCCGTCGATCCAACAAAGAAGACGCTTGCAGAAGTTCAGAAGGAATTGGGCATGGTGGAGGGCTTTGACGTCGGCCTTGAAATGTCAGGAAATCCAACTGCATTTCGCGACATGCTGGCGAACATGAGCCATGGCGGCAAGATCGCGATGCTCGGTATTCCCAGCCAGGAGATCGCGATTGACTGGCATCGTGTGATTTTCAACATGCTGACATTGAAAGGCATCTACGGCCGCGAGATGTACGAAACCTGGTACAAGATGACGGTGATGCTGGAGTCGGGTTTGGACATTCGTCCGGTGATCACCCATCGATTTCCGTGGCAGGAATTCGAAAAAGGATTCGCGGTGATGAAAACCGGGGATTGTGGCAAGGTCATTCTGGACTGGAGAAATTGACGTTTATGCGTCGCTTGCTCGCCAGTTCGGGAGATTCTTCTGGTTTATCCATGAAGAGTTGCAACCACCCGAGTCGCGATCCCTGGAGTGGACATTGGCCAGAGATGAGCGGTCAGAATGGATTGAACTTCCGTCGCGGACAAATGCTTGGCGCTTCAGTCTTGATGAGCCTTGTTACGCTTTGCGGTGTGGCACGCGGCCAGACTGCTGCGAACCCTTCCGGTCAGCAATGGCATTCCTATGGGCACGACAAGGGCGGGCAACGATTCTCACCGCTAAAACAGATCAATCGCGCGAACGTGGGTCAACTGCAGCGAGCTTGGACGTACAAGGTACCGGCGTTTCCGGGCAGCGGCGTTGTCGCGTTCG
>JBAVOQ010000135.1:0-2288 GCA_049692235.1 Acidobacteriaceae bacterium | reverse complement strand
AGGCCGGACCGAAGCAACGCCGCTGCATATCGCGATCATCGTGCAAATTGGCACGCGGCAGGTCGGCCTCCTGGCCGACCGGGTGCTAGATATCGTTTCGTTTGAGGCCTCTCAAGTTCAGCCGGTGCCGCGAATCGCCAACGCCTCGCGCGTCAGTTTCCTCTCCGGCCTGGTGACGATTGAGAGCGGCATGATCGCGCTGATTGATCTGCCAAATCTTCTGTCCGCCGCGGTCGACGGTGATGCACAGCCTAATCAGGACTCTTAAGTGGCGTGGGCAAAGTGAAGATAGTCATCACAGGCTTTCAAGCTGCGGCAGCCTTCAGATCGGCTCACAAGTTACCACTTGTGAACAGGCGGCGGATTGAGCGCCGTTTTGCTGAAACATCCCAAGGACCTGACGGAGGAACCGATGTCGTGGTTTAATAATGGAAATGGTGCTGCCTCGAAAAAGGCGCAGCCCAGCGAATTGCGTGCGCAACTCGACGCCCTGAGCAAATCTCAGGCAATGATCGAGTTTACGAGCGATGGCAAGATTCTGAACGCGAATGAGAATTTCCTGGCAACGATGGGTTATTCGTTGGAGGAAATTCGCGGCCAGCATCACGCCATGTTCGTCGAGCCGGCCTACCGCAACAGCCCCGAATACAAAATGTTCTGGGACAAGCTCGGACGCGGCGAATTCGATGCCGGCCAATACAAGCGTATCGGCAAGGGTGGCAACGTCGTCTGGCTCCAAGCGAGCTATAATCCGGTCCTGGATGCGAACGGCAAGGCGGTGAAAGTCGTCAAACTAGCGACCGAGATCACCGCAGCCAAGACTGAGCAGCTCAACGCGGACCATATTACACATCGGCTTCAGGCCGCCCTCAACAGTTGCCAGACCAACGTAATGGTTGCCGACGAGAACTACAACATCGTCTACATGAACAGTACCATGTTGGAGATGATGCGAGCCAACGAGGTCGCGCTGCGCAAGGAACTACCGGCTCTTGATACCAAGAAATTGATCGGCACGTGCATCGATGTCTTCCACAAGAACCCGGCGCATCAGCGTGCCATGCTCGACAGGATGACGACTGTCGTCCGAACCACGATCAAAATTGCGGGGCTCACTTTCGACCTTGTGGTCAATCCGATCGTCGACAAGAACGGCAAGCGCACCGGCACCGTGGTGGAATGGCAGGATGTCACCAAGAGCAGGGCGCTCGAGGAGACGGCGTTCCGCGTCAAGTCCGCACTCGACGGCTGTGTCACCAACATGATGGTCGCCGACGAGAACTACAACATCATCTATATGAACGAAACGATGATGGCGATGATGCGCGCGAACGAGGCCAATCTCCGCAAGGTGCTGCCAAATCTCGACACCAACAAGCTGATCGGCACGTGCATTGACGTGTTCCATAAGAACCCGGCGCATCAGCGCGGCATGCTCGACAAGTTGACCAGCACCCTTCAGACCGATCTCGAGCTCGCGGGGCTTAGCTTCCACCTTATAGTCTCGCCAATCGTCGACAAGAACGGCAAGCGCCTCGGCACCAGCGTCGAATGGAAGGACGAGACTGCGGAAAAGGCCGTCGAGCGGGAAATCAACGGCGTTGTCCAAGCCGCCGTTGCCGGTGACTTCACCAAGCGGGTTCCGGCCGAAGGCAAGAAGGGCTTCATGCTCAACCTTACCACCGCCGTGAATGGTCTATGCGAAAACGTGGCGACTGCGCTGGACGATCTCGTGCGCATGCTCAGCGGGCTTGCCGAGGGCAATCTCACGCTCAGAATTACTGCCGATTATCAGGGTGCATTCGCCACCCTCAAGAGCGATGCCAATACCATGGCAGAACGAATCGGTTCGATTATCGGCGAGATCAAATCCTCCGCGCGCGAAGTCACCAATGCGTCGGCGGAAATCTCGACCAGCACGACCGATCTGTCGCAGCGTACCGAGGAACAGGCCGCCAGCCTGGAGCAGACTTCCGCCTCCATGGAGGAAATCTCGGCGACGGTGAAGAAGAACGCCGAGAATGCCCAGGAGGCCAACCAGTCTGCGAGCGGCACGCGCGATGTCGCGGATCGCGGCGGCCAGGTCGTCGCCAAGGCCGTCGAAGCCATGGCGAAGATCGAAGAGTCCTCGCGCAAGATCTCCGATATCATCGGTGTCATCGATGAAATCGCCCGCCAGACCAATCTGCTTGCGCTCAACGCCGCCATCGAGTCCGCCCGCGCCGGCGAACATGGCCGCGGTTTTGCCGTCGTGGCCGGCGAGGTCCGGCGCCTCGCCGAGCGCACCA
>JBAVOQ010000134.1:0-30333 GCA_049692235.1 Acidobacteriaceae bacterium | reverse complement strand
CTCAAGCTTCCGCCGTGTCTCTTCGTTCAAAACAATGGGCTGCGCAACACGCATATCGAGGTCCTCTCATCATAAGATGAACCTCAATATATAACTGATTCTAATAATGAGACACTACACTAGGTCCACGGGTTTTCCTGGCGGCTCTACGCAGTTTCCAGGCCGTGGTGAACCACATACCGTGGCTAGCGAGGCAAGGCAACAAGTTCTTCGGCTGCATTCAGAAGAGAAGTGAACTAAAGCCGTGGCTGATTCGAAGAGGCGATGAGATACAGTTCGATGGCGACTACATCATGGGTCAGGAAGAAAGATGAATTTCTCCGGCTCCAAAGCGGCGTTGCCATTAGCTAGGAAAAACCTTCGCCGGCCGATTTTTGTGGTGGCCCCGGAGCCAATTCAGGGCCTTGCGCTAAAAGATCTAGCTGGTGGATGGCATGATCCAGGTCATAATACTGAAGTTCATATGTAGGGATGTCAGAGAGTACCTCTAATACCTTCTCGTGCTTTGTACGAATCTCCCCGGCAGAATAGAGTTCTTTACGTATGCGCTGTGTTGCCGTGCCCTCCGGCAATGGGACTAGCCTGCCCGCTCCTGACGGACATCGATGCAGATAGACAATGGAATGCACTCTTGCCTCGCTCGCAGTGATAAGGCCGGATAACTCAGAGGTTGGAATCTCGATGGAAGGTTTTCCCTCCAGGCGCGGCGTCAACTCACGGCCTTCCAACTCCGGAAAGAGAGCCTTTGCAGTCGGACGGAAGCGCACCCTATGCGAGTGCCCAATGATGTGCGGGATGTCGGAGTTATTGATCAAATAGCTCGTGTCGTCGGAGGTATAGACCCACCCGGCGCGCGCACAGGCATAAGAAAGCGTCGACTTCCCCGCGCCAGAGTCACCGCAGAGAAGAATACCTTTCCCATTCTTGCTGACACAGGCGGCATGCAGATCAGTTACGACCGATGAGCCAAGCAACAAGTACACTGTTTTTTCAAGAAAGTTATAGCGAAAATAGAGCCTGTGATCCACCGTCGCTTTCTTCAGCCAGACAAAACTGACGCAACCCTTTAGATCAAGCAGCGCTTGGTTATCTGCGTCCGCCACCAGGGAATATAGATGGTTGTATTGACGCCGAGTTGGCTCGGGCGGACACTCAGAATCGCCTCCGTCGCTAACGCCAACGCATACTTGAAGTGTGGTGCTTGTCCGAGATAAGCGTACATGGCCGAAGCTCTCGTTCGCGGCCTCCAGAACAGCCGGTTCGTTGGTAATGATCTCAATAGCATAGCCAAGTGGGTAGAAAGTGCCACGGAGCGGCAACTCCATATTGCTAAGGAGCGCTTCCTGCGGTGTCCACGGTTGGGGGGCATCAACTGTCTCTGAGGCCGCCTGCTGAATAAGGTTGCTGGTCATAACTTTGCCCGCCGTCATATATCAGAGCGCCAGTGAATACACGTGGCGCTCCTGCTTCGACTCCTCTGCAGCCATTTCCTTTTCTATCCAACGATAGGTTTGCTCGAGACCGTCGCGGAGCCTGATGGAGGGCTCCCAATCGAGACGATCCAGGATCATCGAGTTGTCACTATTGCGTCCAGCTACGCCTTTTGGGGCACTCAGATCGTACGTGCGCTTGAGCCGGATGCCCGCAATCTCTTCTGCGATATCGACCAGGCGATTGATCGTGACAAGTTCATTGGAGCCGAGATTGATTGGCTCCTCAATGTTGCTGTTCATGATCATCTCCGTACCGCGTATGCAGTCGTCAATAAACATAAAGCTGCGCGTTTGCTCTCCATCTCCCCAGATATTGATTTCATGGATGCCGGACTTTTTGGCTTCAATAACTTTGCGACAGATCGCGGCGGGCGCTTTTTCTCGTCCACCTGTCCAGGTACCGTGCGGACCATAAACATTGTGATAGCGGGCCACGCGGCAGATCAGATTGGATTCCTCTGCGAAATGGCGGCACATTCGCTCGCTGAACAACTTCTCCCAGCCATAGCCATCTTCCGGTAGAGCTGGATAGGCATCCGACTCTTTGAGAGCAATCACATCCGGTCTGGTCTGCTTTTGTGCGTTGTAGACACAGGCCGAAGATGCGTAAAAGAACCTTTTGACTCCCGTTTCCCGGGCCGCCACCAGCATATTCGCACTCGTCAGCACGTTGAGCATGCAAAGCGCTTTATTGTTCTCGATGAATCCCATGCCGCCCATGTCTGCGGCGAGTTGATAAACATAGTCCGCGTCACTCGTAGCTATCAGGCAGTTCTTCTTCTCCTTGAGGTCAAGGGAAAGATTGGCAACACCCTCCGTTACCTGGTGCCAATCTTCCAGAGGTTTTATGTCGATCGCCCGAATGACTCGGACCCCACGATCCAAAAGCCCCTTGACGAGATGACCACCAATAAAGCCGCCCGCTCCGCAAACTACTGCCTGTGGTGTTTGGATATTATCCATATGCAACTCCGCCCCTCCCGGCTGCACGCATGCCTGATCCGAATCCCCGATCAGGGACCGACGCGGCCGCGTTGATGGCACGCTCCTTCGGGCAACCGCTACTCGCAATGTACGGATCTTCTGATTTGGTGTTGTCAGCGTACTGTCATTGCATTGTCACAAAGTGAGCGAAGGGACTATTCCCATTCATTCTCTGCAAATTGGCGCTGGAAGTTACAGGAGCGTCAGGGATCAATAGGTCGATTTGGAATGTGTATCGTAGGCGCGCCCAAATTTGTTGGCGTGCGTCACCGACTTGGTTCGGGCTATCGGAGCTTTCAACTCGCCGAGGTCAACCGTGCGAGAAGGAAGATGCACAGGATGGGCCAAACCATCAAGAATGGACTGGGGCACTCCTTCGATCCAGACGTGCAGCTTGTAATCGCCCGGTGGAATATTGTGAATCACGAACGACTCGTTCGCATCTGCAATCGCATAAAGTGGCGTCGAGAGGGACAGCACGACGGCGCTCATCTCCGGATGGATGTTGCAAAAGACATAGGAAACGCCTTCGCGCGAAAAAGTCACCGACTTGCTAGATCCGGCTTCATAAAGTCCCAGATCGAAGCGTTTGCCCTCAAAGAGCGAGAAGACGTTGTGAAAGAAGGGATCGGCGTTGGGAAACTGAACGACGCTGCCGACGGGAATTACCAGCAAGTGCGGGATGAATGTGCGATTCTTCTGCAGCAGAGTGTAATGACCATGAGGCAGGAAAGGAAGAGCGGACGTTCCGGCCAGTGGTTCCAACCAAATGACCGCCGGAACAGCACGATGCTTTCCGGGCCGGGATGAAACGATGTGGAGGCGCAGCTCGGCTACTGAGCTCTTGGAAGGACGATCCTGGGCGCACATCGCTCCCGACGCCACGGCGACAGCGCAGAGCAGCCATTTGCCGAATATCCTCTTTCTCATCAGAACTTGTATCCCGCACCCAGGCCGATGATATTGCTCCCGGCCGGAGGACCGACGACGGGGTAGCTCTCCAGATGTCGGTATTCCAAAGAAAACTGCAGATATGCGCTCGGACTGTAAATCACATTGCCGGTATACGTGCGGTTTCTGGCAAGGTTCTGATACATGGTGCCGCCGGAGACAGCATAAGGACGCAATTCGCCGGCGAACACGTCATCCAGCCCGAAGGCGGCATTAAGTTCAACCCGTTCGGTTAGCTTTTCCTTAAGTTGTGCCCATCCGCCAACATCGTCAAGCGAACGGAGGTAATAGTCGCCTGAATCTGGGTCGAAACGATATGCGAAATCTTTGTAGGCTCCGCCTCCAAGGCCGCCCAGCGCCATTCCGCGGTAGAAGCTTCCTGTCAGTTGCAAACGGGCCGGCAGCAGCAGGCGCCAATCAAGAGTGCCCGCCCAGGCATCGAAGTTGTGACCAAGCGTAGTGTGGTGAGGAGCAAAATATCCGCCTAGGCCGACGCGGCTGCCGTCATGGTTCAGCATCGACCCGAGCAGTGCGCCACGCGCTTCGACACCAGGCCAGCGGCTTTGCTCCGCGGTGCTGGGCGGCGTCCCCGTCGTAGTTCCTGAGGCGGAGATCACTGGCGACAGAGGCGCGTCGCCGACATCGATCAGCGCAGCCTGTAGCCTCACATCGCGTGAACTGGCGAACCCGAGATCCTGCGTCACACCCACTTGAGGATTCCAGGTCCACAGGTTGCCGGACCAGGCAAGCGGCGGCACAGCCACGGCCGTCAGCGAAGTTGGCGTATCGGGACTGAAGATCGGACGATCCAGCGAGAAGTAAGCTTCGGTATGCTTCCATTGCAGGGCAGCGTAAGCGGTGCGGAGTCGCAGCAGCGTGGTATTGGAGTTATAGTAGCCGGAGTAGTTCGTGCTATTGGATTGCGGACTGCCGTCGAAATCCACTCGTAAATTGGCATAGCTGCGAGCGCCTAACAGATGCGGACCGCGCGCATCGAAACCGAGCACCGTCTGCCGCACAGTCGCTCCCGTACTGCCTGAGCCAGGAAGCGCCACAGTCGGTGTTGCTGCCATATCGACCGCTCCAGTATTGACAAACCCGTTCAGCAGCAACAAGCCGGTTACCTTCACTGGATATTTAGATTCGCTTTCCACCTTGGTTTGCTCGTGAGTCGCAATCTGAGACTCCTGCATCGTCTGGCGCTCGCGGAGATCTTCAATCGCTGTCGTTGTCGCTGCGGGCGAGGGCCGCGTCGTGGAAGAAGATGACGCCGGAGCCGGAACAGGAGATGTGGGAGTTGCCGGGGTCGATCCACTCTGTGCCAATTGGCGTTGCAATGCGGTCAATTGCTTACGCATCTCGTCTAATTGCCGCTGAGACTCTTCGAGTTGGGCCTGCGTGCGTGCCATGGAGTCGGTCAATTTCTGGATCTGCTGTGACAGGCTCTCGTGACTCGTCGTCTGCGCACCGAGGACGTGCACCGAAGGCCCGAAAAACACCATGAAAAGCGGTACCACTCGCCATGCGTTGCGAAGGCTGACACGACAAGCCCGTATTCGTCTAGGTCCGCACATTCTCATCTGCGATCACCTGATCGTGACGTTTCGACTCCGACGCAGTGTCCTGCATTCGAAGCTCGCGCGCCACCTTCATCTGGAAGATCGTCTCGCCAGGACGACTGCTAAGAAGAACGACCCCTCCTCCGTGCTCCACTGCAATGCAGTGAGCGAGTGTGAGACCAAGGCCCGTTCCCTTCTGCTTTCCTTCGCTCACGAAGGGCTCGAAGAGGCTCTTACGAATCTTCTCTGGAACGCCGGCACCGTTGTCGATGACGTTGACGACCATATCCCGCTCCTGTGTTTCAAGAGTGATCGCAACGTTGGCCGTCGTTCCGAGGCTGCGGACGGATTGACAGGCATTGAGAAGCAGATTGTAAATCGCTCGCTCGATCTGCTTTTCGTCGACAACGGCCTCGGTATCCGCAGAATTGCCGCAACGCGTCACCACGGTCACGCCCTCTGCGTCAGGATGTGCGCGGATCAGCGCTGCCGTGCGTTCGAGCAGTGGTGCCATCAATATCGGCGATTTCCTGATGCTGGCGCCGGTACGGCTGAAGATCAGCAGCGATTCGATCATGTCTGTCGTACCGTGGACCGCCGCACGAATGTCCGCGAAGATCTCCGCGCGTTCTTTTGCGGAAAGCCGATCGGAGGCGAGAAACTCCGAGTTGGCATAGACCGCAGCGAGATAATGGCGGAGATCGTGGGATATCGAGCTCGCCATCCGGCCAATGGTCGCCAGCCGCTCGGATTCGAGCAACGCCCGGTGGGCCTGCTGAATCTCGTTCCGCATACCGGCGAATGCGGTAGTTAGCTGCCTCACTTCCAAGGTGCCCTGCCGTGGGATATGGTATCGCCTATCTCCCGCGCCAAACGCTCTCACACTCCTGGAGAGCTCTTCAAGTGGACGAGTCACGAGGCGCGAAAGACCGATCATCAGAGCCGTGCCTAAAAGAAGTGCGAGCAACCCTGCAATCAGGACCATCCGGTCGATGCGGTTGATAGAACGCTCCGCTGGTTCGAAAGATTTCAGAACAACCAACTGCAGTGGAGACGTAGCTGTAGCGGAGAGATCTTCTGTAGCAACAAGAAATCGAGCATTTCCAAGCTTCACTGTCGCAGGCGCTCGAGGTGTGCTGGAAAGCAACAGAGGCTGCGTCGCCAGATTCGCTTGCATCGCGAGCTCAAGCGTGCTGGCGACGATCCGGCCGCTGCTGAGAAACGTCGCCTCGACACCGGTGGGTTGACTGATTTGCCGCACTGTGCGTTCGATTGAAACGCCGCTGACGACATAGCCCAGCAGGGTCCCGTCTTCATCACTGCCGAAGTAAAGTGGACGCACCGAGCAGGCGTACAGCGATCCGCCGTCGATGAGATAGTGCTTGCCTGGAACAGCCAGCAGAGTTGTCAGCCCTCGGCGAAGATTCTTGTCAGCAGATGCACCCTTTGTATAGGCCGCCACTACCCGGCCGCTCGGATCCGCAAGCGCGAACAGATCGTCGTCGCTGATCTGCCAGAATTCGACGGCGCCGTCCTGAATGGTGAGGTCGTCACCGCTTGTCATCAGGGCTTTGAGGGTCGGAAGTTCGGCAAGAAGAGCATTCTCGCGCTCTAAAGCTCCCAGCCGGTCGGCTTGCAGATTCTGGAAGGTGATAACAGAATGATCTAGATCCTGCGATAGGCCGTCTGTCACTTGCGCTCGCAAACGATGACGAATGAGTAGGACGCACAGGCTGGTCACGGTTGCGATCACCAGCGCCATGGCAACGACGAGTAGCACATGCGTTCGGATGCCTTGCTTCTCGGGCATCCCAGCTACTCTCAGCGCAGGGGCGTTCTCCGGCCGGTGGGCGACTTTAGAATCATGGGACAAATTTGTACCCTGCCGCGTAAATCGTGAGCAGATGTCGGGGATTCGCCGGATCAGACTCCAGCTTTTGACGCAGCTTTAGAATCTGGTTGTCTACGGTTCGCGTGGTCGGGAAACAATGATATCCCCAGACCTCGTTGAGCAAGACTTCGCGTGTGAGGACACGCTCCACATTCTCAGTAAAATACTTCAGCAGTTTGAACTCGTGCGCGGTGAGGATCACGGGATTCCCACTGCGCCGGGCGGTCATCTTCCTGAAGTCGATCTCACAATCGGCGAAGCGATAGATCGTTTGTGCTGTTGGCTTGCGCTGTCTGCGGATGGCCGCTTGAACGCGGGCTGTAAGCTCCCGTGGGCTAAAAGGTTTTGTGACATAATCATCAGCCCCCAACTCGAGGAGAAGCACCTTATCTGCGACTTCAGTGATCGCACTGAGCACCACGATCGGAGTTTCGCTGGAGAGATGCTTGAAAGTCTGGCAAAGTTCGCGTCCGGAGATATGCGGAAGGATCAGATCGAGGACAACCGCGAGCGGCCGCTCACTACGAAACAGATCCAACCCAGCTTGACCATCACTAGCTATCACAGCGGCGTAGTGCTCCTCGGCGAAGATTCTGCGCAGCACCTTCTGCATGCGCGGGTCATCTTCTACGATAAGAATGGTGCCGAGATTCGTCGCGGGTACAGCGTCTATTGCGATTTCCACTGCCACTTCCGTGTCGTTAACCATGATCCAGCACCTCTCCCTTCTATTCTGGTCGATACAAGTCTATTCCCGTTCACAGACACCCCAGAAATTACAATCAGATGACATTCTGCATCTCTATGCATCGGAAGGCCTCCCGGATCGACTCTTTCTTTTCACGGGAGCCTTCATCTTTCGGGGTCTGCTTCTTCCGCTGGCCCTAATGGGGACGAAGCCGCCAGCCTGGGTTGATCGCCGCCCCTCTCCGCTGTGTCCTTCGGTCGGATGGCGTTCAACGTACGTTTTGGCGACCTCTCTTATGAGGAAACACTCCGCATTGAGTCCACAAGTGTTATCGTGCGCGACGGCCCAGTTCGTAAAGGAAGCTCGATTAGCGCCGGTAAAGTGATGTGGCGCGAAGCCAGATGCTCATTGTCGGCCTTCTTGCCAATATTCTCCGCGAACCATGGAATTGAGAGGTGCAACCCTTGAGGAAGCCTAACCTTTGGCGTCCAGCCTAGCAGGGTCTTTGCCCTGGTAATATCCGGACAACGTTGTTTGGGATCATCCTGCGGCAATGATCGGAATACAAGGCGGCTTTCCGAACCCGTAGCTGCCAGAACCTCATTTGCGCATTCGAGAATGGTAAATTCCTCAGGATTGCCGATGTTCACAGGATAGTGTTCGTCCGAGTGCATGAGACGCAGCAGACCGTCAATCTGATCGGAGACATAACAAAAGCTTCGCGTCTGGCTACCGTCTCCATAGATCGTAAGGTCTTCTCCGCACAATGCTTGCCTGAGAAAATTCGATATAACCCGACCATCGTTTAACTGCAATCGGGGCCCATAAGTATTGAAGATTCGCACAAGCCGCGTATCGACACCGTAGTACCGGTGATATGCCATAATCAGGGCTTCAGAAAAGCGCTTCGACTCGTCATAAACCGAGCGCGGCCCGATCGGGTTGACATGGCCCCAATAAGACTCCGGCTGAGGATGGATGAGGGGATCGCCGTAACATTCCGAAGTGGAACAGTGCAAGAACTTCGCCTTGTACCGCCTTGCAATCTCAAGAGCATTGCGCGTGCCTGATGAGCCTACAAGTAAGGTCTCTACTCCATGGAGCGTATAGTCGACTGGGCTCGCTGGACTCGCCATATTGAACACCATGTCCATAGTGCCAGGATCGAACGGCTCCGAAATATCGTGTCTCAAGAATTCAAAGTGTGGATCTCCATTGAGGTGCTGTATGTTTTTGACCCGGCCTGTCAGCAAGTTATCGACTCCGAGCACGGAATAACCCTCGGCAAGAAGCGCGTCGACCATATGCGACCCGAGAAATCCGGCTGCGCCTGTTACAAGTGCCCTCTTCTTTCTCTTCCCGGCTGAGGACGCCTGTTTGGCGGTGACAAGCCCGTCCGACGGGCGGCCAACACAAACATATGTCAACCCCATTTCTTTCATTGCGCTGCTGTCAAACATGTTGCGACCGTCAAGAACGATCGGACTGCCAAGCCTCTGCTTGATCTGAACCATATCCAAATGAGAAAATTCGACCCAGTCTGTAAGCACTACCAGAGCGTCCGCCTCATCCATGACCTGGTAAGCATTCTCCGCGAAAGCAACACTGCCTTCTGGCAATACCGCTTGCGCATTTTTCATGGCTGCCGGATCGTATGCGGTGATGATGCATCCATCGGCTATCAATGAGAGCACCACACGAATGGCGGGCGATTCCCGCACGTCGTCTGTGCCCCCCTTAAACGACAATCCAAGAACGCCCAGCTTCTTGCCGCGCGGTTGTCCTAATGCAAATCGAATTTTACGCAGAAAGTTTGCTTGCTGGACTTCGTTAATCCGCTCGACCTCATCCAAAAGCCTAAAATCCACTCCAGCTCTGCTGCTAATTGCGCGAAGGGACTTAGTGTCCTTCGGAAAGCACGAACCTCCATAACCTACCCCCGCCGCAAGGAAGCGAGGACCGATACGTTGATCCATGCCCAAGCCTTGCGCAACCTCCGATATATCGGCCTGCACGGCGTCGCAGATATTCGCAATGGAATTGATAAAACTGATTTTTGTCGCAAGGAATGCATTCGATGCATGCTTGATTAACTCGGCGCTCTCTGCACTTGTTCTAAGCAATGGTGCGGGACGGGATACGGACCTTCCGCCTTCGACACTGAAAAGCGACTTATAGTACCGGCCGGAAGTAAGCGGATGGTAGATTCGTTCCAGAAGTTTGTAGGCATCTTCGCTTGCGGTTCCGACTATGATCCGGTCCGGATGCAGAAAATCTGTGACTCCCGTCCCTTCGCGCAGAAATTCCGGATTAGATGCAACGTCGAACATATCTCGTCGGGTGCCATTCCGCAGCAATATCCTCGTGATGAAATCGCTCGTAGAAACCGGGACTGTACTCTTCTCAACAATGACCTTATACCCGTTGACTGAATCAGCTATTCCCCTCGCGACCTCCTCAACGGAGGACATGTCGGCTTCTCCATTTTCAAGTGCCGGAGTTCCGACCGCGATGAAAATCGCTTCGGATTGAGCAACGGCATCACTCAAAGATGTTGTAAATGAGAGGCGGGAGGGCCAATGCCGTTGCAACAACTCCGGCAGGAAGTGCTCATGAATAGGGACCTTTCCCTGTCCTAACTCAGCGATCTTCGCCGCGTCGTCATCTACGGAAACTACCGTGTGCCCGATCTCCGCAAAGCACGCGGCGACCACGAGCCCGACATGCCCTGCGCCGATAACGGCAATTCTCACGGGTTGGCTTTCCAAGATACTCTCTGACGAATGGATAGTTCCGTTTTCCCACATAGCAGCTCCCGGCTTACAGGCATTGATGGACTTAAACGTTTCCTGTTTGAGGCAAAGTATCTAGATAAACAGCGCGAGTTCGCCTCGCGAACAAAACGCCGCTCGAATGGTCATCCATAGCGCTTAGTTGCTCTACCAGCAAACCGATCAGGACAATCGACCATAAGGGGAGCAATAGATCGAAGGGTTCCGCCTCAGCCAGACCCCGTATGACGACGAAGAGCAGGATGCTTAGGAAGACTATCTTCAGAGGGCCTCGCGGAAGTCTGCGGATCTGCCGATAGAGACTGCCGTATAGGCCAGCTATCAGCAAGATACCTACCGCTCCATAGGCATAGAACTGCTGTAGCAGTTCATTTTCCGCGTGCCTCGCCTCGAACTGATCGGGGCCGAAAGGAGGAACCACCTTCCACATGGCGTCAAAGCCGTGCCCAATCCACGGCTGTTCAAGCGCTACGTTGAGTACGTAGGCCCAGATAGCGGTGCGGCCTGTCAGGGTTTCTGCCTGGTTCCCGGCAGCGGTGTAAATGGCGTAATACGCTTCAAACAGGCCCCAGAAGGCTAGGATGACCAACATCGCTGCTGTAGTAAGGAGGACTTTGGTCTTGCGGCTTATTGATCTGTCCTGAACAATGAGAAAGCTCTCGCTCAGCAGGAAGGCAACGATCGTCGTCTTGCTCAGACTGCGAAGGAGAGTCAGCGTTAGGAAGAGAATAACGAGTCTCCATTTTCCTTCTTTGCGGTGCATGAGATATTGGGCCAGGAAGATGGCGAACGCGCAAAGATTGCCGATCTGATTCGTATTGAAAAACTCTTCATTTCCGAGACGCAGATCGGATTGAGCGGGCATGATCCATGCGATCAGCGCAAGGCAACAGGCGCTCAGTATAAAGCCCTTCATCAGGGAATGAGAGACTCCTGTCGCCGATCCGGCGCGAAGCAGCAGGACCACGATTGCAACATCGGCGGCCATCCCGCACCAGTAGGCAGTGGACGTCACCAGCGACACTGTGCCGCTCCACGCCAGGCTGCAACAGGAAAAAACCAGGAAGACAAGTACCCACCGGACACTGGATAACCGCAGCATAGAACCGAATGTGCGGTTGGCATATCCGAGCGAATGAAAGCAGACGAGAAGAAGCAGGAGCAGGTTCAAGGCGAGACTTATCTCGGCACCCGTGCGTGGATCCGTACCCAGGACGCGCACCGAGAAAAGCACAAGGACGATACGGAAGGAAAAATAGGATCCGACGGCAAACGCCAGACCTGTCGCCTCCGGCGGTTTGAAATTTTTCGCTCCCTCTCTATCGATGTTTGAACTCATAGCTCCTCACGGACAGGTGTTCTCCTGCCCCTGACCAACTCAGTGGGTATACATCTCCGGAACACCCTGGCTGCCGGCCGGAGGCAGATGGCGGAGGAACACCACGATCGACCAGAGTTCATCGTCGCTCAGGGTTCCCTTGGAGCCAGGCATTCCGGATGGCCGAATTCCATAATCGAGGATCCACTTCAGTTGACCGTCCGTAAATCGCTGCACGTCTGGGGACGCCAGCGACGGGATCGGGGGCGAGATGTGATCGATGAAGGGAACCCCCGTTTTCTGTCCATCCATGCCGTGGCAGGCAACACAGTAATGCGAGAACGCTTCTTTGCCGTCAGCCCAGGTTTCAGGCGTGTCCGGCAGCGGGTTCTTCTGCTTCTTGTTGCCAATCAAGAAATGATGTTCTGCAGAAGTTATGATTTTTGTTTCCAGCTTTCCTGGAGGATTGGCCTTGCAACCGACCAGCCCCACAACGAAGACTGCGAACGTCGCCAAGATGAGGCAGCGCATCTCTAATCCACCACGTGCACTTTCAATATCACCCTGCCATGACCCGAACCGCAGAAGACAGAGCAGTGGCCGATGAAATCTCCTGTCTTTCCCGGCGTGAATTGCACCTGTGCTGTGCCGCCCGCCTTTACCTTGATGTTGACGTTTAGCTCACGAATGCGCAGCCCGTGTGCTACGTCCGCGCTTTTTAACACGAGCACCACCGGCTCTCCCTTTTTCAAGGTGATCTCACCTGGATCGTATGAAAACCGCTTGACGGTAATGTCGATCGTTCGGGGCGCGGCCTGAGCCCAGACTATAGAGGTGGCAGACAGCGTCACTGTCAGAACCGCAACCAGCAGAATCATCGGCATAAACTTCTTCTTCATAGACTCTCTCCTTCAATCAATCTAGCGATCGCGCTCAGATGAGTTGTCATGGATCGGTTAATCAATTGTCATGATCTTGTCGTAGCGAGCGGCGACGACCTGATTACAATTCGCTTACATTTTGGCGACCTATCTCTGACAACTCCGGGGTACGCACACTGATAGCTTCGGTGCATGTCGATCCGATCGCCTATGTGTCCTGCCGGTGCAGCGGACATAAAAAAGCCTTTTGGCTTTGTCAGGAGTCTCCGTTTGGCGGTTCGGCTGCTTGGAATTGGGCAGCGCCTTTCCTTCGCATGGCTGATTGCGGAGAGGGTCGCCGTGGGCGTCTGCGATCTGATGCTCGCCGGTGCGATGTATTTCTTATTTCTGTTGTTGCAAGGCGGCTCACCGGCGCATCATTTCTGGTGGATACCGAAGACAACTCTCTCGGCTGCGTTGATCACGTCGAGTCTGGTTGTACTTCGGGCCTCGATGGATTTGTATTCGACGCGCTCCGTCGTCGGCCATATTCAAAATCTCTATAAGGATTTTCTTCTTCAGCTCACACACGGCTATAGCGAAATGCGCTGGAGCCGGTTCGTCGAGCGCAATCGTAGTGAACTTTTGAACCATGCAATTTCCACAGCGCGCGAAGCCGCCAATTTTTTTCATCACTGCGTTGAGATGATTGCGGCTGTGGCTGTCGTCATGGTAATGACAGTCGCTCTCGTATATAAGGGCCCGGCAGTAGCATGCGGCCTCGGATCTGCTGTCATCGTGTTCTATGGAGTACACCGATTCCTTATTCGCAAGCAGCTCCAATTGGCTGCCTCGAAGCGCGAGCAGTTCCTGCGCATGCTTCAGAGAAGTCTGGCGGACATGTTCACCTCCGGGAAAGAGATTCGCACTTACGGGAACCAGGGTTTCTTTCATGATCGGATTGGTGAACAAGCTGGGTTGCTGGCTGCAAGCAATCGACGCGTCGCTTTTCTTCCGCAGGTTGCGCGAATCCTGTCCGATCAAGGCGTGGTGCTGCTTTTTCTCTGCATTGTTGTCGCGGTCCAACTGCGACATGGGGACGTGCGCCAGTTGCTGTCGCTTCTGGTCTTCTACTTCGTGATCTCCCGGCGCCTGCTTCCTCTGATCAGTCAAATATCGTTCTTCGCTGGTCAGATGGAGAGCGCTTACGAGAACGTTCGGATTGTCGATTTCGAACTGCGCGAGTGTTTTCTGCATCGCGCGCCTGTACGGACGACGCAACTGCCGGCTGCGGGTTTCGTCCTGGAACTTGAACAAGCAAGCTTTTCTTTCGATGAAGGCGTGCCGATCTTGCGGAACGTGAATCTTCGTCTGCGTGAGGGAGAAAGCATCGCGCTTCGCGGCGTCTCCGGCAGCGGCAAAAGCTCACTCCTGAATCTGATTGCCGGGGTCTCCCAACCTGTGACCGGTATTGTGCGCGTGGACCGCGCAAGTATCGCATACGTGCCGCAGGAGATCGCGCTTCTGGACGATTCGATACGGAATAACCTGCTCTTCGGACTACCGGAAAAGAGCGACGCGGAACTGATGAACGCGCTAGCCGCCGCCAAGCTAAATGAATTTGTGGCCGCACAGCCCCTTGGCCTTGAGACCGGCGTTGGCGATAACGGAATCTTGTTTTCTGGAGGACAACGGCAGAGGCTGGGCCTGGCTCGAGCGATCCTTCGCGGTGCCACGTTGCTTCTATTGGACGAAGCGACTTCAGCATTGGATGAAGAGAATGAAGGGCAGGTTCTCAACAACCTGGGAAATGCCGGGATTGCTGTCGTGCTTGCAACCCATCGTGTTCATAAACAGTTTTGCGGCCAGCGTGTATTTTGGCTTCAGGAAGGTCATTTAATCGAAGAATCGGAAGCTGCCTGGATTTCTCCTCATGTTTCTATTGAGGATTCGCATGTGGCCGCCGGTATGAAACGCTGACGGCCGCTGACGAATTCATTTAACAGATAGATTCATTTATGGATTGAAGAACCGGAGCAGCTCTTCTTGATCGTGCTGGCTGAGCGATGCGCGGACGCGCATGTGATGCACGATCGTGCCGGAGATTCGTGGCGAGAAGCCTTCCGGAGCCCAATGGCAACGCGAGCAGTTCTGTTCGAAGATACGTTGTCCTTCATCCACAGGCTGGTGAGATTTGTGCGTGGCGGCGGTGTGCTTGTTGGCTGCTTGTGCGGTTTGCGGCGGCGCTTGCGACTGAGCCTGTACGGTAGCGAATAAAGGTGCGAGAACTGCACCCAGGACAACAGTACAGGCGAGGATATATTTTGGGTTCATTGTGATTTACCTTTCCAGGCTGGGAAGAGAAATCGATAGACGATTCCTGTCTCCCAGATATTTTCATTGCCGGAGGAAGAGAACTGCCGCGAATAGCTGGTAAGGATTCTCGTGTTGTGCGGCAGGTTGTAGTCGAATCCGAAGTCTGCGCGCTGGGTGTTTGCAAGTGGAAGACCGTCGCTGGCGATCGTGTCGCGGCGGAAGGTCTGCTGCATGCGGAATACGGGCTCGAAGCGTCCGATCCAGCTGTCCAGGCCGCCAAACGTCTGTGTGCGGTAATCGGCTTCAATCCAGTAGCCCTGGGCGTGATGACCGCGCGCGAACTCGGAGCGCAGGCGAAAGGCAGTATCCTTAGGCTCCCACCAGACGTGCATGCCATAGAAGTTCTCTCCTCGCGTACCCTGCGGTCCCTGCAGCAATCTATCGTACGAAAGACCTATTTCCAGGCGGCTGGGGGGCAGGTACAGACTGGTCCGAACGCCAAAGGAGCGCTTGGAGTTGAACTGCTCGTTTCCGCTGCGGGCGGAAAACCATGTTGCGTAGTCGAAGGAGTATTTAGGCCGCGAGATGGCGGAGCCGCGCAACATTCCGCCGACCCCGGTGCCGGTGGACATTGTTCCAAGGCTGGCAATCAGCGGACCATCCTGGAAATTCCCGATCCAGATTTCCGACAGACGCTCATTATAGGTGCCGAAAGGCAGCAGGAAGCTGCCGACGACGACGGTGACGTGCGACGTTGCAAAGTAATCCCCCTCAAGATATGTAAGGCCGATCACATGAGTGTGGTCGTAGCCGGACTGGCCGTTGCCCCTGGGTGAAAATGTCTCGAGCAGGATGGCCCGCGATTCGATGAGAAACCGATTGCCGATAGGCGCAGCCAGCAGCGGTTGGATGGTCGGCATGTAACTCGTATCACCGCCAGGTGTGCTGGTAAAGAACCCAACGCCTCCGGAGAGCAGCGGCGTATCTTGTGCATTGCCAAACTGGACCACGCAGAACAGGGCCAGAGCGAAGGCGGCAAACCTCGCTGACCGTGTCGTTTTGAAGAAAGGAAAGCTCAGTATCGGACGCGACATAACAACCACAGTAGCGAGATGCGCCAGCCGATGTGTCTCTGGATAGTCTGTTTTTTGTCAATTGATTGTCACTTGCATCTCGATGCACTTCGATAACAAAGCAATGACAATCGCCTTACTTTGACATGACAATCCGCAATCGGAGGCCGGCTAATGTCATGTCAACGAGGTCCGTCCATGTTATCGTTTCCTTCCATTGCCACAGCACTCCAGTCTGCGGCATTTCCTTTCGAGGAGAGATTTCATCGAGCGCTGGATGATATTCGTCTAGGGCGTCCTATCATTCTTGTGGACGATTTCGATCGCGAGAATGAAGCTGACATGATCGTTGCGGCTGAGACGATTTCGGTGCCGACCATGGCTCTTCTCATTCGCGAAGGCAGTGGGATCGTGTGTCTGTGTTTAACCGATGAGGCGCTTACTCGGCTTAACCTGCCACAAATGGTTTCAAACAATGAGAGCTGCTTCCAGACCAGCTTCACGGTGACAATCGACGCACGCGAAGGAGTCACGACCGGCGTCTCGGCACAAGACAGAGTGACAACGATCCGTACTGCTGTTGAAACTGATGCCCAACCTCGCGACCTGGTTCGCCCCGGCCATGTCTTTCCGCTAAGGGCAACCCCTGGCGGCGTCTTAGCTCGACAAGGGCATACGGAGGGATCCGTAGATTTGGCGAGGATGGCTGGAATGAAACCCGCCTCCGTTCTTTGCGAGATCACAAATCCGGATGGAACCATGGCGAAAGGCGATGACGTCGACCAATTTGCGAGAAGGCATGGCTTCGTTATGTTAAGCATTGCTGAGTTGGTCGATTACCATCGTTGTCACACAGAAACACGCGCGACAATCAATCCGTTCCAAGCGTAATCTGCATCGCTTCACGGCCAACAGAATTCGGATTGCGTCTGCACGGTCATTGCTGCCAGTTCCGACCAAAGCCCAGCTGCCCGTTGAAATGAATTTCGTGCGTCCCTCCAGCGCATTTTCCAATAGACAACAAAGGAATGACAATTCACTGACGAGTGCATGACACGTCTGCGGTTCTGGTTCTTTACGTTCAAGGTGTAGAGCAAACGCCCATGACGCAGCATTCCACCTTCGCCGGTACAGTCAACATGACTAGAAGCCGACATTCGCATGTGAGCGCCTATTGCACTCGCATGTCACGAGCGGTCTTGTTCGCGGCGGCATCGATGCTGACGTTTTTCTTCATTACTGAAACCACCGCGAACGGGCAGGCGCCGTTTGCGTCCGCTTCAACGCAGAGCACCGCCCAGCCCTCAGGAGACGAAGGCAGTAGTGCAGCGACAACGATCGCGGAGGATAGCGAAAACTCGGGAGATGGTCGTCTAGGGTCGACAAACACCAGCGACTTGACGACCCAGGGAGCTCTCTCCTCCGACGAAATCATCAATATTCTGCAAGAAAACCCCGGCTTGGTGGTGGAGTTGAAGTCGCAGGTCGCTGATCGCATGCAGGAACAAGGCAAGCAGATCGATGCGAACGACATCTCGGATGAGATGCTCTATGGCCAGATCGCAACCAACGCAGATGTGCGCGCAAACATTACAACGTTCTTGCGTGCGCGCGGATATGTGTCCAATGATGATCTCCGGACTGAAGCGTCCAACGTCAGTGATGGAAATGCGGACAGTGGCCTGTCGTTCTCCCGGCGCGCTCTCATGCAGTCCGGAGGCACAAGCGCACTCAAACTCTCCGCGGGAGCCGGACTGAACAGTGAGCCATCTCGCACCGATGAAAACGGTCTCCCAATGACTGCGACTCAGTCGATGAGTTCTGTTGGCAACCGCAGGAGTTCTGGAAAAAGGCGGCGTGGTAATAAGGAAGTAAACGCATCGACTGACATACCGAAGGTTCTTCGGAAGCCTGCGCCCTACAACTTGCGATCGATGCGGGATCTGTACACGCAAATTCCCGACCAGACTGTACGGCTGAGCCGTTTCGGTTCCGAAGTCTTCGTGAATCGCGATGATTATGCCGCGCGCGGAATCTCAGGCCGCAACACCCCGCTCGACGTGCCTCTGGGACCGGATTACGTCGTCGGTCCGGGAGATACGCTCACGATCGATCTCTGGGGAAGCATCACCGAGAGCATCACCCGTATTATTGACCGCGACGGCCGCATCCTTTTGCCCGAAGCGGGCTCTCTTCAGATTGCAGGGCTCCCTCTTGAGCGAGCACAAAGTCTAATCGGAGGCGCGCTCAAACGGCAGTACCGTAATGCGCAGGTCGCTGTCACGGTCTCGCGCCTGCGCTCCGTACGTGTCTATGTGGTCGGCGATGTGCAGCGTCCCGGCGGTTACGACATCAGCTCGCTTGCAACTCCTCTGGGTGCACTGTACGCCGCCAGCGGTCCCACATCGGTCGGTTCGCTCCGCACGTTGCGCCACTATCGCGGGAAGCAGCTCGTCGAGGAGGTTGATCTCTACGACTTCCTGCTTCATGGAGTTCGTAACGGAAGTGCCCGTTTTGAAAGCGGAGACACTCTGCTGGTGCCTCCTGCGGGTCCACAGGTGGCTGTTTACGGTGCGGTTAAGCGGCCGGCGATCTATGAGCTCAAGTCTGGGGGAACAACGCTCACTACAGCAGTCGATGACGCCGGTGGCTTTACAGCCGCGGCGTCGCTCGGCCACATCACGATCGAACGCATCGATGCCAATCACAAGCGTGAGACGGTAACGCTGCATATTGCAGGCAAACAAAGCCCGCAGTCTGATCGTGATGCCATGGCCGCTTTTCAGGTGCAGGATGGAGACCGCATTCGCGTGGAACCAATCCTGCCGTATAGCGAGCGTGCCATCTATCTTGAAGGCCATGTCGTACGTCCAGGCCGATTGCCCTACACCGACGGCATGCGCCTGAGCGATGTGCTGCGCAGTTATCGGGACATGCTGCCCGAGCCGGCCGCCCATGGAGAGATTGTCCGTCTTGTCCCCCCCGATCTTCATGCGGAAACCATCGATTTCAATGTGCCCGATGTCCTCATCGGGAATGCGAACGTCGATCTCCAGCCATTCGACACCATCCGCATCTTCGGACGCTACGAAGTGGATGCCCCTAAGGTCACAATCCGCGGTGAGGTGCTGCGTCCGGGTGAATATCCGCTGTCAAAAGGCATGACCGCCGCGCAACTAGTGCGCATGGCGGGAGGTTTCAAGCGCGACGCTTTGCTCGAAAGCGCCGACCTGACAGGCTATAGCGTCATGAATGGCAATCGGATTATTGAACGTCTCGCGACGGTGCCTATCGGTGCAGTTGTCGCTGGAACGGGTCCGAATGCGGACGTTCTTCTTAAACCGGGTGACATCCTGTCGGTCCATCAAATCACCAATTGGAACGATATCGGTGAGTCGGTGACGATCGAGGGTCAGGTCGGGTTTCCGGGAAGCTACGGCTTTCGTGACGGCGAACGCCTCAGCTCTGTTCTGCGACGGGCCGGAGGCTTTCTTCCGTTCGCCTATCCAACGGGTGCGGTGCTGATCCGAGAACAAGTCCGTGAGCTCCAGCAAAAGAGTCGCGAGGAGCTGATTCGGCAGATCGAAACGAACTCGGCCGCTGCGCGCCTCTCGCCCAATCTGGGAGCAGGAGATACCGGCGCGACGTTGCAGCTTATCAAAGCACAGCAGGATGAGGTGCTTTTAGATTTGAAGAACCATCCTCCGACCGGCCGCATGGTCATCCACATTAGCGCCGATATCGACAGCTGGGCCAATACACCGGCGGATATCGAACTGCGCCGCGGTGATGTGCTGACGATTCCGAAGCGGCCCGGTTTTGTGCTCGTAACCGGCCAGGTCTATAACGCGACCGCAATTACGTTTAGTCCCAACAAAACTGCTGGCTGGTACCTGAGTCACGCGGGAGGAACAAACTCAACTGCGAATCACAAGGAGATCTTCATCATTCGCGCAAATGGCTCGGTGATCGGCCGTCATTCGGGACGCTGGTTCGATCCCAACGTGCTTTCGACCAAGCTCAATCCGGGCGATGTCGTGGTGGTTCCCCAGAAAATCATCGGTCCCTCATTGCTGTGGAGAAATCTTCTGACAACGGCGCAACTTGCCTCGTCCATCGCCATCACCGCCGCTGTGGCGCACATTTAGGCACCATGTCGATTTTCTACAGGCCGTATGCGAGGGAGAAACAATGATGCAAACATCCATCCTCGCAACGCTCGATGAGAATGAGCAAACGCCGACAGCTCAACAGACGCACTGGGCTGATCGTGCAATGCTGCTTTGGAAACACCGCCGCAGGCTTGCGCGAGTGACGGCAATCTCCTTCATCGTGAGCCTCTGCATCGCGTTCGTGATTCCCAAACGCTATAAGTCCGTTGCGAGCATTATGCCACCCGATCAACAGAGTTCGGGGGCGATGATGCTCGCCGCTCTAGCCTCGCACAGCGGAAGCCTTGGGGGGTTGGGTAGCCTCGCAGGTAGTCTGCTGGGCGCGCACACCACCACCGCTCTCTTCGTCAATCTGCTGCACAGCAGCACCGTAAGCGGCCATCTAGTCGACCGATTCAATCTGCAACACGTATATCGCAAGCGCTATCGAATCGATACGGCCAAGCGCCTCGCACACCGTACGAGCATCACGGAGGACAAGAAAAGCGGTGTCATCACTATCGCTGTTGAGGATGAGAATCCCGTGCGGGCTCGCGATCTGGCCCAGGGATATCTTAATGAACTGAATACGCTGGTTACGCGGACCAATACCTCGGCCGCTCATCGAGAACGCATCTTCATCGAGCGGCGACTTCATTCGGTCGAGGCAGACCTGGAACGCGCGCAACTGGAGTTGAGCGAATTCTCAAGCAGGAACAGCACCATAGATATCAAAGAGCAGACCCACGCGATGGTCGATGCGGGTGCACGACTACAGGGGGAACTTCTTGTTGAACAGTCCGGACTTGAATCGCTTCGCCAAATCTATGGCGACGGGAATGTGCGCGTTCGCGAGACAGAAGCGCGCATCGCGAGCTTGCAACGTGAGCTTGAAAAAATGACGGGTTCGTCTGCCCCCCTGGTCCCGGAAGCCGCTGGCGAAGGTAGTGCGGCGCCTAGCACGGATGACAAAGGAGAGCTCTATCCTCCATTACGACAGCTTCCACGGCTTGCGGTTCCGTATGCCGATCTTTACCGCCGAGTACGAGTACAAGAGGCAGTCTATGAGCTTCTCACGCAGCAGTACGAGATGGCCCGGATCGAGGAGGCGAAGGATGTTCCGGTTGTCAGTGTGATCGACCCTCCAGGAGTACCCGAGAAGAAGTCGTTTCCTCATCGTCTGTTGCTCACTCTGGTGCTGACGTTTCTTTCATTCGCCACTGCGGCGGCGCTGATCGTGATGAGAGATCACTGGTCGAAGTTCGATCCGAGAGATCCACGCAAACTGCTTGCAGATGAAGTTCTCCCGGTGTTGCGCAAGCGGAGTCATGCGGTTTCTGCGTTATGGCGAGGTGCTGCATGACAAAGCACCTGACGAACGCTGCGTATGGCGTCTCAGCCTATGCGGCACGCCCATTTGGCACGCTGCCAGTGGTGCGAATCGCTCTGGGCTTGGCCATGACGGGATGCTTCCCCGGGACCGATGTCGTGATTCCTTACGAACCTCAGGAGAGATCGAAACTGTGAAGATGATGATCGCTGCCGCTTCTTTCTCTTCCTGCATCTCCGGGGTGCAGCGCCACGCATTCAATGTGGCGCGATGCCTTCTGCAGCAGCCGGAGATTTCCGCGGTGCATCTTGTCATTGCGCCATGGCAGCGCCAGCTCGTACAAGCGGCGGGCCTCAATCCGGGCGCGAGAATTGCCATTCACATCGCCGGGATGGAACCCAGCTCGCTCAGCCGCAATCTCTGGTACTACCGGGAGCTTCCGGCGCTGGCCGCTTCTCTCCAGACCGACGTCGTCCATCTGTCCTTCCCCATGCCTGTAAACGCTGCGTCGTTTGCCTGTCCGACTGTAGTGACGCTGCATGATCTGTACCCCTATGAGATTCCTCTTAACTTTGGCTTCCCAAAATTCATCTTCAATCAACTGACTCTGCAGCAATGCCTTCGCAATGTCGACGCGATCGCCTGCGTCTCCGAAGTTACGAGTGTTCGATTAAGTCAGTATGCGCCTGCCGCTACGTGGCGAAAAGCGGTCCGAATCTACAATTGCGTCGAAGCTGGGCCGCTCTGTGCCATAGAATCTCCGATCCCGGACTGGCAGGGCGAGCCATTTCTGCTCTGTGTTGCGCAGCACCGCCGCAACAAGAACATTCCGCTGCTGATCCGGACCTTCGATCGCTTGTTGCGCTTCAGACAGGTCGATCCGGACATGAGGCTGGTCGTCATTGGCATCACAGGGCCTGAAACCCGCGGTATCGATCGCCTGGTATCAAGCTGCGGTCTTGGACGGAGCGTTCATTTTCTCGAAGGACTATCGGAACCAGATCTGCAATGGTGCTATGCGCGATGTGAAGCGCTTGTTGCTCCCTCCATAACGGAAGGCTTCGGCTTGCCAGTTGCCGAAGCCCTCCTTGCCGGTTGCCGCGTGATCTGTTCGGATATACCGGCCCATCGCGAAGTGGGGGACGAGCATTGCCGGTTCGTAGCGTTGCAAAAGAACGCAGAGGAGGCGCTTGCAGAAGCCATTGTCGCAACTCTCCGGGAGCCGGCGAAGGCGCCGATCGCTCTTCCGCAGTTCTCTTCTTCGCTTATTGCGAAGCAATACATAGGTCTCTATCGCAGGCTCATAGCGTCTACCGCGCTCCGTCAGAGCGTCAGGGTCTCCGCTTCACTCCCCGCGGCAACCTCAGAAAGGCAATCTCTATGAAAACAACCGAACGCCATCATGCGTTCCAGTACCAAGGGGATGAGTATGGCTGCACCTGAGATCTTCGCGCGGAGCCTCTATTCCGAAACTCTCGCAGCCCCCCGCAAGGAGCGGCAGGCGATTTCCAGAGAACTGTTCCGGAGCGTGATGTCTTTCTCCGAGCTATCCGCGGATTTTCTCACCTGTGCCACCGGCATATTTGCAACTTACTTTCTTTACCTTTCGCTGCATATCGGTACGCAGATTCAATATTCGCTGCGGGAGCTAGCAGCCGTGAGTATCGTATTCGGCCTATTTGTCGTACTTCTACTGCAAAGGGACGGCGCTTATCGTGGAGGCGGCAGCTTGCTCCAGATTCGGGAGACGGAACGCGCAATTCGGATTCCCACTCAGTCCCTGCTCCTCCTGCTGCCATTCAGCTTCCTATTGAACCTGAACTTTTCCCGCGTTCCATTTCTTGTTGCCCTTGTCCTGATTCCGCTCCTGCTGATCCTCCAGAAGCAGATATTTTCCTCGATCATCCGGATACTGCAGGTCCAAAGGTACGGCATAGACCGCGTAGTTGTTTATGGGGCAGGTGACACAGGAAAGCGCATTGTGTCGGCCCTTCTTTATTCAACCCGGCTCGGACTCCAACCCGTGTCCGTGATCGACGATGATCCCGCGCTGGCCGGAGATTGCATGTTCGAGATGGGATACCGACGCTCCCGTTCGGTTCCGGTGCAACGTGGGCCGGTTACACCAGCGCTGTTAAAGGCCTGCCAGTGCAACATGCTGATGGTGGCAATCCCAAATCTCTCCACAGAGCAGTTGGCCGCAGCCGCACATGCGGCGAAGCAGGCTGGATTACGGATCGCGTTTCTTCTCGGGTCCCCTCTACAGGAGCCGCAATGGACGGAATCGACTGATATCGATGGTCTGCTGCTGACTTCGACGTTTGAGCCGGTCGCGCCCTGGCACTATGCAATTGCCAAGCGAATGGCAGACCTGATTGTCTCCTCACTTCTTCTGGTGTTATTTTCTCCTCTGCTTTTTTTGATTGCGTTCCTGATAAGGCTGGACTCCTCCGGACCCGCGCTTTTCGTACAAAAAAGGGTGGGCCGGAATGGAGAGCTCTTCGACATGTACAAGTTCCGTTCGATGCATACGAACACGCCGAGATATGACGTCTCTCCGACGCAATCGTGCGACCCCCGAATCACCAGGATCGGAAGGTTTCTCAGGCGGATCAGTCTGGACGAACTGCCTCAGCTGATGAACGTTTTCTTGGGAAATATGTCGCTGGTGGGACCGCGGCCGGAGATGCCCTTCATTGCGCAGCACTATAACTGCCGGCAACGGCAGAGACTTCAGGTGACTCCCGGGATTACCGGCCTATGGCAACTGAGCGCCGATAGAGCACTCCCGATCCACGAGAACGTCGAGTATGACCTTTACTACATCCGAAACCGTACCTTCTTTATGGACATCGCCATTCTGATCCATACCCTATTTTTTGCGATGCACGGAGGAGTATGACCGAATTGATTTCCGGACCTGTTCCTCGGTTGGCGGGGCTTAGTATTTATCTCTCCGAGCCGCCGCTGCGGCGGAGGTTTCTCTATGCATGATTCTGCATTTGTCCATGCGCACGCAGATGTGCTTGGCGTGAAGGTATCCGCCATCAATCTGAAGCTGGCAGTCGAGCTGGCCGACCAATGGGTTACCGCAGGGAACCATGGTTACATCTGTGTTACCGGCGTGCATGGAGTGATGGAAGCACAGTCGGATTCTGAGTTTCGCCGAATCCTGAATCAAGCATTCGTCAATACTCCGGACGGAATGCCGATGTCATGGATCGGCCATCTTCAGGGCTTTCGCGAGATGAATCGGGTCTATGGACCGGACTTCATGACCGCCATGTGCCGGCTTTCAGTCGCGCGAGGCTACCGCAATTTTCTGTACGGCGGCAAGCCCGGCGTGGCAGAGCTGCTGCGCGACACACTGCAAAGAAAGTTCCCGGGCCTGCAGGTGGTCGGGACGTATACGCCCCCTTTCAGAAATCTGACTCTCGAAGAGGAAGAGGAGATTTTTGCCCAGGTACGGGAATCGAGGCCGCACATCCTGTGGGTGGGACTCAGCACTCCCAAACAGGAACGATTCATGGCGCAATATGTCGATTGCCTTCAGATACCATTGTTAGTCGGTGTAGGAGCGGCCTTCGATTATCACACCGGGCGCATTCGCGATTGCTCCGAGTGGATCAAGCGCGCCGGGCTGCAGTGGCTGCATCGGCTCATGCAGGACCCTCGACATCTGTGGCGTCGCTACCTTCGTAATAATCCTGCGTTTCTCTGGCATATCGCGTGGCAGATCTCAGGACTGCGGCGATATCCACGTAGTTGAGAAACGCAAACGCCCGAAATAAGGGGCAATCCTTTGCACGAGATCCCATCTGGGGCAAGGCCCCTCATCAGACCAATTCGGGTGATCGGGAAATGAAATGTCGTGTATTGGCGCGCTGCGCCCATACATCCCGAATTGTTGCTGAAGTTCTCTTTTACGGTGCAGTAAGGAAATCGCCAGGACGTCGTCGATGATTGCGACTGTAAACCGATAGAATTGAGCTTCTTACGCTGCCGCGCAGTGAAGCATTGCCGTTGAAAAGCGTATGAAGCCCGCCGGCAACTATCTCAACGTTTTTTTGCAGCGCGCCTAGGACGCACAATGATCAACCGTGGAAACCTGCAAATCCTCGCAAGCCGCATAACCGCAGTCTTGTTACTTCTCTCCCCCGTGACCTATGCGCAATCCGTGAAACCTGTCGATAAAGGGCTGATCTTGGTAGCCGATGTACCGCTGCCCGGGCCGACAGTCCGGTTCGACTACCAGAGCTTCGATCCATCGAGCGGACGGCTCTACATCGCCCACATGAACGCCGACCAGCTCGTCGTTTTCGACGTTCGGGATAGAAAGCTGATTGCCAATCTTGACGGCTTCCAACGGGTGCATGGAGTATGCGCCGCTCCCGAAGTTCATCGGCTGTATGCGTCTGCGACGGGAAACCACCAGGTCGTCGCAGTCGATACGCAGACCCTGAAGATCGTAGGGGCTGCGGGACCCATCGTATACCCGGACGGGCTGGCATACGCACCGAAGCAAAAGAAAGTATTTGTTTCCGATGAGCTTGGCGGCGTAGACGCGGTCATCGATGCGACGACCAACACGCTTATCACCAGGATTCCTCTCGGTGGCGGGGCTGGAAACACCGTTTACGATCCGGTGTCTGGACACATACTGGTGGCGGTACAGGGCGTGAATATGCTCGTTGTCATCGATCCTGCAACTGACAAAATCCTAGGCCGATATCCACTTTCTGGAATTCACAATCCTCACGGAATCGCGCTCGACCTAGCTGACCACCTGGCCTTCGTTGCCGGGGAAGAGAACCATTCGCTCGCCGTTTTCGATCTGAATGCCATGAAGATGCTTTCGAGTTATGAGGTGGGCGACGATCCCGATGTGCTGGCTTTCGATCCAGGTCTGAAGCGGCTGTATGTCTGGCATGGTAACAATTTTTCAGTACAGTAACAGGAATCTTGCCTTGCTCGGTTCGTTCAACATGCTCCACGCGCATACCGTTGCCGTCGATCCGCAGACGCATTTCGTCTACTTTCCCCTGGAGAACATCAATGGCCACCCAATACTGAGAATTATGCGGCCAACTGGACGGGACTAAAGCATGCGGCGGACATTTGACAGATAGGCATGAAACTCTGGAAACCATTCCTTCTGGCAGTTCTCGGAGTTGCAATCGCTGGGATTCTTGTCGTTGCCTTGTTGGCCTGGCGGGGTTTTCGCGCTACCTCCATGCCGTCCGCAATCGAGACGGTCGTGGCCCGGACCGTGCGCAATCTTGCAATTCCCAGCAGTGAGCGCCGCAAGAAGAATCCGCTCCAAGCCGATTTAGAGGCGCTACGGGATGGCCGGGAAGACTTCCTGATGCGGTGTGTGATCTGTCATGGAGTGGATGGCAGCGGCAAAACACAAATCGGCCTGAATCTCTATCCGAGGGCGCCGGACCTGCGCGCACCGGCCACGCAGAATGTCAGCGATGGCGCAATTCACTACATCATCGAAAACGGCGTGCAATTCACTGGCATGCCTGCCTGGGGCAACCCGCACCGGGAGTCTAACGGTGACAGTTGGAAGCTCGTGCTCTTTATCCGAAACCTGCGTCCGCTCACCAGGGAAGAACTTTCACACCAATCGGCCATCGTTGCCAATGCGCACTACGTTGGCTCCGAGACGTGCGAGAAATGCCATGCGGATAGCCTGCACCAATACCGCGGAAAATGGATTGTGCTGTATTTCTATCCAAAGGACCAGACTGCCGGCTGCACCATTGAAGCGCGCAATTTCCAACACGACATCAATAAGTTTGAGGCCCTGAACGCGATCGTGCTCGGCGTCAGCGTGGATTCCGTAAAAAGCCATCGGGCGTTCTGCGCCAAGGACGGCCTGCACTTCAAACTGCTAGCCGACACCGGCAAGAAGGCCGTCCAGGAGTATGGCTCGCTTGGAGAATATATGGGCGTGCAGATGGCCAAACGGAATACCTTCCTGATCAACCCCGAAGGAAAAATTATGAAGGAATGGATTGGCGTCGACCCGACCCACCACAGCACGGAAGTGCTCAGCGCGATTAAGTATCTAAAGAAAAATAGCTGACACTGTTGGCGTACTGGAGATGCGCACCTCCAACCAGTATGAATAGCCATCGTGGGAACATTCAAGCCAAGACCCTCACATCGAATAGGAGGAAAATTCCAGGAATCCCCCGCTGATCTTCAGGAACCGCTCAGTCCTCTATTCACGCTTCATGCTGGAGCCGCAGACCTACTTCCACCTCTACGTCATCCTCGACATCTTCAGTCGGTACGTCGTCGGCTGGATGGTGGCTCCCCGCGAAACAGCGGAACTGGCCAAGCGGCTGATCGCCGACACCTGTCGGAAACAGGGCATCGTTGCCGGCGATTTGACGATCCATGCCGACCGCGGAACCTCCATGACCTCCAAGCCGGTGGCGTTGCTGATGGCCGATCTCGGCGTCACCAAAACCCACAGCCAGCCGCACGTCTCAGACGACAATCCATACTCCGAGAGCCAGTTCAAAACCCTCAAGTACCGGCCGGAGTTCCCCGACCGCTTCGGCTCCATCGAAGACGCTCGCGCCTTTTGCCGGCAGTTTTTCCTCTGGTACAACCAGGAGCATCATCACAGCGGCATCGCCCTGCTCACCCCGCAAATGCTGCACTACGGCATGGCCGAGCAGGTCATCGAGCTGCGCCAACAGGTGCTGGACCAAGCCTATCAGCGCAATCCGGAGCGCTTCGTTCGCGCTCCGCCAAAACCTCAACCCAAGCGCCGCGAGTAATACTGCCCAATGTGATGGTCCTGCGCACATAAAAGGGCCAGCTGAGCAAGAGAAAGCCGAGGACTCCGGCCGTGGTCGCCAGTGGCTTCCGTTGCTGCTCATAGGTGGGGATGACATTCAAGCTGTCAGGAGGGGGCCAGGAGTGCGGTAACGACCGGGATCACAAGCTCTTGCCGCCGCTCCAATCTAAATGAGTCGAGTAAATGATCGGATGTGAGCGAATCTCCTGAAGGTAAATCTCGGTACAACTTCGGTACAAGCGAGTGAGAGAAAGATTGGCTTTCTGGTCCCTAAGCGACACCAGATAAAGCACTTAGAATTTTTATTTTTAGAGTTCGGGACCAGGGGGTCGGAGGTTCAAATCCTCTCTCCCCGACCATTCTTTCGTTTTAGCCCTTTTGAACAGGACGTCGAATGGGTATCTATAAGTGGGCGTTATACTTGTGTCGTCCACAGAAAAGTTCCAACAGAGCATTCTCAGCAGTTTGGCCTTTTCGACTGGATCTTGCGTAAGGTACAGCAAATAAGCCTTGTTCGCTAGTTCTAACACTCTCTGCGCGTCCAGTGCTCGGTCGCCGGTTTCGGCCTCGGCTAGCCCGTCAATCGCAATCCTCACCTGGTGCTCTTCGATCTGCCACTCGCTCGTCTTTCGCTGCCAGAAGTCTTCCGGAATCTTGCCATCCAGCTTGTCTAGGTATGCCGCGTCCATGCGGTGCCGGATCGCGGTAAGGCGAGATCCCAGTCGCGCTCGTTCGGTAGCCAATCTCCCATCTGCCTTGTTCTGATCCTCGCGCAAAGAGGTGACGATCTGGGAGACAATCTCGGGCGGCACCTGAAGACCCTTTAAAGGTTCGCCCAGCTTTTTCCCAATGTCTTCCTCGCGGAAACGGGGAAGGTCGCACTTGCCGCGATTGCCTGTGCACCGGTAGTAAACATACTTTTCCTTTTTTAGCTCGCCGGTGAGCATGCAACCGTCATAGGCGCAGTTCATCAGCCCCCTAAACGCGATCTCCCGCTTGGAGTATTTGGGGCGATTATGCCCCGAGAGAATTGCCTGCACCTCAGCAAAAAGCTTGGGAGAGATGAAGAGCAAATGCGAGCCCGGGTACGCGCGTTCTCAGAATTGCCGTTTCGTCATCCTCTCGAACGGCAATCTCCACTATTTTTGGGATTTGGATCGTGGCAATCCCTACGTCATCACATCGTTTCCTTCTCCCCGATCCGTCATCAGCTATGAAACTGTCGCCCCCGATCCGAAGCGCATCGTGGACGAACCTGTAGGTGACGATTACATCGTCCTAACGCAGCGCCCCAATTACAAGTCCGAAGCCGCGTGGCGGAACGAGGCGGAACGCCCGGACTTCATCAAGGCGAACGGGCTGAGCTTCCTTCGCCCATACCAAAAACGAGCTGTTCATTCTCTCCAGGCCGCCGTTAGGGCTGGTAGAGACCGATTTCTCTTTGAAATGGCTACTGGCACCGGCAAGACGCTCACAGCAGCAGCCATCATCAAGCTCTTTCTGCGCTCTGGGAATGCAAATCGTGTGCTCTTTCTGGTAGACCGCCTTGAATTGGAAGACCAGGCTAAGAAGGCGTTCGTCCGCGCGTTGGCCAGCGATTACAAGACCGTCGTCTTCAAAGAGAATCGCGACGATTGGCGACATGCGGAAATAGTCGTCAGCACCGTTCAGTCGTTTCTCTTCAATAATAAGTATCAGACTCTCTTTTCGCCCACCGATTTCGATTTTGTCATATCGGATGAAGCCCACCGCTCCATAGGTGGAAACGCACGCGCGGTGTTCGACTACTTCGTGGGCTACAAGCTGGGCCTCACGGCGACGCCGAGGGACTATCTGAAGAAATTCGACAAGGAAAGCTCCACGTCCAAGGACCCCCGAGAGTACGAACGCCGTCTGCTTCTCGATACCTATCGAACCTTCGGATGTGAGGATAGTCAGCCCACATTCCGGTACACGCTGCTCGACGGAGTGAAGGACGGGTTCCCGAGCTGACCCGCTCCTCCCTGCATCGTTGCCTCAAACGTCATGGCATCAGCCGTCTGCCGGAGGTGGAAGGCGGCCGGCCTGCCCGCAAGAAGTTCAAGTCTTATCCGATCGGGTACTTCCA
>JBAVOQ010000133.1:0-1814 GCA_049692235.1 Acidobacteriaceae bacterium | reverse complement strand
GATTCATTGATTCGAAATTTTCCGGTTGATATATTTGTTTATAGGTAGAGGAGTTGTGGATGTTAGAAAGTAGATTGACCGAGTTGCATAAAAAGCTCGGTGCTACATTGGTTCAAGTCGACGGTATTTCAGTGCCTGAAAAATATATATCGGTTGAAGAAGAATACGCGGTTGCGCGGCGAAATGCCGCTTTTTTCGACATTTCGCATTTTGGGAGGCTAAGAATCACCGGCAAGGATGCCCTTGACCTGCTTAATAGAATCGCTACCAACGATTTAAATGGCATGCGCCCCGGAATGGGCAAGCAAACATTTCTTGCTACGGAAAAAGGCCGGGTAGTGGACTTCTGTACGGTTTACGCGCAGCAGGAAAGTTTACTTTTGTTTACAAGCCCGGTTAATTCACAGAATGTCAAGAAGTGGATTGAGAAGTTTATTATCTCCGATGATGTGAAAGTCGAAGACGTAACCGAATTGTTCCCGATGTTTTTTGTTGCGGGTCCTTCGGCGTCTGATTTTCTAAAACAGATCGCTCATTCGAGCCACAGAACACTTCTAGATTTAAGTAAGATGCCCGTGAATAATTTCATCAGAACTTTTCTCGGTTCCTACGAGGTTTTTTTATCTAAAACCGAGATGGCCCTCGATGCGGGTTATATAATTCTGGTTAGTCAGGATGACATGGAACCGGTGTGGAATTTACTCGTTGATTATTCCAAAGCGCACGGCGCAGTACCCGCTGGCCTCGAGACCTTTGAAGTGCTGCGGGTCGAGAGGGGAACTCCACTTTATCCTAACGAACTTAATGAAAATGTCAATCCACTTGAATTGAATGATGTTGAGGCGATAAGCTTCACGAAAGTCTGCTACATAGGGCAGGGAGTCGTTGCCCGGTTACAGACTTATGATAAAGTGAGAAGGCGGCTTGTAGGTCTCATGGCTTCTTCAAAAATTCCCCCCGGATCAAAAGTATTCGACGCGGCGCGATCTTCCGGCGGGGTAGAAGCCGAGATTGGGTTTATCACAAGTTCCGTGAAGTCGCCGGGGCTCGGAAAGGAAATTGCACTGGCTTACATTTCCATGCAACAGGTTATTCCTGGCGCAAAATATTCGGTGAAGGTCGGAGGAAAAATTACGGAGGCTGAGTTATCTACTCTCCCTTTTCTGGTTTGAAATAATTGATGGAAGAAATAAAGGTTTCGTCGGTCGGGGATCGTGCTGCAACTTACAGGGAGCTTATTCCGCAGCTGAAATCCTTAGTCTCTGATGAGAACGACATTGTTGCAAACCTCGCAAATATCTCTGCGGCTTTGAAGCAATTCTTGTCGTATATATCATGGGTGGGCTTTTATCTGTTGAAGAGTGACGAACTTGTGGTTTGTCCGTTCCAGGGCAAGGTCGCCTGCACCAGAATAAAGCTTGGGAACGGAGTCTGCGGGAAAGCCGCTGAGCAAAGGAAGACGATCATCGTGCCGAATGTAAATGAATTTCCCGGTCATATTTTCTGCGATGCAGCCTCAAAAAGTGAAATTGTCGTCCCGCTTCTGAAGAACGACAAACTTTATGGTGTTCTTGACGTGGACAGCGCGGAGTATAATTCGTTTGACGAAGTGGATGCGGAAAGCCTGGAACAGATTTGCGAAATAGTTTCTGAAATGTTTGCACAAAAAGGGACATCCCGGAATGGCGGGTAAATTGAAAATGCCGGGGGGAAGAAAAGTAGCTCTAATAACCGGCAGCGGCCGAAGATTAGGAAGAAAATCCGCTTTAGCACTGGCAGAAGACGGGTGGGATATCGTAATAAATTATTCGAGC
>JBAVOQ010000132.1:0-7069 GCA_049692235.1 Acidobacteriaceae bacterium | reverse complement strand
TGTTCGTTCTAGTTCGTCACGTCGGAAGCCAATCGTTTGGGTTCTGGCCTTCTGCCAGAGCGGCATGGGGCAGCCGTGATTCAGAGAGAATCTTAATGTTCTTTGGACGACTTCGACGTTGTCGTGGTGGACGTTGCCTGTTTGAGTCTTTCGTGAAGGCGCTTCAATTAGGGCGTTCATAACGATTAAATCATCACAGCCGCAAACCGTTGGGTAACGGTTGGCCTTGCCAGTCGGGAGGCGGAGCGATTTCCCGACGCGCATCAGCGTTCGCGTGCAAAACATTTTTCACCGTTTCCACCAACTCCTCAAAAGTATAGGGCTTGAGCAGCATGGCGGTGGGCCGTATCCACGGGTAAAGAGAAAATTCCCAAGTGGGCATCGTTCCCGTGGCCATTATGACTGGCAGAGCCAAGTTGGCGGCATGGAGCTTTTTGATCAACTCCAAGCCGGTCATCTTCGGCATTTTGTAATCAGTCACCATGAGATCGTAGTTTTTAAGTTGCACCGCCTCCCAAGCGTCCGCTCCATTTTCAACAGCGTCCACTTGATAGCCGGAACGAAGCAATGCCTCGGAATTGAGACGGCGGATGGCTGGATCATCCTCCGCCACAAGAATGCGCTGGCGGAGATTTGGCTGGTGCTGGGTCATCGCCTCATTCTGCAAATTCACATTTACATTCATAGCGCGACAATAAACTCGATAGCTTTGCCAGTGCTATGGGGTTTTTCCCTAACGAGAATTTGCAGGCGACTACGCGAGGAGCCTCAAATGAAAAAACGCAATAAAATCAAAGCCGCTAAACAATCGTCAACTGCACGCTGCTCTCGATGATGCCCGCGCTGATGGCGTAACGGGTAAGTCCGGCGGTGTCATGGATGTCCAGTTTCTCCATGAGGTGTTCGCGGTGCTTTTCCACCGTCTTGATGCCGATGCCGAGTTCGGACGCGGTCTCCTTGTTGGCTTTGCCTTCGGCGATCAGTTGCAACACCTCCATCTCGCGCGAAGTGAGTTCGGCGGTTTTCTTTTTTACCGCGCCCATGCGATTGACTGATTGCGGATTGATGCGGTCTTGACGCCGAGAAATGGCGGGGGTGAAAAATGTTTTTCCGCTTTGCACTTCGCGGATCGCCCGGCACACGTCGTGGGCGGAAATTTGCTTGAGCAGAAATCCCCGCGCGCCGGAATCGGTGGCGTTTTTCACATACGCGTCATCGCTGTGCGCGGAGAGCATGATGACCTTGGTGCTGGGCATGGCTTTCATCACCTGGCGCGTAGCTTCCAAACCATTGAGCAGCGGCATGGCGATGTCCATCAAGACCACGTCAGGATGAAATTTTTTTACGAGTGCGACCGCCGCGCGTCCGTCTTGCGCCTCGCCGACGATTTCAAAATCGTCTTCGAGTTCGAGCATGTTGCGGAAACCTTCGCGCACGATCATGTGGTCTTCGGCGAGCAGGACAGTGATTCGTTTCATGATTTTTCTAGCTTTGTTTCTTCACCGAATTTTTTTGCGGGGGGGGACACTTTGGTGAATGGAATTTCCACTTTGATGGTGGTGCCTTTGCCGGGCGCAGATTCGATAGAAAAAGTGCCACCGACCATTTCGACGCGTTCCCTCATGCCGAGCAATCCGAGGCGCTGGCTGCCTTTGGAATTCAGCACGCGTTCGACTTGAAAGGATTTGCCATCGTCTTTTATTTTCATGCCGATGCTGTCCGGCAGTTTTTCGATGCTCACTTCCACGCGGCTGGCTTTCGCATGGCGATTCACATTGGTGAGCGCTTCTTGTGCAACCCGAAAGAGCACCGTGCGTTGGGAGGTCGCCAATTGTTCTACTTCCGCAAAGGCCTTCAAGTGAACGTGGACGCCGGTCTGCGCAGTGAAATTTTTCATGAACGAATGCAAGGCGGGAATCAATCCGAGATCGTCGAGCACCGCCGGGCGCAATTCGCGCGCGAATTCATGCACGATGTTCACGGATTTTTCTATCAGCAGTTGTGTGCGAGCGAGATGGCGGTCAAAAACTTTGGGGTTGCGCCCTGCGTTCTTTTGCAAGGTGGCAAGGCGAAGATTGATGCCTGTCAAAGTCTGGGCGATGACATCATGTAGTTCGCGACTGATGCGCTTGCGTTCTTCTTCCTGCGCTTGCAGAACTTGACGGGAAAGATTCCGCAACTGTTCCTGCATGAGGCGCGACTGATCCAGCATCTGGCTTTGGTGCTGCTCGCTTTTTCGTAGGGATTCCTCAATCACTTTCCTTCGTGCAATCTCCTGTCGCAACTCCTCGTTTGAGGCTTCGGTGGCGTCCGCGCGGCGTTGCGCTTCCTCTACCCGTTTGAGAACGGAGATGTCAGAGACCACCACCCGGCACCATTTTCCTGGACCGATGGCGGAGATGGCGGAACTGCCGTGGAAGTCAGCCCAAAATGAGTTGCCGTCATGCCGCAGCAGGGTCGCCTCGCAAGTTTGTTTTCCGGCTCCGGCGAAAACGCGCTTTAGAAAGGCGAGAAAAACCGGACGGCTCGCCGGGGCGACATGGGACGGCAAGCGCTGGTTGATGAGCGGAGACCGTTCCACGCCTAGCAAAGTGGCCCCGGAAAGGTTCGCCTCCAATATCTTACCCTGTTCATCAAGCGAGAAATAACCGACGGGCGCGAAATCGTAGAGGTCGGTATATTTTTCCAGCAAAACTTCCATCCTCTCCCTGGCTTCCTGAAGCTCGCCATTCTGCATCTCCAGTTCAACTTGGTGGACTTGCAATTCGTGGAGCAGCCGCTGGGAGTCCGCTGGTAATTTCGGATTTTCAACCTTTAATTTTTTCTTCCGCTTGCGCAACTGCGCTTCGGCATTGCGGTAAAGTTCAATCATCATCGGTCCGTGTTCGGGCTTGTCACCAGACTCTCGCAATCCAGCGTTGGCGCGAATGCGGTTTTTTGCGGGACTGTTGGGCATGGTCGGCTTGCTGGTCATAATTTTTTACGTTTTATGGGTGTCAGCATTTTTCTCGCGCCATGTGCGCTCCGTGTGGCTTCGATAGTTTGTTTCGCCGCCTCGGTCGTTGCCGGATTTATTTTCCATGAATGTTCCGCGACGGATTTTTCCAAGGCGGTGTGCTTCTCACGCAATTTCGCCTCCAGCGTCTTGGCCACAGTGATGTCCGCAAAGGTAATCACGACGCCGTCAATGCGGTCATCGAGTGTGCGATAAGGCATGATGCGCACGGTGAACCAGCGGCCATCGCGCGCGTTGATCGCTTTTTCCGAGAAGCCCAGCTTTCGCAAAACTTCGTGCGTGTCTTCGACGAGTTCCGGGTAGAGCAGGTCGGAGGCAAGGTCGGTGATTGGTCGGCCAATGTCGCCAGGGATGAGCTTGATAATTTTCGTCGCCTGCGTGGTGAAGCGGCGGACGTTAAGGTCATTGTCCAAAAACAGCGTGGCAATGTCCGTGCTGTTGAGGAGGTTTTTCATGTCGTTGTTGGAACGCGACAATTCGTCCACCTTGACTTGCAACTCGCTGTTGACGGTCTGGAGTTCTTCGTTCAAAGATTGCATCTCCTCCTTGGAGGTCATCAACTCCTCGTTGGTGGACTGAATCTCTTCGTTCGTGGATTGCTGCTCCTCGTTGGTAGAACGGAGTTCCTCCTGCGCAGTCTGCATTTCTTCGCGGACAGTCTGTGCTTCAAGCCGGGACTGCTGATACTTTCGTTCAAGTTCTTCCAGTTTCGCGTTGGGAACGGAATTTTTCCTAACTTTGCTTGGCCGGCTTGAGGTTTCAATTTGCAGCGGCGCGGACACGTCGGTGAACACGATCAGCACCAAGCCATTCAGCGACTCCGGTTCCGCGAGACGTTGAATGGTAATATCCACGAACTGTTTCCCGCCGTCCGTCCCGACTTTCAGTCCGCGCAACAGCACGGGCGCGTCCTGTTCGAGAGCTTTGTGAAACGCGTTGCCGAGTTCGTAGCGCAAACCTTCGCGAGCCATGACAAAGATATTCCAATTGGCTTTGCCAGCGGCGGGTTCTAGGTATTTGCCGGTGCGCCCGCTCACATACAGAATGTTGCCCTTGTCGTTCACGAGCACGGTCGGTGACGAGTAATGTTCCAGCACCATCTGATCCACCAAAGTCTGGAGGCTGACGGTTGGTTTTTTCACCGGGTGTGCTTCCGACCCATTGGGCAAAGGTGCGGCAAAGGATGCCGGAAATTCAATCAACTCCGAACGCGTGATAGAATCCGTCCGCCGGTAGATTCGCAATTTATTGTTCAGCGGCGTGAACAGGTCGGTGAAGGTTCCGATGGTTTCCGCGCTGCCGAGGAATAAAACGCCTCCGGGAGTCAGACTGTAATGGAAAAGTGGAATGAGTTTCTTCTGCATCTCCGGCGCGAGATAAATCAGCAGATTGCGGCACGTCAAAATATCCAGCTTCGTGAAAGGGGGGTCCATGATGAGGCTTTGCGGCGCAAACGTCACCATCTGCCGGATTTCGGAAGTCACGCGGCAGCCGTTGTCTTCCTTGGTGAAGAACCGGCTCATCTGTTTCGGCGCCACGTCGGCGCAAATATTTTCGGGATAGACGCCCGCGCGCGCCTTGGCAATCGCATCCTTGTCCAGGTCGGTCGCAAAAACCTGCAACGTGATTTTCTTCCGAGGCTTGTGCTTCTCCATCGCCTCCTTGAACACCATCGCCAGCGAATACGCTTCCTCGCCCGTGGAGCAACCCGGCACCCACGCCCGCAGCACATGACCATGCGGGCGGCTGGCGATAAGCGCGGGGAGAATTTTTTTGCGCAACTCTTCCCAGCAAGCGGCATCGCGGAAGAAACTCGTCACGCCGATCAGCAATTCTTTGAACAACAGATCCAACTCCTGCGAATTCTCCTGCAAGTAACGGACGTAGTCGCCGATCTTGACGATTTGATGGATGCCCATGCGGCGTTCGATGCGGCGGTAGAAAGTGTTTTTCTTGTAGAGTGAAAAGTCATGGCCGCTGTGGGTGCGCAACAGGATGATCGCTTTTTCCAACGCGCTCTGCGTCTTGTCTTCCAGCGCTTCTTCGGTCGTGTGGCGAACCGGTGTGCGTCGGAGATAGGCGATGATTCTTCCCGGCAGATCGTCCACGGGCGCGACAATATCCGCCAATCCCGAATCAATCGCGCTGCGCGGCATTCCGGCAAATTTGGCCGTCGCCGGGTCCTGCACCAGCACCACACCACCTTTTTCCTTGATGGCGCGCAAGCCCAGCGTGCCGTCCGAACCCATGCCGGAAAGGATCACGCCGATGCTGTGTTCCTGCCGGTCTTGTGCGAGGGAGCGGAGAAAAAAATCAATCGGCAAACGCAACCCGCGCGGCGTGGTCGGTTCGAGCAGATGCAACACGCCATGCAAGATGGACATGTCCTTGTTCGGCGGGATCACATAGACGCAGTTCGGCTGGACGAAGGTGCGATCCTTCACCTGGATCACTTTCATGCCGGTGTTGCGCTGGAGCAGTTCGGGCATGATGCCTTTGCGCGTGGGGTCGAGATGCTGGATGATGACAAACGCCATGCCGCTGTTCTTCGGCACATGAGCGAGAAAATGTTCCAACGCTTCGAGGCCGCCAGCGGAGGTGCCGATGCCGATGATGGGGAATGAATCGGCGGAAGTGGCGTTGGATTTCAGAGAGGCAGCTTGGCCCGCATTTTTACGGCGGTGTGACGATGAAGACTTCTTTTTCATGCGCAAATTTTCTTTCTGCGTCGAATCATCACATTTTTGGTTCCGGTTGTAGAGCGCGGAATCACAAGTTTTGACAGGTCGGAAACCGGCTTCCCGCTGCGAATGGTCGTGGGGCCGTTCTTTCTTCCATTGGCGGCACCAACGAGCTCCATCAACTTGGGAGCAATCTTGTCCAGGGGCAGGATAAAATCAACATCGCCGGTTTGGATGGACGTTTCCGGCATGGAAAAATTTTCCGACGTAGGCCGGTCTTGCGCGATGACTTTGCCGCCATGTTCTTTGATGATCTGCACCCCGAATGATCCGTCGCCGTCGCCGCCCGTGAGGACTACCGCGATGGCTTCCTTTTTATAGACATCGGCCACCGAAGCAAACAGCGGCTCGGCGGACGGACGGGCATAATGAACTTTTTCCGCAGCGGAGGAGGAGAGCTTGAGGCGACCGCCTTTCACCACGAACAAGTGATGATTGGGCGGGGCGATAAAAACTCCCGAACGACACAGGATGTCGCCGGTATGAGCCTGCTTGACCTCCAATTGAGTGCGCCGATGTAAAATCTCGGCGAGGATGCTTTTATGATCTGGAGAAAGGTGCATCACGATGGCAATGGCCGCCGGAAAGTCCGCCGGTAAAGCTCCGAGAACCACGGACAAGGCCTTCAAACCGCCCTCCGAAGCCGCGATGGCGATGACGGGGAATCCCGCCGCCGCCAAAGCCGGAGGCCGGACAGGTGACGTCTGGCCTGTGGCGCGGGCAGTCTGCTTCTGCCGGGGTTCAGGTGTGAACTTCGTTTTCATCATCTTGACAACATGACCTGCAAAAGCGGGAAATTCGGTGACCTACCGGGTGCTTCACGCCGGTTGATGCACCTCGAGTTTGTGCGCGTAACGCTGCACGGTTCGGGCCGATTTGACGACCAATCGTTGCGTGCTGGCGATTTCATTCTTGAGGCTCTGGATGTTGCTCCGGTCACCCTGTTTCAACGAGAGCAGCCGGACATTGATGCCCAGCAAAGTCTGGGCGATTTCGTCCTGGAGTTCATGGCTGAGTTTTTTGCGCTCATCCTCTTGCGCCTCCAACACCCGATGCGTCAATTGCCGCAGGCATTTTTGCAGCTCCAGCGATTCCTCCAGACACTTGTCGTGGGACTTCCCGTTTATCGCGGAGACCTCCTCCGTGACCATGATCTCGCGTGCAGCGCGATGCTTTTCCTCAATCGCCGTGTTGACCTCGGTGAAAAAAATCCCGGCCAGCTTAGTGAACGCATTTTTGACGTTGGATAATTTCAAGGTGGCTAGTGCCTGCTCGTGAATCCGGGCCAGGTCCAATGTCTCCAGCCCAAGGA
>JBAVOQ010000131.1:0-24679 GCA_049692235.1 Acidobacteriaceae bacterium | reverse complement strand
CCCCCCACGACGACTACGACGGGGATGAATATTTCCCCTAAACCAGCTGGCTAAGGGATACGCATTCTGAGGGCAAGGTCACGGTGCTGCTGACCGTTAAGTTGATACCGGTCAAAACAAGACCCACTCCAAGGCCATACATAAATAAAAGTGGCAATGCCGCCAAAGGGCCGGCGATGGTAAGCAGGATGAGTCCCACAGCCACCGTGATGAAACCAAATAGAGTGCTTTTAAAGGGATGAATCGCTGCGAGGATTCCGCCCATGGAAGAACCAATAAATTGCGCTGTGAAGAGAGAGCCGGCGTGTGCGTCATTCAAATTCCAACGCAAAGATAGGGCCGGTAAGATGGGGCCGAGGATGGTTGTGCAGATTCCTATCAGAACGAAACTGCAATTCAGCAAGAACAAGCTTGGCGCTTTCAGTTTTGAATTGTCCAATTGGTTTCACCGATGGGCGGCCTCAAACGACACGAGACGCCTAACTGCGATCTTGAGAATTGTGCCTAAGCATAGCAGAGGCGAAAAAGTTCTCAACTCCTCGGCGGATATTGACCCTTTTTCCGCTGCTCTCCGGATGTTGCTCTCGGGCGCATCCAACTCGGAGCGACACTCGTGGACTCGCGCACGATAAAGGTTGGCAAGACACGGATCGACTTCCTGGGCGGGCTTGCGTTTTCCGGTTGAATCAGTCGCAGCAGAGTCGTGGCCGCGATCTGCCCCATCTCATGTAGAGGCTGCCGCACGGTGGTCAGGGCTGGATTATTGGTCGAGGCGCTAAGGATATCGTCAAATCCAACCACGGATGTTTCCATCGGAACCTGAATTCCCGCTTCATGGAGCAGAGTTATCGCGCCGATTGCTGATAGGTCGTTAAAGGCGAAGATTGCTGAGAAGGGTCTCTTGCGCTGCAACAATTCCGCGGCTGCGGCGCGGCCTGGCTCGATCCCGGGGGCCGAGCCTTCCAATTGAACAACCAGACGAGGATCGATGGACAGATCCATTTGCCGAGCGATTTTGCAAATCGCGTTCCAACGTACGATCGTGTCGGAGCTGAATGTCTGCCCCTTGATAAATGCGATGCGACGATGTCCAAGTTTATATAGATGCTCCAGCGCATATTTTGCAGCCAGGACATGATCCAGTTCGATGTTGACGGCGGAAGCATGACGGGTGTGGCCGGAGACGGCAACGACCGGAATCGGAAGGTCTTCGTGAATCGCTGAATCAATCGCAATAATTCCTTCCACCGCGCGATCGAGAAGCAGGCGAGGATATCCGAGGAGCAGGTTTTCGCGGTGGCGATGGCTCACGACAAAATAGAAGAATCCATTTTGCAGCAATGTGTCTTCAATTCCTCCCAGAACGGAGGTCGAGTATCCTTCCCTGATTTCGGGAACGATGACGCCCACAGTGAAACTGCGCTTGTTCCTGAGGCCGCGCGCGAAGACGTTCGGTTTGTAATTCAGCGATGCGGCAGCAGCTAGGACGCGTTCTTGCGTCCTCGCGGAAATGCGATGTGTCGTAGCCGACCGGTTAATAACGCGAGAGACCGTGGCTTGTGACAGGCTAAGATGCGCGGCGAGTTCTTTCAGACTCACGACGCCGAGAGGCGGGGCTTTACTCGACTGCTTACGATCTGAGGTCATGTCGTGGCCTCGGGGATCTCAATCTTTAGCAATATAAATCCAAACCTTTCCAACGGAATTTATCGTTCTGCGCTCGAACTTGTCGGTGCATCAGGGCTTACTCGGTGTGAAACCAACTGCCCTCAGCATTTGTTGAATCTCCGGATTGGCCATGAAACTGCGCCACACAACTCCGGTTCGATAGTTTTCGATCATCACGGCCATCGGGGCCTGGTTCAATCCCATTGTGATGCCGGAGTACCAGTTCTCCTGCAGGTTGAATGCATCGCGGAAGCCGTAGATGCTCCAGACCTGCGCTCCCAGATCACGGTAGAAGTGCTTCATGGCAAGCATCGATTGCTCGGGAGTGTAGGCGAAGGCGCTGATCGCTCCGGTAGGGGCGATGGTCCCATCGTCTAGATCTGCTGTGGGTTCATACGGCACATAGCCATTCGGACCATCGACGGCGGTAAGACCCCAGGTATCGGCGCCATATCCCCTCCAATGATGCGGATTGTGGATGCAATATTTCTGATTGATCAGGGCTTGATTGCGATTGTTTTCGAAATAGTCGGCAAACCTATCTCGACGCCCGTGTGGATCGTATCCCATAAATGAGTAGTCGGTGAAGAAGAGTGGACCTCCGGTGCCGCCGCCAACCGGCAAGGTAATGCCGTAATAGCTCTTGCCATTGACATACTGATTTCCAATGACCTCACCGACCCACCCGCTGTAGTAATCGCCGGCGGGAATGCCGTGTGAAGGAGAAGCGATGGCCTCTAGATACGTGATCATCACTTCATTCCAACCTGTCAGTCGGTTCGCGATATAGAAAGAATAATCGGGCGACCAATGCCAATAGAGAGCGTCGCGCTTGGGCGTCGCGTGGAACCAGTTCCAGTCCACAGTCTGCCAGAGGTGGGTAATGTGCTGGTAGAGTTCCTGTTCTGAAGGGGTGTCTCCCTTGAAATACTGACGCGCGGAAAGCAGCCCTTCCATCAGAAATGAGGTCTCCACAAGATCTGCGCCATTATCAAACATTCCAAAAACAGGAAGGGTGTGGCCGGTGCTGCCACTGAGAAAATGCGGCCACGCGCCATGATAGCGATCGGCCGTCTCAAGGAAGGCAGTGATACGGAGAAGTCGGTCGATGGCCTGTTGCCGCGTGATAAATCCACGATCGGCGCCAACAATGAGGGACATAATACCGAAACCGCTGGCACCGACAGCGACAATGTCGTCGTTTCCAGGCGTGTCTTCGCGAGTCATTCCAGAGTGAGGTTCATCGGCTTCCCAGTAATAACGGAAGGAAGCCTCCTCTACCATCGTCAGCAATTGATCGTCCGTCATCGGGTGGGTGGAAGCTGCCACCGCCGGCGAGGGAGGCGATTCGCGCAAGGAAGAGGTGCGCGCGGAGACCCGATAGGAGGCAGTCGCGTAAGGATCACCGAGAAAGTCACAAAAGCGATTGACGCCGGGACGCTGCACGCCAACGGCGCGGAATGGGCTGCCATTCATCGAGCGGTAGATGACGTATTGAGCGAGCGCAGGATCTTCGACTGAATCCCACGTGATGTCGATATGGCGTTCATATCCTTTCGCCTTCACGCCGTCGGGAGCGGTAGGAGCATGGGTCGCGGTGGGTGCGCCCTCGACGCGGATATCGTCCACAAAAAGCGTATGCTGCGCCTGGTCTCCAGCTCCCTGAATGAATGCCACCACGGCCAGATGACGCGGTTCAAACGGATGGAGAGAAGCAGTTGAAAATGCGGCGACGGGGATGCGCACGCGTGTCCATTGACCGGCCTTCAAATCGTGTGAGTAACGAGCGATCGTGAGCGGCCGGGTAAAGTTTCCATCAAGATCGCGCAGTGCAAGTTTCGGAAGATTCCGCGCGAGGATTCCTTCCTTGGAGCAGAACCAGAGAAACAGATATTTTCCGGGGAAATCGATATATCTGTCGCGCCATTTGTAGATGTCCAGTTCGCCTTCCCAGCCTCCAGCGGGCATGGATTTCCATTGCAACTCAATGGCATTCGGCCCGCTAATGAACGTGGAAGTTTCTACAGGAAGCTTGTCTCCAACCAATTCCAGAGTGCTTGGGGGCGAGACATGTCCGTTGCTGTAGAAATAATCTTTCGGCGAAAGGCTATTCACGAAGAAAACCTGTTGGGAATAGTTCTGGTCGGCGATGGCGGATGGTACTCCCAAAGTCAGGCTCACTAAGGTCAGTACGGACATCGTAACGATTCGTTTCATTTTTTTTGAACCTGCATCCCAGCTCCCCAAAATGTGTGCGATGTTGTCCTCTCGGAAACACGCCCCATGCGCTCGTGACCGGTACACAAGCAACTGTGCCATCGTACCGGATGGACTCTGATGTCCTTGACACTATGCACGTGAAGTGGTACTGATCTTAGTCGGGCGCAATCGATTGCGCAAGTCGTCGTGAAAAGAATGCCCATCCTTCCGCAGCGGTCAATCCAAGCGTGAGGAGTCGTCGCAGAACGATTGGGCACACCAAGATGAATGCGTACAACTGTTTTTCGGGGAGAGCCAATATGCAAGTTCCGTTAGTCAGATTCAACCATCAATCCATCCAGAAAACAGGGTTCGTGCTGGTCAGTTTACTGGCGCTGATTGCAGTGTGTCTGCTGCCTCCCTTGGCGATGGCACAGTTTCGAGCATCAATTCAGGGCGTGGTGACTGATCCCAGCGGCGCTGTTGTTTCCGGCGCAACCGTCACCTTGATAGATACCGCCACCAACCACACCATCACCGCGACAACCTCCGGCAGCGGTGTCTATACGTTCAACGCATTGCCGCCGGACCAGTTCACTCTGACGGTGGAAGCCCCCGGTTTCAAGAAAAAGACACTCAACAACGTTCAGATACTGCCGGAGCAGGCGAACGCGGTGAACGTCACCCTGAACCTTGGGCAAACGACGCAAACGGTAACGGTCAGTGGCGCGCAGGCGGCTGCGCTGGACAGCGAAACGGCGACACTGAGCGGAACGATCGACAGCAACCAGATTCAACATTTGCCCTCGTTCGACCGCGATGTATTTCAATTGGCGCAACTGGCACCGGGCGCGTTTGGAGACGCTTCGCAGGGCAGCGGCGGCGGCACCTACAACCTGCCTGGGAACCAGGGGCCGGGTGGATCTGGTACCAGCGGTGGAATTTTTGCGACTGAGAACGGGCCACAGATTCAGACTCGCGGCGGACAATATGAAACCAAACGGCATAACCGTCGATGGCATCAGCACCGTGAGCGCGGTCTGGGGCGGCACGTCAGTCATCACCCCGAGCGAAGATTCGGTCCAGGATGTCACCATCGTTACCAACAGCTATGACGCGGAGAACGGCCGCTTCAGCGGCTCGAATATCCAGGTGATATCCAAGGCTGGAACCAACCACCTTCACGGCAGTATGTTTTTCAAAGCATCGCGGCCGGGCCTGAACGCCTACCAGCGATGGAATGGTTACGTTGCTGGGGAGAACGGCAATAGCTCTCCTTCCGCAAAGGGTGTGAACAGGGACGACGAGCGCACCAACAATTATGGCGCCAGCCTGGGAGGGCCCATCTGGAAGAACAAGATTTTTGCGTTCTTCAACTATGAGACCAGCCCCGCAGCGGCCCTTTCGACGGGGCAAGGATGGTATACGACCTCGGCGTTCAACACGTCTGCGGCGGCGACCGGTAGTATTGCGGCAAAATATCTGTCCTATCCGGGAGAAGGTGTGGCGGCCAGCGGCTTGATCGCCCAAAGTTGTTCGCAGATCGGCCTGACCGAGGGCGTGAACTGCAACACCACCTCAAACGGACTGGATATCGGGTCTCCATTGACGATTGGATTGGGCAGACAAGATCCAACCTATGGCGGCAGCTCTGGAACCCCGGGTGTGGGAAATGGGTTGGATGGTGTAGCCGATCTGGGGTTTTACAACACGGTCAATCCAAGCACCACGTCCCAGGCGCAGTACAACGGCCGTCTGGATGCATACGTCACACAAAAAGATCACCTGTTTTTCACCATTTATTGGGTGCCGGTATCGTCCACTTTCTACAACGGTCCTACACGTCCGGCCAACTTTTGGCATCACTCGCAGATCAACGACGCATTCTCTTTGGTGTGGAACCACGTGTTCTCGCCGACACTGCTGAACCAGGCGCGAGCAAATGCTGCCGGCTGGCGCTGGAATGAAATTGCTTCAAACCCGCAGGCGCCGTTTGGATTGCCCCAGGACAACTTTGACAACACAGGGTCCGCCAACCCTCAGTTTTTTGGTGCACCAGGTCCCAGCAACTTCAACCAGTGGACCTACGATTACAACGACATTCTGACCAAGACACTCGGCAGCCAGAACATCAAGGTCGGCGGCGAACTGACCCGTCTCTACTACCTCAATAACCCCGTCTATGCGGCACGCCCCGGTTTTAACTTCAAAAACCTGTGGGATTTTGCCAATGATGCCCCCTATTTTGAAAGCGGCCAGTTCGATCACTCCACCGGCGTCCCCTTTGCCAACCGCCAGGACGATCGCATCACCATGTGGGGTTTCTTCGCGCAGGATGATTACAAGGTCCGGCCCAATCTGACGGTCAACCTTGGGCTGCGCTGGTCGTATTTCGGCGCCATGTACTCCAAAGAAAACAATCTCGACGTGTTGCAATTCGGATCAGGCGCCAATGCTTTGTCGGGCCTGAACATTAAAGTCGGCGGCAACTTATACACGCCGCAGAAGAGTAACTGGGGACCGCAGATTGGGTTTGCGTGGCAACCCAAGGTGGCCAACGGCAACGCCGTCATCCGCGGGGGCTTTGGTATCAATTACAACCAGAATGAAATTGCCATCCTCGCCAATGGAAGCGGGAACCCGCCGAACGCCGTCCAGGCGAACTTCACATGTCCGTATCCCTATACCAATAATCCCACCTGTGCCGGAAACGGTATCTTGTATGAAACGGCGGGAAACGTGAATTCCATCTTCGGCTACGCCCCCAACCCGGCGGCTATTACGAATTTTGGGCCTGACAACCTGCCGCTCAGCACGCAGCCGATTTTTGTGACGGGGTTCCAGGGCAATCCCAAGACGATCGTCAATGAACACTACTCCCTGCAAGCGGAGTATCAATTCCCGTTCGAAACCGTGGCTACGATCGGCTACCTGGGGAGCCAGTCACGGCACTTGCTGACGCAGTCGAACTTCAACGTGATTGCACTCGCCCACGGCATCGCTTTAAATCCCAAAGCCAATTTCGTCGATTACTACTCCAATACGGCAAATGGCAACTACAACGGAATGACGGCCACGTTGACCCATAATTTCGCGCATCAGTTCCAGGCGGAAGTGCAATATACCTGGGCGAAAGCGATGGACGAAGGTTCTGGACCGTATGAAGAAGATCCCTATCCGTTCGATGTTCATGCCGCGTACGGGCGGTCGGACTACAACGTGCAGAACGCGTTTAAGCTGTTCGGTCTGTGGCAGCCCCTCTTCTTCCATGGAAACGACAACTGGATGGAGAAAGTGATTGGAGGTTGGTCGCTGGGCGGAATTTTCAATGCCCACAGCGGCTTCCCCTTCAACCCGGTGTATAACACAACCGGCCCCTACTATCAGGGCAGCGGATACGGAGCGCTCCGCCCCTCTGCGATGCTGGGAGGCGCCGGATCGAAAACGGGGAACGACATCTTCAAAGGAAAGGTCAACCAGAACTACGGCGGCAATGCGACAAAATATTTCGCGCCGCCCGTCTATGTTCAAGGTCCGGCTTTCCCTGCGATAGCACCAGCGCCGACGCCGGGCATCCATCGCAACAGCTTGAACGGGCCCGGCTATCAGGATCTGGACGCCAGCCTGACCAAAGCGTTTGGCCTGCCGAAGATGCCGGTCCTGGGCGATACCGCAAGATTTGAATTCCGCGCCGATGTCTACAACCTGTTCAATAAGACGAACATCAATACTGGATCGATCGACGACACGATCGGTTCCGCGAACCCTGACGGAACGATCACTCAGGTCAACTCGCACTTTGGCATACCTGGCAACGCGCTAGGCAGCCGGACGGTTCAATTGCAAGCTCGCTTCAGCTTCTAGCTTGCGGTCTCGATTCACTCCAGGGGTGCATCCAGCGCACCCCTCACTTTTTTCTGACTTATTCTCTGGAGCCGATTCGCATGCTGCAACCTAAGCCACGTTTTGTCGGCATGTCTACAGTTGCGGCTTTGGTCATCGCGCTTGGCCTGGGACTACGTGCAGCCAATGCGCAGGAGACGATCACAGTTGACGCCCATGCGCAGACGACGCCTTTTCCGCATTTCTGGGAACAGATGTTCGGTTCCGGACGTGCCAATCTTGCAATGCGGCAGAGCTATCGTGATGATTTGCAGCGTGTAAAAAAAGTTACAGACTTCCGCTATGTTCGCTTTCACGCAATTTTTGACGACGAGAATGGCGTATATGACGAGGACGCAAAGGGAAATTCCGTCTACAACTGGTCCTACGTCGATCCAATTTATGATGGTCTGCTGGCCAATGGCATTCGGCCGTTTGTTGAGATCAGCTTCATGCCGAAGAAGCTGGCGGCACGGCTCGATTTCCAGGGCTTCTGGTACAAGCCGATCATTTCTCCTCCGCGCGACTACGCGAAGTGGGACGCGCTGATGACAGCCTTCGCGCAGCACTTGATCGATCGCTATGGCATTGCAGAGGTCTCACAATGGTACTTCGAAGTTTGGAACGAACCGAACATCGGCTTCTGGAGCGGCCAGCCGGCGCAGTCTACGTACTTCGAGTTATACGATCACACCGCTCGCGATTTGAAGAGCGTGAGCCCGCGGCTGCGTGTCGGCGGCCCTGCAACCGCGCAAGCCGCGTGGGTGGGAGACATGACCGCGCACGCAACCAAGAACGATGTGCCGCTCGATTTTGTTTCCACCCACGTCTACGGCGACGACTCCGCCAAAGATGTCTTCCATGACGACCGTACTGTCGCGCCCCACCAGATGGTTTGCCTGGCGGTCGATAAGGTACATCAGGAAATCGCCAAGTCGGCGCGGCCTGAAATTCCATTAATCTGGAGCGAGTTCAATGCAACGTTCATGAATGAGCAGAGAATCACAGATTCGATCTATATGGGTCCGTGGCTGGCCGATACCATCCGCCAATGTGACGGCAAGGTGAACATGATGTCGTACTGGACCTTCTCCGACGTTTTTGAGGAGCAGGGCGTTGTCAAGACACCCTTCTATGGAGGCTTTGGACTGGTTGCCGAAGGCGGTATCCCAAAACCGGCGTTCGATGCGTTCGCGCTGCTGCACGAGCTCGGCAGCGAACGGCTTTCGGTTTCAGGCGACGATGTCCTGGTCACACGCCGCAAGGATGGATCTCTCGTGATTGCGGCATGGAATCTGGTTGAGTCGGGAGCAACAGGCGCGCAGAAAACGATCACGTTTGACCTGAGTGGAGTTTCCAGGCATGCGCATGCTACGGTTCGCCACGTGGATGCTTCTCACGGGGATACGCTCGATGCCTGGAAAAAGATGGGCAGTCCGAAATATCCAACGCAGGAGCAGGTTGAGGAATTGCGTCAAGCTTCCGAGACCGGACCGCCGCAAGTTTCACCCATCCAACATCACCAGTTCACCCTGAAGTTACCGCCGATGGGCCTCGCCGTGGCGGATATACATTGAAAACGGACTGTGTCGATGTTTTTGGTCCCGTAGAGATTGCAACGACACGCCCCACTATGAAGTGACACTGCGAGGTCGTTTTCACGCGGAAGCCTGCCGCCACATTCATTCTAGAGCTGGCGAGTTTCCGCTAGATACGAGAACCCCACATTGTGGACTGCGGTTCATCGGTTTGTCTGTATATTGATCGGCCGGTCGAGTGAGTCCCAAATGGGATGCACTTCTACACCTGAACCTTTTGAAACATCTGCTTGATGCCACGCAGTGCCTGGCGCGTCCGTTCTTCATTTTCAATTAAGGAGAAGCGGACATGGCCATCTCCGTGCTCGCCAAAACCGACACCTGGACTGACGGCGACCTTGGCTTCTGTCAGCAGCTGCTTCGAAAACTCGAAGGAACCCAGTTTTCGATATGCCTCCGGTATTTGCGCCCAGACAAACATAGTCGCCTTCGGCATCTCGACGTGCCAGCCCGCCTGGTTCAAGCCCTGGACCAGTACATCGCGTCGCTTGCGATAGTTATCGCAAATTTGTTGCACGCACTCCTGTGGGCCTTCCAACGCCTGGATCGATGCGACCTGAATGGGCGTGAATGTTCCATAATCAAAATAACTTTTGATCCTGCCCAGTGCCGCCACCAAGGTCGGGTTACCAACCATGAAGCCGACTCGCCAGCCAGGCATGTTGTAGCTTTTTGAGAGCGTGAAGAACTCAACCGCAATATCCTTGGCCCCTGGGACTTGCAGGATGGAAGGTGCGCGATAGCCGTCGAAAACCAGGTCAGCATAGGCCAGGTCATGCACAACGTAGACACCGTATTCTTTGCACAACGCAACTACCTGCTCAAAGAAAGCAAGGTTAACGCACTGGGTCGTGGGGTTGGACGGGAAATTGAGGATCAGCATCTTCGGCCGCGGAGACATGGATGGAAGCGCTGCGCGCAGGTCCGCGAGAAAGGCGGCGGCGCTTGTGATCTCGATGTAGCGCACGTCCGCTCCGGCGATGATGGGCCCGAAAATGTGGATCGGGTAGCTTGGATTAGGAACAAGAACTGAATCTCCGCGATCCAGTGTCGCAAGGCAGAGATGGGCAATGCCCTCTTTGGAGCCGATGGTCACGATGGCTTCCGTGAGCGGGTCAAGATCGACGTCGTAGCGTCGCTTGTACCAGTTGCAGATCGCCTTGCGCAGCCGAGGAATTCCCTTCGACAATGAATAGCGATGAGTGGCGGTCTTCTGTGCGGCCTCAATCATCTTGTCGACAATGTGCTTCGGAGTTGCGCCGTCGGGATTTCCCATTCCGAAGTCAATAATGTCTTCGCCGCGTTTCCGCGCGGCTGCTTTCAAATCGTTGGTGATGTTGAATACATAGGCGGGCAGTCGAGTCAGTCGAGAAAATTCTTCCATAAGTAAAGGGTCACGTGTCGTATTCGTTGTGGGTTAAAAAGGTGGTCTGGTCGAGAACGGTGCAAGCCGCCATCGTGTCCAGCTCATTCTGAAACTTGAAGGAGCGCTGACGGAGATTCGAAGTCGTCTCTCAATCAACCTTGAAGAAGGCTTCAGTATCGTCGCAAACACTCATTCTATTCTCATTATCGGCGATCTTAGCGCGCTCCGCCGTTTGTTCCTTCCATATCCGTCAAGAACGAAGCACCCGACGGCGCGCGGACGATGTTCGATCCCAGCGCCGCCTGCGTCTGCCAGGGTTAGAGAATTCTGCCCGACTGCCCGGTAAACTAGAAAGGGTGGTATAAAATAAGACTCTTCAGCCCCGGTTGTCCCAGCGGATCAGCGCCTCTCGCTCGTGAGACGCTGCCTGGTGATCCGCGCCATGCACAGGACTCTAAAAAGTGAATGTTTAGCAGAGGAATCAATGTCTAAATTCCATGCAGTTTCAGCCGTACCATCCGCACAGGGTCTTTACCACCCCAGCCACGAGCATGATGCGTGTGGAATTGGGTTTGTGGCCAGCGTTCGCGGAGAGAGAAGCCACGAAATCATTTTGAAGGGCATTGAGGTCCTGATCAATTTGACGCACCGCGGCGCGTGCGGATGCGACGCGGAAACAGGCGATGGTGCCGGCATTCTGATCCAGATTCCTCATCGATTCTTTGCCCGCGAATGCGCAACGCTCGGCTTCAAATTGCCGGAGCCGGGCGCCTACGCAGCCGGCATGGTCTTTCTGCCGGTAGAAAAACTGAACCGTCTTCAATGCGAAGGAATTTTCGAGCAAATCATAAGAGAAGAGGGCCTGACCATCCTGGGCTGGCGTGACACGCCTTGCAATGGCAATGCAATTGGCCGGGTCGCTCGCGCCTCGCAACCTTATATTCAGCAGATTTTCATCGGGAAACCCGATGGCATGGACGAAGACGCTTTCGAGCGCAAGCTTTATGTCGTTCGTAAACTGGCCGAACGGAAAATCGCCAATTCCAGCATTGAAGACAAGGAAATCTTCTATATTCCTTCTCTGTCCTCTCGCACCATCATTTATAAGGGGCTGCTGCTTGCGCCACAGATTGCAAGTTTTTATGGCGAGCTGTCTGATCCTGAAGTAGACAGTGCGCTGTGCCTGGTCCATCAGCGGTTTTCGACGAATACGTTTCCAAGTTGGCGGCTGGCACATCCATTTCGATATGTCGCCCACAATGGCGAAATCAACACATTGCGCGGCAACGTGAATTGGATGCACGCGCGCCAGTCGATTCTGGAATCCCCGGCATTTGGCCCGGACATTGAGAAGCTTTTTCCAATTGTCGAAGACGGCAGCAGCGATTCATCGGCATTCGACAATGCGGTGGAACTGCTCTTTCAAGCTGGCCGTTCCATGCCGCACGTCATGGCCATGCTGATTCCAGAGGCGTGGGCGGGCAATCCGCATATGAAGCCCGAAAAGCGGGCTTTTTACGAATATCACGCTTCGCTGATGGAGCCGTGGGACGGCCCTGCGGCGATTGCCTTTACAGATGGGCGCGTGATTGGTGCAACGCTCGATCGCAACGGCCTGCGGCCCGGTCGCTATGTCGTTACCAAGGACGACATTGTTGTTCTCGCTTCCGAGGCGGGCGTTCTGGATATTCCGGCGGCGAACGTCAAGAAAAAGGGACGGCTGCAACCTGGAAAAATGTTCCTCGTCGACACGGTGCAACAGCGCATCATTTCAGACAAGGAGATTAAACAGCAGATGGTTTCCCGTCAACCGTATGCAGAGTGGTTGAAGGAAAAGCAGATTACGCTCGATCAACTGCCGGAGCCTTCAAGATTCTACGGAGCGAATCCCGACACTCTGCTTCGCCGTCAACGCGCGTTCGGCTACTCCGAAGAAGACATGAAAATGATTCTGGAGCCGATGGCGAGCAAGGGAGAAGAGCCGATTGGTTCCATGGGAACCGACACTCCGCTGGCTTGCCTTTCGGACCGCCCGCAAATGCTGTTCAGTTATTTCAAGCAGCTGTTCGCGCAGGTGACCAATCCACCCATCGATGCTATCCGCGAAGAGATGGTGATGTCGCTGACCAGCTTTATCGGTAGCGAGCGAAACATTCTGGCGGAGACGTCACAAAACTGCCACACCTTGAAACTGTCCCACGCGATCCTGACGAATCGCGAATTGGAAAAACTGCGGCGCGTTTCCACTGGAGACCTGCTGGCGGCGACGCTGCCGACTCACTTCCGCTCAGAAGACGGTGAGGCAGGATTGAAGCGAGCGCTGGATGAGCTGTGCCAGCGCGCATCTCTTGCCGTTCGGTCCGGATATACGTTGCTAATCCTTTCCGATCGCGGCGTGGATAAGCAATATGCTCCCATCCCCAGCTTGCTTGCCCTGGCGGCGGTTCACTATCTGCTGGTGCGCGAGGAAACGCGCACTCAAGTCGCGCTGATCCTGGAGTCTGGAGAGCCGCGTGAGGTGATGCATTTTGCTTTGCTGATAGGCTTCGGCGCCAGCGCCATCAATCCTTACTTAGCGTTTGATTCGGTGCGTGACCTGGCGCATCGCGGCTATCTTGCGAATGGCATTACTCCGGATACGGCGGTCAAGAATTTCATCAAAGCCGTGAATAAGGGCTTGTTGAAGACTTTTTCGAAGATGGGCATCTCAACACTGCAGAGCTATCGCGGAGCCCAGGTTTTCGAAGCGATCGGCTTGAATCGAAACCTAGTGGAGACATACTTCCAGGGAACCGCTTCACGAATTGAAGGAATCGGGCTCGACGTTCTCGCGCGCGAAGCGCAAATGAAGCATGAGTATGCTTTTGCTCCATTGAACGATTCGGAGACGGATTTAGACGTCGGCGGGGCGTATCACTTCCGCGTCGGCGGGGAGGAGCACCTGCTGAATCCGCTGACGATCAGCAAATTGCAGCATGCGGTGCAGCAGAGCAATCCGAAAACATTTAAGGAATATACCGACCTAATTGACGAACAAAGTCGCAACATGTGCACGCTTCGCAGCCTGATGAAAATCAAGGAATCGAAGACGCCAGTTCCTATTGAAGAAGTGGAACCTGCGAAGGAAATCGTCAAACGGTTTACAACCGGGGCCATGTCCTTCGGTTCGATCAGCAAAGAGGCGCACGAGACCTTGGCGATTGCCATGAACCGCATCGGCGGCATGTCGAACACCGGCGAGGGCGGAGAAGACGCGCGTCGTTTCACGCCGGATGCCAACGGAGATTTGCGTCGAAGCGCAGTGAAGCAGATCGCTTCCGGGCGTTTCGGGGTGACAACCCACTACTTGATGAACGCCGATGAACTGCAGATCAAGATGGCGCAGGGAGCGAAGCCCGGCGAAGGAGGACAGCTTCCGGGTTACAAAGTGGATGAGGTGATCGCCCGGCTGCGCCACTCCATTCCTGGAGTGGGGTTGATTTCGCCGCCTCCGCATCACGATATTTACTCCATTGAAGACCTCGCACAGCTGATCTACGACTTGAAGAATGTCAACCCGCGCGCACGCATCGCGGTGAAGCTGGTGTCGGAGGTTGGAGTCGGCACAGTGGCTGCCGGAGTTTCGAAGGCGCATGCCGATGTCGTCTTGATCAGCGGCGACAGCGGAGGGACTGGAGCGGCGCCGCTCAGTTCTATCAAACACGCTGGAATCCCGTGGGAGCTTGGACTGGCGGAAACGCAGCAGGTTTTGCTGTTGAATGACCTGCGCAGCCGCATTCGCGTGCAGACCGATGGCAAACTGCAAACCGGACGAGACGTTGTGATTGCAGCGTTGCTGGGTGCGGAGGAATTTGGTTTTGCCACCGCGCCGCTCATCACCATGGGCTGCATCATGATTCGCAAGTGCCACTTGAACACGTGTCCGGTCGGTATTGCGACGCAGGACCCCGAACTTCGCAAGCGGTTCCAGGGTCAGCCCGAACATGTCATTAATTTCTTTTTCTTCCTTGCGGAACAGGTTCGCGAGTACATGGCGAAGCTCGGTTTCCGCACCGTGGATGAGATGGTCGGTCGCGTCGATATGTTAGAGACCCATTTGGCGGTCGATCATTGGAAAGCAAAAGGAATTGATCTGTCGTCCATTTTGTATAGCCCACCATTGCCAGGACGCGTGGCTCGTCATTGCGTTCAGAAACAAGATCATGGCCTGGAACAGGCGCTCGACCATCGACTGATTGAACTTGCGCAGCCGGCGCTTGATCGTCAGCAACGCGTGGAGTTTTCGCTTCCGATTCGAAACATCCATCGCACCGTCGGCGCCATGCTGGGTGGCGAAGTAGTACGGCGCTATGGATTAGCGGGATTGCCCGAGGAGACCATCCGCTTCAATTTCCAGGGATCTGCCGGACAGAGTTTTGGGGCGTTCCTGCCCAACGGCGTCACGCTAACGCTGGAAGGGGAGGCGAACGACTACGTCGGCAAGGGTCTTTCAGGCGGCAGAATTATTATTTTCCCGCCACGCAACTCCAGTTTTCAACCGGAGGAAAGCATTCTGGCAGGAAATGTCATTCTCTATGGCGCGACCAGCGGCGAAGTTTTCCTAAACGGGATCGCAGGAGAACGTTTCGCTGTCAGGAATTCCGGAGCGACGGCGGTCGTTGAAGGTGTGGGCGATCATGGATGCGAATATATGACCAACGGGCGCGTCGTCGTTCTGGGGGCATGTGGACGAAACTTTGCCGCCGGAATGAATGGAGGGATCGCTTACGTATTTGATGAGCGCGGCGATTTCATGCAGAAACGATGCAATCCGGCTTCCGTCGATCTTGAGCCGCTGACCGATGAACATGAGATCGAAGACCTGCAAATGCTCATCACGCGACATCGCGATTTGACAGGAAGTCCGCGCGCGGGCTGGATTCTCGCCAACTGGAATGAGAGCCTGCCGAAGTTCATCAAGGTGTTTCCGCAGGAATATAAGCGCGTGCTGCGTGAGCGCGGAGAAATGGCTATCCCGACTGGAGAACTTCCTACATTGACGATCGCGGAGCAGGTGCAACATGGGTAAATCGACAGGATTCATGGAGTTTCCGCGCGAGCTGCCAGAGCGGCGTCCGGTGGTAGAACGCGTCAACGACTGGGTTGAAATCTACCGTTCCTTTCCCGAAGAAAAGCAGCAACAGCAGGCCGCACGCTGCATGGACTGCGGCGTGCCGTTTTGTCACACAGGCTGTCCGGTCAACAACCTCATTCCCGATTGGAACGACCTGGTGTATCGCGGTCGCTGGAAAGAGGCCGTACGTCGTCTGCACGCAACCAATAATTTTCCGGAGATCACAGGCAGAATTTGTCCGGCGCCTTGTGAGGCGGCGTGCGTATTAGGCATCAATGCTCCTCCGGTGACGATTAAGCAGATTGAAAAAAATATCATCGACCACGCGTATGAAGAGGGCTGGGTCCATCCTGAACCGCCTGCTTTTTCCACCGGCAAGCGGGTCGCAGTGGTGGGTTCCGGACCTGCCGGTTTAGCGTCTGCGCAACAACTGCGTCGCGCCGGACACGCGGTCACGGTCTTCGAGAAAGCTGATCGCATCGGCGGATTGATGCGGTATGGAATTCCGAACTTCAAACTTGAGAAAACAATTCTCGATCGCCGCCTGGAACAAATGCAGTTGGAAGGTGTGACATTCGTTACCGGCGCCCATGTCGGCGAAAATGTGCCGGTGGAAGACCTTCAGCGCGACTTCGACGCCATTCTGCTGGCGGGCGGTGCAGAGCAGCCGCGGGATCTCAATGTTCCCGGACGCGAGCTGAACGGCATCCACTTCGCAATGGAATTTTTGCCGCAACAGAATCGGCGTTGTGAAGGCGATGCGGTTTCGGAAGCGGGAGCGATCCTGGCCAGCGGCAAGCGTGTTGTCATCATCGGAGGCGGAGATACTGGGGCGGACTGCCTGGGAACAAGTCATCGCCAGAAGGCGCTCTCGGTCGAGCAATTTGAAATTATGCCGGTGCCTCCTTCCGACCGTTCGCCACTTACGCCCTGGCCATTATGGCCAATGCAGCTACGCACGGAAGGGGCGCACGAAGAAGGCGGCAAACGGAATTGGAGCCTGGCAACGACCAAGTTTGTCGGCGATGAGCACGGCAATGTAAAACAGTTGCACGGCGTCCAAGTGGGTCCTCCGCCTAAATTCGAGCCGCAACCGGGGAGCGAATTTGTCCTTGAAGTCGACCTGGTATTGCTGGCCATGGGCTTCTCCGGTCCTGTGCGCAACGGCATGCTTGAAAAGCTGGGTGTTGCCATCGATGCACGAGGCAATGTTGCGACCAATACCAGCTACATGACCACGGTTGAGGGAGTTTTCGCCGCAGGCGATATGCGACGCGGACAATCTCTGGTGGTGTGGGCCATTTCCGAAGGACGGAAAGCGGCTGCAGCTGTCGATGAATATTTGCGCGCTGTTCCAAATGCTCGCGATGCCAGCCTGGTTGGCGTAGCGGGCTAACTTTATTGGACGCGAATTTATTCGCGACGACACCCACGCGCGTTAACGGTTTACCGGGGATATTTGCCCGGCGCTAGGTGATCCGCTCGAATTTGTAGCCGGCTTCCTGCAGTGCCGACGAGATGGTCTGGATATGCGCCGTCCCGCGTGTTTCAAGGGTTATGTCGATCACTGTGTCGCCAAGATTTACCCCGTAGTGCGACCGATTGTGCAGCGTCTCCACGATGTTGGCCTGCTGGTCCGCAAGGATTCTTGTCAATTGATGCAGTGCGCCCGGGCGGTCTGAGAGATGCACGCGGATGCGAACTCGTCGTCCGTCTTTGACCAGGCCGCGTTCAATAATCCTCGCCAGAAGACTGACATCGATATTGCCGCCGCAAACCAAAACCACGGTTTTCTGATGATTCAAGCTCGTCTTTTTGTTGAGCACGGCGGCCAATGCGACTGCGCCGGCGCCTTCAGCTAAGGTCTTCTCTCTTTCCAGCAAGACCAGAATCGCATTGGCGATCTCCTCTTCGTCGACTGTGACAATTTCATCGACGTACCGTTGCACAAGCGGCAACGTCAGGTTGCCTGCTCTGCGAACCGCGATTCCATCGGCGATGGTCGCTTCCGCCGGCAATGTCACTGGGTGGCCAACGTCACAGGCCCTCAGCATGGATGGAAGCCGTTCCGTTTGCACCCCAATGACACGGATCGCAGGATTCATTTCTTTCAGTGCCGCCGCCACTCCACTGATCAGTCCGCCGCCGCCGATCGGGACAATCGCAGCCTCCAGATCTGGAACCTGCTCGATCAGTTCGACCCCGATTGTGCCCTGACCGTGAATGACATGCATATCGTCAAAGGGATGTAGAAAGGTCATGCCCTCCGATTCGCTGCGGCGGATGGCCTCAGCGTAGGTTTCATCGTAGTTGGCGCCGTGCAAGACGACGTCGGCTCCGAAGCCGCGGGTGGCAGAAACCTTTACCAAGGGTGTCATCAGCGGCATTACGATTTGCGCTCGGATTCCGCGCTGGGTGGCGTGATAGGCAACCGCCTGGGCATGGTTTCCTGCGCTGGCGGCAATGACTCCGCACTGCTTTTCTTCCGGGCTCAGCCGCAGAATCTTATTCAATGCTCCACGTTCTTTGAAGGCGCCCGTGCGCTGCAGATTGTCCAGCTTCAGGTAAATTTGCTGGCCGGTCAAACAGGAAAGATGCGCGGAATGTTGGCATGGCGTGCAGGAAATGTAATCGCGGATGCGTTCCCTGGCCGCGAGAATTTCGTTGAGTATGCCGTCGGAGGTCGTCATCATGGATTGGATTATTGTTTCACGACGGAGAACGGCTCATCCTAATTCTTTGCCGGAGTGATGACCAGATTCCTGAAAGAAAACCCTCCGTGAGCTTCGGCTCCCTGCAGATAAATCGGGCCCGGAAGCCCCTCGTGGCTATCGAGTGCATCTCCAGTAATCCCGGGAATTATTTTCTTGTCGATGACGGTTTGACCATCTTCAACGACTGTCACTGTTCGGCCAATCAGGGTGATATCGTACGAATGCCAGGTCCCAGGATCGAGAGGAATCAACGGCGACGGTGTAATAAAACCGTAGACAGAGCCAGTCTGTCGATTTGGCGGGTCCTGTCCAGCGTTGTCCGCAATCTGCATCTCATAACGACCGCGCAGGTACACACCCGTATTGCAATCCGGTTTGCAATTGAATTCAACATGCAATTTGAAGTCACGAAATTTTAGGTTCGTAATCATATTGCTTCCGTGGGCGGTGCTGATCAGCACGCCATCTTTGATGCTCCATATATTGGCCGTACTCGGATTGTCGAACCACCAGCCCATCGTATCCTTTCCGTTGAACAGCCGGATGGGCTTACCCCACTTCGCGGCTGTCGTGCGGTTCAATAACGGGGCTCGCTCGCTCGTCCATCGCCAGGTCGTTCCGTCGGGCCCGGACATGGTTCCAGACAGCTTCCCACCGACAAGCTTCGCTTGAAATGGCATATCTTTTGGTGTGTCTTCCTCGTCTTTCGGGGAGGCGAAGGTTAGCACTGAGTTTTCAATTCTGACGTGCAATATCGGATGAGAACTACCCCAACGACCCACCATCCGGCCTTGCAACTGACCTCCGCTTTCGGTTAGCTCCAACCATGACGGGTACTGATGGCCATTAGCATTGAGAGTCAAGTCCCATCGGCCCAAGAACGGTTTCACTTCTGCGGAATTGGCAATCGCTTGACCTGCCGAAGGCTGTTGGGCTTGAGACATTCCCATGCCGAGGAAAAGAACGGTTGAGGCCAACGTAAGAAATCCAATTCTGTAGAGTTTCACCGTGCATTCCTCCCCTTGTTGAAACCGGTGGATACGTGGGTCCTTCATATTCAAACGTTTTAATCTGCAAACAATTCTTATTGCCAATACGTCGAGTGTCAAGCACCATAAAGACCCCGACGGTGATTCATAGAGCCGAATAAAGCGGCAAATCGAGATCATGCGATTCCGTAGAACCCGGAAATTCATCGAGTCAGCGGAGCAGCATCTGAACGGAGAGGCCGAAAATTGCCAGCCCCACTGTAATCCACATGACGTAGTCTCCGGGGTGACCACTTTGCATAGTCCGCAACGAACGAAGTCCCCGTTCAAGAAAAGGACCGAGGCGGAATTTTCGCGGGAACCGACGCCGGAAGACCGAATTCGCCACCAGCAGAATGGCAAGAAGAAGTGCGATGGCTCCGTGCAGTGCCGCCACTGGAAAGGCCTGCCTCCAGGAAGGTTGGATCATGGCAACACCCTAACCAGTATACACAGTATGCAAGCATGCCGACTGATTGGCAAGCGCCGCGGTTCCATCACGCAGAACCTGCAGCCAGCCGGGCACAAACGTGAGCAACGAAGATCCCAGGATGCATACCGCCGCCGGGAAAAAGTAGTGCCAGAAAATTCTTTTGTCCTCTGGTTTTGTCTCTGGAAGTTCGCTGACCTCTGCAGCGCGATCCGTTGCAGGTAGATCGCCCCAGCCGAAGAAGGTATGAGCACCGACACGCAACACCGCGGCGGAGGTGATGGCTCCGCCAAACACAAACAAGATCCAGATTCCACGCACGTCCGCCAATTCAGCGGCTCGCGTGGCTCCCGCCTCGCCCAGCATCAAGCTGAACGGGGGAGCAGCCGCCAAACCGATTGCGTCCAGAAACCACAATCCAGCCGTCCAGCGCAGTTTCACTCCTTTACCAAACAGAGCTCGCTCACTGATCGATCGCAACCGGTGCAGCATGATTCCCGTCACAAAGAAAAGCCCGGATTTGATAAGGGCATGGGCCAGCAGATAGGTCAACATCGCCGCGACCGCCAGCGGCCCCAGCATGGCAAAGGCGAGCAGCATTAGACTGGCGTGGCACGCCGTTGAAAATGCGAGCAGCCGTTTCAGATGATGTTCGGCATAGCACATGAGCCCGCCAACGACGACGCTTATCGCCGCAAAAACGATGAGGATACCACGCAACTGTGAGCTGTGAGATGCCAGTGATTGCGCAAAGATCACGGAATGCAGATGTACCACCGCGTATAGCCCTAGCTCCACCATCAAACCTGAAAATAAAACGCACACTGGTGTGGGAGCGACCGCGTGAGCATCCGGCAGCCATAAGTGAAACGGAACGATTGCGCCCTTGATCATGAATCCGCAAGTGAGCAGCGTGAAAGCAAACAGTACCAGAGGATCATGCCGCGTTCCAAGCGCGAGACCAATCTGCGCCATATTCAGCGCGCCCGTCATCGCGTAGAGAAGAGCGATGCCCGTTAAGATCAAAAACGCCGCAATTGTATTGGTGACAGCGAAGTTGAAGGATCCTTGCAGGGGAGCGGGCTCGGCAGTTTTCAAGCCGCATAATGCAAAAGCGGCGGTACTCATCAGTTCAAAAAAGACAAACAGATTGAACAGGTCTCCGGTCAGAGAAAACCCGCACATTGCCGCCATAAAAACAAGCATCAAAGGCTGGAAATGGTTGCTGCCGGATTCAATAAAGCGCCAGGAAAACAGTAACGCAAGAAATGCGAGGAATGCTGCGAGCGTCGCCAGGCCAGCACCAATGATATCGACGACGAAGCCGATCCCCATCACCATGGAGCCGCGTGGATACCAATTGCCAAACCAGTAGACAGTTGTTCCGTGGGTCGCATGGATCAACAACAAGAAACATAGGACGAGAGTGGCAGCGGCGAACAGAATGCCAAGGAGATCGGAGAGAGTGCGACCCAACCACTTTCTCAAGGCTGCAAGCGCGGCAGTCCCAAGCAGAGGAAGAGCAACGGGCAATGGCGTAAGTGGGGATGGCCCAGACATGGAGTCAGTGGCTATCCACGCATCATCTTAGATCCGCCGGCGAGGTGCAGCCGGATTTCTCGTAGGCCTTCACGACCATCGCAAGCAGCAGTGCAACCACCACAGCCTCGACAACAACATCCGTCAGCATCAACGCCTGCACCACCGGATCCACCACCACTCTACCGGGAGGGATATCCGCGAAGATCGGCCCGCACCCCCAATCCGATATCCAATACTGAGCAACAGCATGTATGTCGAGCCTTGCAAGATTGCCAAGCAGACGACCATATGCACCAGATGACGACTGGTGACGATACCGTACAGGCCGCAAACGAAAAGCCAAGCTGCGACAAAGTATGGAACTGAATTCAAAATGTGCGGCATTCGCTATTTATCCGGTAATTCGCCCGTGATGATTTCCTGCAGATACGTATAGCCAACCAATAGAAACGCCGCCGTGACCTCCACCCCGACACAAGCGCTGATCAGCGCGATGCTGCCAGCGGAGAATACGTCTCCAGTCTTGCCCAGCGGAAGTACATTGGTCAGCAACGGAACCCCGAACAATAGAGAGGCGAGGCCGATCAGCGCATACGAGCCGGCTCCGACCGCTTCAATCACTTCAACAGCGATGTGGGAAGTGACACGCCGGAAGGCCTTGACGTTTTCGCACACGTAGATCAGGAATGGCACCGCCGCAAGAATCACGCCCGCCTGAAAGCCTCCACCGGGCGTCAACTGTCCGTGCAAACCGATATAGAAACCGAATACCAGCGTGACCATTAATGCCGGGCGGCACATCACGCGCACCGTAGAACTCAGCTTAGATTCGTCTTCCACTTTGCCGACGGAACACGTGGGAACTCTTTCTTCGCGACGCAACAACATCATCACGCCCAGGACGGCGGTGAACAGGATGAACTCCTCACCCAGCGTGTCGAAGCCACGTTAGTCGTAATTGATCGCGTTCACAACATCGGTTGCGTGGCGTTCGTAGACGGCCACGCGTGCTATGGCGTCTCCGTAGGGGCCACGGTAGTGCCCCCAGGGCGGCATGTTCAGGCTGGCATAGCAGTAAAGTCCAAAGAAAATGCGGCCTGCGATCAGAAAGATGCGGATTCGCGCGCGTTCTGTCATGCTTGTCCCTCTTGGTGTCTGCGGACTGCGAGTGCGCGCTGCGAAATCTCATGCGCGATATCGCCAGCATCACCATCAACGGCAGCGCAATCGCTCCAACAGTCACCTGAGACAGTGCGACGTCCGGAGCCTGAAAGAAGAAAAATACCAGGGCCATCAACAGGCCGTAGAATCCCGGGGCAATCACCTGCGCTGTAACATCGCGAGTTTGTACGACAAGGAAGCCGGATACGGCGACCAGTAGGATGAGTGCAGCGCCAAACCAGATCATTTTTTATCCCTGTCACGGACGAATTCGAATGGATCGCCATCCAATGGCTCCCAATGCCCTAGATCGCGTGCTTGGAACGAACGAGCGGTCGCGTGCGCTACGACAGAATTGGTGGCGAACAAAACACAGGCAATCAGCAGCGTTTTCCAGAAAGCCTGGTTTGCGCCATCGGCCAAAAAAACGGCGACGGCCAATGCAAACACATCCAAAGTCGCAGGCAGAGAAAGATAATGCAGCGCCTGCATCGGTTCTCGCATGCGCCACATGCCGATTGCACCCACCCAGCATGCCAGCACTACCAGGACGAGTAAACAGTTCTCGACAATAGAGTGAGCAGTCACAAATGTTTTCCCATGAAACGCGCAAATACAAGGCCACCACCGAACGACAGGATGGCCAGTGCAAGAGGAATATCGACGAAGGGTGTGCGGCCATAGCCAACGGCAAACATCACCATCGCGAGGGTCACCATGAGGCTCGTCATTTCCAGTCCGACCAGGCGGCGTTGGGGAGAGCCCCGCAAACACGTGGCCGCGCAGGGAACCAGTGTTGCTGAAACTGACATGCCGGCAATCAGCCAGGGTTCATGATTTCGCTCCCAGACCATCCGTCATCTGGGGAAGACGAGTGCGCTTGAGCTGGTGAAAAAGCATTCTGCTCGATGTGTAATCGATGCCGAGGACGATGGTGTTGGGGGATGCGGATGTGTACGCGATGGCAAGTACCCGCCGCGCTACAAGAATTGGATCTTCTTTTCCAGTTTGAAATTCTGAGACGCGAAAGAGCGATTTTGCTGTTTCGATGGCGAAAAGGTCTTTGAATAGAACGGCGGTGATCACAAAAATATCGCTGATCACATACCAGGGAATGCGCCAGCCCTTTGCCATGTCAGCGGGACGAAAACCGGTGTGTAGTGTACTGGACCGGTGAACAACGAATAGGAATGCGCCTGATGCCAGAACGGAAACTGTTCCCACAATCATTTCGTCGATGTGAGTTTCGGCAACCAACAGGATCCATTCCGCCGACATAAGAATGGCAGCCAGCAATGCGACGAAGATCGCTTTTGGCTTTGCCGTTGCGGGGGCCTGCATGAGTTCAGGAGACGCCTCCAGGTATGAAATAGATGCCTCGAGTTTTCGATTTGCAGAAGCGGCACCTTGAGTTGAAAGCAGAACTGGCAAATTTCAGTGCGCAGAATCTAAAAACTCTTCAATCTGCAGGCGATCGTTGCATAGCCATCATCTGTCCAAATCGGGGCTGCTAGTTGTTTGGTCCCGGAGTTTGATGGTGCATACTTTTCCCATCAAGCGAAGGAGGCATTATGGGCCAGGTTTTACATGGATGCGCCCGCACGACAGAGGCAATCCGTCGAGCAATACAGCATAGTCAAGCGAGCCTGAGGGTTCTTGCCAGGCATCATGGCATCAACCCCAAGACGGTTTCCAAGTGGAGAAAGCGTTGCTCGACGGCTGATCGTCGGACCGGTCCGACGGCGCCGAAATCCACCGTGTTTTCGGTGGAGCAGGAAGCCATCGTCGTCGCGTTTCGCAAGCACACCCTGTTGCCGCTCGACGACTGTCTGTACGCACTCCAGGCCACGATTCCCGAGCTGACCCGCTCCTCCCTGCATCGTTGCCTCAAACGTCATGGCATCAGCCGTCTGCCGGAGGTGGAAGGCGGCCGGCCTGCCCGCAAGAAGTTCAAGTCTTATCCGATCGGGTACTTCCA
>JBAVOQ010000130.1:0-105000 GCA_049692235.1 Acidobacteriaceae bacterium | reverse complement strand
CCCGAGAAATTCGCCCCGCACGGTCGCGATCAATATCATACAGGGCCGCTATTTTAGCTCCACGCACTGCTCGAAATGCTTGAAGATGACTCTCTCCAAAAAGGCCGCAGCCGATCAACCCGATTTGGACTGTCTCCATGTCTGTCTAACCTCGCTTGATTGGCTGGTATAAGTGTTCGAGCTTCGCCAACGTTCCCACTAGCAAGTCAATGTCATTTTCGTCGTTATAGATATGTATGGATGCGCGCAGCCGTCCATCGCCCGCCCAGACGATCACCCCTGCGTCACGCAGAGCCTCACCCAGCTCCGCGGGAGCATCCTGTGCAAATGACACAATGCCTGAGGCAGATGCTGGATCCGCCGGAGTCAACATTTTGAACCCGAGAGCGGCAATGCCTTCGCGTGCCCTTTGAACCAGTGGCCTAAGCTCGGAGTCAATTCGTTCAATGCCCAACTGCATCAGAAAATCAAGGCTCTTCCGCAGCACATAAATAGAGGGGAAGTTTGGCATTCCACCCATGAAGCGCGCCGCCCCCTCTTTCAGCACGAAGCGCTCGAATCGATCCGACGCAAAAACATCATTGATCGAGTACCACCCGGCAGCGCCCGGTCTCAACTCGTCCAGCAGATGAGGCGCGCAGTACACTATCCCCACGCCATGCACTCCCAAGAGCCACTTATAAGAACTTGCGACGAGAAAATCGACACCCTCCACACTCACCGGGACGCGCCCGAGCGCCTGGGTAGCATCTACCACGAAGAGAGCTCCGGCCCGATGTACCTCCCGTGATAACTCAGTCATGAATGGGAACTGGGTCCCGGTCTTATAACTAACCTGGCTAACGGATACGACTCTGGTGTTAGGACGAATGTGAGAGGTAAACTGATGTAGTTCGATGCTGCCTAAATGGGATGGGAGGACCTCGAGGTGAACGCCCTGATCACGCAATCGCAACCAACACACGACGTTCGAGGAGAATTCCAGGTCGGTGATAAGGACCTCATCGCCAGATTTCCAACGGATGGAGTTACTGAGCAGGTTCAGGGCGTCCGTGGCATTGCCGACTAAGGCGACGTTACCTTCAGAAGTGCCAAGAATAGAAGCGGCAGCCCGCACGGTGTTGTTCTCCACCTCAAACATTCGAGTGCGTCCCGGGGTACCCGACGATTTATCCGCAAAATACTCCAGTAGAGCATCCCTCGATTTGTCGAGCGGCAAGCCTTCGGCTGCCGTGTCAAGATAGGCATCCCCAGTCCCGGTACAAAATCCTGATTTGCAAGGAATTTTTATTTTCGATCCCATTCTTGAATGTCTCCAGAAGTTGCATGTGACTTCTCTCGTAACAGCACTGACGATGAGTGCATAATACACTATGTATCCACTTCGAGTCCCAAGTCATTTCCATAAATAGCGGTGACCGCCGGGGTCGGAATCCGTAGGAGTTCGGGCAAAAGTCCGCCTCGAAAATGGCCTCGAGGATGAGCTTCAGTGCCCCTTGCACCACGCGGTCACGTATACAAGGGATTTGAAGCGTTCGGAATTTGCCATTCCCCTTCGGTAGATCAACCCGTCGGTTCGGCATGGGTTTGTACCTGTCTGTTTCCAAGTCTTCCCGAATTGCCGCAAGAAAGTTAGCCCGGCCATCAGAACTCCTTCGGTTCCTCGTACTCGGTGTCGGTCACCCTCCAATAATGCTCGAGGGTGACAATGCAGGAATCCAATTCCACCGTGATCTTGCCTCCGCCGCCATCGTTGTTTTCATATCCATCCGGTGGCAACTCCTCGGAGAGCACCTCGAAAAGCTGCTCTACTCGGTGAGGGACGTCGTACTCGGTAAATTCACCGTTTGTGCTGGTCGCATAAACCAAGTCGAGCTGCCCCGAATCGCCTTCGCCGCTATACTCCCCGGTGATCGACGCGATGCCTTGGCCAACCAGTGCCTGCTTGTTAGCGGCTACCCATTTCTTCAGTTCCGCAACTGCTTTGGCCTGCGGGTCTGCCGCATTATTATTCATATTCACTCCCTTTTCTGAATCCTGAAATGTCAAGCTTGCGTTCCTTGTCTTTGGTCTGCACTGCGATCCAGCTAAGCGCATTCGAGAGCCGCCAGACGGTGTTGCCGAGGCGAATGCGTCTGATGCTTTCTCGGCGTCGCCTTTCTGTGGAGGAGTTTCTTGAGCCCGGTCACGCCGCCTTCGCCAACCTGCGTCGACGGCGTGCTTGCTGTTTTTCCCAGACGTCGGGGTCGATTGGAAGGGGAACGGCCCGGCCTGTGGCCGCGTTGTAGAACGCGCCGTGATGGTCGAGAGTGCCGTAGCGGAGCAATCGGGTGAGCATCGCCAATGCGCTGGTTGCCAACACATTATTGATGAACGGCTCTTGACGTTCCAATGCCTCGGCGGCAGAGCAGCTGGGGAGAGCCCCTTCGCCTTGCGACGTGTCCATGATGGAGGGGAAAAGCTCCGTCACGGTGCGGAGGCGGGTCCGGCTCTGACGATTCAGATCGTTCAGCGGCTGGCCGAGTACAAACTGACCGTCACTGGCATTGTTTCCGATATCGAGCCAATAGCGGACGTGCTTCCACGGTCCCGATTTCTTGTTGAACGCTTCGTGCATCTCACCGCGGGCCGCGCGTGTATCGTGCAGGTCTGCATCTCGCAATGACAAACGCAACACTTCGCCGACACGCATTCCGGTGCTGTAGAGAGTTAGAAGCAGCACCCTGAAGACGAACGGCTGCAAGGGATTACGGCAGGACTTCAAGACACTGGTGGCGCGTAAAAGTGCTGAGAGTTCGCTGGTAGAGTAGATGTGCGGCCTGAAGGCTGGCAAAGGAGAGGGGGTTAACTCTGGTAGAGGTGAGCGCCCGACAAGGCCACGACTGATAGCAAATGAAAACAGCCCGCGAAGTAGCCTGTAGTTCAGAAACCAAGTGTTCGTGAGGGCCTTGTCGCCACCGAGAAATGCTCTGACTGCCTGCGGTGTGACATCACGTGCATCAATATCTCCGAGGACTCTGCAAAATCTTCGGAACACGCGAGGTTGAGTTGCGAATCGCATCCCCAGAGAACGCTTGAAATCTACATAGGTATTAACGAGTTCCAGCAGCTTCATCGCAGCCCTCCCAGATCGAACGCAGCAACTTCCCGGAGAGCTGCAAGGTTCACCTTCGCATAGACGCGTGTTGCAGAAACGCCACGATGGCCGAGGTGATCCCCAATCTCCTTGAGCGACAACCCTTCCGAGACGAGGCGCCCTGCACATGCATGCCTCAGCGAGTGCGGACCAAAACGAGTTGTTCGTGCTCCGACTCGCTTCAACCCCGCCGCAACAATATGATGTATGGCACCTTGGCTGACTGGTCCATGCGGCGAGTTGAGGCCAAGAAACAGTTCCCTCCGCTTCGATGGCGGACGGATCTCTCGCAAGTATCTGGCGATCGCTGCTCCAACGGAAGCAATCAGCGGATAGGGCTGGACCTTGCGGCGCTTCACTCGTCTCACGTACAGAAGGTCTCGCTCCCAGTCGACATCCTCCAACCGAAGCTGCCTGACCTCTCCAGCGCGAAGACCATAAATGGCAAGAAGCATGAGGATGGCGCGTCCGCGTACATCGCGCGGTCGGTCGGTATCGACACTTCTGATCATGCGTTCGACATCCGGCCAAGGCGGCCCCATGGGCAGCAATTCATCCGAATACACGCGTGGTCCTTCAATGCCCTCCGCAAGATGCTTACGACACCAACCCCGGCCCCCAGCAAAGCGCACGAACGATCTCAAGGCCTTAACGACGTTGCTGATCGAACGGCGGGAACAACCGCCCGCGGCCAGATGTGCAATGTAGGAATCGAAGTCAGAGGCTTCAAGGTCGCGCAAGCTATGACCTGTGTTGTTGCACCAGATAAGAAACCTCCGGGCGCATCGATCCCAATTCGAGATGGTTGAATCGCAGAACCCGCGATCTGAACTCATCCAGATGCAGTATGCCTCACGCTCTTCTCGCCATGGGTCAGGGACGATAGGAGGTTCCCACCAACCCAGATATCGGAGCCATGGCCGCACGATGTTCTCGAACCGCTCCTGAATCCGAGACGGGTCACCCCGTTGACCAGCTGAGCGTCGCACAGCAACGGCCTGCAGGCGCTCCTTGTTGAATGAAAATCTGTGCTCTTCCTGAATCAGGCGAGCAGCCCAAAGAAGCTCTCTACACTTGAGCTCAACAGTGAGAGGCGTCGATCCTCTCTCAATACAATGTTGGATATAACGAGCGCGTTCCTCTGCCAGTGGCGCATCTCGATGACGTGCCACTGCGCGTTCACTCTTGAAAAGATGTTCGAACATGGTTGTACCTCACTACAGACATCTTGGGGTACAACCAGTCTTCGGCGACTCTTATGTTGCATCAATCTCCGTGCATGCACAGTTCAGAAACCGCTTCTGGAAGCGTACGCAACATAACCGCGCTCGCAACATAACCCGCATTATGTGGTGCACCACATAATGCCGGGTTCAACAAGCTCTATGAAGGTGGCTCGATTCAGGAAGCTCCCTGTATGGCCCACATCCGGCGCAAGTTTTACGACTTGATGGAAGCGCACCGCTCGCCGATCGCCACCGAAGCCGTCGAACGCATCGCGTCGCTCTATGCGATCGAGAAGGAGGTCCGCGGACGGTCTCCCGATGAACGGCGCGAGGTCCGCAACGCACGCGCCCGGCCTTTGCTCGAGTCGATGCGCAAGTGGCTGGAAATATCTCTGACGAAGTTATCCCGTAAGTCCGAAACCGCGGCGGCGATCCACTATGCGCTCGCACGATGGGACGCGCTCGTCCGCTATCTGGACGATGGCCGCATCGAGATCGATAATTCCGCCGCCGAGAGAGCTCTGCGTGCGGTTGCCGTCGGCTGGAATGCCCGGCAAATTTTGTACCAGTAGATCAGAGAGAGAAACTGGACAAAAGGAGCTGGGAAAATGGCGAGGAAAATTTATAAGCTGGAAGAGATCGTGAATTTATTGCGGCAAGTGGAAGTGGCCGTAGCGAATGGGAAGATGACGCCGCAGGCATGCAAGGACGCCGGGATCGTGGAGCAGACGTATTATCGGTGGCGGAAGGAATATGGCGGGTTGAAGGTGGATCAGGCGCGACGGCTGAAGGAACTTGAGCAGGAAAACTCCAAGCTGAAGCGGCTGGTGTCGGAACTGAGCCTGGAGAAGCTGGTGTTGAAAGACATCGCCTCGGGAAACTTCTAAGCCCGGAGCGACGGCGCTGTGCGGTATCTCATGCGAGTACCAGGCATGGAATGAGCGAGCGGCTAGCGTGCCGGGTGGTGAAGCAGCCACGCGGCACGCAGCGCTACCGACCGACACAGCGCGAAGACGAAGATGCACTGACCCGGGCCATCGTCGAGTTGGCCAGCCAATACGGGCGTTACGGCTATCGCCGAATTACGGCGCTGCTGCAGCGAGCAGGCTGGCGAGTTGGCAAGGACCGGGTCGAGCGCATATGGCGTCGCGAAGGGCTGAAGATTCCCAAGAAGCAAAAAGCAAGAGGGCGGTTGTGGCTCAACGATGGCTCGTGCGTGCGGCTGCGTCCACAACACGCCAACCATGTATGGAGCTATGACTTCGTCAGCGCGCGTACCCACGATGGCCGGACGGTGCGGCTGCTGAACCTGATCGATGAACACACGCGGGAGTGTCTGATGATCCGGCCGGAACGGCGATGGAGCAGCGCCAGCGTGATCGAAGTACTGGCCGATGTCATGGTGCTTAAGGGAATTCCAGAACACCTTCGTTCCGACAATGGCCCGGAGTTCGTGGCCAAAGAACTGCGGAAATGGCTGGCCGACACAGGAGCCAAGACGCTGTATATCCAACCGGGATCGCCGTGGGAGAACGGCTACTGTGAGAGCTTCAATAGCAAGCTACGGGATGAGTTCCTCAACGGGGAAATCTTTTACTCGATGCAAGAGCTGCGCGTGCTGGCCGAACGTTGGCGCGTTCACTACAACACCGTCAGGCCACACTCGTCGCTGGGCTATCGTCCACCAGCGCCAGAAGCCTGGCAGACAGAAATCAACACGGGGCATGGAGAAGTGGAAACCGCTACGCGCTTTCCACTTCTCCACACCCCCGACTGCGGCGAGATACTTACAAAACTCGTTGCGCTACACTAACTATCCAACTGGTACAAAAGATCGGGCAGGCCACGGCCGCCGCAACTACCTCTTCGCCGGTTCCGATCGCGGAGGCGAGCGTGCCGCTGTCTTCTACAGTCTGATCGGGAGCGCCAAGCTCAACGGTATGGATCCCGAAGCGTACCTGCGCCATGTGCTCGGGTGCATTGCCGATCATCCTATCAATCGCATCGAGGAGTTGCTGCCGTGGAACGTCGCCCCAAGCCTCGCATCCGCAAGTCAACCCGCAGCATAGGAAAACGTGCAGTCGACAGCGATGCTACGGTCGACATCCTGTCCTTGCCGCATATCGCCGACTTCATCGATTATGGCGAGATCACTCTCGGCGAAATGCATCCTGTCGGCTGTGTCGCCGTGGCCGCCGACGGACACAACTCCCTGGCCATGCTGGTGCGCCGCGACGGCGAAACCCTGGCCCAGTTGCTGACCCGGCTCGACCAGGCCATCGCCAAAGCGCTTGACGATGACATCTTCACCGACGAGATCAATTCCGCCGGATAAACCAGCCCGATCCATATAACCAGTCGTGCCCACTTCTGAAGATCGTGGACACGACCGGTCATTCAGCACCCACAACCATCCCATTCTGTCCAGACGGCCAATCTTCCACGCTTACCCTGCTTCCCTGCGTTCATCGCGTGATCTCACTGCTGAAACGATGGATGCTCGGCACCCATCAGGGCGCGATTGGACAGGACCATCTGGACGATTACTTGGACGAGTTCACGTTTCGATTCAACCGCCGCACATCCAAATCTCGCGGCAAATTGTTCTATCGACTGGCCCAGCAGGCCGTGCACGTGGGCTCGGTCCCGTTTGCAATCCTGGTCAATCCACAACCTGTTGTGTTCGGTGGCGTCAAGTAAATATCCCTAATCTGTTATGTCCGAAGGTACATCAAAAGTCACCAACTCCGTGCGGAACCCACGCGTTCTCCACGCGCAGAAACACGTACCCGCCACCATCCAGATCACGCCTGCGATAAGGGCTGTTCGACTTAAATTTAGCCATAAAACAAAGCAAATGACGCCGCCCAACAGAGGGGGGAAAAGATCACGTAGTCTTTTCTGGGACGAACGCACATAATAGTGCAAAAGAGAAGCTGCATTCACGCCTATGAAGGCGATGAGGGCACCGAAATTGAGCATCTCGGCCCCTGATGAATAACTCAGGAGAAAGGCGCCAAGTAGGGCAGCAGCACCCACGAAGATGACGTTGTTGCGCGGGATGTGATGCTTCGCATCCAATACTCCAAAGAATGACCGAGGTAACGCGTTACTCCGTCCCATGCCAAACAGTAATCGGGCAGCACCCAGTTGAGCGGCCATACCGGATCCCATACAGGCAACCAGGAGCGTAAGATTCATAACGATAAAAAACCAAGCCCCAGCGACCCGGCCCGCCACCTGCACAAAGGCCGTATCGACATCTGAGAAAGGTTGCGAAGCGGGCCAAGCCAACTGGGCGACGTAGACCTCAAGAGCAGATAGTACTCCAACAACCACACAGGTCAGGACAGTAGCAAGAAGTATGTTTCGTTTGGGGTTCTCTACTTCTTCCGACAATGTCGAAATACCATCGAATCCGATGTAGGTTAGAACCGCGAGAGAAGTTCCCCCTAATACGGAACCGGCCCTGAAGGTTTGAGGATCGTAGAACGGACGAGTGAAGAATCCCGTTCCTCCGTGTGGACGGCCTAGTATGTAGTGGGCCGACGTGATGAAAAATATCGTGATTACGACGCCCATTGCAAGCGCCAAACCTTCGTTTATATGTGCCGAAGTCCTGATACCACCCAAGTTGAGGAATGTAAATAAAAGGAAGAAGAAGATGGCCCAAACCCAGTAATGAACCTCTGGCGCAAAGTTCATTGCCGCTCTACTGCACCAAATAATATTGATCATAGGATTGAGCATGTAGTCCATCGCCATGCCCCATCCAGTGATAACCCCCAAAAGTGGATTTATTTCTTTGCTTACATACGTGAAAGCGGAGCCGGCGCTAGGATAAACCTGGGCCATTCGTCCATAGCTTACGGCGGTAAAAAGCATCGCAATCATCGCGACCAGAATCGTTGTTACAGCCTGACCGTGAGAACGCAAAGTGAGGATGCCAAATATTGGCATGGGTGCTGTCGGCTGGATTACGATAACACCGTAGAGAAGGAGGTCTCGTAGTCGGAGGCCCCGCTTGAGGACGGGTACTGTACTTGGTTTTACCGTGGCGCTCTCCATGAATTCTTGTGCAATCCCCTGTGCTGCTGCACAACTCGCGGTGAATGCGAAGTGTAGGCCACATCCTGTTGAATGTTGCCGATTCATCCACGCGCACCCAGAATTCTGCGTTTGATCGGTTGCAACCGTCGATCGGACCCAGATTAAGCTCGTTTCCGCAGGTCAACGGAATGACCTGTATGAACAAGAGCTTACGAGGGATGCACGGCACGATGCTCCCTGCAATTTTGTGATCAGGTGCCACGTGCCCCGCGCGAACGCGATCACTTTCTTTGGGACTTTTGCCACAACGCGGTTGTAATCGAGATGGCTGGCAAGTGGAGGTGTAGCGTGTTAGTGTGGAATGCTAGATTTATGTCCACTGCACTCTTATTGCTATTCATAATTTCCGTCACGATTCCACCATCCGGAGATGCAAAGGATATAATGCGAACTCCAGGACTCGATCCGACCGTCTGAATCCTTACCGCTCCAGGCCGAACAAATTTACTGAAATGCGCCAGATAGTAATAGAGGCCCGTGTAAGTCACTTTTTTCGTTCGGCGATCCACAATTACGACCGGCTGTTGAATGTTAGGATCGGGATTCCCGTGGATGATCGAGACGGACCACGGACCGCCGTGTGCATCGAGAATCATATTCCAGTAGATCCACGCGGAAGCGGAGGCTTCCAGATCATCGAAGATTTGATTTCCCCAGAAGTCGCCATCGTCAAAGTCATACCGTGGCAGTGGCCCCCATTTATGGGACTCATCTTCGTTATCGTAGCAAATCTCCGTCATCCACAAAGGAAATTGTGGATATTTCTTATGCATTGCTGCGATCTTGCCATAATTCTTGAAGTCATAGCCGTGGTAAGGCAGAACTGCGATGTACTTGCGCGAGATTGGGTCGTTCAGAACAAATGGATAGTTGCGACTGGCATTCTCTCGAGTGGGCGCTTCGCTGGGCATGATTTGCGTGCGTATTTGTTCCTTTTGTAAAAGAGGTCCCACATGATCTCGCAGGAGCCGATTGATTTCGTCATAGGGAATTTTGGTGTAATTGCCTGGCTCGTTGAACAGACTTAGGTAATTGATGAAGACGCCATTTTTGGCGTAGTCCTTCAAATAGTGCAGATAGTACTGGGCGAGCGCGTTATAGTATTTTGGATTGACATCCTGGTTTTTGTTCACGTCGAACAGCATCCAATCGGGTGGGTAGTCCATCGGCGCTTGTAAAACAAAATTTCCATACCGCCTAGCACGCTTGATATATGTGATAAGCCCATTCGGGCCCAAGTCCCGCGCGATTGAGAAGTCCTTCATGTTGATATCCCCGGGAGTCGGATCGTAACTGTAGAACGGTCCCGCGGACATAAAATCTGTAGAGGCAATCACTGTCTTCATTGCCGAAAACCCGGCACCTTTTTGGGGATCAAAGAGCGTGCGTAAAAGGGCTTCCTGTTCATTTTTTGGAAGGTCGTTGATGCACATGATCCCGGCTTCTAAGAACGAAGCACCGAATCCGTCAATTTTTTGGTAGCGCACGTCGTCATGGATCTCAAACGTCCGCCCTTGCTGATGATTACCGGTCTGGAAACGAGTCAACGGCTTAGAAGTCAGGCGGTCTCCAGAAGCCGAAGAAACAATCAAATGGACCTCTTGAGAAAAGCCAAGTCGTTGAACTGAAAGTACAAAGAACCACCCTAGCAGTAGCGGAATGATCTTTGAGATGCGGCCTCGGAAGAACTTGAAAATCGCCATATGCACCCTAAGATGTCTAAACTTATTGTTAATACGCGATAAAGTTAGAAGGGACAATACATGTTATGGAACATGATAAGACTAAAATAGTCAATAAGAATTTTGAATCCACGGAGAATCCAAGTCTCTTCTTGTAGAAATGGGATTGAAATGCCGTCTGGATGACTATTTACAGCGGAGCTATTGCCTTCTACGGATCAGCTCGACGACTGCCTCTATGCTCTTCAGGCCACGATCCCTCAGCTCACCCCTCTTCGCTTCGTCGTTGTCTGGAACTCCATGGCATCATCCGCCTGCCCGAGGTTGAGGGTGACAAGGATCGTCGAAAGAAGTCCGACACATATCTGATCGGCTTCTTCCATATCGATCTGGCTGAGGTGAGAACCGCCGAAGGCAAGCTCTACCTGTTCGTAGCCATCGACCCAGCCTCGAAGTTCGCTGTGGTCGAACTCGTCGAAAAGGCAGATATGCGAGTCGCAGCCTCGTTCCTTGAGGAGGTCGTCGAAGCTGTTCCGTACCGCATCCACACCGTACTCACCGACAACGGAATCCAGTTCGCCGATCTGCCAAAGGATCGCCAAGGGCCAACGGCCCGCTTTCGCGGACACCCCTTTAACAGGGTCTGTTTGCTGCACGGCATCGAACATCGGCTGGACAAAACCGAATCATCCCTGGACCAACGGGCAAGTAGAACGCATGAACCGAACTATCAAGGAGGCCACCGTCAAGCGATACTTCTACAACGTAAGCGTTTGGTCTTCCCCTCTGGCGCGTAGTCGTGTGTAAGGCGACGATGGGTCATGGTCGATTCAGGGGTGGTGAAGCTGGAGCGTCGTCCCCGCAGGCGACATCCTTTATCTGAGAAGCGCCGGATCGTGGAGTTGACGTTTCAACCCGGTGCAAGCGTTGCGCAGATAGCGCAAGTTCATGGAGTGAACGCGAATCAGGTGTTCAAGTGGCGCCGGGCATTTGAGCGCGGCGAGTTGACGGAGCTTTCTTCCGGGTCCACAGCTTTGCTTCCGGTCACCGTGTCTACGCCTAGTGAGCCCGCGCCGCAAGAGTCTCTGGCACAGCCACAGCCGGCGACTTCCGGTTCCATTCACATAGAGTTTCCGGGAAGGGCGATGATCAGCGTGGAGTGCGGTGCTGATGCAGCATTGCTGCGCTCTATCCTTGAGAGTCTGCGCAAGTGATCCAGTTGCCGACAGGAACGAGGATCTGGATCGCAGCGGGTGTCACGGACATGCGCAGGGGTTCGATGGGCTCAGTGCGCAAGTGCAGACCGTATTGCACGAGCAGCCGTTCTCTGGCCACGTGTTCTTGTTCCGCGGCCGGAGAGGCGATATTGTTAAATGCCTTTGGTTCGATGGCGACGGGCTTTGTCTTTTCGCCAAGCGTTTAGAGAGAGGGAAGTTTATCTGGCCGCAGGCTACGGAAGGAACCGTCTGTCTGAGCCGTGCGCAACTGTCGATGCTTCTGGAAGGCATCGACTGGAGAAGACCTGAGAGAACATTTCAACCGCAGATCGCAGTATGAGTAACAAGTGTGATTCTCCTTTATCCATGCGCCCTTTGTGGTCGATTTCCACTTCATTTCATGGCATACTGCAGCCATGATTTCTCCCGTGCTGCCGGATCTCGATTCGCTCGATATGGAAGCATTGAAGGCGCTGGTGATTGCGCAGCACAGCGAACTGCTGGAACACCACTCAAACGGGCAAGAGATCGAACGGCTGAAGCTGATCGTCGAGAAGTACCGCCGCATGATTTTCGGCAGGAAGAGCGAGAAGCTCACCGCGCAGCTCGAACAGCTTGAGTTCCGGCTGGAAGAACTGGAGACCGCGCAGGCCGCCGATGACGCTGTTCAGGCGGCGAAGGAAGCGGTGCAACCGAGTTCGACTCAGACCGCCGCGAAGCCCCGCCGACGTCCCGCGCGCAAGCCTCTTCCTGAAGATCTTCCGCGTGAGGTGGTCACACATTTTCCCCCGCATACCTGCTGCCCTGATTGTGGTGGTGCACTGCGGCAGTTTGGCGAAGACGTTTCTGAACAACTGGAGCGCATTCCGGCCACCTATAAGGTAATCCGGCACGTGCGGCCGAAGTTCGCCTGCGCAGGTTGCGAACGTGTTGTCGAAGCGCCGGCTCCGGCACGGCCGATCGAGCGCGGCCTGCCTGGTCCAGGTTTGCTGGCTCATGTACTGGTTTCCAAGTATGGCAACCATCTTCCGCTCTATCGCCAGTCAGAGATATTTGCCCGGGAAGGCGTTGACCTCGATCGCTCAACGCTGGCCGGCTGGGTTGGCGCGGCCAGCGAGTTGCTGACGCCGCTGGTTAACGAGATCAGGAAGCATGTCATGGCAGCATCCAAGATTCATGCCGATGACACTCCGGTTCCAGTGCTCGCACCGGGCAAGGGAAAGACCAAGACCGGAAGACTGTGGACCTATGTGCGGGACGATCGGCCTGCAGGTTTCACAACGCCGCCAGCGGTTTGGTTCGCGTACTCAGAGGATCGCAAGGGAGAACATCCTCGCCGTCATCTTGAAGACTTCAAGGGCGCCCTGCAGGCCGATGCCTATGCAGGTCTGCACCACATTTATGGTGATGGGAGCATCTACGAGGTCTCTTGTTGGGCTCACGCCAGACGCAAGCTGCATGACATTCATGTGGTCCACGCATCACCGACGACCACCGAAGCCATGGCTCGCATCGGAGCCCTCTACGCAATCGAGGAAGAGATTCGCGGCAAGCCTGCCGAGTTCCGCCGCTCTGTGCGTCAGGCTCGCGCCAAGCCATTGCTCGATGATCTTCGCCGTTGGATGGAGAAGACGCTCGGCCTGCTCTCGACTAAGAGCGAGACTGCCGGAGCCATCCGCTACGCGCTTTCGCGTTGGCGTGCACTGACGCGCTACGTCGATGACGGACTGTTGGAAATAGACAACAACGCGGCCGAGCGGGCGCTGCGCTCCGTAGTGATGGGCAGGAAGAATTATTTGTTCATGGGCTCCGATTCCGGTGGAGAAAGGGCTGCGTCGCTCTACAGTCTTATCGCCTCTGCCAAGTTGAATGGCCTCGATCCCGACTTCTATCTTCGTACTGTTCTGGCCCGGATCCCCGAACACCCTATCAATCAAATCGAGGAACTACTGCCCTGGAACTTCGCCGCCTCACTCCACGCCGACTCCTCCCAAGCCGCTTAACGACTCTCAATTAGGTGTCCACTTAAAAATAGGCGGACACCTGTTGGACTCTCCTTCACAGTCAAGATGGGAACTTCGAACGCTTACTCTACAACATCCATAACCAACTCGAACGTAAGCAATGGGATGGACGCCCCCAATCGAGTTCATCTGTAAATGCTGGCAAAAGGAAGCCGATCGATTTATTCTCGATCCAACCCATCAAATGTCGGGGCTATACACCTAAGCCAAGCGACGTAACAGTTGGTGAGCAAGGGCTCTCGAAAAACTGCTCGGGTCAAATCTCGAGTAGGACTTTGAGGGTTCCTCCGGGAGCTTCAGTGATCATCTCGAACGCCTCCTGACCCTTCTCAAGCGGCATCTGCACGATCCAGGGCGTCAAATCAACGTCGCTGGCAGTCAGCAACGAGAGTGCGCTCTCGAAATCTGTGGGTGTATACGCAAAAGACATCACTACACGGTGTTCTTTGCGAATGCTGGTAACAAAATCTATCTCGCTTCGTTGCTGCCCCATACCCAACAGGACGACCTGTCCTCCAGGTCGGCAGAGATCAAAAGTCATTTGCCGTGCAGCAGAACTTCCGCTCGCATCGATTACGACGTCGAACCCAAAACCAGCAGATTTCTTGGCCTCTGCGCAACCCTCCGGAGAACCAACGTTCACCGCTGTCGCTGCCCCTAACTGCCGAATACTTTGCAGTCGTTCGTCGTTCACATCCACTACAAGCACGTCTTGATACCCGCTACGTCTGGACACCGAGAGTGCTAAAGCACCCATCGTGCCCGCCCCGACTATGGCCAGGCGGGAGAGCGGCAATGGAGCCACGATCCGAAATAGGTGGACGATGTTCGCGAGCGGTTCAGTGAGAATGGCACGCGTTGCAGGCAACGACTCGGGAATGTCGTAGATCTGCTGGGACGGAAGCGTAACGAATTCAGCAAACGTGCCCGGCATTTGATCCATTCCCAACAATCGCCAGGAATGGCAAAGATTCTGTGAACCAGATAAGCAGATATTGCAGCGCCCGCAACTGATCAAAGGATTAGCTACTACGCGGCGCCCGTCTTTTAGTCTCCCTACCAACTCATGACCTAGAACCAGTGGGGGTCGGCGCCGAGCACTGTGACCGAGGAATCCGGAGATGTCAGAACCACAAATGCCGGCCAGTTCAATTGCTATCTCGACATCTCCTGGAGCCACCTCAGATCGTGGATACTCCGCCAGTTCAACTCTTTTCGGCTTGATATAAACGAGTGCTCGCATGTCTCTCTTCAACTTTCCACAAGGTAAATGGAGGGTAATTAAGGGAACCACCGCGCTACTTCTGTCATTCTCGACCTTCAACCCGTTCTAAAGGTCGACTACAGGCTCAGGATCTCTCAATATTGTCACTCTTACAGAGCGTGAAGACCTACCCCTCTTTAAGCAAGCCGCACGGGAATTGCATCTTTGAACTGTAGCGCCGACGAAACATATGCTACATCCAATCTGAGTCATGTGGAATTTTCTCCTCGCTGGATCGAACATGCATGTATCAGCAGACGCGATACTTTGCGATAGCATCCTCATTGAGGTCGACACCCAGGCCAGGTTCAGTTGGAACGTCTAGGAATCCATCCTTAGCCTCAAATCTCTGACGGGTAAGGATATCCCGTAGAGCTGTTCCCTCCTGCGCAACAAACTCGCAAATGATGGCGTTAGGCACGGAATTTAACCAGTGCAAAGCTGCAGCTACATTGATGTATGTCGAGAAGCCATGATTTGCAACAGACTTACCGCGATCCCATGCGAGACTCGCGATCTTCATCGCCTCAGTGAACCCTCCACAACGGGTCAAGTCTACTTGGACTATATCAACATTTCCATGGTCCATCAGTTGCAAATAGGACAGGCGTGAGCTCTCCTGTTCCCCAGCAGCAATATGCACATCCGTCGCCTCGGATAATCTGCGATAGCCTTCATAGTCGTCGGGTCGGAGTGGCTCTTCAAGCCAAAAGATATTGGAATCGGCAAAGGCGTGCGCTCGTCTGATCGCAGTCTTAGCATCCCAAACAAGTCCTGCATCGATCAGCAGATCCGGCCCATCTCCCAACCCTGCTCGGGCCTCCCGGACTAGAGCGATATCTGTCTTTTCATCTTTTCCCATAGGATGCCAGCCAAACTTAACCGCCGTGAAACCCAAGTCACGGAAGCGGCGAGCACGATCCCCGGTTTCGCTCGGGGTAGATCCGAAAAGAGAACTGGCATAGCATCTAATTCTGTCGTGAAATCCGCCGCCCAGAAGCTTCCAAATCGGAAGACCGAGTGCTTTTCCTTTAATGTCCCATAAGGCTAGGTCGATACCGCTCATCGCGTGAATGGCTATCCCCCGCCGACCGGAATAGATATTCGATGCGTACATTTTGTACCAAATCTTCTCAGTCTCAAATGGATCTTCACCTACGATAAGATGAGCGAGGCCTGAGGTAATTGTATGCGAGTAAGGGCCGTCTATCGCCCCCTTCGCGGCCAAGGGGCTAGAATCTATTTCCCCAATTCCGGTAATACCCGCATCCGTCTCCACACGAACTACAAGCGCATCCTGACCACTGTCACATTGCGCCTTTACCTGCGGCAAGCGTAGATAGATCGACTCCACCCGGGTGATTTTCATGGGATACCTTCCCTCCACATTTATTCATGGCACAACTTGCTCAACAATCTATCAGGTTGCTCAGCAAGAAGAGACGTGCGAACATTACCGTTTCGCTCAGTTCGCCTGCCATTTTCCTCTGGGGATAAAATATGGAAACTCTACGGAAGATCTAAGCCCACCACATTCGAATAACCCGACTTCCCAGACCGGTCCATCGAGCGTATGCGGTATGAAACATGTTTAGAAGAGCGCACGTCCTTGTAGCTCGTTTCCGCTACAGGTAGATGCGCGATTTCCACCCATTTTCCCGTTCGACTGAGCCGCCTTTCTACGAGCACGCTCATGGCTATACCGTCATTTGCATGCCAAGTAAGGACTATCGAAGAGCCCTGTGCTACCAAACGAAGTCCATATGGAGCGTCTGGAAGCACAGCCCAATCAAAGTAGTTCGCGTCTGCAACCGCCATTACGCTATCCTTTACAGGAATCCGTAGCCTTCTTTCGGCACCAGAATTCTCCCAGGTGAGCGGTAAAATCTTATCGGCATCAAGATCGATGAGCACAGGATGTTCAATGCCGGTGCCGCGGAGAGATACATCAATAGACACTGGTTGAAATGGCTTCCCCGGAATACTACTAATCGCGAGCCAATAGGTCACTATGCTCTTCCCGCTGCGCGACCGAAATCCGTAGGACAAAAGGGGTGCCCCACTGATAGCGTCCAGTGGATGGGAATCGAGTACCTTCATCTTAATAGATGGGTCACGATGAGTATCGCCTAACAATGCATTCGTTCGTTCAATTGTGTAAAACACAGGCCTAGGCTGGAAGTCTGAAGCCTTGTGCATCATCCCGTGAATGATTCCAAATTTGTCGCCTTCACTCGTGTTTGTGTCGTTAATCAACTCCCAAAGAAAAGTTGGAACCCCGGCTGCCCAGTTATATACGATGGCGCGGGGTGCATACTTCGCCTGTATTGCCTCGTTCATCTGCGGCGCGCTCGGGATGGAATTATATTCGTCGTCCCAAAACTGAATTCCGGGACGAATCTTGGGGTAGGAGGATACGACGTCCCGCAAATTCACAGTCGTGTGACCATGTTGCAGAGCTGCATCATCCATTTCTTCAGGCGCAGTATTCGAGCCAATTCCCCCTGGATACGTGTGGTAGGCGAACACATCTATTTCGCTGGCGCAATCGCACGCCTCTAGCGCTCCACGCGCAAACTCTGGATCGAGAGTCGCCTGCCCCCCAAAGACGATCTTGGCGTTAGGATCAGTTTGGCGTACCGTTTTTGCGAACAATCCCAGGAGCCTGCCATATTCTTGTGGATTCGGGCGAGGGTTCCAATACGATCCATCCTCCTCATTCCACAGTGAATAATATTGAATCCTCCCCCGAAAATGATTCACCATCCATCTCGTATATCTCAAAAAGGCCGCTATTTGATCTGGCGTTGTAGGCGGCCAGAAAATGGAATATAAGCCGAAATCAGGATTATGAACAGACGCTGGTGTGGGCACAATTCCGGTCGGCAAGACTCCTGCTTGCGAGGTATAAATTGGATTGCCATACAGGAGCTGAAGTTCGATCGTAGCCCCATTTGCGATCAAAGAATCAACGTACTCGTCGACTTCAGGCTTTATCTCTAAAACTCCCTTTTTGTGTTCGATCCAGTCCCACCCTGTCATATCAGATGTGTCTTCATACTGGCCTATTCGTACATATTTGAAACCGCCGTCATATATCCGGGTCCACCACCTTTCTGTCCAGGGAAGATACGGGAGGCGCGGTAATGAGGTGTTCACTCCCGCCGGCGCCTCTTGCAGTTGGGAGGATCTTCTCGGCGGGATGTGTGAGGGCAGTTGGTTGGACATTTGCGCTACCGCGACACGCCCGGCAGTAGTCACGTAAAGAGCTGTACAAAGCAGGCTCGCGAAGACGGCCTTACAGGTTGAAAACCCATGGCACTTTTTCATTTTGGCTTTCACTCACGCCTCCTAAAATATGATCTTTGCGGCGACTTGCCCAATCCGTGGGTCAGCAGCGGCGGTTACAATCCCGAATGTGGAGTTAGTTATTTCGCCTGAAGGGGTCGAGAATTGCGCATGGTTAAACGCGTTGAATAATTCAAAGCGCAATTCAAGATCCATTCCACCAACTATTTTCGTGTCCTTTAATAACGCTATATCGAAATTATTAGTTCCAGGGCCGCTAAAGAAGCGCCTCATTGTATTGCCAAGTTGGCCAATCTGTTCATGGCTGAACAAACTAGTATTGAAATACGGAGCGCAGCTTGGATTCATCACACACGCGCGAGGATTACTCCCAAGATTTAGATTCCCTGGTGTATAGACAGGCTCGTCAATGCCTTGGCCGGAGCCTGGCGCAAAAGTACCGTAGAGAGAATGGTCATCCTGTTCGGTGAAGGTGACGGGAAAACCCGAAGCGAAGCGAGTGATTCCCGACAATATCCATCCCGTAGTCAAACGATTCGCGCCTAGGAGTTGACCGAACGGAAGCTCGTAGTGATAGCTGACCACAAAGTTTTGTGGAACATTGAATGCAGATAGGGCGCGACTCTTCCTAGCATCAACTTGATTGATCATGTCCGACCACCCCGATGCATCGTCGATGGACTTGCTCCACGTGTAGGCTGCAAGAAATTCTAGGGGACCTTTTCGGTATTGCCACGTGAGCTGCAGCGAATGGTAATTTGAATTCCCAACAGTTTCATAAAGTCCGTCGCTGCCAAAGTTAGGGCCAAACGGCCCACGAGTTGAGTTGATCACCGTCCCATCGGTTTTCGTGTAAACACCATTCTCCCCAAAGGGTCCGCAAGTAGCGCTATTGGGTGCCACTTGGCTGACTTGGCTCACGCTGAGGCATAGAGTAGGATTTCCTGGATTCGCTTCCAGGTTACTCTCAAGCCTGTGGCCTTGTGTTCCAACATAGGCAACTTGTCCAACACTATTCGATCCAAGTTGTCGTTGAATTGATAAGCTGTATTGTTCAGCGTATGGTATGCGGTTTTTATACCAAAACCCCGGAGAGCTTGAAATGGGTAGATATTGTGCCCAGTTGATGGAGTTGTTGGGATGGCTTGCTGAAGGCGGTCCCGCAAGCGGGGCAGGAAATCGCTGGCCTTCGTCATGCCCTGTGGACCGGTCAATGAAAGGTGTTCCAAAGAGTGGTGGAGTCGGAGATGACCAGAAGAATCCGAATGGCGCATCCCCAACTTCGTTATAGGCGGTGTCATTTCCAAAAGCCGAGTAGAAGATACCGGCCGCAGCGTGAATACTGGTGTCGCCGGCCCTTCCTAACACCTTTTGCATTGGGCCACTCGATACTGACGGGGAGTATGCAAGGCCAAAGCGCGGGGCAAACTGATCGTAATGAATGGGCGCGAGAGTCTTAGGAATCCCAGGATCACCTGGAAACACATAACCTTTCGGAGCTCCGGGAAAGACAACGGACTGAAGCCCAGGTACAAGAGTTTCAATCTCTCCGTGCGCTTCAGCCCAGGGTTGCGGGACATCCCATCTCAGTCCGTAATTCAGGTTTAGGCTGGAGGTAGCGCGCCAGCTGTCCTCAGCGTATAAACCGAAATACAAAGTGTGTGAGTTTAGCGGAGCCTGTATGCCTTGACTGTAATTGGCAGGTGCGCCGAGAAGGAAATCCGCCAGGTCGCTGCCTGTTTCCTCCCCCGAGAAGCCAAATGAACCATCGTTAAAAGCTCGATCTTTGATCTGAATTTGACTGTAGATGGTTGAACCGCCAAACCTTATAGCGTGGGATCCTTTGACCAGAGAGAAGTTGTCTAGAATCTCATAAGAGTTATTGATCTGACCCAATGTAACTGCAGGTACTCCAAAGGAGTAACTATTCAGTCCTATTTGTGGTACACCCGGACTGTAAGGAACTATTCCGCCTGGAGGAAATCCAAGGGATGCCAAAGTCACATCAGTTCCACCACTCGGTGAGCTGACTGCTGTCGTCCGCAGATATTGGAGTCGAAATTCGTTAATCTTGGCAGTCCCAAAGGTCTTTGTATCCCCAATGTTCGCCATGTAGTCAGTAGCGGAATTTGCCACGTCAAACCCGGGTACAGATGAGGCCGGAGATAATACTTCCAGACCGCTCTGATAATAGTAGACAGAAATCAGGCCGAGTTTACTATTGTTCCAGTCCGCTCTACCAGCACCTTCGTTGGCATTATTGGTGATATTGTTCGAAGAACTAGTATAAAAAGCGCCGTCGTTCGGCAGGGGCAGGTATTTTAATAGGTTGGTGGTTATTGGGTTGATTGCTGAGGATGGAATTATTGCGTTTGGAAATACACATGATGCGGTCGAACTACAGCCTGGGCTGTAATATGGCTCACCTGCAGTAACGTTGTAACCCAGCTCCTGGGAGAGTTGGCTAGCCCAATAAAGTCCGTTTACTGTTCCGATGAGTTGGCTAGCTATGCTTGACAAATCTCCAGTCCGCTCAGCCGCCGTGGGAAGTGGCACCAGGCCGGTGCTCTGTCCAATAACTTGCCGCGTCCCCTGAAAATCAAGGAAATAGAAGAGTTTATTGCGAATGATTGGCCCCCCTACCGTACCACCATACTGAGACTGGTTATACTTTCCGCGGGTTGGGCTATAGAAGTTGCGTGCGTCCAGATCTGTGTTGCGAAGAAATTCGAAGACGTCGCCATGCACCTTATTTGTTCCAGACTTGGTAACAATATTGACCTGCGACCCACTAAAGTTTCCGTATTCCGCATCGGAATTGTTGGTCAGGATCCGGAACTCTGCAATCGAATCGAGATTGGGAACGATGGCTGCTGCATTATTCATTCCGTCCTCGATGTATCCTCCATTCAGCATAAAGCCGTTCGCATCTTCTCTCCCACCATTGACCGACTGAGTGCCAGTGCTATTCAGACCGTTGCTGAATGCGCCTGTTGAACTGGGAGCAACCCCTGGCTGGAGTGCCAGTAGATCGATAAAACTGCGCCCGTTCAGAGGCACTGTAACCATTTTAGTATCGGTTATGACTTCCCCCATCTGGGTACTGGTGGTATCAACCTGAGCGGTGTCCGCATTCACTCTGACCGACTGTGTCACCGCGCCAACTTCCAACGTGACATCGCCATTTACCGATGAACTAACCTGTATGGTGATTCCTGATTTCTTGTAGTCCTTAAAACCGGATTTGTGGACGTCCAAATCGTAAGTGCCCACAGGTAGATCTGGAAACGAATAGAGCCCCTTGCCATCCGTTTGCGTACTCTGGACGACTCCCGTTGCCACATCGACGACGGTAACTTGCGCTTGTCCTATCACCGAGCCGCTCTTATCTGTTATCGAGCCCGTCAGCCGCCCGCCCACTGCGCCCCACACGATCAGCCCGAAACACGCAAAGCTAAGGATGACCAAACAGCTCCTAAATACGGACACCCGGCTGATTGGAAGGAGGTGGATATTCCGCTGCTTGAGTGGCTTCTTTCTAGGTATGTGATTTTCCATTGGCATTTTCCTAATCTCCGGGTCATAGAGGTTTCGAGTATCCCCCCAGGTCAGCAGGCGACGAGCAATTGCGACTTCTGCTTTGCGTGAGCAATACTACTACAGGGAATGGACGAGATGTCAAGCACATTGTATAAAAAAGAAAATTAATCATCCAAGTATCTTCTAATTATGACGAAGTTAATAGTTCTTTTTAGATAATGTCTGCGTTGAACAGAAGCACAGACGACCAAAAATCAGGGATCTTCATGGTTTGCAAGGGGTTTTGCTTCCTCAGCAGAATCTGTGGGCGGATTCGGGTTCGGGAAGCCGTCCAAGCGTGTGATACAGGGCCATTTCCAGGGCTTTGTAGGTGCGGAAACCGTATGATCGTCTGGTTACCACTCGGATTTTGTTGTTGAGACCCTCGACAGCGCCGCTAGGAGTGTGTCGGAGGAATCGGCGAAGCCGTGCTGCCCGCGCATCGCGCCAAGTTCAGCAAGCGACAATTCAGCCAGCCCAGGGCAGACGCATCTTAATTGCTATATGCGGAGCAGGTTTGCTGAGATGAGCTGGGGAGATGGAGAGTCCCCTAAAGTATTTTGCCGCGATCCGCGAGTAGAGCGGACGCGGGAACATTTGTTGGCGGAGATCCTTTTGATCACCATCGCGGCGGTGCTGAGCGGAGCCAATGGGTGGAACGAGATCGAGGACTATGCCCAGTCCAAGGTGGAATGGTTCAAGAGCTTCCAGCGGCTTCCCGGAGGCATCCCATCGCACGACACCTTCAACCGTGTGTTCTTGGCGCTCGATCCGGAAGAGTTGGAGAAGGGCTTCGTGGCCTGGGTGTCGCCGATTGCCAAGCTGACGGCGGCCGAGGTGGTGGGTCGCCGCGGCGACCAAGGCGCTGCGAGGCACGCAAGAGTCGGGGGAAAAGGCCATCGTGCATATGGTTTCGGCGTGGGCAAACAGCAACAACCTAGTGCTGGGTCAGCGCCGAGTGGATGAAAAATCCAATGAGATCACGGCGATTCCCAAGCTGCTCGACACGTTGGAGTTGAGCGGAACGGTGGTGACCGTCGACGCCATGGGTTGCCAGCGAGCCATCGCCGAAAAGATCGCCGCCAAAAAGGCCGACTATGATTTTGGTGGTCAAAGAAAACCAGGGCCATCTTCTGGACGAGATCAAGGATTCCTCTCAGATGCTGGCTGTCGATGCGTTTGCCGAGGAAATCGACTGTGGCCACGGACGGGTCGAGCAACGTGTTTGTTCGATAATCGCCGACCTTTCGTTGCTCGAGAAGGCCGCTGAATGGGCGTCTTTACAGGGGTTGGTGCGCATCCAGAGCGAGCGCTACCACAAGGCCACGGGCAAAACGGAGCGCGAAATCCGCTACGACATCACGAGCCTGAAACCCGATGCCAGGTGGCTGAATGCATCCATTCGCCAGCACCGGGGCATCGAGAACAAACTGTACGGGTGGTGGATGTCGGCTTCGATGAGGACCTTGATCGCAAACGCGCAGGCCACGCCGCGCAGAACTTCACCGTGCTCAACCGCATCGCTCTCAATCTGCTCAAACAAGACAAAGCCTCAAAGCGCGGTGTCCACGGCAAAAGACTTAAAGCCGGTTGGGATAATGATTACCTGCTACATCTGCTCAGAAATTAAGATGCGTTTGCCCTGTCAGCCAGCCGCAGTTGCTGGCCGTGCTGTGCCTGATGCGGTATGAAGACTGGACCTTCCGCGAAGCCGAGGTTCGGCTCAGCGAGCATGTGGAGTTGCGCTCCGCGCTCCGGCTGCGCACGGTCCCCGATTACACCACGCTCTATCGTTTTCTGCTGCGGTTCGAAAAAGAGGATGTGGCGCGAGTGATGAATGAAATCGTACGGCGCATGCCTAGGAGGTGGCGAAGTCCGGCCACGGTAGCCGTCGATGCCACTGGACTTGCACCCGCGCGGTCAGCAGCTACTTCATCCGCCGCGTGGAACACTTCGGGGACAAGCCGCGCACCTGGAAACACTGGCTGAAATGGCTCACCGTGGTCGATGTGGACCGCCAGATCATCCTCGCCCAGCATGCCCGGCAAGCTCCCTGGAACGACTGCGCCACCTGCCGCTGGTGCTTCATTCCCATCGTCAGCTTCCCGTCGGCTGCGTGTTGTCGATGCCGAGTTCGATTCGGAACGCAACCATCTCTTCTGCCGCGAACTGCTCCAGGCCAATAGCGTCATCCCCGCCACCCGCTTCACCAGCCGCCGCGCCACCGGAACCAGCGCCCAAATGCGCGCGAACTTCCCACGCAAAATCTATGGAAAACGCTCTGTGATCGAAAGCGTCTTCTCCGCCATCAAGCGCAAACTCTCCTGCCGCGCTCCGGGCAGAACCATCGCCACTAAGTCCCGCCAGGCCCTGCTGCTCGGCCTCACCTTCAATCTCTACCGCCTCTGGCTGCCGACAATAATCTGAGGATGTCCACAGAGCCAACCGGTAAATTATTGATTCTAGAGGGTGATAAATCTATTCCCGACAGACTCCTAGAAATCTCTCCTTTGGCGCGGAACCAGTTCAGCAACAGTTCCTCATGGGTGCGTAGCATACGGGCAACTTTCTGCATCGGCTCCAGACGGCTGCGCATGGCCCGCTGGCACCAGCAGTCCAGAAAAGCCCCGGCCCAGAGAGGTGATTTGTATGTCCAGAAGTGGCCGAATGCCTCCTTCAGTTCTCACGCCCGGGCCGTGGCCAACTTGCTGGCCAGTCGGGCGTTCAGCTTTTTGCGGGCCCGGCCACGCACACGGCTTCCCTTGCGCAACAACGGCCAGCGCATGTTCTTCAGGCGCCTGGCCTCGTCCTTGCTCGTGGCCTGCAAGCGGCTGCTCTCGGCCCGGCGCAGTCTGAAATCGCAATCTTCACGCCGGATTCATGTAATACTTGGCGGAAATACTCAAATGTATAACAATCTTGTATGATTATTTCAACTAACTATCCAATTTATTTCCATGTTTTACTGGACATTTTGTCATATTAACATTATTCTACTTCTTTGCATTTGAAGTGTGCCTCTGATACGGCGTGGAAATCTGCCGGGTATCTTTGTCGACCAACTCGAGCAACGTAATAATGTAGCTTTTTCTACGGTGACCATGGCTACCAATTCTTCAGAAACGCGGATCATTGTGATAACAGGCGGAGGCTCAGGCATCGGACGAGCCGTAGCGTTAATATGTGCAGCGCGTGGCGATAGCATAGCTGTCCTCGACAAGGACGCAGACGCTGCAGAGCGTACGGCGGCTGAAGCGCTGTCGTACGGATCCAAATTCACGCTTGGACTGCTTTGTGACGTCACAGTTGAGGAGCAGGTCGAGGAGTCGTTCAAGAACATCACTGCCCAGCTAGGAGCACCTTATGGGCTATTTGCTGGTGCCGGAATTGAGATAGGCGGATTGATCCACGAACTGCCGATGGCAACTTGGCAACTGGTTGTTCAGACTAACCTTACCGGCGTTTTTCTCTCTTGCAAGCATGCCCTTCGCCAAATGATAGCAGCTAAGATGCCAGGCTCGATTGTCTGCGCCTCTTCTCCGACGGGATTCGTTGCTCTTGCCGATGGTGGTGCTGGCGCTTACAGTGCGACAAAGGGTGGCATCTCATCGCTCACGCGCTGCTTGGCGATCGATTACGCACCCTACGGTATCAGAGTGAATGCCGTGGTCCCCGGTGCAACGGAAACTAGCTTGATGTGGAGCAACGTTTCCGTCGCAGGTATTCCAGGAATGCGTCAGCGTCTCTCGAAAGAGATTCCGTTGGGCCGATTAGCCCGGCCCGAGGATCCAGCACGAGCTGTGGCCTGGTTGCTTTCTGAGGAATCTTCCTATGTGACTGGATCTCATCTGATATGCGATGGTGGAATTCTCGCGAAAGCATCCATCGGCATATGAGTGCATTGAACTAGGCCTAAAACTGTATGGAGAGATATATTTTTAGGCGCTGGTTCCGAGGAAGAATCGACAGCATTGTCTGGACATGAGAGCTTACCATTGGGTGCATGTCTAACTGAGGAAGAAGGAAAGGCAGCGATTGCGGAGATGTTGTGCAAGGGTCGGCAATCGGCGCGAGTTCTGCGGCGGGCATTTGTTCTGCAACAACTGGGTCGGAAGGAGGCAGACGGCTGCGCAGGGGGGATCCTGGCCATCGCCTCCAAGACGGTGCGAGCATGTGCCAGTGCCCGATCGGAGACTTGCTCGCTCTTGCCAAAGAAGCACGGGCCTAGAACCGGCGCGTGAATCGCAGCCGGGTGAAAATCAACCGGAGGTTCGACCGCGGGAAGGCCAGAAGAATATTCCGTTATACATAACAATGCGGTCGGAGACCTAGGGGTCTCCTCGCACGTCAGTTTAGTTAGTAAAGCTAATTTTATTAAATACGTACAATCTATGAAAATCACGAAGATAAAAGCAGCCGGATTGCACGGTGCCACGCCAGAAGGTGGCTGGGCTAATGAGATAAAAAAGGACGACTGCATTCACACCTTAATAGCCGTGTACACCGATGAGGGTGTTACAGGTTGGGGTTCAGCGTTTACGAACGGAGACTTGGTGGAAGGCGCACTCAGCGTTCTGGAACCCTTGTATGTCGCGGAAAATCCTCTCGAACCAGAGCGTGTCAGTGAGAAGCTTCATACAAACACATTTTGGATGGGTCGTGGTGGCACCATCACCCACACAATCAGCGGCATTGATATCGCGATGTGGGACATCCTTGGAAAAATAACGGGACAGCCAGTCGGAAGGCTCTTGGGTGGCAGGTATCGCGATCGCGTTCGACCCTACGCTTCGTTGCTGATGGAAGAGCCGGAACCACTGAAGGAGAAACTGATGTCGATTCGAGAGCAGGGGTTCCATGCCTTCAAAATCGGATGGGGGCCATTCGGGCGGTGGAACAATGCGACCGATGAGCACATCGTGCGAGCGGCACGTGAGGCGATCGGGTCCGAAGCACTATTGATGGTCGATGCTGGAGCAAGCGACGCCTTCTGGGCCCAGGGATACAAGTGGGCAGAACGCACCTCACGGATGTTAGCCGATTATGGCGTGCATTGGTTTGAGGAGCCGCTGCCTCCGGATAACCTGCCAGATTATGTTCTCCTCCGTGAGACCGCTCCATTGTCTATCGCCGGCGGAGAAGTCCTGACGCGGCGGCAATCGTTTGAGCCTTGGATACGGCAAGGCGCCTTTGATATTGTCCAGCCAGATGTCACAAAGGTGGGGGGACTAAGCGAATGCAGGAGGATTGCCTGGATGGCTGAAGACCGCGGTCTCCGGCTTATACCGCATGGTTGGAATACCGCGGTGGGCTTGGCTGCGGACCTCCATCTCGCGTCTGCTAGCCGCACTACTGATTTAGTCGAATACCTCACGGGGTCTCCTTTTATCGATGAGATCGTGGAGTGTCCTTGGAAGCTGGACTCCGCAGGGATGCTCGCGATTCCAGATTGTCCCGGATTGGGAGTGTCTCTCAACGTGGATGCAGTAGAAAAATATACGGGTGTAAGGTTTCAGACTTCGTAAGCAACGTCTTATCGACACACAAGGAGATATTGATTGCTATGGGGATCCAGAAGAATCTGAGTTTCGGCCTGTTATTGGACTGCGAAGCCTTCCTGCGGATGGCGAAAAGTCCGTGGGGTACCTCGGTACAGCTTCGCGGAGTCTTCAATGGATTGGCTCTCCTGCTGCTGGTTGCGCTTCCTGGCTGGCGGACGATGGCGGCGCAATCCAGTCCATCGACAGAGATCTATCTCGATACGAAACAACCCATCAGTGCGCGGGTCGATGACTTGATGCGGCGAATGACATTAAAGGAGAAGGTCGGGCAACTTAACCTTCCTATTGCTGTGGACGAATTCGGGAAGACAGGTCCAGAAAAGATGATGGGCGCCAGGAGGTTTGCAGCCGGGACATTCACCAGCGCAATCGGTCCTGGATCCGGCTTTTTCGGGCTTGCAAGCACGATTCATCTGAACGATATCCCACAGCAGGTAGCGTTCTTCAATGAGCTGCAGAAGATTGCGCTGACGCAAACGCGATTGAAGATTCCTCTTCTCGAGGATGAGGAAGGAACCCATGGAGTAATGTTCCCCGGAGCGACGGTTTTCCCGGAAGGACTATCGATTGGCAGCACCTTTGACATGCCTCTGGTCAATGCCATCTATGCGGCGGATGCCGAGGAAGCACGGGCCGTGGGCATTCATGTTCTTTCAACGTTAGTGCTGGAAACCGATCGCGACCCGCGCATGGGGCGCAATATGGAAGCCTACACGGAAGACCCGTATCTCTATTCTCGGATCGCCACCAACATCGTCGAGGGCGCACAAGGGACGAATGTCAATGCGCCGGATAAAGTCGTGGCTTTGATGACCGATTTCCCGACCCAGAGCGAACCTGCCAGCGGTATGGAGCGAGGAGCGATCGAGGTGTCGGAGCGCAGCATCCGGGAAAATTTCCTTCCCCCTTGGATTGCGGCGTTCAAGGCCGGGGCCCTTGGGGTGATGGCCGGGTACCCGGAGATCGACGATGTTCCGGAACACTCGTCGGAAAAATGGAACACGAAGATCCTCCGCCAGGAACTGGGCTTTCGCGGGATTGTTGTAAGCGAGGGCGGTGGTTTTGACACTCTCATCTATGAGCACATTGTTCCAACGCAGAAGGAGGCAGGGGCGCTGGCGTTGTGGGCCGGCGTCGACATGGACATCACGTACGAGCCGGCCTACAGGGGACCACTCGTTGAAAATGTGGAGGAGGACAAAGTACCGGAAGCGCTGGTGGACCGAGCTGTGCGACGGATCCTCGATGTGAAGTTTCGTCTGGGGCTTTTTGAACACCCCTATGTGGACGTAGCGCAAGCCGAGCGGGTGGTGCATTCGGAAGAACATCAGCAACTAGCATTGCGGGCGGCTCGGGAAAGCATTGTGCTTTTGAAGAACGACAACAATATGCTGCCCTTGAAAAAGGACCTTAAGTCCATCGCGGTGATCGGCCCCAATGCGGATGACGGTTGGAGCCAATTGGGTGACTACGCGCCTCCGGTGGTGCCGCAGAAGGTAATCACGGTTCTCGATGGAATCAAGCAAGAGGTCTCGCCCGGAACGCGAGTAGAATACGTTCGCGGCTGTGAAGTGATTGGCGGAGGGAAAGAGGATTTTGCCGCGGCAGTGGAGGCGGCCCGGAAGGCCAGTGTCGCGGTTGTTGTTGTGGGTGAGAATCCACGCAATGCCGGCAAAGGCGGTGTTCCAGCGACCGATGGAGAGGGATACGATGTGGCCACTCTGGACCTGACCGGGGTACAGGAAGATCTGGTCAAAGCCATCCAGGCAACGGGCACTCCTACGGTCCTGGTGCTGATCAACGGCAGACCGCTTTCCATCCGCTGGGCGTCCGCCCATGTTCCCGCCATCGTTGAGACGTGGGAACCGGGGGAACGCGGCGGCGAAGCGGTGGCCGATGTGCTGTTCGGCGATTACAACCCGAGTGGACGTCTGGCGATCACCATTCCTCGCAGCGTCGGCCAGTTGCCTGCCTTCTACAACTACAAGCCTTCGAAACAGTACTGGGTGCAACAGGGCTGGAGCCATGATCGAGGATATGCGGACATGCCCGGCACACCGCTCTACCCGTTTGGCTATGGACTGAGCTACACGGAATTCAAATACAGCAATTTACACGTTACTCCGGCGCAAATGTACCAGGCAGGAAATGCGGTGGTGAGTGTAGACGTAACCAATACCGGCAAGCGACCCGGAGTGGAAACAGTCCAGTTATATGTGCATGAACGCTACACGCCGGTGGCGATTCCAGTCAAGCAGCTTCGCGGTTTCGAACGGGTGGCACTTAATCCCGGGGAGACGAAGACCGTCACCATGAAGCTGACGCCTGACGACCTGATGCTGCTCGATCGCGATATGCATTGGACGGTCGTATCCGGCACCTTCGACCTCATGATCGGAAAATCGTCGGCTGATATCGTGCTGAGCCAACCGCTCCAAGTGCAAGTGGCCAGCCCTCTACAGCCTCACGGATTAAGCATCGATACCTCGGCAAAATGAATTCCGGAAGCGTTGCACCCTTATGAAACTGATTGAAATTGTCGCCAACTATGGAGATATTTGCGGAGAAGGCCCGCTTTGGAGAGGACGAGAACAGGCTCTATACTGGACTGACATCGCGGGACGTCGGCTGTATCGCTGCACATGGCCGGAACGTAACCATGAAATGGTTCATCAAGGACTGGAAATTAGTGGTCTCGCTCTTCATGAATCCGGGGCCTTTGTCATCGTTAATTCCGGGGGTGTCTGGATCTGGGATCTGGAGAACAAAGGCTACCTGGTCACCGACAGCATTGAAAATAAGAAGTGTGTCCTGAACGATTGTATCGCTGATCCTGAAGGCCGACTCTTTACAGGATCATGTTTCTTCGACTCGCACAATGATGATGACTATCAACACGGCTATCTGTTTCGCATTGACAATGATGGCACCGGTCATGTGGTAGACGAAGGTATTCGCCTCGCGAATGGGCTCGGATTTTCCCCCGATTGTTCAACCCTGTATTTCGCAGATTCTGCCGAGCGCGTCATCTACGCATATGACTATCGCCGTGCAGACGGAAGTATTCGAAACCGCCGGACATTTGTGAAAGTCCCCAGTACCGAAGGTCTTCCAGATGGACTCACTGTGGACGCCGAGGGCTTTGTTTGGTCCGCCCAGTGGTTCGGCGGCTGCATTGTTCGCTATGATCCGGACGGTAAAGAGCAGCAAAGAATTCGGATACCTGCTTCACAAACCTCCTCACTCGCCTTTGGCGGGCCCGATTTAACCGATATTTTTATCACTTCAGCCCGCATGGGTGATGCGCTGTCGCTGGCTCCAATCAACTACCTACCAGAAAACGGAAATACTGGTGGGCAGATCTATCATGTTGATCTAGGAATTTGCGGTCGAGAGGAGTATGAAGCTAAAATTACTGCATCAACAACTCACAAACTGCCAACGCTGCAAGCTTGAACATTTGTTTTTATTTGGGTCATGCTGATTAAAATACCTTATAGGGTGACTCTTAAATGCCGAGAATGCCTCTCTCCCAGCTTCACACCTTGCAAATATTGCAGCTCATTCGCGCTCAGGGCTCAACCTCCCGTGCCGACCTCGCAGACAAGACAGGAGCCAGTCCTTTCCTCGTCTCAAAAATCTCTGATAAGTTGCTGGCTGCGGGGTTTATCAGCGAGGCGGGTCAAGGAGACTCGACAGGAGGGCGGCGCCCCACGCTTCTTTCGCTTAGACCTGACTTCGGGCGCTTAATTGGCGTTCACCTCGGAACAGTGAATGTACGAATTGCAATGACGGATTTTAGTGGCAATTTGATTGAATACACCAAGGATGCGAGTCATTCGAACCAAGGTCCAGAGGTTGCAATGCGCCACCTGATCGATCTTATCGATCAGATGCTAAAAAAATCTGGCGTTAGCTATGCAGAATTGAACGGTATTGGAATCGGAGTTTCTGGGGTGCTTGATCGGAACACGGGGATAACGCTCTTCTGGCCCAAACTCCCACAGTGGGTCAACGTACCCGTCAGGAAGATCCTGGAGGAGCAATATAGAACTCTAGTAGAACTCGAAGACACATCGCGAACCCAGGCTTTCGCCGAATATAGGCTCGGCGGTGTGGATTCGGCCAAATGTTTTATCTATATAGCAATAGGCGCTGGAATAGGAGCAGCCCTTTTCTTAAATGGACAGTTATACTCGGGTGCAGGTGGATTCGCCGGAGAATTCGGACATATTACGATTTCCGAAACAGGCCCCCTATGTTCCTGCGGTAATCGTGGTTGCTTGGAAACTTTAGTTTCAGCGTCCGCTCTGATCCAGAAGGCGCGGCATGGTTTATTCGCTGGCTTGAGCAATACTTTAATGCAGATGTCGCAAGGGGATGCAAAGCGTCTTTCGGTAGAAATGCTCGCACAAGCGGCTCAAGAGGGTGACCGGTTCGCACTTCGGCTCCTGTCGGAGGCCGGTACACATCTAGGTCGGGGTATCGTAGGGCTTATCAATCTCTTGAATCCGGAGCTAATTGTGATTGGTGCAGGAGTAGCATCTGCAGTTGGTGAACTAATTCTTCCCGAAATCGAACGCGTAGTGCGCAGCAGAGCGATGGTTCAGGGAGTAAATCAAGTGCAGATTCGAATGTCTAGATTGCAGGAAAAAGATTGGGCTTTGGGCGCGACCCTTCTAGTAGCAGAAAAAGCTCTTGCACAATCATTTTTGAAGTGGATGGAACCGAAAACCTAGCGAATACTCATACGGTACGCTTGTGCCGACTCGTCGAAGTATCCAATAACAACGTCCTGGCGGAGATCGACCACTCAAAGTGGCGTCTTTGGAATGGTTTCACCGAGCGAGGAATCGGGTGTTTGGTACATCCTGGGAAGTGGGCTCAGGCGCCGTGTTTCGAGTACATCCCTTCCCTGAAAAAACTCGCGCACACGCTATTAGAGCAACGATCCGCTATCTGGAACCGAACGCAGACTCCATGCCCCATTACGGTAAGCGGTACCGTGCCGGCCAACGGATCTCAACTGGGTTTGTCGAGTCGGCGGTCAAGGAAATTGTCGCGAAACGGATGGTGAAGAAACAGCAGATGCGATGCAACCGGTGTACCGTCCAGAGGTTTCTAGACGTTCGCATTCATGTACTCTATGGGACTTTGGAAGACGCATTTCGTCATTGGCACCAAGGCTTCCGGCCTGTCGCTGACCAAACCCAACTGGTTCACTCAGCATGACCAGCCCACAACTTTGCACACTCTCGAACATTTGTTGGCGGAGATCCTTTTGATCACCATCGCGGCGGTGCTGAGCGGAGCCAATTGGTGGAACGAGATCGAGGCGTGCTTGCCAAATGAGTGGCTTCTGAAGTTGTCGAGGAGTCCCTGATCAATAGAAAGAAGAAGCGCATACTTAAACTGGACGAGATGCAATTCATCTCACACTCCTATTTGCCGACTAGACGGGACCGACAGGCGTAGTTGTTGACGGGAATCCCTGGCCTCAGAATTGAAAGAGAAGGTGCTTGAAAGTCATCTTGGGCAACGGACGCTTGCGGCGCGGTCTAAAGGCGAAGTGCAATTTAAAGGGCTTCTGGGTTCTGTGGATTTTGGTTCTGTTTATCTTCAGAACAGCAGTATGGTCGCAGAGCGTGTCACAGACGCTTAGTCAGGGAATTCTGCTCAACCCTGGCGGAGCGCCCATCTCCGGTGCCAAGGTACGGCTTGCTTCCACCACAGCCAAGGCCGAAGCGGTCACAGGTGCAGATGGCCACTTCCGGCTGCCAGTTCTGCCTGCCGGGCAATACCAGCTTTCGGTTGAATTGAATGGCCGCAAGTTCGATGGTCCGCAGCCGATTGACCTGGCTGCGGCGGCTTCTGCGGTTGCGCTCACTCTCTCCAGCCAGGGCGAACTGACCGTGGCCGACCTCAATGGTCAGACCGCAACCGGTGGCGAGAATCTGTCCGGTCAGGCCGTCAGTTCGCTGCCGCTCAACAAGCGCGACTTCAGTTCGCTGCTGCTGCTCGCCGCAGGCACCATGACCGACACCAACGGAGCCACCAACTTCACGGCTCAGTTTGCCATCAACGGCCAGCGCGGGGTTGAGGCGACCTTTGCCATGGACGGTGCCGACATCAGCGATCCCGAGATGGGCGGAGCCACTTTCACCAACTTCAACGTGGATGCTGTTGACGAGATACAGTCCAACTCCGGCTGGATGCCCGCCGCGATCGGCCACGGTGCGTCGGGATTCACCAACATCATCACCCGCTCCGGAGCCAGCGGCTTTCACGGTTCTATCTTCGAGTTTGTGCGCAACTCTGCTTTTGACGCTCGTAACTACTTTGACCATGCCACACCGGCATATCCGGGTCGCATTCCGCCCTTTCGCCGCAATGAGTTTGGCTTCACCAACGGCGGCCCGGTCAACCTGCCGCACGTCTATGACGGTCGCCGGCGGACCTTCTACTTTGGCCAGTACCAGGGTTTTCGCCAGGTGCTGGGCACCACGCAGGTGATGCCTGTGCCCACCGCCCTCGAACGCACCGGCGTTGATACCGTTACCTATCCCGACGGCTCGACGGACACGCTGACTGTGGCTGTCAATCCCGTGATCGCAGCCATCCTGGCTCGCTATCCGCTACCCAACCTCCCCTCAGGCGCCTATAAGGACCGCACCTACGCCACAGCATCCAAGGTTGTCACCAATGCCGACCAGTTCTCGTTGCGCATTGACCATGCCTTCTCGCCGAAGGACCAGTTCTTTGCGCGCTTCAGCCTCGACAACCTGACGGGCCCTACCACCAATCCAGACCAGACAGCCATTGATCCGTCCTTTGGTATTCAGTACGTTGACCGCCAGCGCAACGTAGTAGGTACATACACGCGAACCCAGTCGCCGCGCCTCGTATTTGAATCGCTCATCGGCATTATCCGCATCACACCGGGGTTCCCCACCACGGACTACACGGACCCAGCGGTCAAGTTCAATGACGGACTCTTCGAGGCATTCAACGCCGCTGGCGGTTCCGTGATGCAGGCCTACGGCAATCTCTTTCAGGGTCGTCAGACCATGGCTCTCACTACTTCGCGACACATCGTCCAAGCCGGCTTTGAAGCGCGCCTCAATCGCGATACCACCTACTATGGAGTCAGTCCCAACGGCGAATATGACTTCGGCGGAGGAACGGCGTATGCCACTGAGGCGATCCCTTCCCGGAGCGGTCTGCACAACATCCAGCCCGGCGACCCGCTGCCCGACACGCTTTCGAGCTTTCTCTCCGGCAGCTCTTTCGTGTACACCGTGGCCATCGCGTCTCCACCCTTCTCCGGCGGCCAGCACATTGGCCCAGCCGCCATCAGTCGCAATAATTTCAACATCTGGCTTCAGGACACCTGGAAGGTGACCCCTCGCTTTACCCTCGACTACGGCCTGCGCTGGGAGCTTTACACGCCGATTAGTGAGCGGGCCCATCGGACCGCTGGTTTTCAGAATCTGAACGGAACTCAGGAGTACGTCGTCAACCCGCAGCCGGGCTACCGCACCAACTGGAATGGCTTTGGACCGCGTGTGCAAGCCGCCTGGGCAGTTACAAGCAACCTACAAGCGCACGCCGGCGGTGGGATTACCGTTATTCCACCCAATCTGTGGCAGGATGACTTCCTCACGGGCACCACTCCCTTTGTGGTCTATCCGCGCCTGGTTGCCGCCCCGGGCGTGCCGATCCATTACGGGTTTCAGATCACGCCATCGCAGTTGCCCAACGTCTACACTCCGAGTGGCCAGGTTCTGTTCGCCGCAGGCACATCCACGGCCATCGCACCCAATACCGTGATGGACGTGGATCGCTATGAAAAGGACATGGCGGCGCTCACGCCAGGCCACGTCGTCAGCGCGCTCAACCTAGAAGGCATCGATCCCTCCTTCGGAAACGCCACATTGTTCACATGGACGGCTGGGCTCGAGCGCAAATTCGGCAACCTGAGCGCGGACGCCAACTATGTGGGCACGGCGGCTGAAAAGCTGCCGCGCTATAGTTTCCCCAACGCCTACCCTGGCGCTGGTCCAGGCTTTGCGCCTCACACGCAGTTCGATAGCGCGGGCAACATCATCGGCGGCTTTGGCGTGGAGAATGTCATCGTCGCGGATTCGCACTCGACGTATCATGCCCTGCAAACTTCTATTGCAGGGACCGTAGGTCACGGCGGTCCGGGTATCCAGGCTAGTTACACATGGAGCAAGTCCATCGACGATACAAGTGAGGTCATTGGCGGCACTGGAGCAACCGGAGCCGTGACCTCCGGCTTTTCGCAGAATCCCTACGATACGCATCCTGAAAAAGGTCCGTCGACGTTCGATGTAACCAATGCCTTCAGCCTTAGCCTGGCGCAAGATCTGCACCTGCAAGATGTCGGCTTTCTGCATCCCATCAGCAGAAAAATTACCAATGGATGGGAGATGCTAAGTATCTCCAGCCTCAGTTCCGGCCTGCCTTTCACCGTGTACTCCGGCGTACAGCAGACCGGCTACGGATCGAATGGCGTCGATCGTCCCGACCAGATTGCAACGCCGCATCTCTCCACCGCGCGCAGGGTCCGCGAGGACTATTTCGGCCATGGCGCCAACAACGCCAAGGGCTTCTTCTCGATTCCCATTCACTTGCCCGGCGGCACAGGGCCAAACCAGGGCCGCTTCGGCACGCTGGGGCGCAACACTTTTCGCGGTCCCGCTTTCTATGACTTCGACTTCGCGTTTATCAAGGACACGCCCTTCGGACATCGCAAGAGCGGAATCGAACTCGTGGATATGCAATTCCGCGCTGAGTTCTTCAACCTCTTCAACATCGTTAACATGGGCCTGCCAGCGAACGTACTCTCGGGCTCCGGCTTTGGAGAAATCGGCAAGACAGCCGGTAACTCGCGCCAGATCCAATTCTCCCTCAAGCTGATTTATTAGCCGCGGGTGGTTCGATTCCACTCGCCGCCACCAAACAATTCAGGTCAGTCACGATTCCCACCCGCGCGGGCGCATACGCGCTGCGATTTGCCCCGTGCAGTGATCGCGAACGCTGGCTTACATCTATATATTGTATTATTATCATTTAAACGAATCGATCCTGAAAAAGTTGATTTCAGGCATATTGATATTGAATCTGAGGGGCTTCAGAGTCTTGCAGGCTTTGAAGTTTGCTACAGATGAGCAGTGAGCATGTGGAGTTGCGCTCCGCGCTCCGGCTGCGCACTGTCCCCGATTACACCACGCTCTATCGTTTTCTGCTGCGGTTCGAAAAAGAGGATGTGGCGAGAGTGATGAGTGAAATCGTACGGCGCATGCATATTGACTGCTGCATAAATAATGCAATAGTCTAGCGCAAAGAAAGGGACAGTTCGGATTGTGCGATGCAGCCGCGGAGTTTCCGGGGAGAGCTGCGGATGCCTTCGATGGAACCGAGGATGTTTTCCATCAGTTCGTCCACGTCGTTGGGGCAACCATTGGCCAGAGACCAGACTCCTTCGTCGGGGTTGAGCTGCGGGGCATAAGAAGGAAAGTGCTCGATGCGCAGGCGGCGATGCTGGTGCAGCAGTTGTTCGATCGGCGCTCCCTTGTGCGTGGAGGAGTTATCGAGCAGAACGATGACCGGGCCGCGCAGGTGGCGCAGCAGCTCGCGTAAAAAACACGCAGACCTCATCCTGCCCGATGTTGTCATAGAAGAGCAGATAGTAGAGCCCCAGACGGCGCCGTCTGGGGCTTACGGAAATTCCAGGGATGACGGAGATCTTGTCCCGCCGTCCCTGGCGGGGACGATGGATGGGAGTTTGTCCCTGCGGAGCCCAGGTTCTGACCACGTTGGGAATCAGCAGAAAGCCCGATTCGTCAGCAAAGACGATATGGGCGCCCAGCCGCGCGGCGTTTTTTTTATGCACGGCGGTAGTATCAAATATTTTGTGTATGTATGGTCCGCCGCGTGAATGCAAGCGAAAAATGAAGGTGACAGGTTGGTCTGCGCAAATGTATACGGCCTTTGATGGAGACTTGGACTCCTGGCCAGGATGGAATGCGCTGCGCTCTGCTCCTATTTAAACGTGCAGCCTTGTCAGGGCTTTTACACAAAGCAGGTTTTTCAGAGCGCCGGGTTGGACCGTTGTGTCATCTCACTGTTCGCCAGCAGACCTGGCAGAAATCATAAACTCCGTAGTCGTCACTGGTCTGTAGATGTGGGAATCGCGCCAGCGATTTCCAAGCCTGGCTTTACAGGCGTCATCTGCAGGCCAGTCAAGCTGCCACTGCACTGGCCAGTAGCGGAGGCCGGTATGGCTCATCCTTGGCGAGCACGGCCCAGGCCATGCGGGCCAGCTTGTTGGCCAGCGCCACGATCGCAATGTTGGGATGGGTGCGCGAGGTGAGTTGTTCCAGCCACGCACTCAGCCCGGAAGACTGTTTCCCCCGGAACCGCATCACTGCGCGTGCACCTTGTACGAACAGTCTTCGCAAATAAGAGTTGCCGCGTTTGCTGATGCCGAGCAGTTTCTGCTTACCGCCGGTAGAGTGTTCGCGGGGAACGACCCCCATCCAGGCCGCGAATTCGCGCCCTTTATGGAACGCCGCTCCGTTGCCGATAGCCGCGATCAGTGCGGTCGCCGTAACTGGTCCGATGCCAGGGATGGCAACCAGCCGCCGACAGGCTTCGTTCTCCTGTGCCGTTTTCTCGATCGCCGCATCCGCCTCGCCGATCCGCAGGGCCAGCTGCTCCAGTTCCAGTTTCAGCTGGGCCAGCAGCAGGCGCAATGCGCCGGATAACTTCGCCGTGGCGTCTTCCAATATCCCGGGCAAGGCTCGGTCCACATGCCGCCGTCCCTGGCGCAGCGTGATGCCGCGCTCCAGCAGCAAGCCGCGAACCTGATTGACGACCGCCGTGCGGCGCATCACCCAGCGTTCGCGCACCCGGTGCAGCGACTGCATATCCAACTGGTCGTCGGTCTTGATCGGCACGAAACGCATCCTGGGCCGCGCCACAGCTTCGGCGATGGCTTCCGCATCAATATAGTCGCTCTTGTTCGTCTTCACGTAGGGCTTCACATACTGGGCCGGCATCAGCCGTACCTCATGGCCTTGTTCGCGCAATGCGCGTCCGAGAAAATGGGCTCCCCCACAGGCTTCCATGCCGATCAAATCGACCTTCAGGTTCGCTGTGAAATGCAACAGTTGTGTCCGCGAGAACTTCTTGCGCACCACAATTTCGCCGCGCCGGTTGAGTCCAACCAGATGAAAGACTGTTTTGCCAAGATCGATGCCGATGGTGTGTAGTTCCATGATGGATTTCCTCCGTGAGCCTCTTATACCCCAGCTGCTGGCCGGGTAATCGCGGCGGACCATACATACACAAAATGATTTACACCCTCGAACTTTGTGGTACAGCGCAAGACGATCAGCAAACGGCTACGTGCCAAACTTGAGGAAATCAAGCAGCAGCTCCGAAACCGCACGCATGACCCGATTGCGCAAACCGGCAAATGGCTCAAGTCGGTCGCGCAGGGCTACTTCAACTACCACGCGGTCCCAGGCAATCTCGACAGTCTGGACGTGTACCGGTTTCGCGTGACTCTGCTGTGGCGGCAGGCTTTACGGCGGCGCAGTCAGCGTCATCGATTGGACTGGGCGCGAATGCAACAACTTATCGAGCGTTGGCTCCCGGAACCGCGTGTCCTGCATCCTTACCCGAGCGTTCGCTTTGACGCTACACATCCAAGATAGGAGCCCCATGCGGTAATGCCGCTCGTGGGGATCTGTGCGGGGGGTGTCGGGCAACCGACATCCCTACCGCGACCGATGGAACCGGTATACCGCCCAGAGGTTTCTAGACGTTCGTGTTCATGTGCTCAATGGCACTTTGGAGGGCGCATTCCGTCATTGGCACCAAGGATTTCGGCCTGTTGCTGACCAAACCCAACAGGTTCTGTCAGCATGACCAGCCCACAACTTTGCACACTCTCCTTCGGCAACATGATCCGTTCCGACGGCAACTCCAGGCGGCCGGTCATCTCTGTCGCCCCATTCCTATGCAGAACTGATACCCTCATTGGAACCGAATTGGAACAGAGAAACCTTCGGCGCCCTGAACGGTCACCCTTCGCTCCTGGGAGTACTGAATGTCTTCGATAATTGCAGGAATTGGCTGGCACATGCTCGGTGCGGCTGCGGGCGCATCTTTTTACGCTCCGATAGAAAAAGTTAAAAAGTGGTCATGGGAAACCACCTGGGCTGTCGCCGGAATATTCTCCTGGGTGATCCTTCCTATCGGCGTCAGCCTCTTTCTGCTGCCCCACTTCAGCGCCTTCTATGCAAGCATCGCTCCCTCGGTCCTGGTCACGGTCTTTGTTTTCGGCTGCATGTGGGGCATCGGAAATGTGAACTATGGCCTCACCATGCGCTATCTGGGCATCTCCCTCGGCATCGGCGTCGCCATTGGTATTACGCTCATCCTAGGCACGCTCGTGCCGCCGCTGGTGCATGGCCAGTTCATGACGCTCCTGGCAAGCTCCAGCGACGCGTACACCATGGCCGGAATCGGCACAGCGCTGGTGGGAATTGCCGTCGTGACTTGGGCTGGCCATCAGAAGGAACGTGCGCAGGGCGTGACTGCGGAAGAATTCAATCTCAAGAAGGGACTGTTCCTCGCCGTTCTGTGCGGCATTTTTTCCTCCGGCATGTCCTTTGCCATCGATGCCGCACGGCCCATGGCCGCCGCCGCGCACCTGCTCGGCGTCAAGTCTCTCTATGCGGCGCTGCCCAGCTATGTCATCATCATGGGCGGCGGAGCGCTGGTGAACTTCGCCTACTGCTTCACCCGCCTCGGCTTTCTCAAAGACATCTCGCTGCGCCGCGATCTTTCCCAGTCCCGCTCCACGCTTCTCATCAACGGATGCCTGGCCGCCTCGGCCGGCATCATCTGGTACTTCCAGTTCTTTTTCTATGCATGGGGTGAGGCCACCGTCCCATCCCGCCTGTTCTACATCAACTGGATGCTGCACATGAGCCTCTACGTGTTCTTCGGCGGAATCATCGGCCTGGCGCTCGGCGAGTGGCGCGGCGCAGGGAAACGTCCCGTCCGCTGGCTCTGGGTCGGCATGTTGATCATCATTATGGCCGCCAATCTCATCGGACTCCGCGCTACTTCGTGAGAACGGTCATTCCGCCTGCGGCTGGAACGCAGCCTCTGCACGGCCCGAAATTCCAGGGAATTACGCGTAAGATATTCGCCAATGAAAACTGCGCTCGCAGGCCGGTTCGACCGATAGAAGACGGATCCTACTCAAAGTCCGCAATCAGCAGGTAATCGCCGGCAGCCCTCAGAGGGATATTTTCACCTTCGCGGCGGCGGTTCAACACAATCGATCCGTATTCAAAAAAATATTGCGGCCCGTCGGCAGCATAGGATGATCGCCCCGCTATGTTTCAGCCTCCTCCATTCATGGGACGCGTCAGTTGCAGCTTCAGGTTTCCCACGATGGAGCTTTCTACCTCTCCGCACCGGACCGCAAGCCCGGACGCTTCTTCGGTGAGGCGATTCAGAAAGGTATTGCGGCTGCTGCCCCCGACAATATAGATGCACTCCGGATGTCTGCCTGTGATCGTCTTCATGTCTTCCAATACCCGCGAATAGTTCCGCGTTAGACTGTGAAAAATAAGACTGGCAAACTGGGGAGCGTTGCGTGCCGCCTGGTCCATCGGAACGAAGCCCAGGCGTCGCCGCTGTGCATTGATGCGAACCGGTATGTTGCCGGACAACAACAGATCCGCATCTTCCAAATCCAGCGTTTCATGCGGGGCAGCGGCGCATTCGGTTTGGTGGATCAGTTCCTGAATCGTCCATGATTTTCCCTGCTGCGCCCAATGTTCCATACATTGATGCAGCACCCACATGCCGTTCACATTTTTATGGAAGCAGATTTTATTTCCAGCCGCGCCCAGGTTCGTAAATCCTTTTTCCCGCGCCGGCTCGGTGTTGTTTGGCGTGTCGATCAACGCGCCCACCAAAGACCAGGTGCCGGAACTAATGTATGCCCCATCGTCTGTGGTTGGGATAATGCCGGCAATGGCGGAAGCGGTATCGTGGCACGCGGTTGCGATCAGGCGCGTGTCGCACAACGCGGGCAACTCTGCCAGCGGGCCGCGCACTCGGCCGATCTGCGTCCCCGGGTGGACGATTTTCGGGGCGGCGTCCAGATCGAGGCCCGCGGCACGGAAAATCTCCTGGCTCCAATTCCTGGTGGAGAGATCCACCAGCCCGGGATGGGTGGCATTCGTATACTCGGCGACGCGCTCCCCACCCAGCCAGTGCAAAATGTACTCGGGCAGGTTGATCCAGGGAATCTTGGAGAGTTTGCAAAGTCGTGGGCTGGGTTAATCTCTGGGGATGAAATGGACAATCAGCTGGTATTTGAGGCGGTTCCAGGCAGCCCCGTCGAACACGACGTGGGTATGATCGAGAGGGCGGAGAAAATCTCTCCGGCTAGCGTGGGGTTGACGATAGCAGAGGGCAAAGCACTGCTTGCAAGCCTGCAGAAGCAAATTGTGACCGCGCAGGTTGAACAACATGTTGCCAGCATGAAGTCTTGCCCGCAATGCGGCAAAGCGTTTCGCACGAAGGGCCATTACCAGTCAAGGCGCAAAGCTTCTCAACCTTGTTCACGAACAAGAGCCCTAAATAACCATCTACTCGAAAGTCTTCATCCTGATTCTCGTTCTGATTCGCTATGTACTCGGCTATGATCTCGTCGGTCACATTGCCCGAGCTACAGCAAAAATATCCTCGCGCCCACAGATGCCTGCCCCAAAACTGCTTCTTCAGGTGCGCAAACTCCGCTAACAGATGGTGCGCCGTCTTCCCTTTCAGCCATTGCAGCAACCGGCTGATCGTCACCTGCGGCGGGATCGATAGAAACAAATGCCCACGGTCTTCATGCCCTTTCATGATTTTCACTTCATGCTGCGCGCAGATTTCCCGAACCAAGTCCCGCACCCGAGTCGCCACTTCCCCGCTCTTCGAATCCTAATAGTTCGACTGGATCAGAAATACCGGGGCCAATCAGTACATTCCATCGGGCATGCCACAGATCACTATCTGGCCTGTAAATTCTTTTTCTATGAATCCCAGCTTTTCTTTACTGCGTCAATTTTTGGGTCGCGCATAAGGTCTGACACGCTTTAAATCATCATTTAATTCCACCCCAAATCCGGGGGCATCGCTTAAATGAATGAGCCCGTCCTTGGGTAGCGGTTCGTTCTTCAATAATGTGCCAAAGAGCGGTACAATGCGATCGGCCTGCGGACTCATGACAAGAAATTCTGCAACCGGGCAGTTGGTAAACGCGTATTGCAGATGGTACGAAAAAACACTCGATCCATGAGGAATCACCGGAATGTCATAGGCTGAGGCCATTGCCACGATGCGACGCGCTTCTGTTATCCCGCCCACCCAGTTGATATCGGGCTGCAGGATGTCCGCGCATTTCAAAGCAATCAATTGCCGGAAGCCATAACGGGTATATTCATGTTCACCAGTAGTGACGAGACAAATGGAACCGAGCGCGGCTTTGAGCGCAGTATAGCCATCATAGTCATCAGGCAGCAGACACTCCTCAATCCAATGCAAGTTGTAAGGTTGAAGAGCTCTCGCCAATTCAATAGCATAAGGAAGCGTGAGCGCCATGTAACAATCCAAGCGCAGCGGGAAATCAGGTCCGACTTCCTCCCTGGCTTCGGCCACCGCCGCAACATTTTTCTTGAGTCCCGCTAAACCATCGGCGGGACCGTAACGGCACGGAATCTTAGCCCCTTCAAAACCCCAGGCTTTTGCCAAATCCGCGCGCGAGGTTGTCGCATAAACGCGGAGCGTTTCCTTCGTCTTTCCACCCAGGAGAGCATAGACGGGTTCACCTCGTAACTTCCCAAGACAATCCCAAATGGCCAAATCCACTGCGCTGATCGCGTGCAGAGCGAGCCCTTTGCGACCGTATGGAATCGTCGCACGCCACATTTGGTCCCATAAGAGTTCCACATTGCGTACGTCCTGACCTTCGACAAAACGGCTAAGATGCTTTTCGATGATAAAGCACGCTGGCTCACCCCCGATGCTGCATCCAATTCCAACGGTACCGTCATCAAGTTCGACTTCCACGATCACAGTGCCTAATGCATTGATGCCCCAGCTGGTGCGCTTCGCTCTGTACTCTTCATAAATTGACATGGGGTTGGCAATCGGAAGATCAATGATCCAATGTTTATCGGATTGATTGTGATAATCTGCGCCAGTTTCTCCAGGAGCAACGACATAGGCACGTACTTCCCGAATGGATGCTTTCTTCATAGGATTTCACTATAAATTTGCATTAGGTACTCGTCGACTGGTTTAGGTTGCAGTTAGGCATCGGCTAGCACTGAACTGACTGGCGCACTCGCTCAGCGTCCTTCCGGCGAGAGAGCGGAAGGGATAATTCTCATTGTATTCTTGTCTTCGTGCCCTGATGATCTATTTTGCTCCAGCCAGCGATTGGAGCAAGTGGGTATTCAAGCACTCCGCCCGAAGGCCCCGTTGAATGGTTCTTCGGAAATGTTTTCCGTCGGATTGCTATCGAGAAGCCGATCCCAATCCGTTGTGTTACGTCGTGTCTTCCCTGCTCCACAAGAATCGGTGTATGACATTTCTCAACTGTGGTGCTGCGACAGCACTCGTTGGTTCGGCAGTCTTCGATGCCACTTGTAGGCAGCGATTGAGTTTTGCCAGAAGAATTTTTGACAGACTTTGTGGCCCTTTGGGGCGACATAGCCGCGCACGATTGCGAGGGTTTCCGCATAGGTTGCCAAATGATCGCTATTCGGCCAATCACTACCATACAGGATGTGGTCTTCACCGAACACATCCCAGATGGCATCCAGCCTTGGCTTGTAGAAGGCGGGATCCATCGGTACCACTCCATCAACGCGGACAGGGATTTCCGAGAGTTTGATAAAAACACGAGGATTCTGGCTTAAATGGCGCAACCGCGACCAGTATTCCCGGCGAGCGGGCGCTGCGATCGGAATCGGGGATGAGGGCAGGTGATCGATGACGATCCTGAGATCGGGAATCCGGTCGGATATATCGGCGATGGTACGGATCAGAGCTGGATTCGGGTTTGCGCTGTCCAACTCCAGGCCTAACTCGGCGAGTCTCTTGAGGCCAGCAAGAAAGCCCGGCTTTTTCATGTCCAATTCCAAATCGCGATTCCAGAGGTTGCCGTACCGAATTCCCAAGAATAGAGGATTGGCATGCAGCCGATCGAGTTCCCGTAGATACGATGGCGATCCAGGGATAAGGTCACCGACCATGCCAACCATGATCGGATTATCCGCCACCACGCGCAGCACCCAATCGTTGTCGCTGGTTAAGGGGCTGGCTTCAATGGCGATCGCACCGACTACGCCCAGAGGCTCTGCGATCTTTGCATAGCGGCCCGGAAGCGCGGGTTTGTAAATGACGGAATCGCTTTTCTGCGGCCAAGGTACGCCCCCCGGACGGCTGGTATCAAATAAATGGATATGCGAATCAATGATTGGGATCGACGAGGAAAGCGCCGATGCAATCGGACGCGCTGCCCAAGCTGCTCCCGCCGATGCTGCGAGTTTTAGGACGTCTCGCCGTCGCATGAAACCCCCGATGCGCTCAAAATTAGTACTCGCTATGGGTTGAGTTAGCCTGGGATGGAACAGGGCCAAGGCGTTCATCTATACGTTTTGGCCTAAGTACTGTCTGCAGAACAAAACGTAAACGGCGTCATTTCCAAAAGAAAAACTGTTTCGATACCGCAGAAGCGTACCCCAACTGGAATTCTGCTGTCAAGCTGCTGGCCGTTGTTGGCGCCGAGCGCACGATTATTGTTGGCTTATAAGCGAAGGGCGTCGATCTGCGAGTATTGTCTAATGATACATTTGCCCTATTGGCGTGGAATGTGATACTAGAGTGTGAGTTTACGGAGCTGGCAAATCAAGCTGTCTACCCCGCTGGCCACATACTTTCACTCGAAGTCGCGACAGACAAGTTGAAAGGATTTATTCCAATTAGCAGGCGCCAGACAATCGCAATCGTAGCAATCTCGCTTCTCTGGTCGTGTGCGGGAATCGCAGCGCAAGCACAATCCAAATCGGACCCACTGATGCAGGGATTTAAAAATCCTCCGAGTAGCGCGAGACCGCGAGTCTGGTGGCACTGGATGAATGGCAACATCTCCAAGCCAGGGATCAAGCTGGATCTGGAGTGGATGCATCGGGCCGGGCTGGCCGGTTTCCAGACTTTTGATGCCGCGTTAGCTACGCCCCAGGTGGCGCCACATCGGCTCGTATACATGACGCCAGAATGGAAGGACGCTTTCCGGTATGCGACCAGTCTTGCCGATCAACTGGGCATGGAGGAAGCGATTGCGGGCTCGCCGGGCTGGAGCGAGACAGGTGGACCCTGGGTTCCGGCATCGCAGGGAATGAAGAAATATGTCTGGAGCGAGACCGATGTCGAAGGAGGCCAGCCGTTCACGGGCACTTTAGCACACCCCCCTTCGAACACCGGCGCATTTCAGGGCATGAATATTCATGATCTTCTGAACGCGCCCGCGGGCGCGAAGGCAATTCCGCAGTTCTACGCCGATTCTGTTGTGGTCGCCTACCGCAGGCCGACTACGGATGTAAGCTTCGAATCGCTGCATCCGAAGATGACGGCGAGCGGCGGCGCACCGGATGCGGCCATGCTGATCGATGGGGACCTGCAAAAGACGACCAATCTCCCGATCACAGTGCCTGGCTCCGATGCCTGGATCCAATATGAGTTCCCGAATCCGCAGGCGATACGCTCCATCACGATTGTGACCCAAGGCATCCGTGGGTTAGCCGCAATTTTCTCCGGAATTTCGAACCCGGAAAAATCGTTGGAGGCAAGCGACGACGGACAGAATTTCCGGACCATCGTACAACTTCCTGAAGATAGAGCCCCCGAACAGACAGTTTCGTTTCCAGCTGTAACGGCGAAGTATTTTCGCGTGGTTTTCAAGCGGACGCCCCCGCCTCCTTTGCCTGCATGGGCGAAGGGTATGGATCTCAAATCGATCGGCATAAAGATTGGCCCACCTCCGACCGATTATGCAATCGCCGAACTGGAACTGCATCCTGGAGCGCGGGTGAACAGGTTCGAAGAAAAGGCAGCCTTCGTGCCGGTCCCGGACCTGTATGAATTTGCGACTCCTGCGGTGTCGCCGGCGGACGCAATCCAGAAAGATGATGTCATCAACCTGACGAGCAAGATGCGTCCGGACGGCACCCTGAACTGGACGCCTCCGCCGGGAAATTGGGTGGTGCTTCGCTTCGGCTATTCCTTGCTGGGAATTACCAACCACCCTGCGACCGCGGAGGCCACCGGCCTGGAAGTGGACAAGCTGAACCGCCGTTATGTGAAGAACTATATGAACCACTATCTCGACAGCTACAAGGACACAGTGGGCGCGGACAATATGGGCAAGCGCGGCATCGAGTACGTGGTAACCGACAGCTGGGAAGCCGGGGCGCAGAACTGGACCGACGACATGATCGCGGAGTTCAAGGAACGGCGTGGCTACGATCCAATACCCTGGATGCCGGTCCTCGCTGGGCACATCGTGGAAAGTTTAGCGGCCAGCGACCGATTTCTATGGGATTTTCGCAAGACGATCGCCGACCTGACTGCTGATGAACATTATGGTCAGGTAGAGGCTTCTCTGAAAGAAAGGGGTATGGGCCACTACGGAGAGTCTCACGAGTCCAGGCGCGCGTTTATTGCAGACGGCATGGAAGTCAAGAAGCTCGATGACATTCCGATGGGTGCGATGTGGACGCAGACGCCGGGCGTGAACAAGATCCAATACGACTACAACGCGGACGATAGAGAATCTGCGTCTGTGGCCCATATCTACGGCCAGAACATCGCTGCGGCGGAATCGATGACAGCGGCTGCCGATCCCTGGGCATGGTCGCCTGCGACGCTAAAGCCGACGGCCGATCAGGAATTCCTAAACGGAATCAACCGTTTTTGCATTCATGAATCGGCACATCAACCGCTGGTGGGTAAAGGCACCGCGCCGGGGTTGACCCTGGGGCCCTTTGGACAGTGGTTTAACCGCAATGAAACGTGGGCGGAGGAGGCACGTCCGTGGATCGACTACCTGGCGCGCAGCAGTTATATGTTGCAGCAGGGGCGCTTCGGTGCAGACCTGGTTTATTTTTACGGGGAGGACTCGAACCTCACGGCGATCTTCAACAAGAAGGCTCCGAATGTCCCGGCCGGCTACGGCTTCGATTACATCAATGCCGATGGCTTGATCCATGAACTGAGCGTCACCAATGGCCGCATTACGACCAAGAGTGGAATGCGCTATCGCGTGCTCGGGCTCGATCCATACAGCCAGCATATGTCTCTGCCGGTATTGCAAGCCATTTACAAACTGGTGGAGGACGGTGCTGTTGTAGCCGGTCCCAAGCCGTTCGACGATCCAAGCCTTGCTGACAATCAGGCGGAGTTCCACAAACTGGATGACGAGTTGTTTGGCGACGTGACAGGTGTACAGCACGTGGGCCGAGGCACCGTCTATGCAGGCCAGAGTCTGACGGATGTCTTCAAAACATTGGGGGTGGTCCCGGATTTCGATTACACCAAACCGGAGACGGACACACGAATTCTCTTCGTACATCGCAAGCTGGCTGACGGCGATATCTACTTCGTGGACAGTCGCAACAACCGTGATGAGACAGTGGAGGCGAGCTTCCGCGTGACGGGTAAGGCTCCCGAGCTGTGGTACGCCGAGACCGGGAAATCGAAGCCTGCGTCTTACCAGATCGCGAACGGCCGCACAACGGTGCCGCTGCATCTGGAACCATGGGGAACGGTGTTCGTTGTGTTCCGCAAACCGACGATGCAGACTTCACGCATGTTGCCGATGCCGGCTGAAACAGAAGTCGCGACGCTGCACGGTCCGTGGGCCGTCAGCTTTCCGCCGGATCTTGGGGCACCACCATCCATCACGCTGCCCAGGTTGATTTCGTGGAGTGACAGCACGAATGATGGAGTGAAGTACTTTTCCGGGACGGGTACGTATACCAAAACCATTCAAGCGCCGGCGACCTGGTTCACGAAGGGAGCCCATCTGTGGATCGACCTGGGCGCTGTGAAGAATCTGGCAGATGTAACCGTGAACGGTAAGGATCTGGGAATCGTGTGGCACGCGCCGTATCGCGTGGATGCAACCGGTGCATTGAAGCCTGGGACCAACCAAGTAATCGTCAAGGTGACGAATGCATGGGTGAACCGCTTGATCGGCGACCAGCAACCGGATGCAACCAAGAAATATACGTTCACCGATATCAAGCCATATCATGCAGACTCTCCACTGCTACCATCGGGCTTGCTCGGACCCGTGCAAATTTCTACTGTAACGACGCAGCAATAGCGTGCCGGTTGCCGAAAATTCCGTTGACCATGCGATCGTGCGCGCACGGCGGCGGCTGGTTCCTTTTCTGCTGCTCATGTATGTGGTGTCGTTTCTTGATCGCGCCAACATAGGTTTCGCTAAAGAAGCCTTGCAGGCCTCCGCCGGAATTTCCGATGCCACATATGCGATGGGAGCCGGACTGTTTTTCCTGACCTACGCAATTTTTGAGGTGCCCAGCAACCTCATCTTGCATAGGGTAGGAGCGCGGGTCTGGATGTGTCGCATCATGGTGAGCTGGGGCCTTGTGTCCATGGCAACCATGTTCGTCGCAGGCCCGCGATCCTTCTATGTGCTGCGCCTATTGTTGGGAATTGCTGAAGCCGGCTTCTTTCCGGGCGTCATTCTCTATCTCAGCTATTGGTTTCCGAATCGAGTCAAGGGTCGGATTCTGGGGCTGTTTTACTTTGGGGCGCCACTGGCTTTCATCTTTGGAGGCCCGCTGTCCGGAGTGCTTCTCGATATGCCGGCAAAAGCGGGTTTACGAGGTTGGCAGTGGATGTTTCTGTTGGAAGGCTTCCTGGCGGTTGCCGTTGGGATTTGGGCATATCTATATCTTGGTGACAAGCCAGCGGATGCGTCCTGGCTCCCCGATACGGAGAAACAGGCGCTGCTAACCGTTCTGCAAGAGGAAGAGCAGGCGAGGCGCACATACGGCTCCTCAGCATTTCCCGCAGTGCTTATGGACTGGCGAGTCCTGCACTACGTGCTGATCTATTTCCTGATCCAGTTGAGCGTGTATGGTGTGGTTTTTTACCTGCCAACAGAGATTGCGACACTCCTGGGCAAATCCGTGGGGATAGAAGTTGGCTTCGTATCGGCAATTCCGTGGGTTTGCGCCATAGCGGCTACGTATTGGATACCTCGAACGGCAGACAGGCACAAAAATCACCGTTTCCTCGCCGTTCTTGTCCTAGTGGTCTCAGGCTTGGCAAGTGCAGTGTTCCCAACAAGCGTACCAGCGATCGCGCTACTTGCCTTGTGCGTTGCAGCATCGGGTTTCATCGCTGTCCAACCTTTGTTCTGGACTTTTCCCACGGGCTATCTGGCCGGTACAGCGGCTGCGGGCGGCATCGCGTTTATCAATGCGATGGGGGCCCTGGGCGGATTTTTTGCGCCCAACGCAAAAGTATGGGCAGACGCCCACTTCGGATCTCATCGCGCTGGGCTCTATCTGTTGGCGGGCCTCACGCTGGTAAACGCGGTGCTGATTGCCTTCGTCAGTCGGCACAAACTGCCGAGCCTAAAGAAGCAATAAGACATAAGGAAACTATTTCCTAAGTGGGGTGGCTGCCTAAGTACAGTGACCACTACAGGCTGTGGTTTCCAATCTTGTTGAGAGATCGCGACGGCCTATACCGAGTCGGTGGGGTGACCACCGCGTGTTGCAGCAGTCGGAGGAAGAGCAAGCCTCGGCGGCGGGAGTGGCGGCGATTGAAAAGGAAGGCAAATTCATTGAGATAGGCATCCAGATGCTCGGCTGTGACCGATCCTTGCTGGGTGCCGAGCAACCTGCGTTTGAGCAACGAAGCAACGCTATGAACCCCAGGCAAGGAAACGTGCGCCGGATCGCCCTGCTGGAGATGTTGATTGCGTGGTGCTTGTATCCCTGTTCAGAAAGGCCATAGTAGCCCCGCCACCCGTCGGTGCGAACCTCGGTGCCCGACTCAACCGCCGCCGCGACAAAAGGAATCAGGCTGGCTCCTGAAACGTCGTTGATGCGCTGCAGGCGTACACGGCCGAATCCCTTTGGCGACAAGACTTCAATGGCAATCACCACGATGAATTTGCGCTCCGTTCCCCGTCCGCGAGCGCCGTGTTCAATGCCGCCCACATAGGTTTCATCGACCTCGACCGAGCCATGAAGTCGATCTCGCCCAGGCCGCGCCATGGCCGTGCGCAACTTCCGCAAGATGGTCCAGGCAGTTTGATAACTCCCCAACCCCAACAATCGCTGTAGGCCGAGCGCGCTGACTCCATGTTTCTGGTTGGTCATGTACCAGGCTGCGGCAAACCATTCCTGAAGCGAAATCCGGCTGCGGTCGAAGATCGTCCCTGCCGTGACAGACACTTTACGGCCAGCGTTGTTGCATGGATCGAGCGATCCCCGCAGTTTCCCCTTTTCCCCAGATTGATTACGCTGCGATGTTTCGACGGCGGACGGAGTCCGGGCGTCCCGCGTCCAGCATGCGATTGAGGACGGCCACGCCGACAGCCGCCTCGGCCTGCTGGCCGGAGAAGCTGCGCGCCCGGAGGCATGGACCGATGATGGCTTTGTAGCGGCCCATGGCCGTTTCAACCAGAGCGCGTCGGCCGTAATCGGTCTCCTTCTGCCAGCCCAGCCCTCCTCGTGCAGCAATCGTGAGGATGTGCTGGCCCCGCTGCGACGGGTTGTGCCCGGCCTCGGCACGGAGTACCGCTGTCACGTGGGGAGGGATAATCACACGGATGTCTTCGCCGCGACCGGCCACAACTTCGTAGATTGGTGCCCCGTCATAAGCGCCATCGGCTGTGACGCTGGCGATGGTCGCTTCTATCTGATCCAGCAGCGGTGCCACTTGCGAAGGGTCTCCGATATCGTTCCCGGTCAAGGTTGAAGGTGAGTTTTCGGCAGGGGCGCGTAAGTCATAAGCAGTTGCCTTGGGCGACCCAGTAATGCCAGTCTTCGATGGCCTGAGTGGTTGATTCATCCACGCCGATCAGCTTCAACTGATAGAGTGGCACCGCGATATTTCGATTATTCCAGCGGGTCATCACGAGCATGTCAGTCGAGCAGCTATCTTCAGGCGCCATCTTTCTGATCTGGACAGAGTCTCCTTTACGCAGTGGCGACGCAGGTGCAGAAGCGCTGCATTGCGCATGGAACGGAAACTGGATTTTTTCTTCGAGATAGTAGTACCACCCCATGGCCTGTTCTTCCGGCCCATAGACATCCACGATGATTTCCTCGGAGATGCGATTTTCCCGGTCGTCATTTCGTCGCGCTTTGGCCATTTTCCTATACCTGTAGAAGCTCGCGGGCACGGGAGAACCGGAGCAGTTCCTCCGCGCCCATTACGGGGTTTTCCAGCCAGGCTTCCTCCTCCTCAAGGTCTTCGTTGGGTTCTGGTTCAAGGTCCAGGTCTTGAGGAACCAGATATCTTGTTCGTTCCAGGTGATCGAGATAGTCGTGGATCTCCTGGGCTGTAAACAGCCGCCGGATTTCACCGATGAAGGCAGGTATTTCGGCAGCGAACAAGGGATCGCGCTCGGTCGCGTGCAGGAAGGAAAAGAGTTTCCCGCCGGTCAGATAGTTCAGCGCGTCCTCCAGGCCGAACCTTTCGCGGATACCTTGGGTTGCCGCGCATTGGTCGATCCAGATTTTGTGGAACTCTATGGGGGTGCTGTTCATGCTTGGGTTCTCCTGTCCAGGATACGGCGCACGGAAGTGCGACCGATGTTGAGGCGGCGGGAGATTTCGGACTTGCTAAGGCCGGACCGATGAAGTTTACGGATCTGGCCGGCATGGAGTCCAGCGGTTAAGGGTCGGCCCAACCGCTTGCCGTTCTGGCGGGCATGAGCGAGACCGGCCCGTACTCGTTCCCGAAGAATTTCGCGCTCGAAGGCGGCGAAAACGGCCAGCAGCGCGGCCATTGCACGACCCGCCGGAGTGGTCAGGTCGAGCGCCTCGGTCAGCGACACGAAGCCGACGCCGAGATGCTCCAGTTCCTGCAGAGTCGCGAGCAGGTCGGTTACCGATCTTCCCCAGCGGTCCAGACGCCACACCACAACAACGTCGATCTCTCTTCGCCGTGCCGCTTCCAGCAGTTCCTCCCGACGTTGCCGTTGTGCTGCTCCAGAGCCGACTTCTTTCACCTGCATGGCGATGGTCCAGCCGCGCCGTCTTTCTTGTAACGTCAGGCGTCGGACGGCGAATCGTCCGATTGAAAGCCAACCAGGCCTTTTTTGTGCAGGGACACGTGGCTGATGCAATCTTCTATCTTCAGAAGGGCCGCGCACAACTCACAGTCGTTTCGAAAAAAGGGAAAGAGGCGACGATTACCCTTCTCTCTCCGGGAGACTTTGTTGGGGAGGAGTCAATCGGCGGAGTGGGCGGTCTTCGATTGGCGACCGCAACGGCAATTACGAACTGTACCGCCCTCAAGATAGAGCGGGCGGAAATTGGACTGCCCGGCAAATTCTGTACCAGGAGATCAGAGAGAAACTGGACAAAAGGAGCTGGGAAAATGGCGAGGAAAATCTATAAGCCGGAAGAGATCGTGAACCTGCTGCGGCAAGTGGAAGTGGCGGTGGCGAATGGGAAGATGACGCCGCAGGCGTGCAAGGAAGCCGGGATCGTGGAGCAGACCTACTATCGGTGGCGCAAGGAGTACGGCGGGTTGAAGGTGGACCAGGCCAGGCGGTTGAAAGAACTGGAACAGGAGAACGTCAAGCTGAAACGCCTGGTAGCCAACCTGAGCCTGGATAAGCAGGTGCTGGAGGACCTGGCGCGGGGAAATTTCTAAGCCCGGAGCGACGGCGTCGTGCGGTCAATCATGCCCGGCAGGAGCATGGCGTCAGTGAGCGGCATGCGTGCCGGTTGGTAAATCAGCCAAGAGGCACGCAGCGCCTGCTACCGATACGACGTGAAGACGAGGATCGACTCACCGCAGCGATCATCCAGCTTGCCAGCCAATATGGCCGCTATGGCTACCGCCGGATCACGGCGCTGCTGCAGCGAGCGGGCTGGCAGGTGGGCAAGGACCGGGTGGAGAGGATCTGGCGTCGCGAAGGGCTGAAGGTTCCCAAGAGGCAAAAAGCAAGAGGACGATTGTGGCTCAACGATGGCTCGTGCGTGCGGCTGCGGCCGGAGCACGCAAACCATGTATGGTCGTACGATTTTGTGAGCGCCAAAACGTACGACGGAAGGACGGTGCGGATGTTGAATCTTATCGATGAGCACAGCAGAGAATGCCTGTTGATCCGCGCGGAGCGACGATGGAGTTCGGCGAAGGTGATCGAAGCGCTGGCCGACGTGATGGTGACCAAGGGAGTGCCAGAGCATCTGCGCTCAGATAACTGCTCTTGCAGCGCCGGGAACAGTACGCCTTGCATGATGCGATGGAATTGATTCAGGAGGCCGGAAACGGTAATCTGCATGGGGTGGGGACGCCTTCCACTTTGGAGTTGGTCTTCGTAACCCTATTCTAAAGTTGGCAATCCCCACTTCTAAATGACCCTGCTGCATGAATTTTGCAAGTGGCTCTATTGATGCCTTTCACGGCGCACGCAACTGTAGTATTAGGCCATGGCCACACAGTTCTTGCAATCTCCGATGAGATATAGCATGATAGATAGCAGGAGGCATGCCATGGCACAGGTCGAAAAAGCTAAGGTCTTTATGAGCGGCAGAAGTCAGGCGGTTCGTATTCCGGCCGAGTTTAGATTCAATACGGACGAGGTCTACATCCGGCGCGACCAACAAAGTGGAGACCTGATTCTCTCTCAGGCTCCAGGTGACTGGAAGGTCATCTTTGATGCCCTCGACGCGGCAGGCGTCCCTGAAGACTTCCTAGCCGATCGAGGACAGCAGTCGCCCCAGGAACGGCGGGATCTATGATCTTCAGTCTCATGCTGGACACCAATATGTGCAGCTACATATTGCGGGGAACCTCCCCCGCCGCTCGAGCGAAATTGGCGGCGCTCAAAGATGACGAGATCGCTTGCATTTCAGCCATCACGGAGGGCGAGATTCGTTACGGTTTAGCCAAGCGCCCGAGCGCAGCACTGGGGGCCGCCATCGAAGGCTTCTTAGCAAAAATCAGCATTCGTCCTTGGGGTCGAGAGGAAGCTGCGGCATATGGAGACCTGCGGGCAAAACAAGAGCGGCTTGGCAAGACTCTCGGGAACATGGACATGCTAATCGCCGCCCACGCCATCAGCACAGGCGCAACTCTTATTACCAATGATGGCGCTTTCGCACATGTTGAGGGTCTGTTCGCTACAGTAAACTGGGCCGTAGATTTATAGTTGAGATGGCACCCCGCCAGTGGAGATCGAACACATACCCGGTCTGACGGCTTCGGTTGTCCAGCAAGTCCTCGATGGGACCCTACATATCGGTTTTGGGTTTTTGCCTCAAGACGATGCAGAGTTATTGGCCGTGCCGGATATCGGGATGAGCATCGTACAAAAATATGGAGTGCATATCTATCGTCTGATCGCAGGTTCAAACTGATATGTGCATAATCTCGCTATGGTCGTAAAGGAGAGGGTGAATGCCATCGCTCAAACATCCACCCGTTCTCTCAGGCTACCTTCGGCAACACCTCCCCTGCAATTTTCATCAGGTCGAGTTTTCGCTCTGCGTCCTTCGTCTGTCCCGCGATCCAGGAAATCGCGTTTGAGAGTCTCCAGTTGGTGTGGCCGGCTGGAAGGTTGTAGGTGTCCGAGGATTCGAAAGCCTGCGTAGCCGCCTCCGATTCGCCCTTCTGGAGCAGCTTGCGAAAGATATCCTTCGCAAGCTGCGGTTCGACCGTCTGCTCGTTGGCATGCCGGATTGCTTCCATGCGGCGCTTGAGCGAATCGGCGTTGAGCTGTCCGTCGATCACATCCCGCAGCGCACTGACCGTCGTCTTCGCGTCCAACTCGTAGGTGCGGTTTGAGTAGAGGACCGAATCGTCCAGCCGCTTGCCCAGATGAACCTGGCGCATCTCCTCCTGCGTGATAGCGAGGTTCGAGCACCAGATGCGAAGCAGATAGGCACGGACCGAAAGCGCCCCATTTCCGAAGTCAGAATTCTCGAGGCTCAGTCCATAAGCGACCATCTCACCCGGAACCGGCTCGTATACCTCCGGCATGATGGCCTGGATCGCGAGCTTGGTATCGGTCACATAGCCGTCATACGGCAAGGCTCCTTTACGCTGTACGGCGGTGGCGAAGGCCTCGATGATGGGGCGAGAATCCAGCCGGCGGTAACGGTCGGACAGGAACCCGCGGAGCTCGCCCCCTAAGGAGCGCAGGAGGTAGCGTGTCTTGGGTGCGCGATTTCGGAAGACGGTATTGAGATTGTGAGCCAGCAGCTCACGCCCCCAGGGAGCGGCAGTATCCTGCAGGCTATCGATGAACTTGAGCGGAAGCTCACTGCTATGGGCCATCTGGACCAGGGCGTTCCGGTGGAGCCGCTGCGAGAGCGCACCCTCGTCGGCACCTGCATCCGGGTAGACAACGGTGATCGCAGTTGTCGCGGGATCGGCGTGGAACTGAAACTCCGATGCTCGCGCCAGACGGTCGGCAGGTTGATTGTTCATGACGTGTTCGACAACACTGGACGCTGTGGCACGGCCCTTTTCAATGAGCGTCTCGAGTTTGTGGTGGGCGGCGGTCTTCGATTCCATGGTCAAAAGCATGAGCATTCTCCTTGGTAAGTGCTGCGCAAAAGGGAAAAGCCTGCCAATAGTGGGCAGGCCAGTGTAGAGAGGTTGGGAAGGAAATTCGCTTATGTGCAATGCTGGGCTGGGCGAGCGACTAGAGTTTCATGATCAGGCGGTTCCTCAACTGGGAACTTGCAGAGCAAATGTCGGGCTCGGTTGGGAAGTGCTGTCCTCGCTTGAACGGCCTCGTGAAGCGCCCATTTCTTTGTTGTTTTTGAAATTGAGGACACCTCCCCTCGCTAACGATGTGAGTTCGGTTAGGAACATGGGCCGGAAACGAATGTCTTTTATTCGGTCTTCCGTTCGCAACAAAAGTATGATTTCTACGTGAATGGCTGTCGGAGCGGCGGTGGGCTTGTATGGTGAACCTCGATGACGCCCTTCAAGGCTTCGAGCAGAAGTAACCTTTGGCGAGCGCTGCTATCGCCCCTGTAAGGCATACCGCCGATCCGTCACTTTGGCACCTCTTCGTCAGTAGCCACGTACCAAGGCACATCTTTCATCTGAAACAACTCAGAACAGCGAGCGGTGAGGTGCGAAAGAACAATCTTCGCAATCCGGACGCTGTGCTCCACCTCTGCGTCCCACTCCACGTTGGCTAGACCGTCGCTGTGTGTCGGACTCCATCGTGCCGTTCGTATTGCGAGAACCAGGCTGGAAGCGATCAGCAAAGCCGGTCCAAGCTTTTGATAATCGACTTCGCGGCGATGACCGCCCACTTGCGGTCCTGTCTTAGTGGAAGTCATGCGAACGGACCTCCAGGGTTTGATCGGAGAGAGGTCGGAGATGCGTTGCTTTCACATGAACTACGCCGTCCTGATTTTGCAACGGGCCTTCCGCGAGGATGAACTTGCTGCGCGTGACGATCAGCCGTTCCCGTTCGTAAAGATCGGGCGTCACAATGACGTTGGCGATGCCTGTCTCGTCTTCCATCGACAGGAAGATGAATCCCATGGCCGTTCCGGGCCGCTGTCGTGCGATCACGCAGCCTGCCGTCCTCACAAACTCACCGTCTCTGCAGGTGCGCAGCTCCTCGGCGGAGAGAATTCTCTCCCGCCGCAGGTCATCCCGTCGATACGCCATCGGATGCTTGCCGATTGTCAGACCTGTGCCCGCGTAGTCGGCAATCAGACGTTCTTCGGTGTTCATCTGCTGTAGTGGCAGACTCCCCGATTCCTCCCGCAAGACCTCGCTCTTTTGCCGGAGTAGAGGACCCTCCAACTTGCCTGCGCGTTCGACTTGCCAGAGCGCATCCCGGCGATGCTCGATCCCATCGAGATTGTTGAGGGCCCCAATACGTGCGAGCAAGGTCAACTCTTTTCGGCTGAGGGAGGGGGCTCGTACGACCAGATCTTCCGCCGACCGGAACGGGCCGCATTCTTCGCGAGAGTTGGCGATGGCCTCTGCGGATTGTTTGCGCAGCCCTTTCGCGTAGCCAAGTCCGAGCCGCAGAGACAGGCTTCCGTCGGGCGCATGCTCAATCGTGCAAGCCCAGTCTGAGACCTGTACATCCATCGGTTTCACTCGCAGCCCGTGCCGCTGGGCATCCTTTACCAACACGGCGGGAGAATAGAAACCCATTGGCTGGTTATTGAGGATGGCGCAGGTGAAGGCGGCCAGGTACTTTACTTTGAAATATGCCGAGGCGTAGGCGATCAGGGCAAAGCTGGCCGCGTGCGATTCGGGAAAGCCATATAGGGCGAATGAACTGATGTTCTGAATGATGGTCTCTTGCGTCGCGGTATCCAACCCGTTCGCTGTCATACCTTCTCGCAGCTTTCCTTCGAGATTCTTCATCCGCTCCCAGGAGCGCCGCATTCCTACGGCGCGACGAAGCTCCTCGGCTTCCGACCCGGTAAAGTTCGCGACCGTCATCGCCATGCGGAGCAACTGCTCCTGAAAGAGCGGCACGCCTAGCGTCCGCTTCAGCACCGGCTCCAGCGACGGATGCGGATATGTGACCTCTTCTTTTTTCTGGCGCCGCCGCATGTATGGGTGCATCATCTTACCGACGATCGGCCCCGGTCGAATGATGGCGACTTGAACGACCACGTCGTAGAACTTCTCTGGGTGGTTTCGCGGCAGAGAAGCCATCTGCGCGCGACTCTCGATTTGAAACATGCCTACGGTATCGGCACGTTGCAACGCGCAATAGACCTCGCCGTCTTCCGGCAATTGGGCCAGATCGACGCGGTCGCCGTGGTTCTTCGGGATCAATTCCAGACAATCCTTAAGAACGGCCATCATCCCCAGGCCGAGCAGGTCCACTTTGACGATTCCCAAATCGGCGCAGTCTTCTTTGTCCCATTGCACGACCGTCCTCCCCGGCATGGACGCACATTCCAGGGGAACGACGCGGTTCAACTGGCCTTGACAGATGACCATGCCTCCGGAGTGCTGGCCAAGATGGCGCGGCAGATCCTGGATACGCATACAGAGTTCGAGGTATTTGGCGATGCGCGGATGCTTCAGGTCAAAGCCCGCATTCTGAAACGAGTGCGCCATGGTGTCGGTTGGGCCGCGCCATTCAAAGTGATTCACCAGCCCGGACAAGCGCTGCAACGACTCCTGATCAAAACCGAGTGCCTTTCCCACCTCCCGCGCGGCGGACTTGCCGCGATATGTAATGACGTTCGCCGTCATCGCAGCACCGAGTTCTCCATAACGTTGGTAGACATACTGAATCGCCTGCTCACGTTTGTCTTCAGACGGCAGATCAAGGTCGATGTCCGGCCACTCGCCCCGGCTTTCGCTCAGAAAACGCTCGAAGAGCAACTCCATGCCCACCGGATCGATCGCCGTAATTTCAAGCGCATAGCAGACCGCCGAATTCGCAGCACTTCCACGGCCTTGGATGAGAATGTCATGACGTTTGCAAAACTGCACGATGTCCCAAACGATCAGGAAGTATCCGGCAAACCCTAGCCTGGCAATCAGCGCGAGTTCGTGTTCGACCTGCTTTCTTGCCCGTTCCAGAAGCCCCATGTCGCGCTTTGGCCGATAGCGGCGAATGACTCCCTCTTCCACGCGCTTGCGCAAGAAACTATCCATCGTGTCGCCGTCCGGTACGGGATAACGCGGGAACTCATAGCCCAAATCTCCCAACTCGAATTGCAGGCGACAGGAAAGCTCGACTGTGTTCTCGGTCGCTCCACAAACATCGCGGAACAATGCCGCCATCTCTTGTGCCGGACGAAGATGTCGCTGACTATTGAGAGATAGAAGACGGCCGGCATGGTCGAGTTCCGTATGATTGCGAACTGCGGTAAAGAGGTCCAACACCTCACGGTCATACGGGGTGGCGTACCGCACGCCATTGGTTGCAACCACAGGCAGCTTCAGAGAACCGGCGATGCGAAGCGCCGCCTGGTTTCGCCACTCCTCTTCGCGCTCCTGATGCCGTTGCAACTCGACATAGACACTCCCCGGGCCGAAGATGCGCACCAGCCGCTCGACCGACTCTCGCCCAGCTTCTTCTCCGCCGCGCATCAAAGCTGCGGCCAGGGGACCTTCATCGCCGCCCGTGAGGCACACCAGACCAGAGGCGTATTGCTCAAGATCACCGAAGTTGGCCGCACCTTCCCTCTTCGTGGTTTCGCGCATCTTGAACCGCGTCACGAGCTGGCAGAGGTTCTGATAGCCTTCCCGGGATTCACAAAGCAGCGGCAGCCGGACAGGTTCAACGATGTGCTGATGCGGCAACCAGGACGGAGGCGTGAGGCGAGTTCCGAGGCTCGATACCGCGATCTCCGCTCCGACGTGTGCGCGAACCTTGTTTCGCTTCGCACTGGTATGGAACCGCGCAGAGCCATAGACGCCGTTCCGATCCAATAACGCCATCCCCGGCATCTCCAATGCGACGGCCCGTTCGACCAGCGCCTCGGGCTGCGATGCCCCCTCCAGGAAGCTGAAGGCGCTGGCGGCGTGCAGTTCGACATATCGGTCAGTCATAGAGTGCCGCCATCAGCCATTGATTTCGCATCAGGTCACGCATCATGCAGCAACAGAGCATCGGACCGTCCTGCGCGCGGGCGACCAAGTCCCATTGCTCCAATCCCCAAAGCGTCTGGTTCCACCAGTCGCCCTCTACGAGCCACGGACCGTAAGCATGTTCGACCGCATAGCGTCGCTCGCGATAGAAGAACATCGCCGGTTGAGAGTTCCGCAGAGTGACGGAGGCCAGCTCCGGTGGACGAAGCTGCCGCATGGAGGCACGCGGTTCGGGTGAACCAATGCCAGCAGAGTGACCGGAAGATACGGTAAAGGGTTCCATGCGGAACCCCTCCGGCGCATGGGTATCCTGAAGCACAGCGCGACCTACGCAGTCCTCACCCACGATGGCGCGGATGCGGGCAAGCGTGACATCCAAGCATGCCGCCTCGGGAAGCTGCGGTGAGAAAAGGCCAAGCTGTACCTTGCTGGTACTGCCTGGTTCTGCATCCAGTACGACCGCGAGAATGGCAGCTTTCGGTGGATGCGCTTCGAGGTCGAGATGCAGCAGCTTGATCCAGAGCTGTTTGTCCGTACTTGGCAGCGCGGGCCGGATAGTCCGCGTATGCGTGCCCCCGCCGTCGAGCGTCAACGCGATGGTCACAGAGGCCAGAGCCAGGATGCGCGCCTTTGCACGAAGAATCAGCTGATCGAGCATGACGCCGACCGCAAAAAGTAGCGACTCCAGAAGCTCGACGGGAGAATCGAGCTCTATCTTCTCGGTGAGCGTGAAAACAGGCTCCACTGGTTGAAATAAATGCGGGCGCTCGCCTCGCGCCATCTGGCGAAGACGCTTACCGTCCTGTCCTATCCGGGCAATCAGCTCTTTCTCCGGCAGAGCGGCCAGCATCCCCAGCGTATGAATCCCCCAAAGCGCGAAGGTCTCCGCCTGCGTTTCCGTAAGGTCGAGTACGGTGAGCGGCAACGCTGCCAACGCCGTACTCTCCTCGCCTGTGGGTATCACCCGGACCGATAGCGGCAATGGCCCCTTGGCAACGGCGACTGCCGCATGGAAATTACCGCTCACAGCAACGCAGGCAGTCATCCCCAGCGCGCCGACGCGAGTGAGAAGATTCTGAGCCAGCATTTCCGGTGGACCGAATAACCCTGTCGTTCCTGCAATGTCGAGCGCGCACAGAAACGATCGGTCATGGCTGCAATCCTGAACGCGCGGCGAAAACGCGCCCGCGCATTCGAGCAGAATGACCCTCGTCGCCATCTCCGTTTCACGTGAGCGCGATAGAACGACCGGATTAGGAAATGTATCGACCTCCACACGGGTCATGCCGTGTGAAAGGTGAAGCAGCTGTGCCTTGGTGTTGAGTGAGCAAACACTTTGCGACGGAGGCTCGCCCTCCATCACGACACAAGCCATACTGTGCAACTCAGGCCGTAGTCGCAGGATTGCCTGCGCTGGAAACTCCTTTACATAGAGGCAGGCATACAGTTCAATGGGATTGGTCATCTGCGACCTGCCCATACGGTGCGGCTCTGCCAGTTCGCAACATTCACACCTTGCGGCGGCTTTCGTAATGGGATGATATTGGTTGGAGTTTCCGTAAAGCGCCGTCGAGCAACTTCGACTCGGGTCTCGATACCGCTGAAGACCGTTCTTTCATCGCAGATCGCATTCGCCGGTTGAAACCGCAGCATTAGCTCTGCGCTGCTCTTTGCGCAGGGATGCTGTGTCAGAAGCAGGATGCTCGACTGTGTTCTCTCGGCAGCCGCACGATAGCGGTACCACGTCGCCAACGGCACACGCGAGACGGCCTCCGGCGTGAGGCTTCCCAAGTCAAGCACGATCGCGCTGAAGCCGCCGCCCTGCAGGAGCAGATCGGTTGCACGTAATGCCTGCTCCATCCGGGACCAGGGTTTTCGCGAGCGCAATGGTGGAACGACGTTCGTCGCCGACTGCCGAAGGTTCGGCTCGAAGACCTCTGTCCTGGGTCGCACAGGATGCTGCGGCTCCGCACAGCGAGGCTCGATTGCTTCTGGTCTCAGCAGGCCCCGAACTGCTTGGGAAAGTACATTGGCCTCCGTGCGCGGATGGGACCCGAATCCTCCGCCATGCAATCCTTTCTTCGCGGCTGCTGGGACAAGATACTTCTCTGGCAGAGCGAAGCTGGGATTTGTGGGCTCATGGATTTTCTGCATCACCCCGCAACGCACCCAAAGCAGTCGCGCGAGATCGACGCCGGCAGCGGCGGCCGAGGCGGGATCGAGCGTGTTGGATACATCAATCCAGGCACACACCTTCGCTCTCTGCGTCACACGCGAGAGGAAGGAAAGTGCGACCGAAGTTCGCCCGGAACACTCGGGACCAACCAGTTCGATGACCGCTCCCACCGGCAAGCCACCCTGCAAGATTTCATCCAGCGCAACGATGCCCGTAGGCGCAACAGGACGAATCATCTTTGCAGCGGGAGTAAGCGCAGAGGGAATCTTCTGCGCGAAGGCCGATTCGATCTGGAGCCGGATTGCGGAGGATGTGGGCATGGCGAATTGTCTTCGCCTTATATTCGCCTATGAATGGGAGCGGTTGTCAAACCGCACTTGCACCAAAGGATGTGCAAACGGCGGTAAATAACTGAAAACACTCATCTGCGTAATTGTTGAATATAGACTGAGAGTATGTGCGGTCGCTACAAACGCCGTTCCGACAAGCGGCGCATCGCAGAAATGTTCCACGTGAGCGTGGGTCTTGACGAGTTGTATCTCGACGCCGAGGATGACATCGCGCCGGGGTCGGTTCAGCCGGTTGTCTTGATGAATAATGATGGCGAACACAAAATTGAGATGATGCGCTGGGGTTTCAATCTCACCGACCGTTTGCTCTTCAATGCCCGATGCGAAGGAATTGACGTAGCGAAGTTTTGGAGTGAACGGTTCAGGACAGGTCGGTGCATCATTCCCGCCGACACTTTCTTCGAATGGGTCAAAGCAGCCAAAGGTCTAAAACCAAAATATGAATTCGCTGTCCCAGGCCGCGAGCCCTTCGGTATGGCCGGCCTTTGGTCTAGCTGGAAAAATCCGAAGACCGATAAATGGAAAGACACCTTCGCCGTTCTGACAGGCGATGCCAACTGCGTGATGCAACCTGTCCATAACCGGCAACCGATAATTCTTGAACCCCGAGAATACGCCGAATATCTCGCTCCCAGTGACAGGCCACCGACACATCTTCTTCGGGTATTGCCTGACGAAGAATTGAAGTCGCAACTTATCTCAGACGACAACATTAGCAAGCAACAAGCCAGTCTTTTCGATAGCCAGTGAGCAAGATGCCAAAACGCAGTGCGGGTCTCATCATGTATCGGCGGACAAAGGACGAACTGGAGGTGTTCCTCGTTCATCCGGGAGGACCATTTTGGGCCAAGCGGGATCGACGCGCGTGGACGCTTCCGAAAGGCGAGTACGAACCCAAGGAAGATCCACTTGTTGCAGCGAAGCGTGAGTTTCACGAGGAGACAGGATTCATCGCGTCCGGCAACTTTATCGAGCTTGGTTCCGTGCGCCAAAGGAGCGGAAAGGTCGTTATCGCGTGGGCTTTTGAAGGCGACTGCGATCCCGCTGGGCTTGTAAGCAACACATGCGATATTGAATGGCCTCTCCGTTCCGGGAAGCGGATCGAGATTCCTGAAGTCGACCGAGGCCAATGGTACGGATTGGCGGAAGCACGTAAGTACATTCGCGAAGAACAGTGCAAACTCCTGGATACTCTTGTAGATCAGCTTGCGATCAGACACGGGGGTTTTAGCGCGTTTTCTATCATTTAAAGTACCGCTCCCAGGCGCAGCAGAAGAGCGCTGTGGCTATTGCGGTATAGCCCAACGAGACGGCCCCGCATAAGGAAATACGAAGAGGCAGCTTCCTGCAGGTTGAATGCGGTATCAGGCGACCCGAAATTAAAGAAGTGGGCCAGCACAATCCGGTTCACCGCCTTGTTGAGCCGAACTCCATCCCGTCGAATGATCTCCGAGATGACCGGAGCTTGCTCCGCATTCCAGCGTTCCGCGTATAAGGTCAGTTCGAGCATGACAGCCGCATTCGACTTCAAGTTGCATATCCCTTCAAGGCCGCCTAGCAACTCCCACATGGAACCGGGTTCAACGCGCAATTGGTCTTTATCAGGTTGCAGATAACAGTCGGCGATCGATCGCAGACCTTCAAAATTGATGGGCTCGATACGGGACAATATCTCTTCCCAGGTGCGGGCGGTCAACTCGCGACGGTGCGATGTGAAATGAGGCCGATACCAAACCACGGCCAGTAATAACAACACGAGGAACATAAGGCAGATCATCGTTATGCATCCGCCGTCCATCGAACGGTAGGGGTAAGAACGGGACGCGAAGATGCTTGATATGGAAGCGACTGCGACACGCGTCGCAGCAAAGGAGCGGAAGCTAGGCATACATGTCTCCTGCGAGCGACAGGGTGGCTGCCGCTGATCAATTCGGGGGTGGAGTTGGGGGAGAGCGTGGCGGGTTTGTTTCTGCAACTGCGGAGCGTCTTCGAGGATTGCGGTTCTTCGTTGCATCGTAGGGCGCGATGACTTCCCTGCCCTACAGAGCCTCCAAGAAAAACACGGCTATCAGCGAACAGAGGCCAAGGGTGGAGGTAACCAGCAGCAGGGTGGAGATTGTCTTACCGGCGATGCGGGTCAGCAGTGATTCCGAATAGATGACAATCAGAAAAATGACAAACAGGATATTCAGGCACATCGTTTCTCCATTTTCGAAACAAAAAAGCCTTCCCCATTTCTGAGGAAGGCGAGTGGCATCGTTGAGTGTCGATTACCGTGCTCGAACTAGTGGCCTGTCGCAGCGAGTTCACTACTACGGATGCGGCGAGAAGGTCTGAGTATTTCCAGCGGATAGCCAGAGCATTCGCTGAATAGGCGTTGACAGGTGCGGAGAGGTCAAGCGCAACAGGGACGGGTTTCCGGTTAGCGTTCTGGCTGCTGACCATCGACCGTTCAGAGCCATTCAATCCCGCCTGTAGAGGCGCTGAGACCAGTCTCTATTACTGGAGTCGGGCAGAAACGGTAGGCGGCATTGTTGAGGAAGAGGTCAACCCTCCGCCGATTCCCGGCGTCTTCGACTGCGCACTGGGTTGAAAATGTGGATGCCAGCGAAATGCTTCTCGTTGTCGGTGACAACAACGCAAACATTCGCCTCGGCGATCGCAGCGACGACCATGTCGAGGGCACTTCGCGGCTGTCCGGTAGCAGTGCCTTCCGCCATGCGGCGACCCCAGATCAGGGCCGCCTTCTCGTCGAAAGCCAACACACGTCCTCGAAACAACGCTTGTGGACCCTCTGGCCCCTTGAACCATTCCTCGAGTTCCCGGCGCTTCTTTCCCATGGGCTTCTCCAACACGCCCCGTTGTATCTCAGCCAGAGTCAGGGAAGAGATGAACAGGTCTTCATCCACCTGCTCCGACATCCATTCGATCAGCGGCTGCGAGGGACTTGGTTTCGTAGCGTCGCTGACGATGTTGGTGTCGAGGAGATAGCGCGTCATAGGTCTACCGTCCGGCCAGGATCAAATGGCCGGTCCATCTCCAGATCCGCTCCAACCAGCGGCGAGCGGCGAAGAGCGGCAAGAATTCCCCCCTTGTTTCCCAGGGTAGTGGAGACTGTCCGCGTAACCTCCCGACGAATTCGGCTTGCCTCTGGATCATTCTGGGCGAGGCGCTTGGCGAGTGAACGGATCAGGTCGCGGTCCGCCTCGAGGCCTAGAACTTCAAATCGGGCGACTCCTCGCGTGAGGAGACGGCTCCGGTAATTCTTGATGGCTCGTTTTTGGGCTGTTTCGCTCATTTATTGCCTCCTTTCTATACCCTGTAATATATCCGGTATCATCGGTGCTTGCAACAAAAAAAGAGTGTCCAGGACCCTCCCAACTTACCTGTGGCTTCTCCACATTCGCTAGGTTAGAGTTCTTTCCTGACCGTCAACCGCTGACCATACATCCACGACTTGACCGGCATCTCCTGTATCCAGTCCTGGAATGAGGGAATGCGACCGAGATCTTCCCTCACATGCTGCTCGCCAATGTAGCGGACAGGAATCGATTTGCCATCGCTGTTTGTGATGGTGACTCCGAAGAGGCGCTCCGCCATGAAAATCCCCTCGGTGTTCATGCCGAGTTTAAGATTATGCCGAGCAGGCAGGGTTAGACAGTCTCAAAGTCTAAGCGGGCCCATTTCCGTCGTGATCTGCTCCAACCGAATTCCATTCTTCGGTCATCAGACACTCGGCATAATTATGGAGAATCGTCCATGAGGCACTCATGCCCGGAGGATTTCTCATGGAAAGATTTTTCAGAGATTCAAGAACCATTCAGAGATACAGATCGAGTCCACTCGGACCGTACATTGAACGGTTGGCAGACTGTTTGTATGAGCAAGGATACTGTCGAGATCAAGCTTTGCGACATCTTCTCACGGTGGAGGAGTTTGGCCACTGGTTACAGCGATGGCGTGTCCCTCTTCATGATGTGACGTTTGCCCATGCACGGAAGTACGTTCGTCTTCGTGGCCGGCGAAAAGGGTTCGGCGCATTGCTTGCACTGAAGCGCCTTCTTGAAATGCTCGCCCAAGAAGGCCGTATATCGCCGATGGACACACCGAGGTCCCAGGTTGAGCTCGTGGCTCACAACTTTGGTGATTATCTGCGTGAGGAACGTGCGCTGGCTCGCCGGACGATCAATAACCGAAAGACCATCGTAATCGCATTTCTTGCTCAGAGGTTTGGCAAGCGGCCCTTTAAGTTTTCCAACATCAAGGCAGAAGACCTGATTGCTTTTGTGCAGATGGAAGCGGTCAGACGACGCAAGAGCATAAAGAGCGTGGAGACAGCGTTGCGCTCATTCATGAGGTACCTGCTGTTCACTAGCCTTGTCAGTCAGGATCTTTCGATAGCAATTCCAAGTGCGCTGAACCGCAGGTTTACGAGCATCCCCCGATACCTGACTGCCGATCAGGTGAGTCGTGTCTTGGCGAGCTGCAACAGACAGACCCGGACGGGGCGAAGGGACTACGCGATCCTACTATTGCTAGCACGCCTCGGATTGCGCTCAGGGGAAGTAGAAGCTCTCACACTCGATGATATCGATTGGACCACTGGTACTCTTACAGTTCACGGAAAAGGCGGAAAGGTGCGCCAGATGCCACTGCTCCATGATGTTGGGAAAGCAATAAGTGTATATCTACGAAAGGACCGGCTGTCATCACTGGACAGGAGACTCTTTCAGCGTATTGGCGCTCCCCATCATGGTCTTGGAAGAACTGTGGTGGGCAGCGTAGTGAGATTTGCACTGGAACGATCTGGTGTGCAGTCAACCAGCAGAGGATCCCATCAGTTTCGGCACACTATTGGCAGCCAAATGCTTGCAAAAGGAGCATCCTTGGCGGAGATCGGCGAGGTGCTTCGGCACGAAAGTCCGGATACAACGTTCATCTATACAAAGGTTGATCTAGGCGCTCTCCACCCTCTTGCGCTGCATTGGCCGGGAGGTGCGCGGTGAAAAGCCTCCGACGAACACTCGCGGATTATCTCTGCCTGCGCCGCAGCCTTGGATTCAAGATGCTGAACGAGAGCGCAGCATTGCCGGCATTCGTTTCTTTTATTGAGAAGGGAAAAAGCCCGTGTATTACGACACGCTTGGCTCTCGACTGGGCCCAACAAGGACGAGAGGGCCAGTCGAAGTGGCGCTTTTCCATGGTGCGGGGATTGGCCAAACATGCTGCGATCTTCGATCCTCGGACAGAAATTCCTGAACTTGGTCTGCTGCGCACTAAGTATCCGCGTCCCCGTCCATACATCTACAGTGACCAGGAAATCGAGCAGCTGTTGCGCGCAGCGAGAGAGTGGGGACATGACCGGCCCCGAACGACGTACTATAGCTTCCTTGGTCTTCTCGTCGTATCTGGACTGCGTCTCGGCGAAGCCATCCGATTGCAAGTTGACGACGTTGATCTGGCAACTGGAATCCTCACAATCAGAAACAGCAAGTTCGGAAAATCTCGATTGGTTCCCATTCACACGAGTACCGCAAGGAAGCTACACGAGTACAGGCGGCAGCGTGATAAGTTTCTCGGGCCGCAGCCGTCAACACACTTTTTCATAACCCGTACCGGGACACCGCTTCGGCAGCCGACACTCCATATCGTTTTCAAGAAACTGTTGGTGCGTGCTGGCATACGCGACATCACCTCGCGAGGAGGCCCGCGTCTGCATGACTTACGACATCGATTTGCTGTCCGCACCCTCATAGATTGGTATCGATCTGGCAAGGATATCGAGGCGTACCTCCCTGTGCTGTCAACGTTTCTCGGACATGCTTGTGTGCGATCTACGTACTGGTACCTCAGCGAGCATCCCGAACTCATGAAACTCGCAGTCCAAAGGCTCGATGCCCGTTGGGAGGGAGCCCGGTGAACCCCAATGTCAGCATCGCACCTCTTCTTCAAGGCTTTTTCACCACTCGCTTGATGCAGCAGAAGCAGGCCAGTCCTCACACCATTAATTCCTATCGGGACACCTTCCGGCTTTTGCTCAAGTTCCTCTCTCGAAGGTTGGAGCGGCCCCCCTCTGATCTATGTTTGGAACATCTCAATGCGAAAGCAATCACGGCGTTCCTCCATGATCTCGAAAAGGAACGCGGGATCAGCGCTCGAACCCGCAATCTGCGTCTGAGTGCCATTCGTTCATTCTTTCGCTATGTTGCTTTCGAAGTACCGGACCAGGCAGAGCACATCCAGCAGGTGTTGGCGATTCCTGGAAAGCGCTACACGCGAAGGCTGGTCGATTTTCTTACGCGGCCGGAGGCCGACGCGTTGCTCGGGGCTCCCGATCTGGCGACGCCGCTCGGGCGACGCGACCACGCTCTCATACTATTGGCGGTGCAAACCGGACTGCGTCTCTCCGAACTCATTGGCTTGAGCAAGGAAGACGTAAGCCTGCAGGCCGGCGCTCATGTGCGAGTGATTGGCAAGGGTCGGAAAGAACGGTGCACGCCACTCGCCAAGCGTACGATCAAAGTACTGAAAGCTTGGTTCAACGAGCCCTGGTGCAGCAAGAGCAACAGGGTGTTTACTAGCGCCCGCGGCGAGAAACTGAGCGCCGATGGCATTCAGTACATCATAGCCAAACATGCAAAAGCGGCCCGAATGACGTGCCCAAGTTTGGCTAGGAAGCGCGTGACACCACATGTTCTGCGTCACACCGCTGCGATGGAACTGCTACAGGCTGGGGTTGATCGAACTGTCATTGCCTTGTGGCTCGGGCATGAGTCAATGGAGACCACCCAAGTCTACCTGGATGCGGATATTTCCATGAAAGAAAAGGCGCTGGCCAGACTCGAACCAATGGGCAAGAAACCACGTCGCTACAAAGCGGATGATGCTCTGTTGGCCTTTCTAAAGTCGCTGTAACTTTCCAATTTATGCCGAGCAGAGCGCCAGGCAGCTTCAGGCGGATGCGCGTTAAGGCCCACCGATTCGCAGATTGCTCCTGCCTGCTCGGCATAATCTTAAACTCGGCATGAATGCCGTTATGCCGGTCTCGGTATAACGGTGTGATGACGAAGGGCGCGATGCCTGAAGTCTGCCACCAGGCCCTTGGACTCATCGAAGAACTGATGGATGGCGAGGTAGTCCTCTGCTACCCCGCCAAATTTCCTTGCACTGGATTGGGCATGATCGATTGGATGGGCCATTAGAACTCCTTCGGCTCCTCATACTCGGTGTCGGTCACCCTCCAGTAATGCTCGAGGGCGACAATGCCGGAATCCACTTTCATCGTGATCTTGCCTCCGCCGCCATCGTTGTTTTCATATCCATCCGGTGGCAACTCCTCGGAGAGCACGTCGAAAAGCTGCTCTACTCGGTGAGGGACGTTGTACTCCGTAAATTCACCCTTTGCGCTGGCCGCATAAACCAGGTCGAGCTGCCCCGAATCACCTTCGCCGCTATACTCCCCGGTGATCGACGCGATGCCCTGCCCAACCAGGGCCGCCTTGTTAGCGGCTACCCATTTCTTCAGTTCTGCAACGGCTTCGGCCTGTGGGTCTGCTGCATTATTCATGCCATCTCCTTTTCTGAATCCTGAAATGTCAAGCCTGCGTTCCTTGTCTTTGGTCTGCACTGCGATCCAGCTAAGCGCATTCGAGAGCCGCCAGACGATGTTGCCGAGGCGAATGCTTCTGATGCTTTCTCGGAGTCGCCTTTCTGTGGAGGAGTTTCTTGATCCCGCTCACGCCGCCTTCGCCAACCTGCGTCGACGGTGTGCTTGTTGTTTTTCCCAGATGTCGGGATCGATCGGCAGGGGAACGGCCCGGCCTGTGGCCGCGTTGTAGAACGCGCCGTGATGGTCGAGAGTGCCGTAGCGGAGCAATCGGGTGAGCATCGCCAATGCGCTGGTTGCCAGCACATTGTTGATGAACGGCTCTTGACGTTCCAATGCCTCGGCGGCAGAGCAACTGGGGAGGGGCCCTTCGCCCTGCGACGTGTCCATGATGGAGGGGAAAAGCTCCGTCACGGTAAGCAGGCGAGCCCGGCTCTGACGATTCAGATCGTTCAGCGGCTGGCCGAGGACAAACTGACCGTCACTGGTATTGTTTCCGATATCAAGCCAATAGCGGACGTGCCTCCACGGTCCCGATTTCGTGTTGAACGCTTCGTGCATCTCCCTGCGGGCCGCGCGCGTATCGACACAGCTGATGACAACGTCGATGGTGTTGTCATAGCTCGAAAAATTGTTGCTCAGGTCTTTTGAGAAAAACACCTCCACCGATCGCCAGGAAAGACCGTGGAACAGGTTGACGCGGTTCACCAGGATGGTGGCCTTGTTGTGGCCGACATCGGCCGCGCCAAACGGCTGCCGGACGCAATTGGTGGGCGATACGGTATCGGCGTCCATCACGGTAACGTCAATCCCTCCGGCTTTGCCCCATGCGACCAGAGCATGATGCAGATACGGTAGTCCGAAGAGGATGGCGCTGCCGTTGCCTCCGGAACCGATCAGGAGGACACGGAGATCTCGTCGGTATTGGCTATCATTTGAAAGCTGGTGCGTCATCTTCATGAGGAATCTCCACGAGGTGTTGAAGGTCAGCCGTGAAGACTGCGACATCTCCACGGATTAGCGTTGGATGAACTGGCCCAAGGTTTCTTTGGCGTCGGCCAGATACTCTGCCGGAAACTTGTGTTTGCCGACAAGCGACTTCCACAAGCCGACGAAGCCGCCTGGATGCTCGGTGATCTTGTTCGCCGCGTTCGGGTGAGTGAATTCGCTTTCGAAGAATCCGCTCTCCCATCGAGCGAGCGAGTCGACCGTTACCTGACGAGGCACCCGGGTCGATCCCAGGCACACGTCCCCGCTATCGTTCACGTTCCAGTACGGAGCGCGGTAGAGAGGTGTATCGGGTACTGGGCGCTCCTTACAAGAAACTGCACGAATGCTTAGGTGTCCGGTCTGAGCGCGAAAGATAAGCCCGGGCTGAGGAAACCTCAACCCGGAAAGCTGGGCTACTTCCGCGCCCTTTTCTTTCGCGTAGAACATCGCGCGTATGGTAGAGGGTGTCCACCACACAATTGAATCCTGGGTTCGCACCAGGACATTGGATGGCAGGAACTCCACTGGTAGCGTTCCACGCAGCTGTTCGATAAGCGCGGAAATGTCCGATGGGTGGATGGGCGAACCCGCATCGAGCGAAGGAACGCCGGCATGGTTCAGCTTGACGTTGTGCTTGGTGACGAAGGCGCTTGGCCCTGTCCGGCTCGAACCACGGTCACTGCGATAGACGAGCAACGCTTCACGCAACTCGAAGCTCCTGGTTGAACTGAGACTGATCTGTGCTTGCAAGACTCGTACTCCTCTCTATGGATTTGTTGAGATCCACCAGCTGTCGGTTGACCTCGATCACGCTGCGGACATGGTTGAGAACACGTTTGACGTCGTTCGCGTTCGAAGGATCGAAGGAATCGATCCAGGTTGGGGCATGCGAAGACTCGAACATGTGCTGGCGCTCTTCATCAAAGGCCTGGGTGATCGGGTCATGGGCTTCGAACGCGACGACCCAATTGGGAAGCGGCCCATCGTCCCAGATTCCATCGATGTCCCGATAGTCCATTCCGCGCTCCGTCTGCTGAATCGACGCCATCGTGAGGACGGGTTCAATCCACTCCGCGTATTTCCCGTTCCTGTATCTCTTGAGGAGATCGATGGAAGTTTTGATGCGGCGATGCTCCTTGTGAAAGGAGATGCCCCGCACGCATGCAGGCGTGGCAGCTTTGAGATCGGGAAAGGTGAACTCGTGGTCCGTGCAGTATTTCTGAAAGGAGTCTTCCGACACGTCGCCGTCTTCGATATCCATTTCGATGGACTCTTTCCATTGGTCCAGGAAGCACTCCGTTCTGGCCAGCTCGTAGATGTCCATCCAGAGGTTCATTGCCCGCATCAGGACGATATAAAAGGCGCGTCCCAGGCCCGCGTCTTCCTTCTCCAACAGGTCCAGCGCCCTCCCGATAGCAATGAATCCGCATCCGTCTGAGGTCTCAAACAAGATGAAGAGTTTGCCAGCTGCCGGCCGCACATCCTCGAGGTCCTCCACAATCGCCAGATCGATGCTGACGGAATCATCCAGCCGTGACGCGCCGAGACTCTCCAGCCATTCATTGATTGCGCTGCGGACGAAGAGTGAAGGATTGGCGTTATGCCGCCGCCACAGGTCGGGCGATCCCAGGCCGAGTTGGACCAGGCTGCGCGCGAACGTGAGTGTAGCATCGCGGCCACGGGTATAGGTGTAGGAGGTGGGAATTTCAGCGATTGCCGGAAGAATGAGGCCGGGGGCTTGCCGAGACAGCGTCAATGCAACCAGGGAAGCAATTCGGTCGGCGTCGGAAGCGCTGGCTCGGAATGGTGTTTCGCGCTCGTCAGCGAGGCCGCGATTCGTGATGCTTTCTGTGCCTCTTCGCATTCGAGAAACCTCTCAATCATCTGTTCGTTGGGCGTGCTCTCCTGCCGGCAGATGCGATCGAACTCTGCCAGCAGGAACGTGCGGGATTTACGGTCGGTTTTTCGCAGCGGAGTCGCCATTTTGGCGCTCAGCCCTTGTGCCCGATCGAGGTGGAGAAGGTGATCCTTCGCGTTGTGTCCGTCAACTGCTCCTCATAAGAGGAATTGTTGAGCGCGGGATAGATCCCGGAGTAGTGGGTCCGCACCTCTTCGATCGAGAGTGCTGGATCTGGGTCGGCCAGTTTGCGGCCGTCGAGAATAAATTCACGCGGCATCGAAACTGTCATCAGTGCCATAAAACGCCTCCTTGAGAATTTCGTCTTCTTCGCTTCGGGTGTCGAACATGCCTGACTGCGCTTTCGTAGCGGCGGATCCTGCAGATGCGGCTGCAACAGCCTGGTCCGGCTGTTCTTTCGATCCGTCATCGGCCGCCTCTGGTTCTTCGGATTCCTCGGAATCGTCCTCTTCTGAAAGATCGGCGGCCGGCTTCTCAGCAGCAGCGGCGGGAGCGACGGATTGGGCTTCGTTCGACGTATCGAACAGGCTTGGGACCGCAGGCTTCTTCACTTCAGGCTTGACCGCTTCCGGCTTCGCTGTGGAGCTCGACTTGTTGCTTTTCTTGGCGTCCGCGATCTTCCTGGCCGCTTCGTCTTTCACCTCTTTGAGCGCAGCGTCCATGTTGGCCTTCACCTGTTCGAGGGAGCGCTCGAGTGTCAGGTGTTCGCCGGTGTAGCCGACGATGGCAGTGGCAAGACCGTTATCCAGTTCCTCGGCGGTGCCTTCGACGGCGAAGGGCTGGATGAGTTCTTTCGGTTCATCCTTGCCGGTTGGGCGTGGGGTGATGGTGACGCGAATGCGCTCATCACCGACGGAAGCAACGGTGAGGACTAGACTGCGTTTTGCCAGTAAAGGCGAGAATTCCTTGAACACAATGGCGTCCTTTGGGTGTGAGTGGAAATACGAAAGGTGACCGTCTGGCCACCTGCTTTGGGCGATTTCACTGAAATTGGAAATTGTTGCCGAATCGATGAGTGGCGAATCTCGACAACCCAAACCGGACTGCCTTATCCGGACAGCCGATGGATTATTCCGGTTGAGTTGAAGTAATCGGCACGGCCACCTGCCCGAGGTGGCGTGTATCCCAATCACCTGATTCAAGTGCTTGCGTATATGGCTCTGGTGCGGAAGAACTATCGAGAGCAGGTGCCCTACGGTCTTGTCCTCTGCGCAGACGAAGCTGTCAGGTAGGTGGTGCCCACGCCGTAGAATCCGGCATGGTTTGCAGAGTTTGTTGGAGAGGTCCGGGCTGCACATGGCTGTGAGCGGCCCGATCGAAGTCACAGCAAGGGAGTCGCTGCCGTGGATGCCGTCCCAAGCACAGCTGCGATCAATCTCTCGCTATCGAAGACTGACCGCTGTTGGCAGACATGTACTCTCTGAAAGCGTCGCCCTCCTTCTTGCTCTCCCGGGTGCGCAGTAGACCGAGATTCATATGTTTGCCGTCATATAAATAGTTGCTGAGGAACTCGACTCGCTTCTCCGGGAAGCGCCGAATCATGTTTCCGGCCTCACGTGAGAGGAACCGGCGCAGTTGCTCGTCCGTGATGACAAAAGTCTCTTTACCACCGTGCATCGTAACTGTGGCTTCAAGGAGACCGATGCTGATCCAGTGCTTGATTGTTTCGATTCGTACGTTCAAAAGCCTTCTTAACTGATTGAGCCCAAAGTGACCGGAGCAGTGTCCGACTGTCCGGTTTTCCCGTCCCATAAGGCTGTAAAGGGCCTTCTTGGAGCAGCCAAACTTCTTGGCGGCGGCGTCGTATCCGTATTCCATTACGAAATCAACGATAGCGGGGTCCCACGTCTTACGCCTGCCTGATCCTGGCCGTTGAATTCCGTGGCGTTCGAGAAATCTCCAGCAGGCGTCACTACTGAAGCCGGTGAGTTCTTCCAATTGGCTATGCAGTAGGACGGCATGTTGTACCTTCTCTTGCCCCCGAAGGGCTTTCTTGACGAGCCGGTTGGCATCCTCCGGCCAGATATAGCGACTCCTTTTTCGGGATTTGATCTCCATCAACGGTTACGCCCCTTCTCTCGTCACAATTCACAATAATCCTCACAAAGCAAGGGCCATATCGACATTTTTTAGTTAAAAATGTGATTTTCCGTCTTTGCTGTCCAAATTATTGGGAATTGAGTTAATTGCATCTAAAAAATAAAGGCACTTTGGGTTGCCTGCTGTGGTGTGGAAAACTCATTTTTTTGGCTGCGGGAAGGATGATGTGCAGCGAGCCGCTTGCTTGGGGATGAATCGAGCGGCATTTCTCTTGGTTATTCAACCGCTCAGGATGAGCATCCTGAACGTGTTTCTCCCCACCCGTACGCGATATTGGCTCCAGTTGGTACTTGATGACTACTTCCAAAATCTGCGGTGCTGATCCTCTCTGGAAATGGCATGGTTCTCTCGATGAAGGATTAAGAAACAAGCTCGCGGCAGCGGTGCGGGCGACATGGTCGTATGCCTGCCTCTCTGCCTGGTCGTACTTGCATGATGAGGCAATGGCCGCGGAGATCATGGAAGATGCCGTTGAAATCGTCCGAGCGTACGCGCTGCGCGCCCCCTCGTCCCCTTCGGTGGAAAAGATCACAGCCCGTTTGCGCAGCCAGGTTCGACGCAGAACGAAGCAATTAGCAAATCGTCGAAGAAAAGAAGGATACGCTGGCTCACTACAGGACCTCGAGATGTATGCTCCTTCAAGCAATCCAGACCCAACGGAATTGCTTCTCCTCAACCAGGTTCTCAATCTTCTGTCCCCACAGGCCAAAGAGGTCGCAGAGTGGATTCGGATGGGCTACTCCTGGCGGGAGATCGGCAAGACATTTGGGATCGACCATAGCTCGATCCGGCTCGCCTTTCGCCGGGAAGTCGACGCGGTGCTGATTCAAATGGGGCGGGGTAAGCGCATTGGCCGTTAGAGCTGAAGTCGTTAAACTTTCTGCTGCTGAAGATATAAACTTTCTGCTGTTGCGATAACCATCTGAAATCGATCTCTGTCCGTTTCGGTAACAACGTACGCTTAGGAGGGCTTTTGAGGTGAGACTGTTATTTTGAACGTTCGCGAGAAATCGTCAGCTCCAATGATTCCATCGGAAGAGTGGTTGGCTCAGCTCTACCGCAAGCTACCCCCGCCTGAATCCAGCAAGCACGTCGCCTGTGAAGGCCCGGACGAAGTGCTTCTGCGAAAGATTGCGTGTTCCTTTAGGAAACCATCCCTCCTTGACCCACGTGTGGTCCATGTCGCCCGATGCCCCCACTGTATCCGCCGGCTTATGCAGCTACGCGAGGAGGCAGGCAGCTCTGAGCGGCAGGGTAAATCCCTTGTCCCGTGGGGAATCCTTCTGGCTGCGGTTCCTCTCTGCGTTGTGGGTCTCGCCCTGTACATGTACCGACAGCGTGCTTCGATCCAGATGTCTGCCGTCTTCCAGACCCTCGACCTTTCCGCTCCTCCATGCACCCGAGGCGACCCCGCACAACTCCAACTGGTATCGCTTCCCCGGCGAACGGTGGAGCTTACCTTGATTCTTCCCGCCGCCGACGAGACAGGTGCGTATTCTGTCGTCGTGAAGAAAACCAGACAAGGCAACCGCGCAGTGGCCGTGGCAACCGGAATCGCCATCCAGCAGGGTCAGCAGACCCGCTTGAGGGTGAGGTTACATTTAGAGCGGGTTGAGCCCGGTTCTTACTATCTTTCGACGACCCCTGATGAAAGCAATGCGGCGGCTTATTACTATCCGCTGCAGATCGCGCCATAGCAGTATAGGGCGGAAATTAACTCAGCGTCTGCGAACATCTGACGAAGCTCTAGAGAGGGCTCGGTATGCTTTCCTGCTTATTTTCGCGAGTTCCCGCTTGTCGGCTTCGGCGAAGGCGCCTTCGCGTAGTTGCTGAAGGGCCCTACCCTTTTAGTGAGGTGGGCGAAATCAATGTACTCCATCGCCGTCTTCCCAGTTGACGAAGGCGTACGAAGCGAAAAATGAATCTCAATGAGTGACTCGGGCTGTGGGTGTTATCGACATTCGAGAACAACTCGGACTACGACTGATTCCCATATTCTCCTGTTCAAGGAGCGCTAGATGTGAGGTTTCAATAGGTGTAGTTAAAACGGTAAATCTTGGCGCGGCTCGGCGAGCCACTCATCATTAAACTCGGATAGCTATGGTAATAGGAAATCCGCTCTAAGACCTGGAAGATTCATTCAATGGTAACCTCGGGGTTGACGGTAAAATCCGATTGAAGGCGTGGGCGTTTACGCACATTGGCAAGCGACAGTCGCAGCCACTGCCATGTAGCGTGACCTACTTAATGAATGCCGTATTGACTGCAGTTAGCCCTCCGTCTACGGTCAACACTGCGCCGGTGATGAACGAGGCTTCGTCGGAAGCGAGAAAGAGGGCAGCATTGGCGACATCCTCCGGGTTTCCCAGCCTCCTGATTGGGTAAAGCTTGGTCAGCTTCGGTTCCAATTCCGGATCTCGCTCAAAACGCGTCTTCCACCTTTCGGTGACGATTGTGCCCGGGCAAATGCAATTGATTCGGATGCCGTGCGGGGAGTACTCCCCAACCATGGAGCGGGACAGGCCTATGATCGCGGCTTTCATGCTGCTATAGAGATGATCTTCGCCGAACCCCATCAGTGCATTGACCGACGATATATTCACTACGCTCGAGCCCGCATGCTGCATTAAGGGAAATGCAGCCTTCGTCGAAATCCAATAACTCTTCAGGCAGACCTCGGTTAAAGAATCCCATTCATTTGCGGCCACGGCAGTTTCCCCCGCAACCACATTGTTGACGAGTATATCCAGCCCGCCGAACCTGTCCTTCACTGCAGTCATAAGAGCCGACACGTCGCGCTCAGAAGCAGCGTCTCCGTGGAGGTAGAACGATGTGCCACCGAGAAGTTCGATTTCAGATTCGAGCGCCTGTCCTGCGGCCTTGTCAATGTCGCTGATGGCCACACTGGCTCCCTCTTCGGCTAAACGAATCGCAATGGCGCGGCCAATGCCCTTGGCCCCGCCGATAATCACCGCTACCTTGTTTTTGAGTCGCATCGATGCAGTCCTTGAAATCGGTCGTTCTGAATCCCAGTTATGGGAACTGACGAGCCGTGCCGCTAGTTAAGATTGATGACTTTCAGTCAGTCTGCGGAGCGCTTCCAGATCGAGAATGACGATGCGATGGCCCCGGGTGGCGACGATGTCCTGCTGCACCAATTTCTGCAAGCTGCGCGTGACCACCTCGCGCACCGAGCCAAGTCGTGAGGCCAATTGCGTGTGCGATAGCGGAAGCGGAAATGAGACTCCATCCTGCAGTTTGGGAGTCTTTCGTCGAGCTTCTTGCAGCAGCAGTGTCGCCAGCCGCTGGGTCACGTCTTTCAGCGCGAGTTGCTCGGCCAGGGACGCGACTGTGCGAAGCTTCTTCGCAAGGATTGCCAGCGCCGTCAGCGCCGCCGCAGGATATTGCAGCAGGAACCGGCGCACATCTTCTTTCGCCAGAAACAGCAGCTCCGAATCTTCTTCTGCCATGGTAGTCGAAGGATACGGGCCACCATCGAAAACGGGCACCTCAGCCAGTATGCCGCCCACGCTCTCCACATGGATCGTCTGCTCGCGGCCATCGACGTTTTCCCGGAAAGCACGCACAGAGCCGGAAAGCACGACATACAGCCCCTCCGCCGGCTCGTTGGCGGTAAATAGAATCTGGCCCCGTTGAAGTTTGCGCTCTCGGCCTTGGGCCGCCAGTCCTGCCAATGCATTCTCAGGCAGGTTTTGAAACCAGGCGGACTTGGCCAGAACATCCATGCGGCGCTCAACAGACATGACGCCATCTTGCCGCATGTGCGTCGAGATTGGCAATCAGCGGCGTTATTCACAGGAAAAACGAGCATTGTGATGAAAGTCACTGAGTCTGGTGCGCCGAGTCACTAGTGTCAGCCTGGGAGATTCAATCATGGTCATTACATCGGAAACACAGGTTCGCGACATCGCAGTGGAATATCCAACCTCGATCCCGGTACTGGAGCGTTTCGGTATCGACTTTTGCTGCGGAGGGAAGCATACGCTGGCGGAAGCCTGCACGCGGCGGGCGGTAGACGTCGATCCTATATTGCAAGAGCTGGAACTCCAACGGCAGAAAATGAGTGCGCCCGAAGTCCAGTGGCAGAGTGCGCCGCTCAAGGAACTCGCCGACTACATTGTGACCAGGCATCATGCGTTCACGCGGGAGCAGATCCAGTTGATCGGCGGTCTGATGGCGAAGGTGGAGGCGCGTCACGGGGCCGATCATCCGGAAGTCTCGCAAATCGCCAAGGTTTTCGCCGTGGTCAGCGCCGAGTTGGCGCACCACTTTGTTTGTGAAGAAACGATCCTGTTTCGCTATATAGCGAAGCTGGATGGGGGCCAGCCAGCGGCACTGCCGCCGATGTTTGGCAGCGTAGCGCAGCCTATCGCGCGCATGATGGCGGACCACGACCAGGCTGGCGGAGAACTTCGTGAACTGCGCAGTCTCACCAATGACTACACGCCGCCCACGGCCGCCTGTCCCACTTGGCGCGCTCTCTATCGCGCATTGGAAGATATGGAGCAGGACCTGCACCAACACATCCACCTGGAGAACAACATCCTTTTCCCGCGTGCTCTGGCGCAGACCATGGAGACGGTGTGAGTACAGCGCTTGATTCGTTGCAGCAATCGGCGAATACGGCCCGCGTTGCGATGGAGCGGCATAGCCAGCGGCTGGTGACTGCTTTCATCGCCAGCGGCATGTTGTTCATGCTGCTGCCGGGAACCTTTCTGGGAGTGTGGAATCTGATTGGCATCTCCCAGCAACGGACGCTCAGCGGCCTGTCTCCCGCATGGTTACAGGCACACGGTCAGGCGCAAATATTTGGCTGGATTGGCTCATTCATTTTAGGAATTGGATTTTATTCTCTGACCAAGATGCAGAACACGCTCAGCTTTCCGGTGCGAGCCGCGTGGACTGCGTGGATCCTGTGGACAGTTGGAATTGCGATGCGCTGGACTGGTGGTGTTACGGCTTGGCACTGGAGAATTCTCTTGCCGCTTTCCGGCACGCTGCAACTGATTGCTTGCCTGTTATTTTACCGCGCGGTGCGACGCCACCGGCCAGCGGATCCGGAACGTCGCCCGGAAGCCTGGATGGTGGTTGTGATCGCAGCAACCATTGCATTTCTGGTCGCGGTGGCGGCAAATTGTGCGGCTTCGACGTATCTCGCCCTCTATGGAAACTCGCCCGCACTGCCGCATGTTCTCGATCTGCAACTGGTCGTATTGGCAGTCTGGGGCGTGCTGGTGCCGACCATCTGGGGCTTTAACGCTCGCTGGCTGCCAGTGTTTGCCGGATTTCAGAAACCGGACGGCGCTCGCCTGCAGCTGGCCTACGGCCTCAGTGTGGCGGGCGTAGTCGCGGTGTTTCTGCAATGGCAACCCATCGCCGCAGTGTTATTTTTGGTGGCTGCATTCCTGGCGATTCACGCGCTGCATGTATGGCAGCCAGCCGTCCAGCCAGCCAAGCTGTTGCATGTTGCCAGGACATTTCCGCTGTTCATCCGCGTTGCGTATGCCTGGCTGGTAGTGTCGTGCTTGCTGGATGCGCTCGCGGAGCGCTACGACTTCGCCGGCGGCATCTGGGGCGCCAGCCGCCACGCACTGACTGTAGGGTTTGTTGCGGGCATGGTCTTCGTCATCGGTCAGCGAGTTCTACCCGCGTTTTGTGGCATGAGAATTCTGTGGAGTACTCGCCTGATGTTCTGGTCGCTAGTGCTGCTGAACTTGGGTTGTGCACTGCGCATCACGCTGGAGCCGTTGGCCTACGAAGGATATTGGAATTTTGCCTGGAAATTGCTGCCGTACTCTGCAGTCGTGGAGTTGACTGCGGTAGTTCTGTTCGCCGTCAACATAATCGGGACGCTCCTGCATCCACCGGCTCATCTTCGTCCTGCCATGAGAATGCCATCTGCTGCACAAGGAACCGTGGCATGAATTTCCAAAATGTATCTCGGATGGACTGCCATGCATCGCTCGATTCTGCTTCCTTTTTTCGGACGCTGTGGATCGATGGCACGATGTCAGCCTTTCTCTGTATACTTGGCGCCTGATTCTGGGTACTACGCCGCTCGCTCGATTCCGATTCTGGAGTTTTTATGCAAATCACCGATAAACGGCCACGAATGATCGCGAACGGCTGGATCCAGGCTGCAGGCATCGTCTTGATTGTCGGCTTCTTCATCATGGGGATCCTTACCTACTACACCTATAATGACGAGCCGCCTATTCCTCAGGTCGTCAAGGATGCGAATGGCACGATCCTCTTCACTCACGCCGACATCCTTGCGGGTCAGGGCATCTTTCTCGGAAATGGTCTGATGGAATACGGTTCGATCTTTGGCCATGGCGCTTACCTGGGGCCTGATTTCACCGCCGAGTATCTTCACCGCGCGGCCCTCTCCGGTGTGGACTTCTATGACAAAGCAAATCCAGATACGGCGAGAACCCGCACCATACAGGATTTCAAGACGAACCGATATGACAAGGCGACCGGCACACTGATCTACACGGATGCGCAAGCGCGTGCCTTCAAGGAATGCCAGGCCTATTATGCGGCGTTCTTCGGCACGCCCACGACCAGGTTTGGTCTTCGTCCTAATGCGATCCGCGATCCGGAACAAATCCGCAAGCTGACGGCCTTCTTCAGTTGGACTGCTTGGGCAGCTTCGACGGCGCGGCCCGGTCACACGTATTCCTACACCAACAACTGGCCTCCGGAGCCGCTGGTCGCCAATCATGTCACGGCGGATGCCATTGTCTGGAGTATGCTCTCGCTCGCCGCCCTGCTGGGCGGTACCGGTTTACTGCTGGCCACGTTCGGACGCTGGAACCTTCTTGGATGGCATGGACGAGAACAACAGAGCATGTCGTTCCGCGCTCCGGACGAGGTGTCGCTGACCCCGGCTCAAAACGCCTGCGCATGGTTCTTCTTTGTGATGGCTGCACTTTTCCTGGTTCAGACTCTGCTCGGTGGCGCTTCAGAACACTACCGTGCGGATCTGCAGAGCTTCTTCGGAATCGACCTTGGCCGATTGCTGCCATTCAATATCGTTCGAACATGGCACGTGCAGTTATCGATCTTCTGGGTTTCCACTTCTTTCCTTGCGGCAGGCATCTTCCTGGCACCGATGATTGCGGGACGGGAACCGCGAGGGCAAAAGGCGCTTGCGTATGGCTTGCTGGGTGCGCTGGTTATTGTCGTGGTCGGAAGTCTGCTGGGAGAGTTTGCAGGCATTCAGGGGCTGATTCACAACGCCTGGTTCGGCGATCAGGGCTTTGAATATCTCGACCTGGGCCGAGTGTGGCAGATTCTTCTGACCATCGGATTATTTTTCTGGGTCGTGATTCTGTACCGGGGGCTGCGCGGCCGCCTCAATTCCGAACACGTGGGCAACATGCCCTGGCTGTTCTTCTTTTCGGCGCTGTCCATTCCGGCCTTTTATGGCGTCGGACTGCTGGCCAACGGCGCGGAAAACTTCACGACAACGGATTTCTGGCGGTTCTGGGTTGTCCACCTCTGGGTGGAAGACTTTCTCGAGCTGTTCACTACCATTCTGGTCGCGTACATCTTCGTGTTGCTGGGAGTTGTTCACGAGCGTACCGCGCTGCGAATGATTTATCTCGACGTCATTCTGTACTCTGCGGGTGGCATCGTAGGCACCATGCATCATGTGTACTTCTCGGGCGAACCGGCGCTTCACATGGCCTTGGGGGCCTTCTTTTCCGCAGCCGAAGTGATCCCGCTGACGTTTCTGACTGTGGAAGCGTGGAGTTTCCTACAGCTGGGAACCGTCCAGGAGGCAAAGTCCGCGACCCCTTTTCCACACTACTGGGCGGTGATGTTCCTGGCAGCGGTGGGCTTCTGGAACTTTCTTGGGGCAGGAGTCTTCGGTTTCCTGATCAACCTGCCCATTGTCTCCTACTACGAAATCGGTACTGCTCTGACTGCGAATCACGCCCATGCGGCGATGATGGGAGTGTATGGAATGCTGGCGGTCGGGTTAGCCCTCTTTTGCCTGCGCTACATCATTCCGCAAAAGCATTGGTCGGATAAAGCGGCGCGGATCAGCTTCTGGTCGCTGAACCTCGGTCTGGCGTGGATGGTCTTCGCCACACTTTTTCCGTTGGGAATTCTACAGCTCTATCACTCCATCAGTGTCAGTTACTATGATGCCCGCACGCTCAACTACATCGGCAACCATGCCAACTCCGTACTGGAATGGCTGCGGATGCCTGGCGATATCGTCTTCATCGTCGGAGGCACGCTTCCAATTCTCTATATTTCGCTGTTGGGAATTCGCTACATGAAGAAAGGAAGCTCGACAGAGGAGCCGATAGAAATTCTCTTTACTGACGTCGTCGCGCAACCGAAGGAGCGCTGAACTGTGCCCCGCGTATCGCTCGAATTCATTCTCATGCTGGGATACGCTATCTCTCTGGCTTCCATCGCTCTTCTACTGGAATTGGCGGCACGTCATGCGCATCGCCGCTCATTGAGTATCAGCACTGTTGGATTCACCTATCATCCTGACCGGGATATCTGGCGATGTCCGGAGGAGCAACACCTCTTTCCTGTTTTTGCCGATACCGCGAAGGGAACAGTGGTCTATCGGGCGCCCGCTTCTGCCTGCAATGCTTGCAGAAGCAAGCCTGGGTGCACCGATTCCGACAAAGGACGCGAGATCGAGCGCAAGAATGCGAGCGGACTGCAATTTGGAATGCAACGATTCCATCGAGCTATGTCGCTTACGTTGATTGTTCTGGCGAATCTGATTCTGATTGTCGAAATCTTTCGCACCAGCGGCCTCTATCCGCGGTTATTGCTCGCTGCCGTCCTGGTCCTGTTCTGTCTGATAATCCGGCACCTGTCCGCGGATCTGTTACCGAAAACCCAGGCATCGTAAGCGCCTACTGGGGGCGGTAAGCCCTAAATCGATAGGGAAAATAAGAATCGATTCCGGTAACCACTTAAGAGGATAGGCAAACGCACCGTCCCGGAATATGTCCCCCCAGGGAGATTGAGGTTTCGGCTAAGAAGATTCATGGTTCATCTTTACAAGAATCAGCCCAGCCTTCCCCGGAGATCTCGCGCAATTATCCACGTTACCAACAATCATCCTGGTTACCCAAAAAACTGTATCCGTTCGCGGTTTCCTGTCGCATATTTATGACAACATCAGTAAAACCGAATGCAGACTGCTTCGGCAGGCCACCGAAACACACGCAGTTTCGTCACTCCTGAGCCACGTTCACGGGGTCTTGGGATCGGCCCGTGCGAAAGACTAGGTGCCGTAGCCGCGATGCGGCATATCGTGCAACTGCCGATCACTTGGCCAGGAGATAGTAAGAAGAAACCCCGATTCTTCCATGGCTTCAACGCTATGCTTAATCGAAGCACCAAGGGTAAACAGGCTTCCGACCCGGAGGTCATATACATGTCCCTGCGTGCTGTAACGGATACGTCCCTTCAGCATGTATAGAGAGCTTGTGCCATCGGCGTGATGTTCTTTGATCTGCGCCGCGGCTTCCATCGAGATTAGAACGACCCGAAGATCTGTCTTCTTGAAGAGCGTCCGAGAGTAGATACCCGAAGCCCAGGGCTTCTGCTGCTCGGCCTCGGCGATCTCGTTGAGCAGGTCGAACTGCGCGAGGTCGGCGATCATCGTTCCATCGTCGTTTGAACCAGGAATCGGCATTGAGAAGTTCCTCGTTGGTGCGATTATTCTTTCGCCAGGTGTGCGGCTGCTCGCTTGAAGAAAGGTAGCAAGACTACCGCTTCATTGTGCTCCGTATCCTTTGCTCCATAGATCAGCGTCATAGTGGAATGTTTGTGGGCTGCGTTCACGACCTGGGCAATCGCAGCTTGCATCTCTGGAGCCGTTAGCTCGGCTTTGTAACGCCTACAGAATTCGAGCCATCGCTCCGGTGCGTGACCGAACCACTTCCTCAGTTCCGTGCTCGGGGAAATGTCCTTTGCCCACATATCCAAACGCAGATCGGCTTTCTTCTTGCCGCGTGGCCAAAGCCGGTCTACCAGCACACGAAAACCATCTGCGTTGTCGGGCTCTTCATACGCCCTTTTGAGCAGAACCTTCATCGTCGGACCGACCCGTAGTAAGCATGACATAAAAGGTGTGCCATGCGATGTATAGAAGAGATCGCTCTCCAGACACGCTCCAGCTTTGTACCCTGAGACTGGTTCGCTCCTCCCAGGCCGATCCGACTCTCTTTCCCGTATTGTCGGCAATCAGGAAGTGATCCGGCGCAATCTCAGTTGATGCAAATCTCTAGTGCCCTATCGGCAGTGCTCCGCGGCGAGGACGTCTCTTGCTCCGATGCTGTGGGTGCGGAGCACTGCGGATACGGCGATTTGCACTAAGCCGCTAGCGCGGTAGGGTGTATGGGGATTGAAGGCTGTTGGCGGTGAGCCGACGCGGCTGATCGGGCACGAAATGAGATGGCGGCGAGCTCAGCGGGTCCGTGCGGGGGTGCGTCTGCGGTATGGATGGGACGGCAGCGGCGTGCATCGAGGTGGTGCGAGGCCGATTCGAGCCATGGGGTGGCGTTGCCGGGATGAGCGCCGGTTGATGCGAGGAATCGGGTTGGTACGCAGGTCAGCATGATCGTCCTCAGGATGAGTCGAAGTGAGCGCAGGCGGGTAGTGAGTTAAGGCTGCCCTGTTCAATGGAGGAGTGTTGTGGGACCAGGTGCAGAGTACCGCGCTTGCACTGGGGATAGGATCGGTTGAGTGCGGACTTCTGCGGTTCAGTCAGTACTGCGCCGATGTCCGGAGTGGTGGCGTGGAGATAACTCCTGCACAGGGCGAGGGCCTGGCGGCGGTTGCGGTTGGCGAGCAGACCGAAATGGCGGATCTTGACGAAGCCCGAGGGCAGGACATGGAGCAGGAAGCGGCGGATGAACTCGACCGCATCGAGGTTCATGACGCTGCTGTGGTTGTTGTGTCGGGAATCTCTCCAGCGAAAGCGCACCTGCCCGTTGTCGAGGCTGAGGAGCCTTCCGTTGGAGATGGCGACACGGTGGGTGTAGCGTGCCAGGTACTTCAGCACGTGTTCGGGACCGCCGAAGGGAGGCTTGGAGCAGACCACCCACTCCTTCTTGCGCAAGGCAGATAGCAGAGAGTGAAAGGCACGCGGCTGAGAGAGCATAGCCAGCGTGCCGGAGAAGGACAGGTCGTTGCGTTGATAGCTCTGCTTGAGGAAGGCGAGCAGCTTGCCGCGGAACATGCGGCTGAGCACACGGACGGGTAGAAAGAAGTCGCGCCGTGATCGAATCCAGCGGGAGCGGTCGAGCAACAGTCCGCCGGCGGGAACCAGGCAGTGCAGGTGGGGATGATGCCCCAGGTTCTGGGACCATGTGTGCAGCACAGCGAGCACGCCGATACGAGCGCCCAAGTGGCGTGGATCGGCGGCGATCTCCAGCAGGGTCTCGGACGCCGCACGAAACAGCAGGTTGTAAAACAGCCGCTGGTTGCGGAGTGCGAGAGGCGCCAGTTGCTCGGGTACGGTAAAGACCACATGAACGTAGGGCACCGGCAGCAGGCTTGAGGCCTGCTTGGTGAGCCAGCGATCGCGGGCTGAGGACTGACACTTGGGACAGTGCCGGTTGCGGCATGAGTCGTAAGCAACAGTCTCATAGTTGCAGCGATCGCATCGTTCGAGATGAGTGCCGAGCGCCGCCGTTCGGCATCGGCCGATATCGCGCAGTACCTTGCGCTGCTGGTCCGAGACCACATGGCCCCAGCGCTGAAGGAACTGGTTCTGGTGAGCGTGAAAGACATCGGCCACTTCCAGCCGATGTCCTGTCATGCCGTTCTGTTCCCTCCCTGCGTCGTGTGTGGAATGCGGATGGGCAGATCGTCGAGCGGGCTCGGCGTGCCATGTAGTCTGGCTTCGGAGACGTGCAGATATCGCGAGGTGGTCTCCAGATCGCGGTGGCCGAGCAAGAGCTGGATGCTGCGCAGATCGGTGCCCGCGTCCAGCAGGTGTGTGGCGAACGAGTGGCGCAGCACATGCGGGCTAAAGGGCTTCTTGATACCCAACTGCTTGCGCAACTTCTGGCACACAACACGCACCGCGTTCGCCTTCAGTTGCTCTCCGGCTCGCCTGCCGGGAAAGAGCCAGTGCCTGGGCTTGCGCCCGCGCCAGTACGCGCGCAGGATCTCCAGCAGCTTGGGCGACAACATCACCTGACGCGGGAACTTGCCCTTGCCCTCGCGAACGTGGATGATCATCCGCTTGCTGTCGATGTCGGTGACCTTAAGATCGAGCGCCTCTTGACAGCGGAGGCCCGCGCTGTAGTACAGAGCCAGCAACGCCCGATGCTTGATGTTCATCTCTGCATCGAGCAAGGCACAGACTTCTTCCCGGCTCCAGACTGTGGGCAGCTTGCGCCGCACCTTGGGCTTGATGATCTCCTGATCGAACCAGGTCTGCTTCAGTGTCCGCGTATAGAGGAACTTCAGCGCCGACCGGGCACCTTGGATCGTTCCCCAAGCAAGCTTCCGTTCGTTGAGCAGATGCGAAGGAACGTTCGAACATATTCGGGCCCGAGCTGATCAGGTGACTTGTGGAAGTAGGTTGCGAACTCGGCAACCGTGTGTGTGTAGTGGCGGACTGTGCGTTCGGAGAAGTTCCGTAGCCGGAGATCCTCCTGCATGCGTTGGCGTAGCTGTGTCATGGACACCTCCTTCGGTGTCCAACACTCTATCCAAAAGCCACAGAACCACACCCTGCCGCGCTAGCGGCTTAGTGCAAATCGCCAATTCACTCATCGACAACCGAGAATAATCCACTTGTCTGCATGGTCGCCATCTCTGACGAGTGGCGAGAGCGAACTTTCTCCTCCACACTAATGGCCAAGTTCTGGTTGATTTTTGGTGTCTCGGCCAAATTATGCTTGATTTCCTTGATCTGACGAAAAACGGGGGATTGAAAATAAAACTCTTGTGGTGGTCAGCTTATGCTTGATTCGGCGAGATTGTGCTTGATTCAAAACGGAACCGATCGCTTTGTGGATCGTTCAGTGCAGCAAGTTGGAGCCGCTCTCAGAATAAACGCACACCCTCTTCGCCGAACTCATTCCGTATCGCTTCTTGCCTGATAATTTCCAAGTTCTCTAATGAGAGGTCCGGCAGGCAAAACCGTGCCGGGCGCTCTCCGCCCGATCTACGGGCTTGCCGATTGAAAGTGCTGTTCGCCATCTCACATTCCGTGTTTCACAATCGTCCGTTTGCTTTCCGATGTGCCGGAGAGTCTTCTCGAATCAGCCATTGCACAATCCCCTAACCGCCAATGCCTTTTATAAACGCTCAGGCTTGAGGAAGTTTTCCGTCCCTTTCAGACAGCAGACGCTCTTCTGTCTTCCGAACGTACTCGATCCAACGCGCGATCCGTTCCTGACAGAACCCGCAAAGAGGCATATGTCGGGTCTTCCCCGAGAGGAGAAACTTGTCCGGATTGAACGCGAAATGTTTGATCTGGTCCTCCGAGTAACAGGCCAGGTCCTCCTCTATGGAGGTATTTTGCGTGATTGCCTCCTGGTCCCTGAGCATCTGCTCCTTCTGTTCAGCAACGACGTCCGATAGATGCACTGTACGATTCCCTGTTTTGGTCCACAGCGAATCGTCCACCACCCAATAGTCTTCGAGTTTGGCGCTGGTGTTGACGGCCAGATAGCGGATGGCCGACCTGCGATCGGAAATGATGGTGTCCGCATCCGCATTGGCCGCAGCAGCTACATTCGCGAGACCAATCATCACTTCATCCGGGTAGGTTTCGGCCAGAGTCCTCAGACACGCAATCTCTTGCTCGGCAATGCTCCGGAAGACAGAGTCGGCACCAGCGCATTCCAGCACCTGCGTATTGAGCGGTGGCAGCTCGATGATCACTCCCGGCGGAGCCGTCCATGCCGAGTGATCGATCATGTACATCACCGGATCGAAGAGAAGATCGAAGTCTTCCTTGCGATCGGCGACGCCGCGGAGCTCGTTCATCATGCTGAGGAACCAGCTAAGTTCATTGTCGTTGAAGGCGGTCGCTGCTTTGCGCATCTCCCGCCTTCGGTGGTATTCGAAGCAATCCATCAAAGTGCCTGGAAGGATGAATTCATCGAGTGACCGGTTGTATTGTTCGAGTTGTTGTATCAAAGCGTCCATATGCTTGCGTGCCTTTCATGTGGACGTTATCCCATGAGGTTTGATTTAAGTCAAATCTCCCGCAAATCCCGGCTTTTTGGCACCAAACTTTGCAATGAAGCCGTGGTTCCGTTGAGCGCGATCAGGGCTGTGCCGCTGCCGGCAACAGGTTCGGCCGAACGGGCCTTGATCTCCCGATAATGCTGACGAACGAAGACGAAGCCTGGAGTTGCTGCCCAAACGACAGCATCCTTTACTCGGAAGATCGGAGTGGGATTGCCGACGCCAAAAGGCTCCAGGAGCCGAAGCTGCTCATAAAATTGGTGGTTGACAATATCAAGATCGAGATCGGCTTCACCTTTGGCTGCCTCGATCTGTCTTGGAGGATGTTGAAGGAGAAACGCCTCGAACAGTTCCCGGAACGATGGGATGTTTTCCACCGTCATGGTCACGCCCGCCGCCTGGCTGTGTCCTCCAAACCGATGGAGGGCCGATCGGCAGGCACGCAAGGCGTCGATCAGACTGCAGCCCTCCACGCTGCGGCCCGATCCGACCGCCATTCCAGTCCGCTCGTCGTGGACCAGGACGAAGGCCGGCACACCATAGCGTTCCCGCGCCCTGCTTGCAAGAATGCCGGCGATCCCCTTTTTCCAATGCGGCCCGTAGAGTACCAATCCAACCGGAGCGTTTTCCTGAACCATCGAGGGAAGTTCCTCCAGCGCTTCTTTTTCGAGTACCCGCCGACTTCGATTCAGGCGATCCAGGACGAGTGCCAGCTGGATCTGATCTTCGGACGTGGCGGCACTCAGCATCCGCAGGACTTCAGCAGGATGACCAACGCGACCGGCCGCGTTGATTCGTGGCGCAATTCTGAAGGCGATCTGTTCCGAGCTCGGAGTCTGACCTGAGAGCACCCCGGACAGATCAAGAAGCTTTCTCAGTCCCGCATGGCGAGTCTGACTGAGTTCGGCCAAGCCTATCTTGGTGAGGGTCCTGGTCGCGCCCACCAACGGCACGCAATCGGCAATGGAGGCGATCGCAGCTAGCCTGCTGAGGCTTGCCAGGAATGTCTCCAATTCCTGTCCCGTAAAACCCTCAGCTTCAAGAAGGGCCCAGCTCACCATGAGTCCCAGTCCTGCTGCGCAGAATTGATCCGACCAGACAGCTATCGCATCTGCCCTGGTCTCAATCTGATGATGGTCGATCACCACAACATCCATGCCAAGCCTGCTGGCCAGGCGGACAGGTCCTGCCGCATTGATACCGTTGTCGATGGTGATCACCAGGTCTGTTCCGCTACGGGAAAAGCGATGCACCGCCTCTTCCGTGAACCCGTACCCTTCATCGCGATGCGGCAGGTAAACGGCCGGCCGCGCTCCAAGCTTATTGAGAGTTGCTTGAAGGATGGCCGTCGAGAGCACCCCGTCACAGTCGTAATCCCCATAGACTGCGATGCGATCCTGGTGCCGGATCGCATCGCGTATACGCGAAACAGCTTCTGAAACACCGGGAAGGGTTGAGGGTGAGGGCATGTCCCGCCACGTGGGCTTCTGGAAAAATTCTTCCGCGTCTCCGACCCCACGATGGCTCAGAACGTCGAGGATTGGCCAGGAAATTTGCATCATAGGGTTCTCCAAGGAAGGTTGTCGCGGCGCGAATCATGCCGGATTAGAAAAGTTGTGTCTGGATCGGTCTGCGTTCGAAGCCCAGAATCTGTGCATCCTGGCTGCATACGGAAGGAGTCGGTGGAATGGAAACCATCGGAGAATCTTTAGGGTCAACGGTTGCTGGCCCTTGTCCGTACCTGGACTGAAGCTGCGCGAGCAGAGCGAGCTCGGCGACACGAGTTGCGCTTTCGACGCGCATCTCGTATTCCGTCAGGAGATTCCTCTTGTGAATCTCAGCTTGGATGGCGCGCTCGACGTCGCAGAAAGTGAACTCGGGCGAACCATAGCAGGGGAATTTCAGCGTATGACGCAGGAACTCAAGCTGATCGCGCTCGCTCTCAAACCAGGTCGAGTAAAATCCGTCGATATTGTAGTGAGCAATGTTTGAGAAACACATCGAGAGCCGGCTGTAGAAAGACTTGTTGAACAGGGTTCTCTTCCAGCCGGAATCCACAAATTGAAGAAAGTGGTTCCCGAACGCGGCCTTGTCTGCCGCAGTCGAGAACTCTGTCGGGGTGAACTGTGAGAGTTGGAACGGGCCTTTCGACATAAAGCTCCACGCAAAAGAAAAAGGCCAGCCGCGAGGCTGACCTTGATCTCTGCCGTTGTGGGAAGCGCCATCGAAGCGTTCCGCGGAAACTGCTGTTGGGTTACCCAATAAGGCGAAAACTGGTCCGGTAATTTATTCGCGGGTTGGCAATTCACGGGCCCCGTGTGTTAAAACTCCCGATGAACATAGAGCGGAATCTCTATCGAGGTCTGACTCATAAGATGAAATTGGCTGCTGTATCGTATCAAACGGTCTTGTGGGTGAACTGATGCCATACGCTGCTGCTTGTTGTTACAGCAGATCCTTCGAGGGCGAGAGTATCTCGACTTTGGGGAAGTACGTTTGAAAGCGCGCAACGTCGCGGGTGAGCAACGCCAGATGTTCAATTGCCGCGTGTGCACCAACATAAAAGTCCGGCATCGGACTGTATCGCACGGCTCCGCGCTTGCGGTAGGCCAGGAAACACTTGCCAGCCAGGAACCCGGCTTCCCAGGGAAGGGGATCTCTTTGGTAAAGGGTACTGGGTAGAGCAGCATTCAGCGCTTCGATGGTCGTATATCCGATCGACACCTCGGCGTAGATGATGGGATTGATGACCAGCGTCGCATGCTCGGCACACTCTGCGAGCGCACTGCCCGACCAGTGGCTCCATTTTGCGTCATTTGTGGCGACGTCGAGCAAAATATTACTGTCCACCAGGACGCCGCGGCAATTGCGCAGACGCGCAGGCAAACTCGCCAAAACCGGTTTCACTTGGCTTTCCTGCCATGGTGAACCTCTTCGCGGGTCAATGCCATGATTTCGTCCGTGCTCATGCGAGTGTCCGCCGTGCCACGGAGTGCTTCGAGCACTCTGTTTCCTCTGATGCCCGCGCCTACCGTGCGCTTGGATTTGCGAATGCGGGCGTGATCTCCAGCCAACTCGAACTCGACCTCGGTATGAGGCAGAAGGCCAAGCCGGTTACGGACATCCTGCGGAATCGTCACCTGGCCCTTGCTAGTAATCTGCATAGTAATACTCCTACTGGTAAGTGTAATGATCAAATTGTGGGAGAGCAAGTTCCCACTGAACGATCTGCAACTGTTGTCGCGACCCGAGCACGGGGAGTGGTGTGGGGAGCAGTTGATTGCAAAAGAAATTGACCCATTCGATCGAGGGGACTCGAATGGGCGTTGAGTGTAGATTTCAATTTATGGGATGTCCGAATGCGCCTTATGGGGTCAGAGGTTCAACTTATTGTGCAGCCAAAACTACTTTCCGTGCGGCTACATTCGCACTTACGAGCAGCCGCTTGTGCCGCCGCATTCGATGCATTTGTAGCAGCTGCCATTTCTGACCATGAGTGAACCGCAGGTGAGACACAGCGGGGCATCTCCCATCTCATAGGTTGACCGCATTGCCGCAGACACTTGAGAATTTCCAGAAGCAGGCGGGGCCAGGTTCGATCCCGCCGTTTGACCATCTCCGGCATGTTTCACTGTGCTCTCGATAGCGGTAAACAGGGGAAGCTGTGCTCCGGAAAGGAAGCGCAAGTCGATCCAGCGAAAGATATAATCCATGATCGATTTTGCGTATCCAAGGTTCTCATTGCCGGTCCATCCCGAAGGTTCAAAGCGCGTGTGCGAGAACTTGTCACACAGCACTTTGATAGGCACCCCGTGTTGCAGCCCAACGGAGACTGCCGCTCCAAAGCACTCCATCAATCCTGCAATGGTCGATCCCTCCTTGGCCATGCGGATGAAAATCTCACCCGGCTGACCATTGGGATAGAGCCCCACGGTGATGTAGCCTTCGTGACCGGCGATGCCGAAGTGGTGTGTCGCCGCCATGCGTTCTTCTGGGAGCCGATGCCTCACGGCACGTGGCGCTCCGGAGAGATCGGCAACAGGTTCTTTCTCTAGTGGGTGCTTCAAATCACCTTTCGCGCTGACAGGCTGCGAAGACTTTGAACCATCGCGATAAATTGCGACAGCCTTCAGTCCCAGTCGCCAGGCTTCGAGATAGGCACTCTCGATATCGACAACGGTCGCCTCTGCGGGCAGATTGACCGTCTTTGAGATGGCACCTGAAAGAAATGGCTGCACCGCGGCCATCATCTGGACATGTCCGCGCCAGTGGATCGAGCGAGTTCCTTTCGCTGGACGGAACGCGCAATCGAAAATCGCGAGGTGTTCTTCGCGAAGTGTCGGAGCGCCTTCGATCGTGCTGTTGACCTGGATGTGACTCTCAATGGCCGAGACCTCCTCCGTGGTGTAGCCGAGCTGCAGAAGCGCGGCGCCAACCGCCTGGTTGACGAGAGTGAGATATCCGCCTCCCACCATCTTCTTGAAGACAACAACACCCAGCATCGGCTCGATGCCAGTGGTATCGCAGTCCATCATGAAGCCGATGGTTCCGGTCGGCGCGAGCACGGTGACCTGTGCGTTGCGAAAGCCGGATCCAAGCCCCAGTTCCTCGGCCCCTTCCCAGACATCGAGTGCCGCGTGCCGCAGCTCGGTCGGCAGGTTGGCAGCGCTGTCGTAGAGTGCTTGCGCCGCAGCTCGGTGCTTGGCGATGACTTGAAGGAAGGCGGTTCGGTTGCGGTGGTAGCCGGGAAACGCGCCGCCGTGTCCCCGCCCCAGAGTGGAATCGGCCGGAGCGAGAGCATCCATCGTGGCCGCAATCTCGGCCGACGCCTTGTATGCCGCTCCTCCCATCAGCGCAGTGACGGCCGCGGCCATCTCCCGTCCCTCGTCCGAGTCGTAAGGCAGCCCCGTTCCCATGAGCATGGCGCCGAAATTGGCGTATCCCAATCCAAGTGGACGGAAATCATGAGAATGGATGGCGATCTGCTCGGTGGGATAACCGGCATGATCGACCAGGATGTCCTGCGCCACGATCAGCACGCGGATGACATGAGCGAACATCTCGGTATCGAAGACTCCATTGCGCACGAACTTCACCAGGTTGAGGGAAGCCAGATTGCATGCCGAGTTGTCGAGAAACATATACTCGGAGCAGGGATTCGAGGCGTTGATGCGGCCGGACTCCGGACAGGTATGCCAGGAATTGATGGTCGTATCGAACTGCAGCCCTGGGTCTCCGCAGCGCCAGGTCTCCTCCGCGATCTGCCGGAAGAGCGCTCTGGGATCTACCGTTTTGACGGCCTCTCCAGTGCTGCGCGCCACCAGAGGCCAGCTCTGCCCCTTGTTTTGCTCGACCAACTGCATGAACGCATCGCTTACGCGGACCGAGTTGTTGGCATTCTGGTAGAAGATGGATGTGTAGGCCTCGGAATCAGGCCCAGTTCCGTCGTAGCCGGCAGCGACCAAAGCCTGCGCTTTCGCTTCTTCCCTGCTTTTGCAGGTGATGAACTCCTGGATATCGGGATGGTCCACATCGAGGATCGCCATCTTCGCCGCACGACGCGTCTTCCCACCGGACTTGATGACACCCGCAAAGGCATCATAGCCGCGCATGAAACTCAAAGGACCGGAAGCGGTGCCGCCGCCCGAGAGGGTCTCCATGCTGCCACGGATGGGAGAGAAGTTCGTGCCACTACCCGATCCCCACTTGAACAGCATGCCTTCAGTCTTCGCGAGAGTCAGAATCGACTCCATCGAATCCTCGACTGAGTTGATGAAGCAGGCAGAGCACTGCGGCTTGCGATAGCTGGCGGCGTCCTCAATTACAGAGGCACTGGTTGCGTCCCAGTGCCAGCTCTTCGACTTGCTGCTGGGCTCAAGACGGTCGCACCCCACGTTGAACCAGACGGGCGAATTGAAGGCCGCATACTGGCCTACCAGCAACGCAGTCAGTTCGCGCCCATAGACCTTCGCGTCGTTTGCAGATTGGAAATATCCGGCTTCCTTCCCCCAGGCAACAATCGAGGTGACGACCCGCTCGATCAGCACATCCACGCCGGATTCCCGATTCTCCGAACCAAGCACCCCATGGAAGTATTTGGAAGCGACGATATTGGTGGCCGTCTGCGACCACTGTTGTGGCACACGGACATCTTTTTGAGAAAACACCGTGTTTCCTTTATTGTCCTGGATCACGGCATCGCGGGATTCCCAGGTCACCCCATCAAACGGATGTACTTCCTGCTCAGAGAGTCTGTACGCAAACCGAAGCCCGGCCGCGGTAGCAGTATATGCAGACATTAGTAACCTCCTTTCGAGGTGCTCTGAAGCCCCGTTTTCGCGCGGGCCATTGAGTTAACGGTTAGGAACAGCTGGGCTTTCGCCAGCGCAGCCAACGATTAGCTGGGTTGTACATCGAGTGCGATTTTCGGTCAAATTTGCCGCAGGATGCCTATGGATCGCTGAGGGCATGGCTGCAGAAAGTGAGCTTGAGGGTTTTCTGGATTCGCATTGCACGGTTTGACAGGTTCGGAATTGTGAACCGCCCGCTCGTAGAAGAGCAGTACGAGCGCGGAAATAATCACTGCCTTGTTCTTTGTCTTGTACTTTGCAATAAGAAACTGGAGGTTGTAAATGCATGCGGCTGAAGAGCCAGACGTTCTTCTGCTTTCAGAGCGTGATGACTTTGAGGCCGGGAATGAGTTGGAAGTGCCTGACGTTCAGTGTGGCCACATCGAAGCCAAGATGCAGGGCTGTGGCTCCGATAACGAGGTCCTCGAAGGCGATGCTATTGCCCTGGGAAGCCTGTTCGCCCTCGATGCGTCCGGCAAGCTGCGCGATCTCCAGAGTCACCGGATGCACGATCAGATCGTGGAAGACTCCCTCGGCGAAGACGCGCCGCCGTTCGCGGTCGGAATCGGTCTTGGCCCGGTAGATGCCGTGCGTCAGCTCCACGACGCTGACAGCCGAGAGTGCGACATCGACCTCGCCATGCACGACCCGCGTCTGGCGGAGGATGTCTTCGATGGCCTCTCCACGCCGTTCGCCTGCGACGAGGATGCTGGTATCGAGGATCAGTCCCATGCCGACGTGTCGCGGGGCTTGCGGTCGCGGATGATCTCTTCCATGTCGGCAGCGAACCCGGCATCCATCACCGGTTTATAGCCTAGCTCTTTCGAGCGGGTCTCGGCCAGAGCGATGGACTCGGAGATGGAGCGGCGTGGCGGAACAGGAGCATGGATCACAGCTACGGGCAGCGTGCCGTTTTCGATGACAACCTCCGCACCCGCGCGGACGCGGGCCATCAGACCGGCGAAATCGCGGGCAGCGTCAGCTTCCGAGATGTGGATCGTTGCCATACTCACGATGATACAACCATCGATTTTCCCTTGGGCGTTAAAAATAGCTGCTTACCGCCTATATCGGGGAATTTGGCTCCTATCATCTGCATCAACATTCGATCGCTGGCGTGGTGATTTCGATTTCAGAGCGCCAAGTTGATCGCTATCGAGTACGTTTTGACGTTGGTGTGGTGACTCCAGTCTCATCAAACTTCTCTCATTGGTCTTTGGACTGGCTGGGTTGAATTCCGAGGGAGCGCGGTTCTCGCTTAGGGACGGCAGTTCGCAGATAATCCGTGAACCGCAGGGATGTAGACTGGGAGATTCTGTCGCTGCCGTAATCGATGCGATTGCGCTTCGAGGCTTATATCAGAAAGGCTGTATTTAACTCAAAATGGACTGGTCAGGTCCCGCCGTCCATCTACCACGCGTACAATTTCGACGGTTTTGATCGGACCTTCATCTGTGTCCGGATGGGTCTCATAAAGGATCAGGTACGCCCCTTCGACCAGAATGCGTGTGGAGTGTTGGATCTCCGGGCGGCGAACCCCAAGACGGGGATGATTAATCAGGAGAGCCGCTTTCGATTCCATGACCGTATAGAGTCTTTCCGCGGCGTCCGCATTCTCGAGTCCGATGGCAAGGTAAATTTCGAGCAGATCTTTGCGGGCCAAGGGACTCCAAACCAGCTCAGCCTGCATGCGCATGCGGCTCCGTAGTTTCCTTCAGACGTTTCCGCGCTTCCCGACGCAACTCGTCAAAGGCCAATGGCTTGGCTGGACCGCTCGCCTTTCCCTGCTTCCACATCTTGCGAAGGCGTTTAACGTCTTCCTGGCGCAATTCGCGTTTGAATTGCCAGTCGCGGATGGCCTCGCGAACAATCTCGCTGGTCGTGGCATATTCACCCGTTTCGACAGCGGCCTTGAGCGCGTTGATTTGCTCGCCTGTTAAGGCCACGCTAACTTTTTGGATGTCCGGCATAGTGTGCCTCCATTCCGTTCCTAGAGCAAATATTGCTACTTCTTGGTCAGAAAGGCAAATATAAATTCGCTTGTACATCTGCGCGCACTCTCATCATTCTTTCGCTTTGAGGTGCGTATCATTCTCGCGCAAGAACGTCTCAATGTCAGAAGCACTCGCCAACAGCTTCTGCCACTGTTCCTTGTACAACGTGACCGGAAAGCGGCCCAGACCGTACACGGACAAACCGCCCTTTTCGCTCACTTTCAGGCTGATCTTTCCTCCAGTCCCCTTCGCCTTCAATTGCGCGTTCTCAGCGCGCAAACGTTCAAGTTCTGCTTTCATATCTTCGTCTGTCATGGATTCGTCTCCTTATCGATCAAAGTCAGTGTAGTCTGCCCAGACAGTCCGTGATGAGCCAGGGTACGCCGGCTCGCTATTTCGTTGAGAACGTTCATGCCTGGCCCATCTCCCTTCCTTTGTGAGCTGGTTATTCACGCCACGCGGATGTGGTGGCCACGGAAGACCGTAGCGCCCTCCACTGGCTCCTTGGCTGCAATCGCTTGCTTGATCGCATCGTTGGCTGGAATTGTCGCCTGAATGGCGTCAGTAAGAAGCGGCTTCAGTTCTTGCGGCACGACAGCGATGAGCCGCTCCCAAGTCCTTCCGTCAAATCTGGCCTCAACGCGTTGCAACCGAAGCGGGAGCGCAGCCGGGTCGATAATGCGCACCGTGTCCTGCGAGTTCTTCTGGCAGCGGATGGTAAATTGTTTTCCTTCCATCTTCGTCAGTTCGCGGCTCTGGAGGTAATACAGGACCAGCGCCTTGGTCTGATCCACTTTGTTTTCCGCGCTCTTGCCACGCGCGGTCAGCCGTGCGGCTTCGCCCTTGCAGTAAGTAGTCCGAGCTTCCATGACGCGGATGAACCGGCCGATTCGATCGACCTTTTCGCCAAAGGCTTCACAGAACTGTTGAAACCGTTCGGTGCTCTCGGGGCTGGCTTCGCCGTTCTCTTCCAGCTCATCCTGCATGCGATCGAGCAGAAGATCGAGTTCGCGGTCGATATCGAGCAGGGAATGATCGGCAGCGTTGGTTTCAGGGGCGGCTTTCTTCTCCGGCTGCACTTGAGCAAACGGCAACACAGGTGTCTGAATTGTGGCCATAATGGTTTCCTTTTGATGTGGTGGGAATGTAGAAAAGCCCGACGCGAGAAACCGGGCTTTGAGCAAAAACGATCCATCCGACATGGACGGATGACGTGAACTTCTTGAGCGGTTTCAGTTCCCGGTGTTCTTGAAGTAGAACGTCGTTTCTGCACCGATGAGACCGGTCAAAGCCTGGAGAATGACTGCGAGGAGATCTTTTGCTTTCACCCAGTCGCCAAACTGGTTTGCATAACAGTCAAACGCGATCACTATGCACGGAAAAGGGCAGGAGTGGGAACCTGCCCTTTTCAGGGGGATGCGCACCGACGCCCAGAATCAGCCAAAGAGGCACAGCTGTTCGCCGGCAACGTGTCCGGTTGGCCAGAGCGGAGATGTCTTCCGCTTTGGCCGGGATGGGGTGGAATGGACCAGATGCAGACCATCGCCTTCGGGGACCGGGGACTCGAAGGCGAGTTCTCGTGGTGCGTCCACGACTTCAGATGGAAGAACAACTGGCGGAAGAATCGGGACTTCAGCGCCTGCCGGCTGATCGGGCGCGTGCTTGGCCCGTTCCCGTTCCAGCTCTCGCCATACCGAGTCGGCAGATTCTCCGACTCCACCCTTTTCGACCAGCTCGCGAGCCATGGCAGTCAGCAGGTCCTCATTGGCATCGAGCGACTGCAGCCCTTCCCCGGAGAACTTCCCTTCCATCATCAGCGCGACCAGCATCTTTTTGCCCATGTGACGGATGCAGGTTTCCTGCATGGTGCCTTTGTAGGCTAGAAACTTCACCCGAACCGGGTATCTCTGCCCGATCCGCCACGATCTCCGGCTTGCCTGCCGCAGCGTGTGAAGCGAGTAGCCCGTTTCGTAGAAGTAAAGGGTCGGAAACGCCAGGAGATCAAGGCCCGTCTCCACCAGCCTGGGATGGCAGATGACCACCTCGACGCCTGTCCGCAGCTGCTTCTCGTACCAGGCCTCACGCTTGTCAGTGGACACTGCCGCGCGCAGGACTGCTACCCGGAAACCCGCTTGCTGGAAGATTCGTTCCAAACGCTCGGTCACATCATGCTTACCGGTAAACGTGGCGTAGACCTGACACCGTCTGCCCTGGCTCAACTCCCCACGGATGTCCTCAATGAGACGCTTCTCCTTGGCATAGGTTTCAGTCTCCGGCAGGTCTTCCGCTTGCGTGACGAAGAACGGCAGCATGCAGCCCTGTTTCGGATCATATTCCTTTCCCCAGATTTCGCCGATTCCATAAGGATGGTCCGGATACAAGAGCAGCGTGTTGAGCATGACACTCATCAGGCTCTTGTTGCCCCGGTGCTCCTTCATGGCTTGGGTAATGTCCTTCTCGATCGCCTTGTAGGCATTCGAGAGCGCATTGTCCATATCGACCGAAAGCACCGTCTCCTCATAAGAGGGGAGCTGATCGGAGATATCTTCGAGCGTGATGAAGGCTGTCGACTCCATCAGGTATTTGCCGAAGAGCAGCGGCGAGGCCCCTGGTTTCCGGAGCACCTGTACCGTTCGTTTCTGCGCCTTCGAGCAAGCATTGTCCGTCTCACGGACTTTTTCGACCGTCTCCAGGACGCCGTACTGCTCTTGAAAGTCCCTGCGACCCTGGCTGCCGGCCTCGTATCCCGCCGCCACCATCTGCCGCGGTTCCATGCGATAGAAGATATTGAAGAGATCGTCGGCATAGCCGCCCATCAGGGTCCCGGTCAACGCAATCAGCTTCCCGGCGCAACGCGCCAATACTCCCAGGCCATTGCCCTGAGCGGTATCGCCAGCGAGTTGATGCAGCTCGTCCGCCACAGCATAGTCCCACCAGCCTTTCATGTAGCGGCCGATGTAATCGAGCGGCGCCATGCGCTGAATTCGGCTGCTGTCGGCCTGCCAGAGTGCGGAGAAGCGAGTTGTCCCGTCCTCCCCACTCTTGAATGTCTCGCTGAATTTTGCTTCGCGGAGATCCAAGCGGCTGAGATAGCCTCCGTCACTCGCAGGAACGGCATGACCCGTATCGGGATTGATCAGTCCGCCGAGCTCTGGCCCGCTTCTCGCAACCCGGAAGGCATGTTTCCAGAAGTAACCGAGCTTTCCTTTCTCTTTGCCCATAATGAAGAAGGCCGGTCGAGGACATAGTGCACGCCATCCCTTTCGGCCCATGCTGCGGAGCTTCGGGAGCGAGGTCGTGATTCCTTTGACCACGATCTGACCCTTTTCGAGCTTCACCTCGACGATGCCGTGCGTGTTCCTAGGATCCCCGCCATTGCGCAAGTCTTCGATCACGAAGGCGCGCGCGTTGGGAACGGTGAGCAGAGTTTCACGCGCCCATTTGCGAACGATATGCGGTGGACACATCACGATCGAGGTATACGGCCTATTGCCGGCATCGACGTGCATGGTGCCGAGGGACATGAATGTCTTTCCTGCCCCACACTCAGCCACGATGCGGGCTGCCCGTGCAGTCTTCAGATATTTCGCAAGACCGGTGATAGCAAGCGCCTGCGCTGGCAACGGTGTGCGCAGCAGGGTTTGAAGGGCGGCTGCAGGCGCATCCTTCGGCGACTGCAACGCGGGATAGGTTTGGATGATGCGAGCGCCCAGCTCCGGGGCCATGGCTCGCAAATAATCGAAGTAATTTTCCACGTTTAGATCTCCTTAATTGAGCGAATGAGCGAAGAAAAAAGGTCGGTATGGAAACTGGCCTGGGGGGAGCGCTAGAGTGCACCTAAGCGCCATGTTTCTCTGTGCGCTGTGACTTCTTTCGTGCAGGAAGCCAAAGGCTCGCCAGGCAGATGTTCGTTCCGCCGCGCGTTCGTGGAGCAGTGTGCATACGCTGACGATTTCAAAACCGCTCTCGCCAAGCCGCTCGCGGCGGTATTACGTGCGGGAGCTCGCGTCCCAGGATCAGAAGTACTGGAGTCTGCGAGCAATGCAATTCAATTGCATTACAATAGCCAAAGGAGAATTTCTCATGCCGGCGAACGCATTGGTACAAACGCGGATCGATCCTCTCGTGAAAGAGCGTGCGGCGGAGGTGCTGGAACAGTTAGGAATCACGGTCTCGGATGCGGTGCGCATTTTGCTGACGCGGACAGCCAACGAAGGCGCGCTCCCGTTCGCATTAGCCAGTGACACCGCCGCGCACGATACGTGGTTCCGCGCGAAAGTGCAGGAAGCGCTGGACGATCCGCGTCCCGGCATCCCGCATAAAAAGGTGGAAAGGCACTTCGCCAAGCGACGCGCCAACGCGCTGCGCAAGGTGCGATAGTCCATGCGGCTGGAGTGGTCTGCCTTCGCCCAGGCCGACCGCGAGGCGATCTTCAATCACATCGAAGCGGACAGTCCACAGGCCGCTGTCACCGGGGACGACCGCATTCGGGTGCAGGTCGAAGCATTGATGCAGTTCCCCGAAATTGGCCGGCCTGGACGCTCGACGGAACGCGGGAGCTGGTCATCCACCGCACACCCTACATCGCGGTCTATCTCATTACTGACGATAGCTTGCGGATTCTGCGTGTGCTGCACGGTGCCCAGCGGTGGCCCGAATATATGACGGAAAACCCATAAACTACCGCCCGTTTCGAAGTCCAAAGACGGAACTAGCCTCAGGTGCTGATGACAAGCCGATCGCCCAAATCCAACTCATGCAGTCTCGCAAGAGTGGAGTCCTTCTGTCACCAAGAACCAGTCTCTCGATCATCTCGTCATCGATTGATGCCGTCCACCATCACATGAGGCTCAAGTTGGGCCATAGCAGAGTTAGTTTTCAGTTCGATCCGCGCAGCATCGCGCGGGGAGACGCTTGGAGACAGGATCGGGGAGTGGGCGAGATCTCGTCTGCAGGAGATGTGCGTGCGATTGAGATGTCCCGAGTCGACTTTCGTCAGCAGATCAAGCACGCGAATTTCGCCTGATGCGCACAAGGAGAGAGCCCACCAGCGTTGCTGCTGATGGGCTCTCCCCTTCTCAAAATAGGGCAGCCGGTATGCGAAGTGCATCCTGCACTTTGAACGAAGGCCAGAGGACTGGTCCATTCACTTCGGGAAAGCACAACTCTCCTTGCTCAAGTCCTTTGGAGATGACCTCCAAAAGGCTGTCACGTGTAGCCAGAATGGCGACCGGGCCGCAGCCGATTCCCTCAATCTCTGCTACCTTCTCATCTCGCTCAAGACGATCGATCAGCCAATCGCCCCAGCGAGGATCCGCTGGCAGCCCGAGGAAGCTGACGAGCGTTACCCATGCAAGACCCCGATCGTAGTTGAGCAGGAACATCCTCCCTGCACTTCCGTTGGCGTGAAGCGCTTCGGAGACCGCTACGAGGTGACGCAACGGTTGCTTCCGTCCTGGAATAGTCAACGCGCCGCGATAACAGGAAGCATCCGCACCCATGCTGATGATCTTGACCTTGCCATCCGGGAAGGTCAGCGTAAATGGGTGCTTTTCGTGAATGGCCGCAGCGACGGCTCCCACGTCAGCATCGCCACCGAAGACGCTAAGCAGGTGGCCCTGCCCCTCTTCTCCCATATAGCGATCGACGTGGAGCTTCACCCTGGTCTGGATCTTTTCCGTTGAGCGAACGTATTCAAGCTGCCCCAGCCGGAGATGTGCGTTCTTCATCTGTTTCGTCCTCCTGTTTCTTCGCACATTCTGTGAGCAGGAGCGTGCGGCCGTCCTGGTAGACCAGCGAGAGTTCGTTCGAGAAGCGCTCGCGCTTGCGGGTGATCTCAACGTTCTCTTCCTTCTCGTGAATGACGGTGGTGTGTTTTACAGACCGCCAGCGCGCAAGGTGCCGGTCTGAACCTTGTCCGAAGACGCCGTTCAGCAGTCCAGCCGTGCAGAGCAGGCCGACATGACCTCCATGTAAAGGCGTGATCGGCCGTCCGGATGCCATCTCTTCTTTGGGCAGGAGAAACGGGGTGGCCTGTTTCCACGCCTGAGACTGAGGTATCTGGTCCTCGATCTGATCGAGCGGGAGACCTTTGTGAATAAGAGTGGCTGCTGGGGTGCCAGGAAGGGAGTAGGGTCTATTCTCCTCATCGAGGTTGGACATCGGACGGTGTCCGTAGATGGTCTGCTGTAGAAATGTCCGGTTCATTTCGAGCACAGAGCCACGCACAGGCTTGCGGACCGCAGTGATTGCAATTTGTTTGAATCGCACCGACTCGGGATCGGTCAGTTTGAAAATTGCAATGTCCGTGAAGTTGGCCGCGAGAAGAGAAACGCAGGCATGGAGCCGGTCAAAGGGGATGACCAGCACAAGCAAGCCTCCCACCACGAGCCAACGATAGGTGTGGTCGAGAAAAAGGTATTCCATGCGCTGATTGCACATCGGGCCAATTTCTGAATCGTACGGAGGATTCAGATAGAGCATCGAGAAGGTCTCCACCCTAGCATGCACGTCGAACATATTTCCCTGAATGGTCATAATCCCTTGCTGTGTGGCGGCGACGGCACGGTCCGCATCGAGTTCGATGCCGTACCGATTACAGTCGAGACCATCCGTCAGCAGATGGAGCGCCGTGCCTCTTCCGACACACGGATCGATCACACTGATGGGATGATTGGAGTGGATAAGCTTCCGCAGGCGGCGTCCTTCGGCCAGCGGCAATGGGAAAAATCCGAGTTTTAGTCGGGCTGCGTTGCGCACAAAACTTGTTCCCTTCTGATATCTCCGGTGTTGTGATTTAAAGCATATCTTTGCCGTTTGGCAACGCAGAACTCAAGAGCCATAATCACATCGGTCTCGATCGGCTCCGGCTCCGCAGGTTGAAGTTCGTCCAAGAGCAGTTCTTCCTGGCGGCCACCGCCCAAAACATCAAACGACTAGTCCGGTTCCTCAGCCGACCAGCCATATCACCGCTTCCTGTGAGTTCATAGGTATCGGCGGGGCAGCACCGTCTCACTCACTCGCGGCGTCAAATCCCCGAAAATGACCAAAAGCGGCAGCGACTTTTTCAACACCCACGCCTGTTCTCAACAACTGAGAAGTGAAGTTGCCGGAAAGCCGGGCGGTCTCAACGGGTCGACGCAACACTGGATTGGAGTCTACTAGCTGGTGTTTCAAAGTCCAATGTCTTGCGCGGGCGTTGATTGAGTTGCAGAGCCACCTTGTCGAGGTCGGCCTGGGAGTAGT
>JBAVOQ010000129.1:0-1798 GCA_049692235.1 Acidobacteriaceae bacterium | reverse complement strand
CCGAGTGGCGTGAAGAGCATGGGTTAGTAGCTCCCGCAAACGTAGGTGAGCGTGTAAGTGGTCGCGGTGATGAGTGCCGTGGTGTCGATGGTGATGGGCGGCGCGATGGGTGTGGCCTGATTCATTTGGGCGAGCGTGGTGGAAACCATGACCTCGTAGGCTTCAACGCTGCTGCATCCGACGAGGGACTGAATAAGCTGGATGCCGCCTTCGTAGAGTCCGGCGAGCACAATGCCGACATAGGTTGCGGACTGATAGAACCATGCTTCGAACGGGGTGATGCCGAGCACGGGCGCTGTGTTGCGGCCTCCGGGCTGGGTGGCCTTGAAATTGATCTTTGCCACGTTGAAAAGGTGACGCCAGCGGCTCATGCCGTCCGTGTTGGTGTTGACCACGGAAGCGCGGGCGCGGAGCCAGTGGCCGCTAGGCCCGTGGCCGCGCGCGTATCCCATCTTGTTCTTTTTCGGTGGGAGTCCGCCTTTGGGCAGGAAGAGCATAGGTCATTTTAGGCGTTCGATGGTGAGCGCGTAGCTGTAGACGGGCGCGGTTGTGAGTGTGCCGGTGCAGGTGGTCAATGTGACTTCTTCGCTGAATGCGGTGGTGCTGGCCGCGATGTTGAACACGGGGGACGCGGTGACACTGCCGCTGCTGCTGGTTCCGGTGGTGGAAGCTACCTGGGCGCTGGCGACTGCCCAGCCGTTGGCGCTTCCGCCGTTGTTTGTCGCTTTGACGAAGGCCTCGGCGGTGAGGCTTGAAGGTGCGCTGCATGTTCCGGCGGTGGTGGCGAAAACGTAGCCGGTGACACGGTAGATGCCTGCGGTGGCGTTTCCGCTCGATGGCCAGATGGTGGTGTAGCTGCTTTGGGTGGTGGAGGTGCTTTGGTTGGTCTGCTGAAAAACTATGCAGGGCAGATGGTCGTAGCCGTCCACGCATCCGAGCGTGTTGGGCGCGGCGGTGGGCTGGCCGCTGCCGTTGTAGCCTGCGACGTTGACCGATGTTGGGATGGATCCGCCCTCGATCTTTGCGACGGTGGGGCCTGGGTAACTGCCGCTGAGGTCGCCGCTGGCGGTCCCGTTGGGTGGAAGAGCGGTCGGTACGGCGGCGCAATTGGCGGTGCCAGCTGCAGCGATGCCCGTGGCGTAGTTGCCGCTGGAACACTGGCCGGGGGTAGCGGCGAGCGCCGTGGCGGTTGCCGCGTTGCCGGTGGTGGTGGTGGCCGTCGCCGCGTTGCCGGTGGTGCTTTGGTTCCACGTCGGCACAGACCCTCCGAGCTGGCTGTACTGGACCGTGGCGCAATTTGCGGCCCAGCCTGTGGTGTCGCCCTGGCTGTAGAGGCCGGATGAGCACTGAGTCGGGCTGTGATTGCTGGCGGTGGCTGTTGCGGCGTTGCCTGACGTGCTTTGGTTGAGGGTGGGCACGTCGTCTGCTGCGATGGCGCGAAAGGTGGGAGTCCCCGTGCTGCTGCTATCGAGGCCGGCCAGAAAGCTGTGTCCGGCCTGACTGATCCAAGTGGCGGTGAGTGTGCCGGAGTTGGTGACTGGTGAGTTCGCTACGCTGAACTGGGCCGGGAGACTCAAGCCTACGCTCGTGACGCTGCCTGAGCCGCTGCCAGTTCCGCAAGCGGAGCCGGTGTTGGTCATGTACCCGGAGTTATCGATTTGCAGGCAGTAATTGCCGCTCCCGGCCGCGAGTGAGGGGAGCAGGTAGTTGGCCGTGCCGTTGCCGTTGTTTTGGACCTGGAAGAGCTTGGTGTTGTAGTAGGTCGCGCCTCCGCCGTAGACGGTGAACGGGCCGGTGC
>JBAVOQ010000128.1:0-1743 GCA_049692235.1 Acidobacteriaceae bacterium | reverse complement strand
ACCCCGGGCAGCCGGGAACGAGTGGTCGCGGTCGAAGAGCTGGGCGATCCCGTGCTAGCCGGCGGCCCGGAAGAGCGCCTCCTCATAGACGCGGGCGAGACGATCCCATCGCTCGTTCGCCGCGTGGTCGATCTCCTGGCGGCTCGAGTCCGCGTCGAACCAGGCGACCGTCTCTTGAATTCCCGCCGAGAATGGAACTGTTGCCTTGTAATCGGGCACGAGTGTTGCCGGCAGGATTGGATGAGAACGGATCGGCATCATTCGCCGAGGACGCTTCGGCGTATCTGCATGCTGACGCGAAGCGACGCCGGCTGATGACCGCAGTCACCGACCGGCGCGCCCCGAAGTGCTTTCTATGGAGCTGCGGGTAGAGCTTCAGGTCCGAGTCAGTTCGGCGACCGCCTTCTTCGCGCAGAGGTCGTCGACGAGTCCCTTCCCGTCAGAGGCGGCCGCCATGAGGCCAGCCGTGGCGGCGTTGTTGAGCGCACGAGGGATCCCGTTCGCATAGCGGTGCAGCCTGGCGGCGGCATCGTCGGCGATGAGCTGATCGGTCCTTCCCGCCAGCTCGAGATGGTGGCGCAGGTAGCCGACCGACTCGACGAGGTCCATCCCTCCGATCGCGTAGCGGACGCTGATGCGCTGATCGAGGGCGGCGAAGATCCCCTGGCGCAGCCGCGCGGCAAGTGTCGGCTGGCCGATGAGCAGTCCCGCGAACGGCGAGGCACTGTCCATCTCCGCGTTCGACAACAACCTCAGCTCCTCCAACTGCTCGGGCGACAACAGGTGGGCCTCGTCGATCAGGAACACGACTTTGCGGTGCCGTTCGGCCTGTTCGGCGGCGAGCAGGTTGGCCACCTGCGCGATCGCCTCTGCCTTGTGGAACCTGGGCGTCGCCCCGAGTGCGGTCGTGATCGCCACGTACAGTCCGCGGCAGCCTCCCGAGGGGTTGGCGAGATAGACGACGCTGTAGCGGGTGCGGTCGAGCCCCGCGACAGCGGCGCGGACGGCCACCGACTTGCCGGCTCCGACCTCGCCGGTGATCACCCCGAGGGCAGACTCGGCGATGCAGTACTGGATGCGGGCGACCGCCTCGTCGTGGGCGGACCGTGGGAACAACTTGTCGGCCGGCACCGACTTCGAGAACGGCGTGCGGGTGAAGCCGAAGTGGGCCGCCCACAGCCCGCCCGGGGCGCTCATTGTGCCCCCATCTCGGGGTCTTCGGTCGCAAAGCCGGGAAGCGGCACTTCTCTGTAGGCGATCTGGCCAGAACCCTGCGCCTGTTCCTCGGCGAGGCGGACGAGCCCGAGGTAGTCGATGCCGGGCCCGTCTTGTTCTTGTCGCTCCGGTGGTCTTGCCTGGGGGACGGCGGGATGCACGTGGCGCCCGATCGAATATGGCACCGCCTGACAGATGACCTGGCCGCCCAGGACGACGTCGATCTCGGTGAGGTCCTCGGGATCGAAGCGGAGCTCGACGGCCTGACCGATGAGGAATGGCTCGACCCCGTAGCGGTTGGCGAACAGCGACACCGTGGCGGTCTTTGTCACCCGGCGGGTGACCGACCATCTGAAGGCCTCGCGGACAACTGCTGGGTCGGGGCGTTCCGGCGGCCCGTCGGCGAGGAAGCGGGCGATGGGCGTGGTCCTGGTCTCGGCGTGCACACGGGTGTTGGCAACCTGCTCGGCCCAGGCCATGAAGGAGTCGTTGAGCTCTTCGAAGCTCTTGATGCCCGCAGCCTCTGCC
>JBAVOQ010000127.1:0-44908 GCA_049692235.1 Acidobacteriaceae bacterium | reverse complement strand
GCTGATGAACCATCAATCTGGCATTCTGGTGGTAGTCCATTCGTTCCTCCGCAGTCGCTGGGGTTTCGTCACTATCAGCTTCTACGTTCCGGTTCGAATGGACAACCTATTGAAACTTCACATCTAGCGAGAAATTTGTTTTCATGAACAGCAACGGCAAGCAATTGAGAGGTCATCGTGATTGGTTTGGCGAAGCCCTCAATCGATCCCGGATCGCTGGTTATCATTGGCACGATAATCGGCATACATTTTGTTCAAGGCTCGTAATGGCCGGCGTGGATATTCGGACCGTGGCTGCGCTTGCGGGTCACGCTACAATACAAATGACCATGAGATATGCCCATCTCAGCCCGGACCACAATAGGGCCGCAGTCGATAAACTGATGCAATATTCCCTGAAACGGTCGGACACTAAATCGGACACCCGCAAATGCCGACCCGCAAAAGCTTCGGCAAATAGTTGATTTTAAACGTGCGAAAGTGGCGGAATTGGCAGACGCACCAGACTTAGGATCTGGCGGGTAAAACCGTGGGGGTTCAAGTCCCCCCTTTCGCACCAATTATTTACAGTGCCGGTCAAGATTCGAAACCAGGCGGCATCAATTGTTCCGGCACGCGATCTCTTTCTTCACTCCTCGAGGACTCACGAAAAGTGCGTGACCTTCCTCTGCGCTGCGTCTGTCAAATAGGCGTGAATCGCGGCGCAACGTCAGATCAATCACCGCACAATCCAGCGCGGCCTTTCTAATATTGTGTGCGACACCACTGTCTGGCCAGTAGAATCAGAATCAATCTACCGGCTAGGTGGAGTAGTTCGACAAATCTTCTGGTGAGCTCGCCAATCGGGCTCTGCAGCGGGGATGTCCTAGCAAGGTTGCACGAGAGGCCTCGTATGAAGAAAACAGCACTCATGGTCGTTCTGTCCGTTTTCTGCAGTTGCCCGATATTTGCGCAGGACCAGGGTGCTGCCAGCCCATCCGTGGTGAATATCAACATCAATGTGTCGAAGACCGTGCAGGCGGTCAGCTATCCGAACAACACATCGAGTCGCATCGATTTCACCGGCACCCCGCTGCTGCCGTTCGCCAAGGGGCAGGCAAAAATCGACAACAAGAAGGGCATCGTTACCATCGACATGCAATTGCAAAAGATGTCGCCCGCTACCCAACTGGGGCCGGAGTTTCTGACCTATGTTCTGTGGGCCATTACTCCAGAAGGCCGCGCCGCGAATCTTGGCGAGATCCTGTTGAACGGCGACAAGGCCAAGATGTTTGCCACCACGCAAATGCCGAATTTCGCTTTGATCGTTACGGCGGAGCCTTATTTTGCAGTGACGGAGCCGAGTGAGGCTGTCGTGCTGATGGGTGTTCCGGGCAGCAATACCAAGGGCATGACCACTCCCGTGTCGGCGCGGTTGTTGAAGCGCAGCGCCTACCATGAGTCCCAGCTGCAGCCGATCACCATGAATTCAAAAACTCCGCTCGCCGTGTACGAGGCACGCAACGCTATGCGGATCGCGCGACTGCAGGGCGCGGAGAAGTATGCTCCCGGTGCGTGGAGCACGGCGCAGCAGTCGCAGGCGCAGATGGATGACTACATCGCGAGAAAACAGAAGAATCCTATCCTGACGGCCGCGCGCAGCACTACGCAGCAGGCGGAAGATGCGCGTTCGCTGGCTGTGAAAGCGCTGGCGGCGGAGAAGGTGGCGCAAGCAAACCAAGCGGAAGCCGACCGGGCCGCGGAAGCAAAACAACGCGAGGCGCAACTAACAGCGCAACAGCAAGCCTCTGCGTTGCAAAGCGCTCAGGCGGAAGCTCGCGCGGCGCAAGCCCAGGACGCTGCTGCCCAGGAGGCGCAAGCTCGCGCGCAGGCGGAAGCCGCCAAGGCACAGGCCGATGCGGCTGCTCAAAAATCTGCGCAACAGGCTGCCCAGGCAATCGAAGCGCAACGGGCGCTGCGAGCCCAGCTTCTCGCCCAACTGAATTCTGTGCTGCAAACTGTGGATACGCCACGGGGACTGGTCGTCACCATGGCGGACATTCTGTTCTCCACCGGCAAGTATCAGCTCTCGCAGAACGCGCAATTGGCGCTGGCGAAAATGTCCGGTGTCATCGCCGCCCACCCGGGTCTGAAGTTGAAGATTGAAGGCTACACCGACAGCACCGGAAGTCCTCAATTCAACCTGAAGCTATCAGGACAGCGGGCAGATGAAGTTCGAGCATTTCTGATTTCGCAGGGTCTCAGTCCGGATTCCATCACTTCAGTGGGGATGGGAGCTGCGGATCCAGTGGCGAGCAACGACACCTCCGCGGGGCGGCAGCAGAATCGGCGCGTGGAAATTGTTGTTTCCGGGGAAGCGATCGGGACCGCCGCTCCTTCAGGGAACTAACCTCGTCCCATTCGGTTGCGGATGCGGCTCTTGCTGAGCGCGTCTGCAACGACTGCGAAAGGCGCGCCAGGTTTTCGGCAATACAAAAGCCCGCATCCCAGGGGGATGCGGGCTTTTGCGCTCACAGCTTGTAGCTGAGTGCGGTCAGGTGGATGAAACCCGATCGCGATTAGTGGTGTCCACCGCCGTCATGGCCGTCGCCACCGGGATGTCCACCGCCACTCGGATGGCCTCCGCCTCCGCCACTTGGACGGCCACTGCTCGGATGTCCGCCGCTATTCGACTGCGGATGACTGTTCGGGTTTCCCTTGTAGCTGGACGGGTTCTGCCTCGGCTGCGATCCATTGTGGTTGTAGTTCTGCGCAGCGTTGCCGCGGTACTGTTGATTGCCGCGGTTTTGCGGCTGATTGCCGTGAAATTGCTGGTTGTTGCCATGGAACTGCTGCTGATTGCCGCGGTTTTGCGGCTGATTACCGTGAAACTGCTGATTGCCCCGGCTTTGCTGCTGATTGCCGTGAAACTGCTGGTTGTTGCCGCGATATGGTTGGCCGCCGTGGTTCAAGTTGCCGCCGTGGTTGTAGTTGGCATTATGGTTGTAATACGATCCTCGGCTGCCCGGGTACCCGTGCGGACTGCCGGGGCGGTTGAAGCCGCGGTTGTAGACGGTGACGCTGCGGGTGTAGTACCGGTCGTGTCCGTAGTAAATGGCGCGGTGATCCCAGTCAGGATGCCAGCTGTGCCAGCCCCAGCCCCAGTGCGACCATAGCCCGACTCCAATTCCGATACCAAAGCCGATGGCGAGTCCGCTGCCGAAGTACACGCCTGCAGGGGGCCCGTAGTAGTAGCCCGGAAACACGCCAATCGGAGCCCCGTACACGCCCCAGGGGTTGTAAACCGGGACGTACACGACCTCAGGATTGGCAGGTGCGATGATGACGTTGCCACCATCATCAGAAACCACCTGCTGTGGTGTGTCGTGCAATGTTCCCGCAGCCTGGGCCCGGACGCGCATGGTTTGCACCGCCGACATCACATCGTCCGGCTGGTTGTAGTAGGCGTTGCCCAGGTCGGTGGTCCACTGAATGTTTCTATCCATCTGGGCCAGAACCGACGGGAAGGCCACCAGCGCTTTCACGCTGGGATCCCAGTTTTGCTGGTTGGCGGCAGCCGCCAATTGCTCTGGCGGCATATTCCCCTGCGACTGAAGCCAGCGATCCGCTTCCACCACTTGAGTGGGATAGGTGGAGGCCGCGAGAATCTGCGCCACCAGCGCGTCTGGATACAGCGCGATCGGCGCGACCATTTGCCCCAGCTCTTCCGGACTTAAGGGTTGTCCCTGGGGCACACCCTGGTCCGGCGGCGGCGCACCCTGATCCTGTGGGGGCGCACCTTGATCCTGCGGGGCGTATTGATCTTGTGAACCATTTTGATCTGGGGGCGGAGGCGGGGGCGGCGCTCCATTGTATTGCTCCTGTTGCGGAGGAGCTGTTTGCGCAAACAACAGCGCGCCTTGCCCCATAGGAACGATGAGAACAACGAGGACCAGAGCGAAGACCTGCCGGGTCACAAACGCTGCACGCCCGACGCCGTTCCAGCGGGAGGGAGATAGCGGCAGCGTGCCGGTCAGACCCTGCAGGAATGAGGTCGTCAGAGAAATATTTTGCTTTCTGGTGGATTTCATGTTCCCTCTCTAACTAAAGGCAAACTGCCTTGCGGAATCCATACATGGATCCGTACAGATGATGCAAAACACTCAACCAGGTGACTGGTATGGATGGTAACCCCTATGCAGCTCGATAGTTGTTCCAAAAAATGGTGTTGATTTCAGTACCCCTTGCACCCCGCTTTACCAGGAAAAGAGGGCTGCGTTCTCCCAACCGATTCTCTGTTAGCGCGGAGAATCCCCCACAGTTTGATGCAGCCTGCAACCGTGCACTCGCGATACCCTTGTTGCATGAGTCAGCCAATGCATTCTTCTCCGAATATCAACATTGTCCAGGCGCAGGACTATCGCGACGGCTACGCCAACAGTGTGCAGGTACGAGCCAGCGTGTGGGACTTCATGTTGATCTTCGGCGCCGCCCGCCAGGATTCGCCCGATGAAGTGGTCCTGCGAAATTTTCAGGGAATCTATTTAAGTCCGCAGCAGGCCAAGGCGCTGTGGAACCTGTTGGGACAGAATCTGGCGCAATATGAACAGGCCTTTGGCTCCATCACCCTGGAGCCGACGCAGGCGTTTCCGGCCGCGGGTCCGGGCAACGGTCCGATACACTAAACCGGGTTGGTGCGAGTCAACGATTGGAAGGTCCCCCGGCTCACCCTTTCGTCTTGTGAGGAGCGATGATTTGCCTGCCACGAATCCGCCTTTGAAATCCGCGCCCGTCGCACGGCCGCATTCGCTGCTGCAACAATTCCTCCTGCGCGAACACCGCGATGAGCCCATAGCCAACTGGATGATTTTTCCTGTCATCTACGCTTTCGTCCTGCTCACCCATTTGCCGCTGCTGCGGCTGCCCTATTTCTGGGACGAGGCGGGCTACTATATCCCTGCGGCGTATGACTTTTTCCGCACCGGCACGCTGATCCCATATTCGACGCTGACCAACGCCCATCCTCCTTTGCCGACAATCTATTTGGCCACCTGGTGGAAGGTCTCGGGATTTACCCCCGTGGTGACGCGCCTGGCGACGTGCCTGGTGGCTGCGTTCGCGTTGACGGCGGTATTCGCGCTGGTGCGCCGCTTGAGCAACACTACGGTGGCCGTCGCAACCACGTTGCTGACCGCGCTTTATCCGGTGTGGTTTACGCAGAGCACGCTGGCGCAGGCGGACATCTATGCCGCCGCCGGAACCATGTGGGCGCTGGTCTACGCATTGGACGAGTTGCCTTCCGCACGGCGTGGTTGGATCGCGGCCCTTTGGTTCTCGCTGGCGGCGTTGTCGAAAGAAACCGCCATTGTGATGCCGTTGACCCTGGCTGCATGGCATGTGTGGGAGACGCGCCGCAAGCCTGCACAAGCCCGTGGACATTGGCGCGCCGCGATGCAGTTTACCTTGCCCGCGCTGCCGTTGTGCGGTTGGTATGCTTACCATTTCGGCAAGACCGGGTATATCTTCGGCAACCCGCAGTATGTGCGCTACAACGCCGTGCTGACCCTGCACCTGTTCCGCTTTTTTCTGGCGCTAGCGCAGCGGCTGATGCAAGTCACCATCTACATGAATCTTTTCGTGCCCATCTTATGTATGGTGGCTGCGATGTTTTTGCCGGCGCTTCGCCAGGCGGATGGCAGCAAGCGTCCCCGCGTTTCCTGGAATGTGCAGGCGCAGATCGGATTGCTGCTACTGGTCAACCTGCTTTTTTTTTCGATCGCCGGGGGCGCTGTGTTGGCGCGCTATTTGCTGCCACTGTATCCGCTGATTTTGCTACTCTGCGTTTCCACGTGGAGACGGCGCGTGGAGCAGTGGCCGTGGATTGTCGCGCTGAGTACCGTTGCGTTTCTCGCCGGGTTGTTCGTCAATCCTCCCTACCGGTTTACGCCGGAAGATAACCTGACCTACCGCAGCCTGATCATCATGCAGCAGCAGGCGATTGCCCAGGTGATCCACCGCGCCCCGGGTGGCACGGTGCTGACGGCGTGGCCCGCAACGGATGAGTTGCGCAGACCCGAGCTGGGATATGTTCGCAAGCCGGTGCATGTGGTGGCGATCGATAATTTTTCGCTGCCCCAGATCGAAACCGCCTCGCAATTGCACAACTACGATGCAGCGTTGGTGTTTGCGACAAAGTACGAATTGCCGAATTCACTCCGATGGACCCATTTTGGCGATGAACAGTGGAATAAGGAATACTTTGGCTACCATTACGATCTACCCCCCACGCTGATTGCGAAATTGCTGCACGGGGATGTGGTTTGGCTGGCAAAAACGCGGGGATTGTGGACTGCCGTACTGCTCTTCAATCGGCCGCAACGAGTTGACGTGCCTTCGACGGTCGCGCCATTCCAGACCTGGGCCGCAGCTCGCACGTCGCAGGACGCGCAACCCTTGAAGTCTGGAGTTTCCCGCTGAATGTATGCTGAACTCTAGTATCACGAGTGTCGTGAAGAAAACCGGAACTATGAATTGTCTTCGGATGTGGCGGGGCTTGATCGTGTGCGTGCTGGTCGCGCTGGCGGCTTTGCCTTCGTTGGCACAATCCGAGTCGGCCAGTGAAACCGACTGGGACGGACATCTGGTATGGGTGCTTCCATTTGAAAACAATTCCACGCAGCCGGGCCTGGACTGGATTGGAGCTTCGTTCCCGGACATTCTCGATTCGCGGCTGAGTTCCGCCGGTTTTCTGACCATTCGCCGCCAAGATCGCCGCTACGCCTTGCAGCATCTTGGCCTGCCTGCGGATTTTCATCCAACCCAGGCGACGGCGTATCGCATTGCGCAAACACTCGATGCGGATTATGTGGTCTTCGGGAATTACACGGTCGCGAATGGGCGCATTCGAGCATCGGCGCGGATTCTGGATATGCATGGGCCCAGCATGGGCGCCACGCTGGAACAGGAAGGCAATCTGGACCAGCTGATCGATATTGAGGATGCACTGGCCTGGAAGGCGGCCATGCAGATCGATCCCAAACTGAATCTTGAGGAGCAGACATTTCTCGCCGCCAGCCGCAATCTTCGCCTGGATGCATTTGAAAATTACATTCGGGGATTGGTGGAGCCGGGGATTGAGGAGCGAATCGGGCACCTGACAAAAGCGGTGCAGCTGAGTCCGGGCTATGTTCAGGCATGGTTTGCGCTCGGCCAGGCGTATTTTGACAACCAGCAATATGATCAGGCGCAGGCCGCGTTCGCCAAGGTGCCGAAGGGCGGACGTCTGTCATTGGAGGCCATGTTCTATTCCGGTCTCAGCGATCTATACACCGGGAACTATGCCAGCGCGCAGACTTCGTTCGCCTCCATCGCTTCTGTGCTGCCCCTGCCGGAGGTGTTGAACAACGAGGGAATTGCCTTCAATCGCCGCGGCCAGAACGGTACCGCCTTTTTCAAACGCGTGGTCGAGATGGACCCGCAAAGCGCGGATTATTGGTTCAACCTGGCCGTTTCTGAGCGCCGACAAAAGAACTATGCGGCCGCGCTGAACGCGGTGGCGCGCTGCCTGGCCCTCCACCCGCAAGATGAAGAAGCGCAGAACCTTCGCAAGAACCTGACGATGCTTAAGAGTGGCCAACTCACGGATACTCCTGCACAGCCTGCAGCCGCGAAGACCAATGTCCAAACCGCGGATCAGGCCGCATCGGACGCAGCCGACGATCAAGCGAACTCGGACGAGGTCGCAAAAGACAAGCCGGATGCGAAGAACACGCAGAGCGCCTCTGGTGCCACCGCTGCGCCGGCAGGCTCTGACGCGACCAGCCCAGACTACGAGCCGCTGGAACGCATTGCGCGCACCTACGACGAAAGTTCACTGCGTCAGGGCGCATTCGCATTGGAGCAAATGAATGCGATGAAGCTGCGCTCGATGCCGCCCGCCGGACGCGCGCAGCGATTGTGCCAGCAAGGCAGAGCCTATGTGAATGATGGCTTGCTGCTGGAAGCAGAACGCCAGTTCCAGCTGGCCCTGGCTGCGGACCCCAACAGTGCGGCTGCCTATGCTGGGTTAGCGGAAGTGCATGAGTACGCGGGCAGCATAAACATCGCGCAGCAGGACGCGACCAAGTCTCTGCAGATGCAGCCCAACGCCGCTGCCTACATAGTGCTGGCGCGCATTGCGTTAAGCCAGCATGCCTTGCCCGATGCGCGCAGCAACATCGATAGTGCGCTGCGGCTTGAGCCGAACAACACTGCGGCCAAGGGAATTCTGCAGGCGATTCAGGCGCAGCAAGAGCAAACCAAGTAGTGTGTGGGAGCGTGATTGACATGCACACAGCACGGAAATCTCCTTCTAGTTTCCTTCGCCTGTCGCGGTCCCGATGCAGCTTTCTTGTCGGACTGCTGGCCTCGTTGTGTTTTGTGCCCGCTTGCACCACGAAGGCCGCGGAGTCGCGGCCGGTGGTGGTTGAGCTGCCGCTGCACGATACCATTCAGCCGATCAGCGCGGCGTATTTGAAGCGCGGCTTGCGTCATGCCGTGGACATGCATGCGCAGGCAGTGTTAGTCGAACTAGGCACTCCGGGCGGACTGCTCACCTCAACTCGCGTCATGGTCACCGCGATCGAGCAATCTGAAGTTCCTGTCATCGTGTATGTGGCGCCTTCAGGCAGCCGCGCCGCTTCAGCGGGATTTTTCATTCTGGAGTCCGCCGACATTGCGGCCATGGCGCCCGGCACCAACACGGGAGCCTCGCATCCGATTCTGGAAGGCCAGAAGATGGACCCGATCCTGAAACAGAAGATCGAGAACGACGCCATGGCGTTCCTCCGCTCGTACGTTTCGCGCAGAGGCCGCAATGTGCAGGCGGCTCAGGATGCGGTGCTGAATTCGAAATCGTATACCGATCAGGAAGCGCTCAACCTGAAGTTGATTGATGTCATCTCTCCGGACATTCCCTCGCTTCTGAATCATCTGAATGGCACCACGGTCACGCGCTTCAGCGGCGCCAAGCAGGTGTTGCATACGCAGAATGCGGACGTCGAAGTGATGCCGCCCAGTACGCGAGAACGAATTCTGGGTGCGTTGACGGATCCCAACCTCGCCGTGATTCTGTTGATTTTCGGCGGCTTGCTGATCTACATGGAATTCAACGCGCCCGGCACCATTGTTCCCGGCGCGCTGGGAACGCTTCTGGTGTTGATTTCTCTCTTCGCCCTGAATCTGCTGCCGCTGGAATATACAGCCGTGGGATTTCTGATCGGCGCGCTTGTCCTGTTTGTGCTCGACATAAAATTTACCACCCACGGGATTCTCGGGCTGGCCGCGATCGGTTGTCTTGTGTTCGGCCTGCTAACTCTGGTGAATGGCCCCATCCCGGAGATGCGCGTGCGGCTAGGTACAGCCCTCGGTGCGGGCATTGGCTTCGGCTTGATTACGATTTTTCTCACCACCATCGCTGTACGTGCTCGTCGCAATAAAGTGCAGACAGGTGGAGAGGCGCTTTTGGGTATGATCGCGGTGGCACAAACCGCGTTGAATCCGAACGGACAGGTGCTGGTGCGCGGAGAACTGTGGCAAGCGCACTCCCGCGATGCGATCGCAGCCGGCGAGCCTGTTCTCATCCGCGATCGCACTGGGCTTCTGTTGGAAGTTGAACGTGACCTGCGAGGTTCCTGAATGCCGTTTCGCGCCCGTTTGGCGCGCCGTCCATGCTATACAACCTAAGGCGAGTGTTCCATGCTCGGGGAGAGTTGAACATGCCATCCACAGCAGTATTGGTCGTTATCGTTATCGTGGCGTTGTACATTTTCAGTTCCATCAAAATTTTGAAAGAGTATGAGCGCGGCGTGATTTTCCGCCTCGGTCGTCTGCTGAGTTCTCCGAAGGGCCCCGGCATCGCACTTGTGTTCCGCCCGTTCGATCAGATTGTGCGCATCTCCCTGCGCCAGGAAGCAATGGAAGTTCCCGCGCAGGACATCATCACCCGCGATAACGTCACGCTGAAAGTAAATGCCGTCATTACTCTTCGTGTCATCGATGCCGCGAAGGCTGTTGTAGAAGTTTCGAATTACGTCTATCAAACGTCGCAGTTTGCGCAGACAACCCTACGATCCGTATTGGGAGAAGTTGAATTAGACGAGCTCCTGGCGCACCGCGAGAAATTGAATTTGAAAATCCAGACCATCATCGACCAGCACACCTCACCTTACGGATTGAAAGTTGTCAGCGTCGAAGTGAAGCAAGTTGACTTGCCGGAGTCGATGTTGCGCGCCATGGCGCGACAGGCAGAGGCCGAACGTGAAAAGCGCGCCAAGATCATCAATGCGGAAGGCGAGTTCAACGCGGCGCAGCGGCTGGTGGAAGCGGCAACCTTGCTGGCGCAGCAGCCGATCACCATGCAATTGCGGTACCTGCAGACGCTCAGTGAAATTGGCGCGGAGAAAAATACCACCATCGTGTTCCCGCTCCCGTTGGAATTGGTCTCCCTGTTGAAGCAAGTGGGTCAAGCGGTTCAACCTAAACCTGGCGGAGATGTCTAGCCATGACGGCTTTGTTCGAAGAGAATTTTGACGTACACGATCCGGTGGAAGTGCACTGGAGTTCCAGCACGATCCTTGCAATCTTCTTTGCTGCCTCCTTGGTCTCTGCAGTGTTTTTCGGTCTCGGATATTCCTTTGGCGGAGCCGGGACCGGAAAGCATTCGCTCTCATTTAGTTCGGCTCCGGCGAGCAGCAGCGCTGCGGAACCAGCTGTCCAGCCGGCGAAGCCCACTCCGCTGACAGCGTCGAGCCAGCCCTCCCCCCTCACCAATGTTGCAGACAGTGGCAATGCCCATCCGGCGGCGGCTACTCCATCCACGCCCGCGGTTGCATTGCGTCCCATTGCGATGGCGTCCGTCGCGCCCGTAGAGGCACCGGTGACAGAAAAGAAGAGCGTGCCGCCACCTCCCGTGCAGTATGAAAGTGCAACAGCCAGCCAAAAGAGCAGTGCGCACATCATGGTTCAGGTGGGAGCCATTGGCAATCGCAAAGATGCCGAGAGGCTGGTGGCGGAGTTGCGCAAGAAGGGTTTCCACGCGGGAATCTATGCGGAGAAACATGACAAGTTCCTGCACGTGCAGATTGGCCCATTCAAAGATGTTGCGCAAGCGCAAAGCAAGCGGCATCAGGTAATGGCAAGCGGGTTCCACGCGATCCTGAAGAGTTCATAACCGCCAGGGGCTCTACTCGCGCATCCATTCCGGCAGACCGGCGGCGATGGAGTCGCGCACCGCATGGATCAGTTCATCCCGTGTGGAGAAATCCGCGGAGTAGACCGGCGGATGCAGGTGAATGTGCGCCACGCCGGGAAAAATCTTGAGGCTGCCTTTTCGCATCATGGTTTCTGTGCCGTAGATGGACACCGGAATAATGGGCGCGCCCGTTTGCTGGGCCAGATAAAAGGGGCCTTTCTTGAACGGAAGCATCTTGCCCGTACGGGAGCGGGTTCCTTCAGGGAACGCCGTCAGATGCACGCCGGACGCCAGCACCTTGGCGGCGTTTTCGATACTCTCGCGCGCATCCTCGCGGTTTCCGCGGCGCTCCACCGGCACGAAATCCGCCATCCGCATGGCCATTCCCACGAAAGGAATTTTCATCAGAGTTTTCTTCAGGAAAACCGCGGAGCGTCCGGGAATCAGCGGCATAAATAATGGCGGGTCAAGATTCGAAACATGGTTCGCCATAAAGATGCATGCCTGTCCCGGCGGGATATTGTCGAATCCTGCAGCGTCGATACGAATGCCTCCCAGGTGCAGGCCGGAAGCCGCAATCCACATGGAAAAGCGATACAGAAACGTGACATCCCCTGTAATCCAGGTCCACGGAAAACCCAGCAGCGCGCCGATCGGCACCAGCAGCACATAGTAGAGAAGAATTGTCAGCGAAGAAATCATGGAGCCACAGCGCGACCCGCGCCGCTGCGAAGAGCCGCTGGAAGTTTTTGATAGATGCCGTCGAAGCCGCCGTTGGAGAGGATGGCAACGACGTCTCCCGATTTCAAATTTGCGGCGAGGTGGGCAACGATTGCGGCCACGTCCGGCATTTGTCGAGCCGAGGATCCACGAGACTGCAGTGCTTTCAAGATGTGTTCCGGATGCAGAATCTGATCTGCCGGGATATTCGTCGCCTGGTACACAGCGGCTAGGACAACTTCATCCGCCAGCGAGAGACTGTCGGTCAGCTCCTGCTCAAAAACATTGCGGCGCAGCGTGTTGGAGCGCGGCTCGACAACGGCCCACAGGCGCGACTCCGGATACCGCTGGCGCAGTGCGCGCAGCGTTTCTCGAATGGCCGTGGGATGGTGCGCGAAATCATCGATGAGCGTGACGCCGTTGATCTCGGCGATAACTTCCAGGCGTCGCTTAACGCTGCGAAAAGATTGCAGCGCTCGCTGAATATCCTCCGCGGGAACACCCTGGCCAGCCGCGAGCGCCGCGGCCGCGGTTGCATTCAACACATTGTGTTCGCCAATCATCGGCATTACGACCTGCAACCACGGCTGTCCATTTCTCTCAATATGCCAACGGCTCAGGTTGCCGTGGATTGAAAGGTCCGCGACACGCCAGGCTGAATCCTGCGCGAACCCGTAGCGTTCGACGGCGCAGAAAGCACGCGCCACGCATTCGGTCACGTTCGCGGATCCGTCGAAGGCGACGATGCGTCCACGTCGAGGCACCAGATTGACCAGGCGTTTGAACGCCGTCTTCACTGACTCCAGATCGGCGTAGATGTCCGCGTGATCGAACTCGACGTGGGTAAGGATCAAAGCATCGGGAAAATAATGGAGGAACTTCGGTCCCTTGTCGAAGAAGGCGGTGTCATACTCGTCGCCTTCCAAAATAAAAGGTCGAGTTGAACGCAGCGCAAAACTGGAACCGAAATTTTCTGCGATCCCGCCGATCAAAAATGAGGGTGTCAGCGCTGGATTGTTGGTCGCGGCAGTTTCATATATCCATGCCAGCATGCTGGTCGTCGTGGTCTTGCCATGCGTCCCTGCGATCACAAGCGATTCTCGATCGACGAGGAATTCTTCATGAATCAACTGCGCCAGGGAGCGGAACGGAATGCGCTGATCCAAGACATATTCCAGCTCCGGATTGCCGCGCGAAATCGCATTCCCCACAATGACAAGATCGGGACGAGGCTGGAGATTCTTTTCAGAAAAAGGCTGCGCGATGGGAATGTGAAGCTGCTCCAGCAGGTCGGACATGGGTGGGTACGCGGCCTTGTCGGAGCCGGTGACGCGCCATCCGCGCAACTGCAACATGCCGGCCAGCGAGGCCATGGCACTCCCGCAAATACCAATCAAGTGGACGTGCCGCGTCGCAGCCGCTTGTCCATTGCGGCCTGGCTGTTGGATTTCGCTCATCGTGATCCTGGGTTGCAGATGACCGACGGCTCGAATCGCAGCGTCGGCGTATTCGTCAGGTCCAGCTCACTGTCGACGCCAATCGGAACCGTGATGTTTCGTTCGAGCACATGGCCGGAACGCAGTCCGATCGCGACCGGGCCAGGAAAATCGGCCAGCACACGCAACAATACCGCGTCGAGCATTTCATTCGCATTTCCTGGCTGCACACAGTCCAGCATGGGTCCGAAAACGATGCCGCGCACGTCGGCGAGTTTCCCTGCGAGGCGCAGTTGCAGCATCATGCGGTCGATTTGATACGGTTTGGCACCAATATCTTCCAGAAATAGGAGCGTGCCTGCTGTTTGGATCTCGTACGGCGTGCCCAGAGAAGCGACCAGCATGGAGAGACATCCACCGTAGAATTTCCCCTGCGCGCGACCGGGTTTCAGGGTACGCAAGCCAGCTTCCAACTCGAGTTGCCAGGGCCGGTTCTGCCAGAGCGCAGCCCGCCAACTGACCGGATCGACGCCATTTGGACGCGCAAAATCTCCAGCAGCCATTGGCCCGTGAAATACCACCAGGCCCGTTTGATCGTGGATGTATGTCTCGAAACTGGTAATGTCGCTGCATGCTACGAAGATCTTCGGATTGCGTCCAATCAGATCCAGATCGAGTCCGTCCAGCATTTCTGCCGATCCGTAACCGCCACGGTTACAAATGATCGCTTTCACTGAGTCATCGGCGAAGGCGGCGTGCAAATCTTCCAGACGCTGCTCTGGGGTTCCGGCAGAATATTGTCCATAATGAGCGAGGGCATGGGTTCCCAGCTGCGGTTGCAGGCCAAGCACTCGCAAAGAATCCATGCCCATCTGCACCTTGTTGGGATCGAACCAACTGGCCGGGGAAATCAGCCGAACGGCATCTCCCGCGCGCAGCGCTGCCGGTAGAACCGAAGGCTTTGACGCCTTATCCCGCGCTGTTGCTGACGCGCTCATACCAGCAGGCACTCCCCTTGGGCAATGATTTCCGCCGGTCCCGTCAGCATCAGGCTCGAATTTTTATGCATCCACTCGACCGTCTGCGCGCCGCCTTCCGCAACTACGGTCAGCATTCGAGCCGCGCCTCTCAGTTCGATGCTTGCCGCTGCGGATGCGGACGAACCAGTGCCCGAGGAGAGAGTGGGGCCTACGCCTCGCTCGAAAATGCGGAACTCAATCCTATTTGTATCCGTCACACGCACAAATTCAACATTGGTCCCTTTTGGAAAGTCTGGATGAGTGCAGATCTCAGCTCCGACCTGCTGCCATGACCGTCCTGCGCAGGAAAAGTCAGGCGCGTCCACAAAGGTAACAAAATGCGGATTGCCAATCGAGACATCCGCGCCGACGATGGAAGTCCCATCCCGCAGCGCCACAGTGTGAGCCTTCAGGGTCGGAATCCCCATCTCCGTGGAAATGAGATATCGAGGAGCGCTGCGCTGCAGGATGCGGCAGCGACGTAACCCAGCATGGGTACGGATAGAAAATTCGCTCGCATCGTCCTCCTGAGCTAAATACGCGGCGACGCAGCGCGTGCCATTGCCGGAGATTTCTCCCTCCGAGCCGTCCGCATTGAACAGTCGTATGGAGTATCCGCCATTGTTGCCAAGCGAGAGATATTCAACTCCGTCCGCGCCTACTCCGATGTTGCGTGCGCACATGATTCGCGCGACCTCGCCCAGGTGATGTTCCTCAACGGGCTCGTCGACAATCAGAAAATCATTCCCACAGCCATGCGCTTTCACAAATCGGATCACTTGGTTTCCTCGATCAGCGTTGCGTTCTCCGACGCTCTCGCCACATAGCGCCGATCCACAATTGCGTAATTTCCACTGAGCACTCGCGAAATGGCTTCTGGGTACGCAATATGCTCCTGCTCCAATATGCGCGCCGAAAGAGTTTCTTCGTCATCGCCCTGCAGCACCGGAACGGCCCGCTGCAGCACGATCACGCCGTGATCCAGTTGCTCGTCCACAAAATGTACGGTGCATCCCGAAATGGCGACGCCATATTGCAGTGCCTGCGCCTGCGCGTCGAGTCCTGGAAACGACGGCAGCAGGGAAGGATGAATATTCAGGATCGCATTCGGAAAAGCAGCGATAAATTCCGGCGACAGCAGGCGCATGTATCCGGCGAGGCAGACCAGGTCCACCCCATGTTCTTGCAGGCCGGCGATGATTTCGGCGTCCTGCTCGGCACGTTTTCGCCCGCGCGCCTCAATCACCTGCGTGGCCAGTCCACGCGCTCTGGCAGCGGCAATTCCAGCGGCTTCCGCACGATTGGAAATGACAATGGAGATTTCTGCGTCTTCAATCTGGCCGCGATCGATGGCATCGGCAATCGCCAGAAAATTGGAGCCACGACCGGAAAGTAGAATGCCGAGATGCTTCATCTGCAGTTAGTTGTACAACACCCGGCGCTCGCCCTTGATGATTTTTCCAATCACGGCATGGGGTTCGTTGGCGCGGTCCAGCAGCGCCTTGGCCCGCTTGTACTTCTCCACCGGCACAACGCAGATCAGCCCGATGCCCATGTTGAAAGTCCGCAACATTTCGTCGCGCTCCACGTTGCCGAGCGCCTGCAGGTGATCGAAAATCGGCAGCACCGGCCAGGAGCCCAGTTCCACCGTGGCGGAAACGTGTTTGGGCAGGATGCGCGGCAAATTCTCCGTGATGCCTCCGCCGGTAATGTGCGCCATGCCCGCGACCAGGTCAGCCGCGGTCAATTTGCGGATGATGTTGAGATAGCTGCGATGCGTTTTCATCAACGCAATGCCGGCCTTTTCGTGCAGTTCGTTCACGTATTGGTCCGGCGTGTACTTGGCAACCTGAAAAAACAGCTTGCGCGCCAGCGAGTATCCGTTGGTGTGCAGGCCGGTGGAGGGCAGCCCGACCAGCAAATCCCCCGGCCGAATCGCGGAGCCGCTGATGATTTTTTCACGCTCCACAACACCGACGATAAAGCCGGCCAGATCGTATTCCCCATCGTGATAAAAACCGGGCATCTGCGCGGTTTCTCCGCCGATCAGCGCGCAACCGTTGGCGCGGCACGCATCGGCCATGCCAGAAACCACTTTCTCCGCCACGTCGCCATCCAGTTCGCTGGACGCCAGATAATCCATAAAAAACATCGGCGTTGCCGACTGCACGGCAATGTCATTCACGCAATGGTTCACCAGGTCTGCGCCAATCGTATGGTGCATGTTCATCTGGAAGGCGATCTTCAGCTTGGTTCCCACGCCATCGGCGCTTGAAACCAGCACAGGATTTTTGTAGCGCGCGGTGTCCAGTTTGAACAGGCCGCCAAAGCCGCCAATTTCGCTCAGCACCTGCTTGTTAAAGGTTCGCTGGGCAAGATATTTAATGCGCTGTTTGGTGCGGTCGCCACTGGAAATGTCCACGCCTGCGTCGGCGTACGTAATCGCGGGGGTTGGCTTGGGTGAAGACTTGCTGGGCACAGGCGTCGCGTTCCGGGGATGAAGGATGTCGGCGGGAAATGTTCTGAAACCGTACGACCCTCTCGCCCGAACTCTACGGAATATGGGGGCAGGTGAAGTCACGGAACACAACCATACCGGGAAGCATCAGTGTAGCATCGCAGACTGCTCTCCTCGGAATTTCGCGGCTCCTCCTATACTGAATATCGATGACTCCATCTTTGCGATCCATGCATCTTTCCCGCCAGTTGCAGCGTCGGGCCGAAACGCTGTTGCCAGGGGGCGTCGATTCGCCGGTGCGCGCGTTTCGCGCGGTCGGCGGAGAGCCGCCGTTTGTCGTGCGCGCGGAAGGCGCCTACCTCTGGGATGCGGACGGCAATCGCTACCTCGATTACTTCGGTTCCTGGGGGCCGATGATTCTGGGCCACGCCGCCCCGCAGGTGGTGCGCGCAGTGCAGGAGGCTGCGGCCCGAGGCGTCAGTTTTGGCGCTTCCACACCCACCGAGGCAGATCTCGCCGAGATGGTCCGTCAGGCCTTTCCATCGATCGAGATGGTGCGGTTTGTCAGCTCCGGAACCGAAGCGACCATGTCGGCCATCCGCCTGGCCCGCGCCTTCACCGGCCGCAAGTTCTTCATCAAATTTGAGGGCTGTTACCACGGTCATTCCGACGCCCTGCTGGTCAAGGCCGGCTCCGGCATCGCCACGCTCGGCATTCCCGGCTCCGCAGGCGTGCCGGAAGAAACCATTCAGCACACCCTCGCGCTGCCCTATAACGACATTGCCGCCGTCGAGGAAGCCTTTACGCGGTACACGGGCCAGATCGCCTGCGTCATTGTCGAGCCGGTTGTGGGCAATGCCGGTTGCATTCCACCCAAGCCTGGGTATCTTCAAGCGCTGCGAGCGATCACGGCGCGCGCGGGAACTGTCCTGATTTTCGATGAAGTGATGACAGGTTTTCGACTCGCGCTGGGCGGCGCGCAGGAGCGCTACGGCATTCAACCGGACATGACCTGTCTGGGAAAGATTCTCGGCGGCGGGTTGCCCTGCGGCGCTTTCGGGGGACGCGCGGAGATGATGCGACTGCTCGCGCCACTGGGTCCGGTCTACCAGGCGGGCACGCTCAGCGGCAATCCGCTGGCGATGGCGGCTGGGATCGCCACGGTTGGAACTCTGATCGAGCAGCGCGATACGATCTATCCGCAGTTGGAGCAGGTTTCCGCCGCGGTGGCGGAGGGCGTGACCGGCCTCGCGCGCGAGGCTGGAGTGGCGATCACCACCAATCGCGTCGGCTCCATGTTCACCTGGTTTTTTACGGGCGATCCGGTCACAGATTACGACAGTGCTTCCCGCTCCAACACCAAGCAATTTGCCGCTTTCCATCACGCCATGCTGCACGCCGGAGTGTGGCTGCCCCCCTCGCAGTTTGAAGCCGCCTTCCTGGGCACCGCCCACGGCGAAGAAGAAATCCGCACCACCCTCTCCGCCGCAAAAGCCGCCCTCGCCGCCACCAAGTCCGCCTAATGCGACAAGGCTAGATGCCTCATTCAGCGTCCTCCGTCCCGCCCCCCGCCGGGTGCCCCATGTCCCGCTTCTGGGACATGGGATGAAGAAAGTCTGTCGCTGGTCGCTGGTCCCTGATCCCTGCCCCTGAAATGTTTGTCATCCCGACCGAAGGCCGCTCCGGCGGCCGGAGTGGAGAGCCTGCCCTGAGCGAACCCACCATCAGTGGGTGAGTCGAACGGGGACCTGCTGTTCCCACCCGCACAACAAAAAACGAGGGTCCCATGCAAGCCCTCCTCCAGCTTAAGTGGGGACGAAGAGATATTTTGTCACCTTGAGTTCTGTATCAGGGCACGGCTTCAGCCGTGCCACAAAATATCCTATCCATTGGGGCTTTAGCCCCTGAAAGATATTTCTGAGTTCTAGCTTGGATTGCCGCAACCTATTCAAGCCGCCTTTGGCTTGAGGGCGGACGAAGAAAAGTTTTGTCATCCTGAGCGTAGCGAAGGATCCAGAGGGTCATGGCTCAACGATACACCGAAGGATGAAATGAAAATAATTCCGTCATCCCGGTCGCCCGGTCGCCGCGGAGACCCGACCGAAGCGGAGGGACCCGCCGTCCCCACCCGCGCCACAAAAAACGAGGGGCCCCATCCTTCGCGCTTTCTGCGAAGGGTGGGACTGAAAAACTTCGTCATCCGGAAAAAGTTTTGTCATCCCCGGTCGCCGTGGCGACCCGACCGAAGGCCCCTTGGGGACCGAGGTGGAGGGACCCGCGGTTCACTCTCACCCCCGAAGAGATTTGGGTGCCGGGCCTCCCGACCTTATGTTCCCGGTTGCGTGCGTTCGGTTCTGCTTTGCGTGGCGCTACTTTATCTCGCCAGTTGATAAACACTAGAGAGTTTCGCAGGGCCTATCCGGGCTGCAACTAGGGCAGACATCGTGGCCTTTGGTCAGGACGGGGTAGCCAGCTTCACTGATGTAGGGACGCAAGAGATATTTCGTGAAGGCAGCTGGTCAGATGGTTTTGCCTTCCACCCGGCAGATGAAGTTCATTTTCTTTCTGAAGGCGATCCTCGCTTCAACGGACTCCGCTGCAGCAGCTCTTGAGCGTAGGAATCGATGACTTCTTTAAGCAGGTCATGGAAACGATGAACGTTGACGACGATACTCTTTTGATCAGCCGTGAGAGCGACCAGTGGCAGGAGTCCTCTCTTGATCCTCGACGTACCTTCCGCCTCTGACTGATGTAGAAGCCCACAGCGGATTTCGCTGTAGAAGATCTTTGCGGTCTCTTCGGTGAAGTGCTGAGCGAATGCCGTTCCGGTAAGAAAATTGACGAAGTACTGCTTACCCTTGCCCGAGGGAGTGTTTTTCGCGCCACTGCGAAACTGCTGCATGGTCTCTACGAGCGCGCAATCGAGCGAGAGGACTGCGAAGCCGCTAGTCTTGCGGCTGATAAGGAGGTTGATATGGTCGAGATACCGTGTCTTCAGCCTGTCCTTGAACATGTCGACGGCAAGCTCCCAATCGCCTTGGTTGCGAAAGGTCAAACACTTCCAGTCGTCAACTGTGTAGCTCGCAGAGATTCTCATCGAAGTATTTTTTCCGCCCATGTTTTCATCATCCCGACCAGGTCCTGAGCAAATTAATATAGAGATATCGGTTCGCCTTCTTGAATCATTCTGTAGATTTCGCGGAAAATCTCATCGTCCATCAGCATAGGGAAGGCTGCGATGAGCTTCTCGATCTCCTCGTTTTGCTCATCTGAGTGTGTCAGCGCAATTGTCGCGGCCCGTAAAGCCTGCTCTGTATTGTCTTCCTTGAGAAGTAGAGCAATCGTCATGTGCAGCTTAGCAACCAGGTTTGGATCTGCATAGAGCAGTACGTCAAGCGACTGACCCAGCGTCCCACGGCCCCAATCTTCGACGTCAATGACCTTGAACATCTCGGCGAGTTCCTCGGGCGACCAGCGGAATGAAGGAGTGACCAGATCAGAAACGCTTTTAGGAATCCAGTTCTTGCTTGTCCAGAAGATGTCGGGATGAGCCCCTGCGTGCGCGAGGAGATGAATCGCGCGCTGCAGAGCGCGTGGCTCATAATCAAGGATAAAGCGACGAACGATGAGCAGGTACTTCGCATCTGACCGCCCAAGCGCCCATGCGTCATAGACTGCGTCGGTCTGCACGTCTCCGGAAGCGAGCAGGTTCGTGGCGATCGTTCCAAACTTGCCTGCGTATTCCGCGAGGGCTGACGTGAAAGCGCCTCGAAGGTTCGCTTCCGTCAGAATGGCCTCGCGGCTCACGGGAATACTGCCGGTCTGCTTCTGCGGGTTCGCTCGAAGATGCCCGGTGATGTCGATCCAGCGCATCAGTTGGTCGTCCGGGTCGTATACAACGCCGAAGATCGACACTGTGGAATAGCGCCAGTTGTGGGCGTGGTCATCGATTGGAATGAAATAGTCGCCTTTGGCGGTGCGGTATGAGACGCCAGCCTTCACCTGGATAGCGACGCAGAGAAACGAGACAGATCCGTTCTCCCCGATGTCCACGTAGGCATCTTTTCCGAAGTCATTCTGTTGAGCGACTTCCTGAAAGACGCACCCTTGGCGCTCGAAAAATGCCTGAGCTGCGTTGATACCTTCGCGGGCGGTGACGCGCTCTAGGGGATTCCTCACGATTTGGAAATGATAGCGCGTCACTCCCCTCGGAAATCGTTCGACCCCATCCACATACGTAACGAGAAGTCGGCTTGTGTTGATGGACCGTGTGTCCCATACCTGTCGTCGTGGCGACGTTTGCGCCGGGTACTGTACGCCGCACAGTAGCCGCACAGTATCCATACCGGTCGCCCACCCTTAGCAAAACGCTTCTTGCTGGCGCTTCAACTATTCCGAAATTGATAAAATGGAGATAAGCACTCTCCGACCGCCTTCCTCAAGGCAGTGTATTTCCCGGATCGCACGGAGTTGGCGGCGGCGATTTTCGTTTTTTTCAGAAAATCCGCAGCGAAAGCAAAAAATACATGAGGTTTCCAACCTCAAAACGTGGCAGCAAAAGCGCTTCCCGCAAAAAGCGCACTGCATAATCCTTCAACTATCCCGCACAATCATTCAACTTTCCTGCACAATTATTCAACTTTCTAACCCAATTCCCCAACAAACATTGCAGTGCACATCGCCGCTTCCGCCGCTGGTCCCGCTCGAACGCCTGCGCGATGAACTGCTCTTGCTCGTCGATCATCCAATGATGGCTGGGTATTCTGTTCCTCAAGAACTCGACCCCTCTCTGCGCTTACGAGCAGGTCTACCAGTGTGAACGGATGAGGCAGGCAAAAATTGTAGGAAAAAATGAAAAAAGATGGAATAGACCCGGAATCGCCTGAGAGCAGAGTCAAATCGGGTAGGTTACGCCCAGGCTTCCGGGGTGACGAACTCGCAGACTTCACCGCGCAGCGCGAACTCATCTTTCCAGCGTTGGATCAGCCGGTCTGTGGCGACGACGGTATGGCGGCGATCCTGGCCCAGCGCCGCTTGGCCGCCATCGTGCAGCAGGGCATTGGTCGCATCTCCGCATCGTACGTTTCGGCGGAAGCTGCGCAGAATATTTCGCTCGACCGCATCCGCGTTGGTCGGCTTCCAGTCGTACCCCATCGCATTCCACAGCACCGGCGTCAGACCCAGCTCGCGAGCGGCGCGCAACACGTCGGGTCGACGTCCGCCATGGGGTGGGCGAAACCAGCGGATCGGCGCGCCCAGCGCATCTTCCAGTGCCGCATTGCAGTCCCGCAACTCCTGCCGAACGACCTGCGGCGGCCGGATTAACAGCAGCGGATGGGTCATGGTGTGGTTGCCGATCAAATGCCCAGCCGCGGCGACTGCGCGGGCAATCTCCGGACGCTGCCGCACAAATCGCCCAATCATGAAGAACGTGGCCCGAACCCCATGTTTGGCCAATACGTCCAGCAGGTGATGGGTGTCGGGATCGTTGGGACCGTCATCGAACGTCAGGGCAATTTGCCTGGGATTTTTTGCCCCGACCACGCATCGGCCAAAGATTTGCGACGTCGGCCACATTCCCGCGTAGGCATAGGCTCCGGCAGCCAGGACACCAACCGCCACAGCGGTCACGGCAATCGCTCCGGCGCTGGGAGGCGAGGGCCGATCCGAGACCCCATCAAGGGTACGGTCAGGTACGGGAATGGTCAGAATCTTTGGCGGAGTCATCGCGTTTGAGTGTATCGGAACTGGTCCGCAGGGGTATCCGTAAGGTATCGATTTGTCGCTTGCCGAGTCGCCATGGGCGTGCTATCTTCGATTTTCATTCGCTTTTACTACGAAAGGAATTCGCCATGGCTAAGCTTTTTGAAAATCCGAGATTCATCGCAATTGAAGGCCACATCCGCGCCGGAAAATCCACATTAGCCACGCTGCTGGCTCAGGAGATCGGCGCCACCCGCATCATCGAACCGCAGCAGAATCCCTTCCTGTCGCCATTCTATCGCGGCGAAAGAAGCGCTGCCTTTCCGGCGCAGATGTGGTTTCTGATGTCGCGGTATGAGCAGCTATGCGCTGCCGCCGAGCGCGATGCCAAGACTGGAAAATCGGCTCCCATGGTGGCCGACTACATCTTCGAGAAAGATAAACTGTTCGCCAACCTGAATCTGAGTGATGACGAACTGGCGCTGTACGAGCGACAGTTTCAGTATTTCCGCGACCAGTTGCCGACGCCTGACCTGGTGATCTATCTGCAGGCTTCGCCCAAAATGCTGCGCACCCGCCTGGCGCGCAAAGGAGTGCCGGAGGAGAAGGCGATTTCCGGCCGCTATCTGGAGCAGGTGGCCGAGGCCTACGAGCATTTCTTTTTCCACTACACCGCCAGCGACTTGCTGATCGTCAACACCGACGACATCGACTTTGTGCGCAATAACGAGGACTTGCAGACCCTGCTACGACGGCTGAAGGAGCCGGTGCACGGTACGCAATACTTCCTGCCGCTCGGCATTGGGGAAAAAGGCGGGCCGCTCAGTCCGCTACGCGCGCTTCGATCACAAAGCGCTTCACTGCGGTCTTTGTTTTCCATGCCGCGGACGATTCTCGGCTCGCGAATTGGCATGGGCTCTCCGCGGGCGCTGACTCCCACGCTGCGCTCGCTCACCTGGAGCTTCGCTCCCGGAATTGTTCAGGCCGCGCAACGCCTTTGCCGGACATGGTAAAGAAGAAGACAGAAAAACGGGGGCCCGGCCACATCTGCCGCAACCTTCGGACCGGCGAGCTAGGGGGCCCGGGTGGGACTGCTCCGATGCGAGACAATAGTTCCGGAACACGGGGTGAAGGGTGATAGGCGAAAACAAGAGGGCAAATCGGCGTGATCACTATCTCCCGCAGGGATACCTACGCGGGTTTATCGATCCGGGGCGCAAGGATCGGCATCGGCCACTCTGGTACTTGGACATTCGAACAGGAGAGTGGTCAGAGAAGAGCCCGAGGCAAGTGGGGTACGAAGACGGTTTTTATGATTACGCGGGTGGGGCATCAGAGCTTGTTCACCCCGATATTACATTCGCAAGGCTTGAACGAGAGTTCCCAGTGGTGAGAGATCGCCTAATTGACGCGAAATTCGATGGCTGGACAAGCCAGCTAGGGTTTTTCCTGTCCTACATGCAGATGATGAGAGCCAGGTCTCCGCTGTTTCTGGCACAGAAGGCCGAGGAAAATAAGGCGATACGCGGGTGGACTGTCAAAGCTATCGGCCCCGCACCAAACCAAGTGACGCTGGAATCGATGGAGAGCGCACCGATGTCAGACGTATGGGTGCGGAATCGCACGATTGTGCAGATGCGAGAAGAGGTCGAGAAAGATCCATCTTGGATGAGGGCGTTCCATTGGTGTTTGCGTTACACCGAATCGCCATGCGATCCGGTTGTTACGGTAGAACAGCCGCTCGTAAGCGCTGGACCGCGTAACAACCCCGTCAACGGATTGCATGACTCTGACACGCTGATTTATTTTCCACTTTGTTGGCAGGCATGTCTGATTGGAAATGTTCACAAGTTCAATGTCGAGACCGAGAAATTCGCACCTGTATTTCTGCAGTCGGTGCGGAGGCTATACCGCAATAACACCGCGGAATTTATTATCTCGCCACAAAGGTTAGCGGATCTGTAGAAGGGGCACGCGGCGGGACGAAAATGGTTCGGATGGGTGAGTTGGGGAAAAGAGTGCGCAGGAAGATAGAAAGACGCTCACCGGCGGGAAGCAGCTTCGGGTAGGATGGGGGATGTTGCCTGTCGCAGGGCGGGCCCCCCAACTATGCGAGCGCTGATTTTTTCTGATATCCACGCCAACATTGACGCCCTGGACGCGGTGCTGGCAGCGGCTCCCCAACACGACGTGGTCTGGAACCTGGGCGATGTGGTCGGCTACAACGCCGCGCCGGAAGCCGTCATCGAGCGATCACGCGCGATTGGCACAATGTTTGTCCGGGGAAATCACGATCGTGCCTGCGCTGGACTGACGGGCGCGGAAAACTTCAATCCGGTTGCATTTCGCGCCGTGCAGTGGACGCGAGGCCAGTTGGGTCCCGATGTCCTCGAATGGCTGAAGGAAATGCCGGCTGGCCCGATTCTGCCTGCGGGGACGCAGGTGAGTTGCGTGCATGGATCGCTGCTCGATGAGGATGAATACCTGCTCTCGACTGAGGACGCGGAAGGGCAATTTGAGCGCACCCGTACCCCGATCACCTTCTTTGGGCATACGCATGTACAGGGTGGATTTGGAGCGAATGCGGAGGGGGATTGGTTCCAGCTGAGGCCGGCATACAGCGACGACAAGATTGTCGAAAGCTACGAGCTGGATCTGCGCAGCTCCGCCAAGTACCTGATCAATCCTGGCGCGGTCGGCCAGCCTCGCGATCGCGATTGGAGAGCCGCCTTCGCGCTCTATGACGACGAGGCGGCGCGGGTCACATTCTTCCGCGTCCCCTACGATGTGCGGGCGGCGCAGATGCGCATCCATCGGGCTGGCCTGCCGGAGATGCTGGCGTCGCGTCTGAGTATTGGTCGGTAATTCTCCCAACCTTCGCGATCAGACCACGAAGGTTGGGCACCCAGATTTCCCAAGCGGAAACTACTCTGTCTCGGCTTCTTTTTCGACGACGACCTTGACATGCGCGGTGACTTCCCGATGTAGGCGGACAGGGATCAGGAATTCGCCCAGCGATTTCAGCGGCTCTTCCAGTTGCACCTTGCGGCGGTCAATCGTAAAGCCCTTGGCTTCGAGTGCCTGCGCGATATCCGGCCCGGTGACGGAGCCGAACAGGTGATCGTTGTCGCCGGTCTTGCGGGTAAAGTTCAACTCGACATTCTCAAACTGCTGCAGCAACAATTCAGCGTCTGCCTTTTCCTTGGCGGAACGGCGAACCGAGGAAGACTTCATCTGCTCAATGACTGCTTTATTGCCCGGCGTGGCTTCGATACCCAGGTTGCGCGGCAACAGAAAATTGCGGCCGTAGCCTTGCGCGACTTTCACGACGTCCCCGCGATGACCGAGGTTCTCGACATCTTCCTTCAAAATGATTTCCATATCTCAATCTCCAAAAAATTCTAAAAAACTGCGAGCAATGCTCTAGTGACGCTGCGCAAAGGGCAGCAGAGCGATGTTGCGAGCCTGCTTGATGGCGCGGGTAACACGGCGCTGGTGCGTGGTGCAGACGCCGGTCAGGCGGCGGGGAACAATCTTCCCGCTTTCTGCCACGAAGCCCTGCAGCAAGCGCACATCGCGGTAGGGAATTGCATCGATTTTCTCGACGCAGAATTTGCACACTTTCTTGCGGCGGAAGAATTTGCGTCCGCCGGGACCGCCGCCTGCGCCGGCCGGGCGCGGTGGCCGCGGACCAGAGTGGGAGGGTCCATCCGAGGTTGATGCTGATGTTGTCGAGTGCGATCTTTCTTCTGCCATGCTGCGACTCCTTCTTTGTCTGCCGGAGAGCGTCTCCGGCGCGGAAAACTCATGCTTCGGTTGGAAATGCCGTGGGCATCGCCCACAAAAAAAGTTGCGCTATGCGATCGCTTCTGGAACCGCCGCGGTTTCCGCCGGCTGTTCGACGCTGCGCTGGGGAGCGACGGGCTGTGCGGCAGCGGCATGCGCGGCAGCAGCCTGGGACGCAGCTGCGGCGGCATTCGCCTGGGCAGTCAGCGCGGCCTGGGCGTTCACCGTGCTTTGCTTGATCTTGGTGGAGCGCAGTTTCTTGATCTTGTTGATGCGCTTTTCTTCCTCGTCCATGCGCACGGTGATGAACTTGATGACAGGCTCAGTCACGCGCAGGCGCCGTTCCAACTCGGCCACCAGGCTGCCATCCGCTTCCACGGTCAACAGGTTGTAGTTGCCCTCGTTGAACTTGCGGACGGTGTAGGCCAGCTTGCGGTTTCCCAGCTTTTCGCTCGATACCAGCTTGCCATTGCCCTTGATGATGGTGGCTTCAAAGCCGGCGATCAGCTTGTCCGCTTCTTCGCCAATCACGTCGGGGCGCAGGATAAACATGACTTCGTATTTTCGTTCCATTCGTCTCTCGTTTCCGGCAAAGCCTTCTGGCCTTGCCTGTCGCAACCTTCAGGGCTGCTCAGTCTACTATTCGTTCACTCTTGCTCATCGGCAGTGATTCGCCGATTCAACCGGTTCATCGCGACGCTGGCGCCTTCGGTTAAAAGCAACTCAATCGCCGTCGAAACATCGTCCAGAACTTTGTCCAGCACCGCCAGCTCCGCCTTGCGGAACGGCGTCAGCACATAATCCTTACGCCGCTGACGAGCGCTTTCTGCCGCCATGGCGTCTTCCGGAGCAATTCCAATTCGAATTCGCAGCCACTCTTCTGTGCCCAGCGCACTCGAAATCGACTTGACCCCGTTGTGCCCGCCCGCGCTTCCACGCTCACGGATGCGAATACTGCCCAGCGGCAGAGCCACTTCGTCGTACAGCACGATCAGCTGCCGCCGCGGATCAATTTCCAATTCATCAATCAGCGCCGCCACCGATAACCCACTTAGGTTCATGTAGGTTTCCGGCTTGGCTAGCAGCACTTGCCGTCCGGCGATGCGCGCCGAAGCTGTCAAAGCCTTCGAGCGCCGATTCGTGACCACCACACCACACCGCTCTGCCAGCCGATCGATGGCCAGAAAGCCGGCGTTATGCGGTGTGAACTGATACTCGATTCCTGGATTGCCCAGCCCGACGATCAGGGTCACGCCCGCATCGCCGCCAGAAATAAAGTTCGAACTTATGCCGCCAGAAGGTTCCATGCGCTCACGAAACTATTTCTTGGCGTCTTTCTTCTCATCCTTCTTGGCGTCGTCGCCCGCCTCAGCCGTCTCCTGCTTGCCCTTCTTGGCCACTTCGGGTTCCGCAGGCGTTTCGGCTGCCAATGCATCCGGCGTGGCCACAACTTCCTCACGAACTGCGGTGATGTGGGCGACGGTCGTTTCTTCGTCCGTGATGAACTTCAACTTATCGTTGTGCGGCAGATCGGCCACGCGAATCACCATGCCGAATGCCAGCTCACTGACGTCGATGTCGATGTGCCCTGGAATATCCGCAGGCAGACATTCAATTTCAATCTCGCGCAACACCTGGTCGAGAATGCCGCCCTGGGTACGAACGCCGACTGGAACACCCAGCAACTGGATCGGCACTTCGACGCGCATCATCTTGTCCATCGCGATGCGCTTCATGTCGATGTGGATCAGGTTGCCCTTGATCGGATCGTTCTGCCAATCGACCACCATCACCTTGGCGACGGAGCCAGACACGTCGAGATCGAAAATTGTATTGTGGCCGGACTCGGAATGGAGGATCCGGCGAATCTGCTTGGGGTCAACGGTGACCGCAACAGACGGCTGCTGGGCTCCATACACCACGGCTGGAATGCTGCCGGCAACGCGTACGCGGCGGGCGACATTTTTTGTGAACTTGCCCTCGCGGGGCGTGGCTGTAACAACTTCAGGTGCGCTCATGTTTTTCCGGTTTCCCTTCTATTGACCTTCGGGCACGGCGGGCTGCGCCGCTCCCTTCTCGTGACCTCGACAAGTTATGTCCGGCCACACTGTTGGTGTTCTGTCCACGCCGGCTCCCTGAAATGGCGGCGGCGCGTAACAGAAAGCTTCGTATCGTCAGAGAGGCGCTAGTTAAACAAGCTGCTAACGCTGGTCTCCATGTGGATGCTCTCAATGGCGCGACCTATCAGGCCAGCGATCGACAGCACTTTAATCTTTTCCGCATGCTGGGCTTCTTCCCGCAGCGGAATCGTGTTTGTGACCACCAGCTGCTCCAGCCGCGAGTCCACAATCCGTTCAATCGCTCGACCGGAAAGCACGGCATGGGTGGCGCAGGCATACACTTTTTTTGCGCCCACCTCCAGCAATGCATCCACGGTCTTGATCAGGGTGCCGGCCGTATCGACAATATCGTCGAGGATCAGGCAGGTCCTGCCCTGTACATCTCCAATCACGTGCATCACTTCTGAAACATTCAAGTCGGTGCGCCGCTTGTCCACAATGGCCAGCGGAGCTTCCATCTTCTGCGCAAAGAACCGCGCCCGTTCCACGCCGCCTGCATCCGGCGAAACTACCGTCAGGTCGGGCAAGTTCAATTCCCTGAAGTGACCGACCAGCACCGGGCTGGCAAACAAATGGTCCACCGGGATATTGAAAAAGCCTTGAATCTGCGCTGCATGCAAGTCAACCAGCAAGGCTCGATTTGCGCCGGCAGTGGTCAACAAATCCGCCACCAGCTTGGAAGAGATCGCCACTCGCGGACGGTCTTTACGGTCCTGCCGCGCATATCCGTAATACGGAACCACCACGGTGATGCGGCGAGCCGAAGCACGCTTCAACGCGTCGATCATAATCAGCAGCTCCAGCAAATGCTGGTCGACGGGATAGCAGGTTGGCTGGACCACAAACACGTCGGCGCCGCGAACATTTTCCAAAAGCTGAAAGTACACTTCTCCGTCAGAGAACCGCTGCAGTCGCACTTCGCCCAGCGGAACACCGACAAACTTGCAAATCTCTTCCGCCAGCGGCAAGTTGGACGAGCCGCTGAAAATCTTGAAGCGCTTGTCCTCGCTGTAGGACTTGGCGCGTTTCTTCCCAGCCGCAGTTCGTATCAGCGATCCCGATCCGGCGGGATTCACCTCTACCGTCACATCCTCCGGCATCGCCGATGAAGTTGTCGCCGGCTCATTCGCCTCCATCGTCAGGGTCGAATTCCCGTCGAAGTTTCCATCTCCGCCCGCACTCGTCATCGTGGTCTGGACCTCCCAAGCTGGTTGGCATTGGTGAACCGAACTGCAAACTTTGGATCGCGGCAACCGGGGTTGAAGGCTGCCAGAATCCCGAAAACATTGCCGCAGGCGGTAGAACTCCTGCGACACGTCATGAGCGAAAACTGAATTACGCGTGCGAAAAATCTTGCCGATTGCTTGCAATCGCAGGTGAAACTGGCTGGGCGACTAGGATTCGAACCTAGACCGAGTGCTCCAAAGGCACTTGACCTACCGTTAGTCGATCGCCCAAAACTACAGGCCGTCACGGTCACTGATCATGGTGCGCCAGTATTCCTGTCGGCCAACCGTCCTGGTTTCGTACGCGGTAATGCTTTGCGCTTCCAGTCGTTCGACCGCCGCCCGAGCGTCCTCCGCCGTCCGATACAAACCGAACAGCGCCGAACCAGAGCCAGAAAGCGCCGCGTAGATAGAGGAGCTTCCATTTGGAGAATTTTGCTTCAGCGTTTCGAGGATGTCGCGCAGAGAGGGATACTGAGTGAAGACGACTTGTTCAAAGTCGTTCACGATCCCGGCGCGGACAAGCTCGAGAAGAAGATTCTCGGCCCGGTCTTTCCCATGTGCAACAGAAAAGACACCGGTGGCGTTCGTACGAACTTGCTTGGGAGCGGACAAAGCGGCACCCCACGTACGACCCAACTGTTCCAGCCTATCGGAAGCGTGGCCACGGGTCAATTCATTTTCCGCGGTTTCGCCTTGTATTTGCGAGGGCGATGGCTCTGCCTTGAGCTGGTCCCAATCGCGAAAGGCCTGCGGAGTGGAGACGCGCACGGCCGGAACCGCCAGCACGCAGTAGGTTTCCGGCAGGTCGGGCAGGGGAGAGACCTGCTCGCCTCGACCCTGGCCGAGAACCGTGCCGCCAATCAAAAACAGGGGCACGTCGGAGCCGGTTTCGGCGGCAACCTGAAGGTTTTCTGCGGCGGGCAGGGCGATGCCGAGCTCTTTTTCCAGACCGATCAGGGCGGCAACAGCGTTGGCGGATCCCGCTCCCAAACCGCCCTGGACGGGGAGGCGCTTGTCGATATGGATGATCACCTGCGCCGAGATTTTCAGGCGAGTCAGGGCTCGCTCGACGATCTTCCAGCAGGTATTGCGGTCATCGCAGGGAACAAATTTATCGCTGCAGCTGAGGTTGATTTCTCGGGGTGTTCCACTGGGCAACGCGACGGCAGTGACCTCGACAAAATCATGAATGGCGAGGGTCTGATAGATGGTCGTCAGCGCGTGAAAGCCGTCGGGCCGCGACGGACCAATGGCCAGACCGAGATTGATTTTTGCGTGCGACCGTACGCGGGTGGTCATGCAGGATTGATTGTAGATGGAGGGCGGAATGCGGATCGGAGTTCGTTTTGCAGCCGTGATTTTATAGTGCACACCTGTGTTACGATCAATACGTGCGATACCGACGCCATGGTCCGCGACGTATTGCCGCCGAAAAGATCATTGATCGAGAAACCAATATCAGATGCTGCCAAGGACCGGGAAAGATTCGCGAGGAAGCGTGGCAGGACGCGGAGGGGAACATCGTTCGTTACAACCTCGCATTTATTTCCCACTTTATTTGCCAAAAGGACAATGGTCGCGTGCTGGGCTATGACTCCGCGCATGGTCATCATCACCGGCATTTCATGGGCAGGGTAGAAGAATTTGACTTTGCAACCTACGCAGCACTTACAGATAGATTTTTCGATGAAGTGGCCGATTTATGCCGGCCCAACAAGAAGGAGAATTGAACATGCGGTTGACAATTCATACCGACGGGCTGGAGGGTTTTCGCCGGCGATCGCTCGAACTTGCGCGCAAAATGGACCGCGGCGAGAAGATTCAGCCTGAAAAAAGCATCACCTTTGAAAATCCCATTGAGATGGCGAAGGTCCTGACCCCGGAACGGATACGTCTTTATCAGATCGTCAAGCAAAGAGAGACCTCGGTGACGGATCTTGCCCAGGGATTGAAGCGCGATCGCAGTTCTGTAAGCCGGGACGTGCGCCTGCTGGAACTGAAGGGGCTGGTGACAACCAGGCAAGTTGCGAACCCGGGGCACGGCAGAGTCAAATTGGTGACCGCTCCGGTGGAGAAGCTGACGCTGGTGGCGGAGTTGTAAAACACTTGGCCTACGAAATTTCTTTGGGATGAAGCGATGATGCGATCCTTTCTGACCATTTGTGCCCTGTGTTGCTGCGCGCTTGCCGCGGCGGCGCGGGCCGCTACCGGGATTGAAACCAAGAGCGAGCAGCCGGTGCGGACGCGCCATGCGATGGTGGTCACCGTGCATCACGACGCCACCGATGCCGGAGTCGCAATCCTGAAGCAAGGCGGGAACGCGGTCGATGCCGCGGTTGCGGTTGGATTCGCGCTGGCGGTGGTGCATCCGGAGGCGGGAAACATTGGCGGCGGCGGATTCATGCTGGTGCGCTTCAGGGATGGCAAATCGCACTTTATGGACTATCGCGAGGAAGCTCCGGGCACGGCCACCATGAATATGTATCTGGATGCGCAAGGCAATGTGATTCCCGATGCATCCACGGTGGGCTATCGCAGCATTGGTGTTCCGGGATCGGTAGCCGGCATGGTGCGCGCGGAAAAACTGTGGGGCAAGCTGACGCTGGCGCAGGTGATGGCGCCGGCGATTCGGCTGGCGCGCAACGGATTTGTGCTGAGCGACGAAGAAGCTGCGGAGATGCATGATCCGCTGCTGACGAAGTTTTCCGCTTCGCGGCACATCTTTCAGCGCGATGGAGATTTCTACCGCGCGGGCGAAACGTTTCGTCAGCCGGAGCTGGCAGCCACGCTGAAACGCATCGCGAAAAATCCGCGAGATTTCTATCACGGCGCGATGGCGGCGCAGATTGCAGCAGCGATCCAGAAGGGCGGCGGCCTGATCGCGGCAAAGGATCTGGCGGTGTATCAGGCGAAAGATCGCGCGCCGCTGATGGGTGAGTACCAGGGATACAAAATTCTGACTGCGCCTCCACCGTCGGGCGGCGGCATTGGATTGCTGGAGACGCTGAACATTCTTGCGCCCTATGATCTGAAGGTGTTGGGAGATCGTTCGCCGCGCGAGATGCACTTGATTGTGGAGTCTTTTCGCCGCGCCTACATGGACCGCACAGATTACCTGGGCGATCCGGACTTTACGCCGATTCCGGTGAAGCAGATGATCAGTCTGCCCTATGCGGCCGCCTTTCGCGCCAGTATCCTGCCGGACAAAGCGACGCAGTCGAGCACGTTGAAGCGTCCGGCGGGATTTCTGCCGCCACCGCCGACGTTACAGCCGCCGCATCATGAGTCGAACCAGACGACGCATTACTCCATTGTGGATGCGGAAGGCAATGCGGTTGCGGTGACGACGACGCTGAATAACTCTTTCGGCTCGGGGGAGACGGTGCCGGGCCTGGGATTTTTGCTGAATGACGAGATGGACGATTTCGCATCGAAGCAAGGCGTGCCGAACATGTATGGGCTGATCCAGGGGCCGGCAAATGCGATTGGGCCGCGCAAGCGGCCGCTGTCTGCGATGACGCCGACCATTGTGACGAAAGACGGCAAGGTGGCGATGGTGCTGGGCTCGCCGGGCGGCGCGCGCATTACGACGACGGTGGCGAACATTTTTCTGAGCGTGGCGGATGGCGGGTTGAACATCCAGCAGGCGGTGGATGCGCCGCGATTCCATCATCAATACTTGCCGGACATTGTGTACCTGGAGCCGGGATTTCCGGCGAGCACGGTGGCGGCGTTGCAGGCGATGCAGTACACGTTGCATGTCGGGCAGCGCTATTGGAGCAATGGCGAGTGCATCGAGGTCGACCCGAAGACCGGCGAACTTGAGGGCGGCCAGGATCATCGCAGCCATTACGGCAAGGCTGCAGGATATTAGCAGGCGATTTTTGTCCCATGTCATCGGCGGTACCCTTCGACCGCTAATCCTTCCGAATGGGGTAACTTAGAAATAGGTTGATTCCTCCATGCTGAAAGTAATTTCGAGTCATATTTTTCTGAAGCACCGCCTGCATGCCGGGCATTTGGATACGCTGCATAAGTCCGGGGCGGAAGCCATTGAAATCTTCGCCAACCGGCGTCATTTTGACTACACCAGCCGGGTTCAGGTGCGCGAAATCGGGGACTGGTTCCGCGGTAACCCGACGGTGCCGTGGGCGCTGCACGCGCCGCTGCGGTCGGAAGGCGAAGGCGACATCGAGCGCAGCACGGGTCCGACGATCAACGTGGTGCACGTGGAAAAGTCGCGCCGCATCGACTCCATGGACGAGGTGAAACGGGCGCTGGAAGCGGCGGAGCAGATTCCTTTTACCCACCTGATTTTGCATCTAGGTGAGCGCGGGGATACCTGGAGTCCGCGCACATTGGAGCACGGAATGACGGCAGTGGAACATCTGCGGGCGTTCGCAAGGCCGCTGGGGGTGCAGATTCTGCTGGAAAATCTGGAGAAGAATGAAGTGGCCGAGCCGCAGAATCTGATGGAAATTCTGACGGTCGGGCATTTCGACGATATTGGGGTGTGCCTCGACGTAGGACATGCGCATCTTGGCGAGGGAATTCCGGCGACCATTGACATTCTGGGACCGCGCATTCGTTCGGTGCACGTGCACGACAATGCCGGAGATAAAGACGCGCATTTGTGGCCGGGAGACGGCACGATTGCGTGGCCGGAAACCATGCGGGCGCTGGAAGCGTTGGCCAAGCCGCCGGCAACAGTGCTGGAGATTCATCCAACGCTGGAAAATCCGGAAGGCACGCTGGTCGATCGCTTTCAGCGGACGATGGAATTTCTGGATCGAGCGGGTTCGACGGCTCCCGACGCGCGATAGGCACCCCATTTCTCTTCCGTCACAGCCCAGCCGATGTAGAGTGAATTGTTATGGATGAAACGACTTCCAGCACGACCAGCAGCGCGCCTGTGACCACGATTGCCAGCCTGAGCCAGCATGAAGGCGAGACCATCACGCTGCGCGGGTGGCTCTACAACCTGCGCGAAAGCGGCAAGCTGCTATTTCCCATCTTTCGCGATGGCACCGGCACGGTGCAGGGCATTGTGCCGAAGTCGGCCGTGCCGCCGGAGGTTTTCGAGCGCACCAAGGGGTTGACGCAGGAGTCGAGCGTGATTGTGCGCGGTAAGGTTCGCGCCGACAAACGCGCCCCGGGCGGGGTCGAGCTCGATGTCGAAGACCTGGAAGTTGTCGATCGAGTGCCGGAGGATGCGCCGTTTCCGATTTCATTGAAGGAGCACGGCGTCGATTTCCTGATGGAGCATCGGCACCTGTGGATTCGTACGCCTCGGCAGGCAGCGATTTTGCGGACTCGGGCGGAGATTATGCGGGCGGCGCAGGAGTATTTCGACACAAACGGATTTGTCCGGACGGATCCGCCGATCCTGACGCCGGCGGCTTGCGAGGGCACCAGCACGCTGTTTCCTGTGGATTATTTTGGCGACGAAGCGTATCTGACGCAGAGCGGCCAGTTATACATCGAGAGCACGGCCATGGCGCTGGGCAAGGTCTACTCCTTTGGGCCGACATTTCGCGCCGAGAAATCGAAGACGCGGCGGCACCTGACGGAGTTCTGGATGATTGAGCCGGAGGTCGCGTTTGCCGGGCTCGACGACATCATGGTGCTGGCGGAGGAGTTTCTGAGCCACATCGTGCAGCGGGTGCTGGAACACCGCGCCGCCGATTTGAAGGTGATTGGCCGCGATGTGACCAAGCTGGAAGCGATTCGGCCGCCGTTTCCCCGAGTTAGCTATGAGGATGCGGCGAAGATGTTGGCCGACGCGTTCAAGGCGGGCAAGCTGGAGCAGGAATTTGTCTACGGGAACGATTTTGGCTCGCCGGACGAGACGTATATTTCGTCGCAGTTCGATCGACCAGTGATGATCCATCGGTATCCGGCGGACATCAAGGCGTTCTACATGGAACCGGACCCGGAGAACGCGAAGTTCGCGCTGTGCGTGGACTTGCTGGCTCCCGAAGGCTATGGGGAGATTATCGGCGGCTCGCAGCGCATCAACTCCTACGAACTGTTAAAGCAGCGGATTGAGCAGCATGGTCTGCCACTGGCACCGTTCGAGTGGTATCTTGACCTGCGTCGTTATGGTTCTGTGCCGCATGCGGGATTTGGCATGGGGATCGAACGCGCGGTGGCCTGGATTTGCGGTCTGGACCATGTGCGTGAAACCATTCCATTCGCCAGGACGCTGAACCGTATCTACCCGTAACCGCCGTTCGCGTGCGCAGATATAGCAGACGCACCGCAATCAGGACATTCCATGTCGAGACCCAGCAAAAATACGAAGCCAGTGACCCGCGCGGACCGCAGTGGTGCCAGGCAGGCTGCGCGCCGGTCGTCGGTCGCTATCGGGGCGAGCGTTCCACGGCGCAAGATTCGCATCCTTGGAGTGCCGCTTGACCTAGGGCAGTCGCGGCGCGGGGTGGATATGGGGCCATCGGCGGTGCGCGTTGCCGGATTGCAGGCACGGTTGGAGGCGCTGGGCCACCAGGTGCAGGATGGGGGCAACATTTCCGTTGAGATTGCCGAGACGCAAAGTATGGGCGAGCAGGCCGCGAAGTATCTGCACGCCATTACGGAAACCTGCACACGCGAGGCGGAGCAGGTGATTGCGACGCTGGCCGCGGGGGAAACGCCGCTAGTGCTGGGCGGGGACCACTCCATCGCGGTGGGAACAGTTTCTGGTGTGGCGGAATTTTATCGCCGAAAAAAGCAGAAGATTGGGTTGATCTGGATCGATGCGCACGCCGACATCAACACACCCCAGACCTCACCGAGCGGCAACGTGCATGGCATGCCGGTGGCCGCGCTGACCGGTCTGGGACCGGACGAGCTGAAGGATATTTTTGGATGGTCACCGAAGATCGCTCCGGAAAACGTGGTACTGGTCGGCTTGCGCGATATTGACGCGACCGAAAAAGCCAACATCCGGCGGGCGGGAATCACGGAGGTGTACACCATGCGCGATATTGACGAACGCGGCCTGCGCACGGTGATGGAAGAGGCGGTCCGGGCTGCTGCGCGGGACACCGCCGGCTATCACATCTCGCTCGATATGGACTGGATCGATCCGGAGGACGCTCCGGGAGTGGGCACGCCAGTGCGCGGCGGCGCGACCTATCGCGAGGCCCACCTGGCGATGGAGATCATCGCCGATGATGGGCGCATGTTGAGCTTTGAGCTGGTCGAAGTGAATCCGGTGATCGACGAGCACAATCGCACGGCGCAACTGGCGGTGGAGTTGACCTGCTCCGCGTTCGGGAAAAAGATTCTGTAGCCAACCACGACATTGGCAGATACTCGCGACCCCGGAGGGCCGCGAAAGCTGGGAGGGTTTACTGGTCCGGGCTGGTTTTGCGCTCTACCTTGCGCGCGCCCTGGTCGGTTTTGTGCGCCGCCTTATGGGTGACCCGTTTGGTGGTGTGCTTGGTTTTGTGCCAGGTTTTCTTGGTGCCGCTCTTGATGCCGTGGCCCGTATCTCTGGCGGCGTTTTTGGTGCTGTGGCCAGCGTTCTTCATATCCTGTTTAAAGCCGGGATCGGTGCTGGACTGGGCGATGACCGGAAGTCCAATGGAAAGAACGGAGGCGACGAGGGCGGTGCTGAGGAGTTTGTTTCTCATAGGTTGTCTCACCGTATGAGGGATTCAGAAATGGGAGATGGAGTTGTAGCCGGCGAGGAAAATTGGCACGCGTATCCGCCCCGCATTACGCAAATTTCCTGGAAATAAAGGCGTTACTCCGCGCGCAGAGCCACCATGGGATCGACGGAGGCTGCGCGCCGCGCGGGAATATATGCCGCCAGTATGCCACACAACACCAGCACGAACGGTACCGCTGCCAATATCCACGGATCGTGAGTGCTTACACCATAAAGGAAGCTGTTCAGAAAGCGGCTGGCCCAAAAAGCGAGAGCAAGTCCGGCGGCAATACCTGCCGCAAGCAATATAAGAGCCTGTCGCAAAATCATCCGCGTGACCCGGCCACGATCCGCGCCTAAGGCAATACGGATGCCGATCTCTCGCGTGCGCTGCGCAACGGAGTAGCTCAGAAGACCGTACAGACCTACAACAGTAATCAGCAGCGCCAAGCCGCCAAAAATCCCAATCACCCGCGCGGCCAGCCGTTGGCTGCCGATGGAATCCTCAATAGCCTGCTCCATTGTCGAGAAATCTTCAGCAACAAGGTCTGGATTCTCCCGATGAATTGCGTCGCGAAGTTCCGTAATCATTACATCCGGCTTTGTCTGCGTCCGGACCGCCAGTTCCATGAACCGGCCAGTCAACGCCAGCGACAAAGATTTGCCGGGCGTTAATTGCGCCATGCTTAAGTAGATTGCTGGCTGGCTCGGCGAGGCAACATCATCCTCTCGAACATCATCCAGGACGCCAACGATGGTTGCTGGGTCTATAGGACTGCCCAGTTGTATCAGCTTCCCGATGGGCGATTTGTTTCGCATATAGTTGCGGACAAATGCCTGATTCACAACCATAACGCGTGCGGAGCCCGGCATATCCTGCGCGTTAAAAAAGCGGCCTGCCTGAAGTCTCATGCCGAGCACGCTACTCAGGCCCGGCGAAGCTGCGCGAACCACCGCCGTAACATCCCGATCAGTCCAATTCTGATGATCCAGATCAACCGTAATCTCTCTGTCATGTCCGATGGGCAACACGCTTGAGAGAGCCGCAGCCTGCACTCCCGGCAACTGGCGCACATCCTCAAGGAGAGGGTCCCAAAGCGCGGCATTTAGGTTGCGATCCTTGTAATGCCAGTTGGGGACGGTGAAGTTGACCAAAAGAAGATGGTCGGTTCGAAAGCCCAGCGGAACATGTCGGAGCGAATAGACGGTATGCAACATCAGACCGGCTCCCACCAGCAAAACAATCGAGATTGCAACTTCACCGATCAACAGCAGGTTGCTGAGACTCGCCTGTGCAGGGTTTCCGCTGCTGGTGAGACCCCCGCTCTTCAACATTTCTGCGATGGGAGTACGAGCCGCGAGGATTGCCGGAAAAATTCCGAAGATCAAACCTGTCAAGATGGTAAAACCGACTAATGTCACCATCACCGTTGGACTGAGATGGATACCTTGCGCCTGTGGCAACTTCATCTCGATCGTCCGCCGGAAGATCTCTAGCGTGAATGCGGCGAGTCCAAGTCCGATTAAAGCGCCAGCCGCGCTCAATAGCAGGCTCTCGGCTAGAAATTGCCGCACCATGCGCCGTTTTCCAGCTCCAAGAGCGCCGCGGACAGCAACCTCAACTCGCCGGGAGGAGAGACGCGACAGCAGGAGACCGGCAACGTTGCAACAGGCGATCAACCATACCAATCCAACGGCAATGTCCAACGCGATCAGGGCGGGACGAACATCCGCGACCATGGAATCCCGCAGACCGGTCAGCTGAACATGGGCAGCAACCTCATCTCCTGGTTTCGCAGCTTGTGCAATGTGCGCCTGTACGCTGGAAAGTTCGGCTTGCAAGCTGGTGGATGTAGCACCTGGCTTTAGCCTCACGATGGGCGCAAAGAATTCCGTATGCGCATCCGCTTTGAGCAGCGTGGTTCGCTCGATTGGCGTGAAAACCTCGGATGACCAGCCGCTTTCGAGCGGCATCGCAAACTTCGGCGGCATGACGCCAATCACGGTGTAAGGTACACCGCCAATCCGCATTACTTGTCCGAGTATTTTTTGGTTCCCAGCAAACGCATGGCGCCAGACCGGATAGCTCAGAAGAACAACGTGGGAGTGACCGTCCAGTTGTTCCTCAGGAAGAAAGTCGCGGCCCAGCATCGGTTGCACGCCGAGCGTTTGCAGAAAATTTGCGCTCAGTGTGTCGTTAGAAATCAGCATCGCTCCGGAGCGCGTTTCGGCGATCTCAATATTTCCTCCGGAGAATGCAATTCGCGCAGAATCATCGCTCGCCTTTTGCCACTGTTGAATTTCCGAGTAGGAGATCCACTCGTTAAGGTTTCCTTCGGCCCCTACCTTAGCGGCCGTATACAACTGATCGGAATGAGGGAACACAAGCGGTCGCAGCAGGACGCCATTGACAATGGCAAACATGGCCGTGGCAACGCCAATGCCGAGGGCTAAGGTAAGAATTGCAGTCGCCGTGAATCCCGGCGACTTCCGCAGCTGCCGCAGCGCGAATTTGATGTCGGCCCAGATGCTTTCAATCAGCGGCCACATCCAGACTTCGCGGCTGCGCTGTTCGATCAGGGTGGCATTGCCGAAGGCGCGTCGGGCGAAGTGGACGGCCTCGTCCCGCGACATTCCGTCGGCGATGAGCGCTTCGATCTTTTCCTCGAGATGCTGCTGCATCTCCTCGGAAAGGTCGGCGGTCATTCGGTTCCGGGAAATCATTCGTCGGAAGAGGGTCATGGTGTATTCCTCAGGAGCGGTCGGGCGGAGAGCGTACCCACATCTCAAACACGAGATGCGGGGCACCCAAATTCTCAGGAGACATTGGGCGCGAGAACCAGGGAGATGCCTTCGAGCATCTGCTCGAAGCGGGAAACTTCCCGCTGCAGATGCTTCGATCCTTTGGGCGTGATGCTGTAGGTCCGCACGCGGCGGTTGGAGGCGGAAATCGTCCATTCGGCATCGACCAGGTTGGCTTTCAGCAGGCGTTGGAGCGCGGGGTAGAGCGAGCCCTCCTCTACCTGGAGCAAATCGCGCGAGCGCTGCTGAATATGCAGGACCATGGCGTATCCATGCATGGGCTGCCGGTGAAGCGTCTGCAGGATCATGAGTTCGAGCGCGCCGGGGAACAGGTCCCGCGGTTCGGAGGGCAACTTGGGCGATTTTGGGGTCATAGGCTTGTTCCAGACAAGCCTAGAGTAAACAGGGTAAAGTGCGGCCGTCAAGCGGAATTTCAAGGGGATCGAATGGGATTGCACGGTTGGCTGTGCAGGGGTGATTTGTAGCGGGTTTCGTTGACTCAGGCCCTTGTTTTGGTTATCCTTAAATCCTTGTGCAGTGTTGCGTGGGTCTGCTTGCACCCTCCGGTGCGTTGGCGGCACGCAAAGCGTCTTTCGGTTTCACCGCCCCTTGACGCTGCATGCAGTTGGCCCACTGTGCTCCATTGCGTGATTTGCTGGCAGGATTTCCGGCAGCTGAACGCCTTGTTTGTGGTGGCGGTGTGCATCGGCTCGCAAAGACAGATTTAATTTTGACGTTTGTTTGGGAGAACTGAACCATGTCTACCTTTATTCCGCGTCCGCAGGACATCAACCGCAAGTGGTACGTGCTGGACGCCAGCGGCAAGACGCTGGGACGGCTGGCAACTGAGGCTGCGCGGGTTCTGACCGGCAAGAACAGCCCGCAATACACGCCCTACATTGACACGGGAGACCATGTCATTGTGTTGAACGCGGAGAAGGTTCGCCTGTCCGGGTTGAAGAGCCAGCAGAAGATGTATCGCCGCTACACCGGATTTCCGGGCGGCATGCGGGAAGAGTCGTTTGTGCGCCTGATGGCGCGCCGGCCGGATCGCGTGGTGGAGCAGGCCATTACCGGCATGCTGCCAAAGAACAAGATGGGCCGCCAGATGGCCACCAAGTTGAAGGTGTACCGGGGCGAGACGCATCCGCATGAGGCGCAGAAGCCGATTGCGATGACACTGGACGATTCAGCAACCGCAAGAAAATTGTAGTAACGGGACAGCGAAAAACGTATGGCGGAAATGACACAGTATTACGGAACCGGACGGCGCAAGACGAGCATTGCTCGCGTGTTTCTGCGTCCTGGCAGCGGCAAGTTCACGGTGAACGGCCGCGCCTTCGAAGACTATTTTGTCACCGAGCAGCAGCGCATCGCGGCCAAGCGCGTCCTGGTCGCAACCGACCTGGCGGCGACGTTTGACGTGTTGACCACAGTGAAGGGCGGCGGCGTGACCGCACAGGCGGATGCCGTGAAAATGGGCACCGCTCGCGCACTGCTGGAATACAACATTGAATTGCGCGCCAGCTTGAAGGAACAGGGCTTTTTGACGCGCGATGCCCGCATGAAGGAACGCAAGAAGTACGGGCAGAAGGGCGCTCGCAAGCGCTTCCAGTTCAGCAAGCGGTAGAGTTTTGAATGGGAGAATCCCAGGTCTAAGAATCGAGACCTGGGGCACCCAAGGTTTTGTAGCGCGGACATTTTCCATCCCACCCTTCGCTTGAGAACGCGAAGGATGGGGCACCCGAGTTGGCAGTAAAAATTTCCCTGCGGGGATAAATCCGAGTCAGCTTTGATCAGCCGGCCGGATGCAAATCACAAGGAGGTCGTTTGGCCACTATCACCATGAAGGAATTGCTCGAAGCGGGAGTCCACTTCGGGCATCAGACAAAGCGCTGGAACCCAAGGATGAAGGAATACATCTTTGGCGAACGGAACGGGATCTACATCATCGATCTGCAGAAGACCTTGAAGATGTTCAAGGAAGCCAGCAAGTATGTGACCGATCTGGCGCTCGACGGCAAGACGATTTTGTTTGTGGGCACCAAGCGGCAGGCGCAGGATGCGATTGCCGAAGAGGCCACCCGTTGCGGCATGTTCTACATCAACCAGCGTTGGCTGGGCGGTCTGTTGACGAATTGGACGACCGTGCAGAAGTCTGTGAAGCGCCTTCAGGAACTGGATGAGATGGCCACCGACGGCCGCTACGACCTGATGACCAAGAAAGAAGTCATCAAGCTGGAACGCGAGCGCAAGCATTTGCAGGCGAACCTGGCCGGCATTAAAAACATGCGCCGCTTGCCGGACGCGCTGTTTGTTGTGGATTCAAACAACGAGACCATTGCGGTGAAGGAAGCCCGCAAGCTGGGCATTCCGGTGGTGGCCGTGGTGGATACGAATTGCGATCCGACGCTGGTCGACTACATTATTCCGGGCAACGATGACGCGCTGCGTGCGATTCGGCTATTCACCTCAAAGGTTGCGGACTCGATTGTCGAAGGCGTGCAGATGAGCGGTGACAAGGCGCAGGCGGAACTGGCCGGTGTGACGGCGAGCGCGGATGAAGCGGTTGCCGAGGGCGTTGCGGTGACTCCGGACAGCTTCAATCCGGCGAAGTACGATCCTGAACTAGCCGATGACGATGTCGATCTGGAGCAGGCGCTGGGCGGTGGAATTCGCAAAGCTCCCACGGCGGTTTCCGCGATTGCGGATGAGCCGGAAGCGGCGACGGCGGAGAGCGGCGTCTAGCGTCGGCTTCCAATTAAATTTCCGAACTGAGTCATTCTGAGTGACGCGGGTCGCCGTGGCGACAAGAATCCAGAGGACATTTGCTTCGTGAACTCTGCCCTCACTTTCTGGATTCTTCGGTTGCCGCGGCGACCTCAGAATGACTCACTTCATTTTCAACAGCCAAAAATTTTAAGATTGGACGTATGCGAGGATGTCGACTGTGACAGAAACAATTTCAGCTGGAATGGTGAAGGAGTTGCGCGAGAAGACCGGCGCTCCTATGATGGACTGCCGTAATGCACTGACAGAAGCCAAGGGCGACATGGAAGAAGCGGTGGTCGTGCTGCGCAAGCGCGGCATGGCATCGGCCGCCAAGAAAGCCAGTCGCACCGCTAGCGAAGGCGCCGTGGGAACCTATATTCATGCAGGTGGCAAGATCGGCGTACTGCTGGAAATCAATTGTGAAAGCGATTTTGTGGCGCGCACGCCAGATTTTCAGGAGCTGCTGAAGGATATTGCCATGCACATCGCAGCCACCGATCCGCGCTACATCCGCAAGGAAGATGTGACCGCGGAAGACCTGGAACGCGAGAAGGAAATCTATCGCGCCCAGGCGGCGCAGACTGGCAAACCCGCTCCGGTGATCGAAAAGATCGTCGAAGGAAAGATGTCGAAGTTCTACGAGGAAGTCTGCCTGCTGGAGCAGCCATTCATCAAGGAGCAGACAGTGACCATTGCGCAGTTGATCGCGCAGAAGGTCGGCAAGCTGGGAGAGAACATCCAGGTGCGCCGCTTCGCCCGCTTCAAGGTTGGCGATTCCAATTGGACTGTAGCCCAGATCAAAGCGACTGCATAGGCGGTTTCATTTCGAAGAAAAGCCCGACATCCTGTCGGGCCTTTTCATTTGTGACGAAAGTTATCGGCGATTCGTCGCAGGCGTTTATTGTGCCCAGGCGAGGCCATCGGCACCTGCGCCGACGTTGATGAGTTTCTGTACCTTCCAGTCGGAGAGATCGATAACGGCGATCTGATTTTTCACGTTGCACGAGACATACGCGATCTTGCCGTCCGGACGCACCAGGATTTCCTGCGGGGCGCTTGGAACAGGAATGGTGTTGACCACTTTCAGCGCGGCGAGATCGACGACGGCCACCAAGTTCCGGCCGGGAATGGCCACCAGCAGCGAGTTGCCATCTTTGGTGGGAGCGGTGCCGTAGCCGGTTCCCGGCAGGGGAACCCACGCTTTCACTTTATTGGTTGCGGTGTCGATGACGGCGAGGCGGGGCTGCGTCTGGTCGGAGGTGAAGGCCATGCTGCCGTCGTTCGATACGGAAATACGTTGGGTCTCGTGCGAGATGGGAATGATCGCAAGCGTCTTGCGGGCTTTGATATCGAGGACGGAGACGGTGCCGGGACCTACATTCGCGGTGTATCCGCGGCTTCCGTCGGGGGAGATGGCGAGCATGTGCGACTGCTGCTGCCCGGTGGGAATGGTGCCCACAATTTTGAGCGTATGCGGATCGACGAGGGTGACATCCTGATCGAGTTCGGTGGTCACGTAGAGCAGTCCATCATGTTGGTTGTAGATGACGCAATGGGGACGGACGCCGTGGCCGAAGTCGACATGGCCGATGATTTTGCGCGAGGGCAGATCGATGACCAGCATTTCGTGGCCATTGAGCCCGGGCTTGCCAACGCCGACATTGCCGTAGATGGGAACGTAAGCGATGCGGCCATCCGGCGATGCGGCGGCTTCATGTCCGTGCATGGCCGTGACGCCTTCGGGGATGGTCGCGATCTGCTGTTCGCTGGCGGCGTCGGCAAGGCTGATGTCTTTATCGCCTTGGTTGACGACGATCAGAAGAGGTGTGGTCTGAGCGTGGACGGGGAGCGTAAGACGGCAAACACCGGTCAGGACTAGATGTGAAGTTTCAATAGGTTGTCCATTCGAACCGGAACGTAGAAGCTGATAGTGACGAAACCCCAGCGACTGCGGAGGAACGAATGGACTACCACCAGAATGCCAGATTGATGGTTCATCA
>JBAVOQ010000126.1:0-10801 GCA_049692235.1 Acidobacteriaceae bacterium | reverse complement strand
GGTCATGCTCGGTCATGTTGCTCTGGCCGACGCGGCGAACCTTTTGCTGCCAAGGCTGGTGCGCGGGATCAATTGCAGCGAGGCGCGGAGGCAGGGGGACAAGCATGGGGGTGGGGCCGCTCGCGAGCGCAACAGCACCGTCTGCCGCTGCAAGGGTCGAGGCGGGATTGAGAGCATGGAGCGCGCTCAGCGGAAGGGCGGCGGCACTGGTTTTCAGGAAGGTGCGGCGATTGAACATTGGAACTCCCATCGAATTACCTGCGATGGAAGTGTAACTGCCAATGAATCGTTTGGGCCACTGATCGATGCATGACTGACATCTTCAGCTGGGGCTTGACTGCGGATGCAATCGACTCCCTAGCGTTGGGTGGTTGGGTCGTCGTCTGTTTTTCTTTCCATGATGTGCATCCCGCCCAACTGTTTCACGACTCGATAATGCGATTCCAGGTAGGGTTCCATCAGAAGGCCCCCGGGGGCTCAAAACTTTTGGCGGTAAACAGATCCGCAGCGTCCTTTTCAAAGGCGGTGTCCCAAACCACATATCGCACCTTGCGTTGTTCAAGAGTTTGAATGGCATTCTGAAACTGCGATGTGGTGTTGTAGTTGTACATCAGCAGGCTGTAGCGGGAAGGGTTCGTCGTGGCAGACAGAAAATAGTAAATCGGGCAATACGGGTAGGTGAAAATCTCGGTTCCCGCGGGAACATTGGAATCCAGAAATGCGACAACTGGATCCGGCTTGAACATGGCGACTGTTCCCACGCGAGTTGAAATCGTGCGCGCGGAAAGGACGAAAAAGAGGTTGGCGATGGCCAAGGTCGTCGCGCTCACCGCTAGCAACTGCAGCGCCACATCTGTGATCTGCGCACGATACTGCCCAAGAAAATATATGCAAAGAATAATGAGTAAAGGCGAACCAGCGGTGAGATGAGAGATGTCTCGCCGGTGAATTTCAGATAACCACAATGCTCCGCCGCACAGCCAGTACAGCAGGATTGCCGGTCTGAGATTGTCTCTGCCGCGGGGAAAACCGAGCAGTAGGGCCACCACGGGGAGCGCGGCGACCAGTAGGAATGGCGTAAAAAGTATCGCCGCTAATGGGATGAGCCAATGCACTCCGTGGAAAGCGACAATCCAATGCGCCCAATACTGGAAAAGCCCCCGAGCATACGGGATTGCATTCACCGTGCCGTAGTTTTGGTAAGGCCATACCAGGTTCACATACAGCAGCTCGCCAAGGGCCCCGCGGTTCCAGAAATACAGCAGGACAACCCCAATCGTGGAGCCATAGCCTGCAATCAGAATCGCCAGGTCGGACAACGAGGCACTCCGCCGGCGCTGCTGCACCCAGAGCCAGAACACCATGGCAAACAAGACCAGCAATCCCTTGGGTTGTAATACCAGCGTAGTGACGGCTGCGAAAGCTCCTGCCGCCGCGAGCAGAAGATTTCTGCCGACATCCTGCCACTTCGCGATACAGGCGATCGCCAGGAGTGCGAAGAAATTACTGTCCACATGATGGTTCACGATGGGCCAGATGGTACTGAAGTAGAGAGCCGCCAAAATGACAGAGGGAAGCACCTGGTAACGACCGCAGATCCGGCGCGATAAGTAGTACATCAACATCAAAGTGCCGAGTGATGTCACGAACAGGCAGACGCGAGCAGCGAAAAAGCTCACACCGAATAGTTTGAAAAACAGTGCAAGCCAGTAGAAAGTTCCGGGCCCCATCACTTCAAAAAAGTCGCGGGCGAAGACCTGACCGTGGATGATTCTCACTGCCCCGTAGACAAGGGTCCCCTCGTCCGTCCCCGACAATAGAATTCGCATAAAGGGCAGCAGATAGATTGCCGCACAGACAGCAAAGAGCAGGGAGTTGAGATAGGTTTGACGGTTTGAGGATTTCTCGGTGGTTGCACAAAGAGGCGGGGCACCCGGTGGAAGAAGGGACGCGCGATTGACGCCCTCGATTGCTTTCTGACGCAGGGTTTGCATGCCGTGACTATGCCCGGATGCTGGCAACGGGTTGATAGGCCGCAGAGACGCCAGCAGCGGAAGCGGCGAGTTCGGGATGATCCACTACAAACGGAAGCAGGGGAGAAGCGGAATCGGCGAGAATGACGGCGCGCGGCTGAATCATTTGCGTCTCGGCGATATTGCGCAGTTCCGTCACCACGTAGAGAGGCCGTTGCTTCGCTTCCTCATAACTTCTGCCGACGTAATCTCCAATCGCCCCCAGCGCCAATAAGATCATGCCGGAAAAAACGCATTGCAGGGCGACGACGGAGGCCCATCCCGGAACAAGAGTATCGGTCCACAACGCCAGATACATCACGCGCAGCAGGTATACGAAGCCAGCGCCGCTGAGCGCGCATCCAGCCGCGATACTGATGCGCAGCGGGAATGCGGAGAACGAGGTCACAGCTGTCCAGGCGAAACGCAACATCTTCAGCAACGGATAATGGGTAACTCCGGCAGCGCGTGGCTTGCGATCGAATGGAAGAATCGCTTCTCGCAGCCCTAGCCATGCCACCATGCCCCGCATGTAGCGGTGTTGTTCCCGCAGAGACCGAATGGCCAGAACAGCCCTGTGGCTGAACAGGCGAAAATCTCCGACGTTGGGAGTGAGCGGTTGGTCCGCCATGCGCGACAGAAATTTATAGAAGACCTTTGCCGTCCAGAGTTTGAACCACGTTTCTCCTTCGCGCGCATTACGCTGCGGAGAAACGATGTCATATCCCTGTTCGAACAGGGCCAGCATTCGCGGAAGCACGTCAGGGGGATCCTGCAGATCCGCATCCATCACCACCACGGCATCGCCATTGGCAAAGTCCAGGCCGGCGGTTACTGCTGTCTGATGGCCAAAATTACGGCTGAAGCGGAGCAACTTGATGCGCTGATCTCGGAGCGCCTCGCGTGCCAGCAGATTTGGGGTGGCATCCTGACTGCCGTCATCGACAAAGATGACTTCCCAGTTCTTTCCCTGAAGAGTGTCACGAAGGCGATCCAGCAATAGCGGCACGGTTTGTGCTTCGTTCAACACCGGGATGACAATCGAAAGGAGCATAGGCGCATTTGGACAGCAGATTTAGGAAATACAAACATCGCAACGAGTGCTTCTGATTCTGAGCAAACTCCGACCTCACGGGGTGTTTGCCTCAACCCGGGCGCGAATATGCTCTGAACCTGTCACTCTGCTGCGCTTTGTTCAGGACGACTGCGATTGTCATCCCGGCAATTCGTCCGAAAGAGCAGGGCGAGAACAGTCATGCGGACCGCCTCGCTTTGCTTATGTGACAAGCGCGCAGAGTGGTCGAGGCGAAACCTAGAAGAAGCCCCCGAAAAATCCGTTGTTATTATTATTGTTGTTGTTGTTATTGTTATTATTATTGTTGTTGTTACCATTGCCCCGGCCATTGCCATTGCCATTGCCATTGCCATTGCCGTTGCCGCGGCCATTGCCATTCCCACCGCCACCACCGGAGTTGACATAGGTGCCGACGGTGGTACCGATATTCCCAAATGCGCTGTTGATATCGGTGGCAATGGTCTTCATGCCTGCTGTCGCCGCAAAAGCGACAAATGAAACCAGCAACAGGTATTCGATCAGGTCCTGACCGCGTTCGTCCTTGAGCCGTAGCAACTGCTTTGACAGTTTTGCCAAGAAAGTTTTCATTTGAAATGCCCCATGAGTCATCGCATCCTCATGTCTTTCGGTTGATTTTGACCCAGTTGCGCTGGGCCTGGTACCCCTCGATGTTTCTCACTCGTGGATCACAAATCAACAGGCTACGAGCCTAAACTTCGCAGCATGTCTGAAAGGGTCAGCCGACAGAGATGCGGTGGATTCGCACCCTTGCGGGAAAACCCGATCGAGCGGGGAAACGAGCGTGCCGGCGACCTGCATCTGGTCTCAGGTACTGCTCCCAGAACGTCAAAACTGCAATTTCATTTGCCACGCACCGTCGCCTTAGGCGGTGTGAGTCGTCAGCGTTGTTCCAATATGAGTAAAGTCCGCCTTGATGTCAGTGGCCAAATCCTTCATGCCCACAGTTGCAGCAAAAGCGACCAACGCAATCAGCACATATTCTTCAACCGCTGTCCAAAGCACAAAGTCCGACTTGCAGCCTACAGCGAATTTGTACGGGTCGAGTTCGGCAGCGGTGCCAGCAAATGACACACCTTCGTTACGCAACCCGGCAGGTCGGAAAGGGAGAGCTCGCCGGTATGCCCGACCCGGGCCGGGAAGCTCTCCCCGGAAAACGCCGTTGCTTCGAGAATCAGGCAGTGTAGGTGGTGAGCGTGGTTCCGATCTTCACGAACGCAGCGTTGATGTCGACGGCCAGCGTCGTCATGCCCGCGGTGGCGGCAAAGGCAACCAAGGCGACCAAGGCGACCAGCAACGCATACTCGATCAAGTCCTGGCCGTCTTCTTGCTTCAGTGCATCCTTCAGCAGTTCCAACTTACCGATAGCTTGATAAATAAATCTTTCATGTGACATATTCCCCCATTTCGTTGGATTAGTGCCCCAGCCGAGGCTGGTAGTGCCAACCCATAGTGCAAGCGGAGAACCATTCCTCAAAAAGCAGATAATCCTTGAAAATGATGGGCTTAGAAATCGAGCGGCCCCCCAGTGGCGTGAACGCCTGTTTACAGGCACGCGCCGACAGATACGACGCGTATACAGGCTTGCGGGGAGAGAGCTGAACGGACGGCGAATCCGCGGCCAGTTGAGCCGCTTGCGCCCAGGTTTGGCGGCCATGACAGTTCGCTGCGTGCTTCGCGGCGGAGTGAATATCTGCCGGAAAACCACTATGGAACCCTGCTTGAAACGCTGTCCAGTGAAGGGTTTGGCGTCCTCGACCAGCCGATGGGACAGGTTTTGCATGTCAAATGGCGGCAACCGGTGACGCCCGGGTTGCTCCCCTTTTTCAGGGGCATTGCTGCACACAGCGAACCTGCGTCGGTCGCCCTTCAAGTGGCACGCGGTTTGCAGTCAAAGGAGATCGAGACCTGTCGTGGAGACCCTCGAAAGCGCCCCTTCGCATTCCGCAATCGCCGAAGAACAAGACGCGATTTTCGCGCCCGAGGCTGCTTCTGCGCCGACCCCGTGGCATCCGCTTACCCGTCTGGGATTCCGCATCGCGTTCATCTACTTTTGCGGCTTCATGTATCTCTACGGGAGCGACGGCATCGATTTCAATTCCATCGTCATGTGGCGCGGAATTGGCAATTTCCTAAACTGGCCGCTGAACCAGCTGTTGATATGGTCCGGACACCACATCTTCCATGTCAAGAACATGCCTCCTCATTGGCATGTGGCTGACCGCGGTGACGCCCTGGGGAATTGGATCCTGGTCAAACTCTTGATCGTGGGCTCGATCCTTGGAGGCTTGCTATGGACAGGGATTGCCAGACGACGCGGCAGCCAACGCACCGAGTACAACACGCTGCTGGCCTGGCTTCGATTTCTGCTCCGGCTCACGGTGGGCTTTTTCATGGTCGGCTACGGAATGTTGAAGGTCTTCCCGCTGCAGATGCCGCCCATTTCCCTTGCATTACTGAATCAGCCTGCCGGGCAGATGACACCCCACGCTCTCCTGTGGTCCATGGTGGGCCTGTACCCGGCCTACGAGTCGATCTGCGGCGTGGTAGAGGTCATCGCGGGCGCGCTCGTGCTGTTCCGCAGGACGGCACTGGCCGGAGCGCTGCTTTGCGTGTTTGTGATGAGCAATGTGGTGCTCTACAACTTCTTCTTCGGAGTATCGGTGAAGCTCTTCGCGCTGAACCTGACGCTGGCGGCGATATTTATCGTCCTGCCGGATGTTAAACCGCTCTTGGACTTCTTCTGGAAGCACCAGGCCGCGGCTCAAACCAGCGTCTGGACTCCGCCGCTTACCAATCGCGGTCTTCGCCTGTATGTGCGCTTCCTGGAGGTCCTCTTTATCGTCGTGTCATTCACGGTTAACCCCTTGTTCGACGGAATCATTTGGCAGCACAGCCGCAACATCGCGCGTATTCAGTCGCCGCTTTTGGGTGCCTGGCGGTTTGATTCCACGCATCCCGCCAGCGGACCGTTCGTTACCCCCAAGGGTCCCGGCACCGAAGTCTATATCGACACCGTGGAGCGCGGAATGACACGGTCGGCGGACGGAGCACTGTGGCGTACCTTTCTGAAAATAGACCCGACTAAGCATACCGTGTACGTCAGCCCGTTTGTCGGCCGCGATGTGACCTACAAGTGGCAGATGCCAGACGCGAACCACCTGATCCTGACGACCATGCCCGCGGACGGGCCGGCGCTGTCTGCAAAAGGAAAGAATCCCGCCAAACCCGAGCCAGCGTTCGTTCCCGTGGTTGTGAGCCTCGTACGAATTCCCCTTCCCACGCACTATCCGTTATTCGACAGCAAATTCCGCCTTGTCAGTTACTACTGACAAAATCCAGTCGGCAGAACGTGGTTCCAGATTTACTCCTGCGATAAGCCAGCGGTGCGATTCGATTGGTTGGGAGAAAACTCAAGCTGGTCGCCGATCTGAGTCTTCGATGCGAAGGCTGCCCCGGAAGCCAGTTCAATGACCGAATGCGCGGAAAGACATGCCGACATTCGCCATGGCGGCACGCCGCTTCTCACCTTGCGCACTCGCAGTTTGCGATCCACATACACAAGATCAATCGGGAACCGCATGCCGAAGGTATGGACGGACTCACAGGGCACAATCCAAAGACCTTCTTCCGGGCCAAGTCGGTCGCGACCCAGCAGGCCCTTTCTGCGTTTGGCTCCGCGATCCGCCACTTCCACCTGGTCCGCAAGGATTGTGCGGCGGGTTAGATTGGAAACCTTCCACCGTGCATGGGGCTCTCGACGGCGGGCGCCGTCAAACTCTCCCAGGATGCGGCTGACAAGATTCACCTTGTTCGCTGTGATCGTTCCACCTCAATTGAAGATCGCCCCCACGGTATCGTTGGTGGTCAACGTGACCGTACAGCTGTTCGGACCGGCTGCGGTGATCGTCCCAATATTCGTGCAGTTGGAGGACCAGCCTCCGAATGCTGCCCCTGTGGCCGGCGCTGTCAAGGTTACAGCGGTGCCTACGGGATACGTCGCAACACAGACGGAGGCACCCGTTCCGGCGGCCGGGCCGCAATTAATCACATTCGGCGTTCCGGTAGCGGAAGGAGCCGTGATCAGCCAGTTGGTATTATTCAAGCCCTCGTTATAGACCGTTAAGGTTGCCAACAGCGACGGCGTCTCCGAACCTGGAAAACATGAACCCGGAGTCGTGGGAGGGTTGGGAAGAACCAGCGGGCAGTTGAAGGTTGCCTGGGCCGTTGATATAGATCCGTCGCTGCCCGTTGCTTCGGCGACGATATTGGCGCTTCCGCTTCCATAGGCAGTGACGATCCCGGCTGTGGCTCCCATATTTCCAGCGCTGTTGGTGTTGACCGGGAAGACGCTTGGGAAGGAAGAAATCCAGGTCAGCGTTGGTGAGTTCGTCAGGTCTCTGACGACTGGAGGGGTGGAGAATGTTCCGATCGCAAGAAATTGGCCCGTATCCTGTAAATTGCCCACCGCAATTACGCTGGGGATAATCGTGAGCGAGAGTAGCACTCCGCCGCCAACTGCGCCTTGTCCTGAGCCCGTAACTACAAGAGTCGCGCTGGAGCTGACGGGGCCATTGAATGCCGTTGCATTCGCTGTAATGATTGTTGTGCCCGCACTGACACCCGTAGCGACGCCGGCAGCACTCACGGTCGCGACGGCTGGAACGCTGGAGGTCCAAGTCACCGTGCTGGTTATATTTTGTGTTGACGGGCGATTCGAATTTCCGTACGTCCCGACGGCCGTAAATTGCGCCGTCTGTCCTACCGACATTGACTGGTTCGCCGGTGTCACCTGGACGGAATTCAAACCTTTGCTGCCGCACCCGGCGAGGAACAGAACCAGACAGCTGAACGAAATCGCTCTGAAATGACGACAATCTAACATATATGCCTCCCTACGGTTTCCAACCTGGTGCCGCGTATTCGCAGTCCCCGTCCGGAAATATCTTTGCAAATTTGCAGGCCCAAGTGCCTTACTGTGGCGCTTACAGTCAAACGCGACGCCTTACTGGGGCATCGTGCCTCCGCCGGAACCGCCGCCACCCGACATTCCTGTCCCGGTTTGAATGATCAGCGGTTTCTCCGGCTTCAAGCTGTCCATCATCTGCTCGATGGGAACTTTTGGCGGCGAAGGCGGCAGCGGTTTCGCGCCGGTCACATCCGCACCAGGAGTTGTCATCGGTATTTTGGAATTCGGCGGCAGAAATTTCTCCGGATAATTCAACTCCGGTAAAGGTCTGCCGGCCGGAATCGGAGCGACAATCTCGGGCGTCACGATCACGATCAGCTCGGTGTTGGTTGTGGTCTTCGAGATTGACTGAAATAGCTTGCCGAGGATTGGAATATCTCCGATGAAGGGAATCTTGTTCAGGTTCTGGGTCTCGCGATTGTCGAGCAGCCCTCCAATTGCGAGACTTTGTCCCTCCGCCATTTCCACTTCGGTGTTCATCTTGCGAACATCCAGCGACGGAATGGTGAATCCGGAGATCTGCACGCCGTTGGCAAAATCCAGGGAACTGACTTCAGGAGCAACCTGGAGGCGAATCGTGTTGCGCGGAGTAATGGTCGGAATGAAGTTCAGGCGCACGCCGAACTCCTGGAACTGAATCGTGACCGCGCCCACTCCTCCGCCGGTGATGCCATTCACAACCGGGTAAGGATATTCGCCGCCGGCAAGAAAACTCGCCTGCTTGCCATCCGCGGCCAGAAGATTTGGCTCTGCCAGGACCTGGATCACTCCGTCATTCTGCAGAGCCTGGATCGTAGCTCCTAAACCAAGGTCTCTGCTGAACAAGGCGAGATTCAGCGCATTCGAAATGGTTGCTACCGCAGGTCCCGCGGATGGAGTAGAAACCGTCGGCGGCGCAAATTGTCCTGTGCTGACCGTGCTGAGAAGATTCGCCGCACCAACACTGAAGATGTTGATGCCGAGCTGCTTTAGACGGGTGCGATCGACACTGGCAAAGCGGACTTTCAAAAGAATCTGCGGCTGCGCCGGCGGCACATCGACGTACAAGAGATTGACGACCTTGCCTGCCGTGGATGCAATTTGGACGGCTCGCTGCGAGCTATTCAGATCCTTGGCGGTACCGCGCAGAAAAATCAGTCCTCCCTCAGAGCTGACTTGCATACGTTGTCCGGGAAGCTCCATATGCAGTTCGCGCTCAATCCCGCGCATCGCGTCTTGTTCCACATAGGCACTGGCACGAACCAAGACTTTGAAGAATTGTCGTCCGCCTCCCGACTCCCACACGATGAGGCTGGTCACGCCTGGGGCTTTGCCGTTGACCATCACCTCGGTGGGGCTGGTCGCAGTGGCTTCGGCGATATCGCCTATACCAATCGCCACGCGCACGATCGGCTGGGTTGTGTCGACCAATACCGACTGTCCCACTGTGACAACGAGGTCATTGGCGGAGTCCTGACCAGTGGCGCTGGCGGGTTGTTGGGGAGAACCTGGCGTCTGTGCGCGGAGAACTGGCGCTCCACCCATCACAGAAAGCGCTGCACAAAAACAAATTGTTGCAACTGCGACTTTGGCTCTCACTTTTTATCCCCGTGCGAGGCAAATTTGGCTTCAGTTTTTTTCGATCCGTTGAATACTTCAACCAGATACACGCGGGCCGGCGAAACCACCCGTGGAACTGGCCGGCCAGGGTGCGCGACTACCGGCACATTCGGTGCTCCGTAAAGATGCGCCAAGCCCGTTCCCGGGGTGTCGACCAACTTTGTATCGAGAGGGTTTCGTAGAACAAGCTGAATTTTTGTTTGATTGCTGGCGAGGCTTAACGCCTCCGCCTGTTGTGGCGTCACCAGCAAATTGACGACCTGGACCTGTTGCGGTTTGCCTTCGGCGTCTCGTTGAATATCTGTCCCGGCAGAAAGTACCTGAATGTTCTGGAGAAGAGTCCTCACTTGCGATCCTTGAAGGCTTGAGTTGTTTGTCCCGGGAGGATCACCGGAGATCAACACATCGACCCGCATTCCCGGTGTCGCGAATCCAGCTACGCCCACGACCTCGTCAACCTTCACCGCGCACGCTCTCATCCCGTCTGGAATGATGGCCGCCATTCCGCCGCCGGATCCTTTTGGCGCCAGCCGGCTCTCCAAAATAGGTTCGCCAGAATATATGTCGGCGATTACACCTCTGCCAATGATGTCCGCAGGCTTGAGGACGGCGCCCTGGGATGAGAATCCGGGCGCCGGGTGCCCCAGGGCCTGCCCTGAGCCTGCCGAAGGGTCTCGTCCGCCGTGGCATAAGACCTGGGATGGCTCTCGCTGTAGAGAATCCACAAGCGCACCCAGTCCAACCCGCCTCAAATAGAATTGTCATTCCGAGCGGGTGAGTAGATTTTTAGAAATCGCTGATTTATAGAGAGATAAATGTGGCCGGGTGCCCCAGGTCTCGCTTCTGAGACCTGGGATAGCTCTCGCTGGAGAGAATCCCGAGCGCACCCAGCCCAACCCGCGCTTAATGGAATTGTCATTCCGAGCGAAGGTCGCCGCAGCGACCGAAGTCGAGGAACCTGCTGTTTGCCGGCAGCACAGCAAATCTTCCCCTTCCACGCCGCGCTAGGTGTGGTGTATCAACAGGTTGTTCCGATTTAAGCCGGAACGGGTAATGGGTGGAGCAAGGCCCAGACTACTGTGCGGGCGATGCCAGTTGTATGCGTGCAACCAGGAGCGAAGCTCCTGG
>JBAVOQ010000125.1:0-49201 GCA_049692235.1 Acidobacteriaceae bacterium | reverse complement strand
CAACCAGGAGCTTCGCTCCTGGTTGCACGCATACAACTGGCATCGCCCGCACAGTAGTCTGGGCCTTGCTCCACCCATTACCCGTTCCGGCTTAAATCGGAACAACCTGTTGATACACCACACCTAGAGACAACGGGACGGAGAGTCGCATGGCAACCGCAGTATACCTGCAGAGCGCCGGGGTTTCCTCCCCCATTGCATGGGGGGAGATGGGGGGAGGAAGAAAGCTTCTGGCGGGACTGCTGCCCTCCCCGTCGCCGCCAACTTCTGCGATACTCAAAGGGCATGTACAAACGAGTTCTTCTCAAGCTTTCCGGCGAGGCATTGGCGGCAGACCGCGGCTTCGGGGTCGACGTCGCACGGGTGCACGAAATTGCGGCGGAGATTGCCGATGTGCACTCCATGGGCGTGGAACTGGCGATTGTGGTTGGCGGCGGCAATTTTTTTCGCGGCGTGGCGGAACAGGCGCAGGAGATGGATCGCGTCTCGGCGGATCATATGGGCATGCTGGCCACCATCATCAATGCGCTGGCGGTGCAGGATGCCTTGGAAAAACAGAACGTATTCTGCCGGGTGATGAGCGCCATTGAAATGAACCAGGTTTCGGAGCCATATATCCGTCGTCGGGCGATTCGGCATCTAGAAAAAGGAAGAGTGGTTATTTTCGCCGCCGGTACGGGAAATCCATATTTTTCGACCGATACCGCGGCCTCGCTGCGGGCCATGGAGATCAAGGCCGAGGTGCTGTTGAAGGCCACCAAGGTGGACGGCATTTACAGTGCCGACCCGGTGCTGCACAAGGACGCGGTGAAGTTTGAAGAAATCAGCTACATGGAAATCCTGCAGCGAAACCTGCGCGTGATGGACATGACGGCTGTGAGTCTTTGCAAGGATAACGATCTGCCGATGATCATTTTCAGCATGAACCAACCGGGCAACATTCGGCGAGCAATCGCCGGCGAAAAAGTTGGCTCCCTGGTCACGACGTAGGCACAAATGGCAGTCGCTATTCCTATACCCCGCCGGCCTGTAATGCCCGCATTGACGGGTCTTCGCGCCTTTACCGCGACTAACATCGTTTTTTTCCATTTTTGGAACCCGGCCTGGTTCGGTCCGCTGGCGCCCATGATGGATAACGGCTATGTGGGCGTGAATTTCTTTTTTCTGTTGTCGGGATTCATTCTTGCCTACAACTATTCCGACCGATCGGATGCGGGAAAGTTCGACCGCACGCAGTTCTGGCAGACGCGGTTTTCGCGGCTGTATCCGGTGTATGTGATGGGGCTGCTGATTTCCATTCCGATTCTGGAACTGGAATGGAAATACCGCACGCATACGCAGTTTTTTCAGGGGCTGGGACTGACGGCGATCATGCAGCAGGGCTGGAGCCCGAAGCTGTGCACGTTCTGGAACACGCCGGCGTGGACGCTGTCGTGCGAGACGGTGTTCTATTTGCTGTTTCCGATGCTGGTGGCGATCCAATGGCCACGGCAAACGCGCAAGCTGTTGCTGATCCTGGCAGGATGCTGGCTGGCTTCGCTGGTAATTCCGTTGGTCTACATGTGGGTGCGGCCGGATGGACTGGGGCCAATCACTCGCATGTCCAACAGCTACTGGTTGCGAGCGGTGAAAATGACGCCGCTGCCGCATCTGCCGACGTTTACTGCTGGAATTGCCCTCTCCAAGCTGAATGACCGGATGCAGTTGGCCAATCGCACTCGTTACTGGTTGGCGATTGTGGGGCTAGGCAGCGTGTCCACGGTGTTGATGCAGGGAGCGAGGATGCCGTTTTTGCTGATGCATAACGGTCTGATCACGCCGCTGTTCGCCATTACGATTCTGGGCCTGACCGGGCATCATCCAATCACGCGGTTCCTGCGCTTTCCGCTGTTCGTCGCGGTGGGCGAAGCGAGTTATTGCCTGTACATTCTTCACTTCAACCTGTGGCGCTGGATTCATGAGAGCGGATTGCTGGTGCGGTTGCATGTCGCGCGCTACGATCCATGGATATCGTATTTCATGCTGGAGGTTGCCGCGCTGGTGGCCTATCGCTTCCTGGAGCGGCCGACCCGCAACTGGCTGCACCAGGTGCTGCCGGCGTTGAAGCACGCGCGGGGACAATTTCCACCGGCGCGCGTATCGGGTCCGCAGGCTATTGCGGCGGAGCAGGCTTCTGAAGGTTGAGCGGGCGGCGGGCGAAATAATAGAGCGAGCCGGCCAGCAGCGCGAACATCAGCACAGAAACCCAGTCGTGATAGAGAGGATTTTTCGGCGACATCTTCAGGATGTCGAAGCGGCCGGTTGCCGATTCGTACAGCTTGAGCGCGACACCGAGTAGGCCGACGATGCCTCCGGCGGCAATCAATCCGCTGGCATAGAGCGATCCGGGACTGATCTCGCCTTCGAGCGCGCCCGGAGACGTATTCTCGCGTGCGATGGCGCGATCGATCATCCAGCGGACCACACCGCCGCAGAAGATGGCCAGGGTCGTGCCGATGGAAAGGTAGGCGCCGACGGCGAAGGACAGCGAGCGGACACCGAGCAGTTCGACCGCAACGACCAGGAAAACTCCCAACAAAATCAGGCTCCAGGGAAGCTGGCGTGTGAGGATGCCGTTGATGACGGTGGCCATGAGGCGGGCCTGTGGCGCGGCGGCGCGCTCACTGCCGATGCCTTCAATCCATTGCACCTCAATGTGGCCGGTCGCCGGATTGAAAAGGTATTTTCCATCCGCGAGCTTGTGCGATCCCAGGGCGTTCAGCAGGACATAATTTTTTCCGTAGTCGAGCTGTTCTTTGCCGCCGGGAAGCTTCACGCGGAACTTCGTGCGGGAAAAATGTTCCTGCTGGACGGTGACTCCATCGGCGGGCTGCGCCAGGTTATAGGAGAGATCCACAGGGCGAAATTCCTCCAGGCCCTTGTTCATGGCTGTTAGCGTGATGCCAATGGATACGGTCGAGATGCAAACGCCGATGAGCAACGCGAGCTGCTGTTTCCACGGAGTTGCGCCGATGAGGAAGCCGGTCTTGAGATCCTGCGAAGTATCGCCGGCGTTGGCGGAGGCAATGCACACCACGCCGCCGATAGTGATGGCCAGCGCGCCGAACGCGGGAGCGGTCCATCCCTTGACCAGAAAGATTGCCGAGGTTGCCATCAGGGTGGCGATGGTCATGCCGGAAATGGGATTCGCGGAGCTGCCGATCAGGCCGACAATGCGGGAGGAAACGGTGACGAATAGAAATCCAAACAAGACGACCAACAGCGAAGCGGCCAGGTTAGCGAGCAGGCTGGTTTGCGCGCCAGGGACAGGCTTGAAGGTGAGAAACAGGAACATCAACACGACCAGCAGAACCGAACCCCCGACGACCACCGACATGGGGAAGTCGCGGTCAGTACGCTTTTCTGCGGCGGCAACGGCACGCGATTTTCCGATGCTGGCGATGCCTTCGCGGAAGGCGCCAACGATGGTCGGTAGGGTGCGAAGCAACGTGAGAATGCCGGCTGCGGCTACCGCGCCTGCTCCCATGGGACGAACATAGGCGGCCCACAAATCGCTCGGTGACATCTGCGAGATCGGCTGCGTGCCGGGATAAATCGGACCGGCAAAATGCGCGCCGAAAAAGTGAATCGCGGGCATCAACACCAGCCAGGAAAAGACACCGCCCGCGAAGATAGTCCCGGCCACGCGCGGGCCGATGATGTAGCCGACGCCGAGATATTCCGGCGTGGCATCGGCGCGGATAGCCGAGCCGGGCAGCCATTTGGGTTCATAGTTGGGCGTGCTGGGCCACGCGCTGAACAGGTTGCCATTTTGAAATAGCGTATATACCGCGCCCAGACCGAGACCCCAGAAGACGCGGCTGGCAAAGGAGCCGCCATGTTCGCCGGCGAGAAGAACATCGGCGCAGGCGGTGCCTTCGGGATAAGTGAGGTGACCGTGTTCTTTGACGATGAGTTCTCGTCGCAGCGGAATCATGAAGAAGACGCCAAGCCATCCGCCGAGTAGCGCGAGGAAAAAGATGCGCGAGTATTCCAGATCGAAGCCGAGGAAGATGAGCGCGGGGAGGGTGAAGATGACACCGGCGGCGATCGATTGGCCGGCGTTGCCGGTGGTCTGGACAATGTTGTTTTCCAGGATGGAGGCGCGGCCGAGGGCACGCAGCACGCTGATCGACAGCACGGCAATCGGAATGGAGGCAGCGACGGTGAGCCCGGCGCGGAGGCCGACATACACGGTGACGGCGCCGAAGAGAATGCCGAAGATGCAGCCGAGAAAGATAGCGCGGAAGGTAAACTCGGGGCGCGAATCGTTCGGCTTTACATACGGCTGGAATTCCGCGGGCGGTGCGGCGTGGCTGGCCGAGGGGTGCGAATCGGCGGGTGGGTTGGATGGTCCGGCAGTGCTGGCCAACGTTGAGCCTCCGTGAAACGAATTACAGCAAACGGTTGAGTGTAGAGCATTCGCTACGCTCAAAGATAGCCGATCTTTTCTCCCACTCAAGCCAAAAGAGGGCTTGAATGGGGCACCACGCACGCCGGCCGGTTCGCATGGGATAAAAATTTTGTGTCGCGGTGGGATGTTCGTTTCACGAATTCCGAATATACTGCACTCAGAGTAAAACCTGGGTTGATATGTCCTGTTTGCTTCCTTTAAGGTCGCCGCTCCCTAGTGGTCGCGTCGATTCGGGCAAGTGGCTCCGGAATAGACCTACCCTGGTTTTGCTCCAGCCGGATCGAACGAGGCGCTCGCCGCGGCGAGCCGACACGCTCTGGCACGTGAAGCGTTCCTGACAGGAACGATTTATGGTTGGGAGGTGCGTCTTCCCTAGGCAGTCCCCGAGGTCACCAGACCGAGCCAGTACGCTTCCGCCATCGGAGATGGCCGCTTGGCGCGCGGTCGCGCGTGTTCTTCGAAGTCCTGTGAACGCTGTCAGTTGTGCGGTCTTTCCTTCGCCGTGCAGGCTCTGCAACCAACCTCTGCTACATCTTTCTACCGCGCCGGTCTGCGCCGTTTGCTGGGCCGATCTGCCGGAACAAATCCCAGACAATTTATGTTTGTTGTGCGGCGAACGGCTGAGCGTGGGCGGTTTGCGCTTTGCGACGACGGCTGCGGCGCGAGGTTCCGACGGCGGAAATCTGTGCCATTTGTGCGAGCGGGCACGGCCGCAGTTCCAGCTGGCGGTTGCCTATGGGGGGTATGAAGGCACGCTGCGCGGGTTGATCCACCTGCTGAAGTATGAGCGCATCCCGACGATTGCTGGGCCTCTGGGCACGCTGCTGGCGGGCACGATTGCGCAGCGCCAGGATTTGCCGCCGAGCCTGACGGTGGTGGCGGTTCCGCTGCATGGAAGCAAGCAGCGGGAACGCGGGTTCAACCAAACCGTGCTGCTGGCGGAAGCGACGGTGCGACGTCTGCGCCGGCAACGCCCTGATCTTGAATTGCAGGTGGCGTACGAGGCGATGGGACGCCAGCGCGCCACGGAAACCCAGGCTGGCCTGACGCCGCACCAACGACGCCGCAATCTGCGCGGCGCTTTTTTTGTTCGCCAGCCGGAGAAGGTGGCAGGGCGCGCGATGCTGCTGCTGGATGACATTTACACCACGGGAGCGACGGCGCGGGAATGCACGCGAACGCTGCTGGGTGCTGGGGCGATATCTGTGCATGTGGCAACACTGGCGCGCTCGCAACGGGAAGGCGTGGCCTTTTGGGATGCAGTGGGAGCCGCGTCGAAAACGACGGCGCCGCCGCTGCCTGCGAGTGAGTCAACGGCTGTTTCAAGCTTCGGGAATCGGGATTAGGGGAGGAAATCAGATGTCTACGGGAAGAGCCACGGTCTATGCCCGCAAACAGAAACCTCAGGCGAAATGCCACACGGGCTACTCTGAGCCCAAGCTGAAGGAGCGGTCGTCGACCTTGACGGCGTCGCCGATGCACACGCCGGTGCTGGTGCTGAACGCCTCCTATGAACCGATTAATATTTGCGGGGCGCGACGCGCGCTGGTGCTGATCCTGAAGGGGGTGGCGCGCCCGGAAGAGGAACATGCGACACTGCTGCACGCGGCGCGGATGCGCGTGCCGGTGCCATCGGTGATCCGGCTGCTGGAGTATCGCCGCATTCCTCACCAGACCCGTGCGCTTTCCCGAAAGAATATTCTGCTGCGCGACCGCAACACTTGCCAGTATTGCGCGACGGTGCTGCCGGCGAGCGATTTGACGCTCGATCACGTGGTGCCGCGCTCGCGCGGTGGGCTTTCCACCTGGGAAAACCTGGTGGCGTGCTGTCACAGTTGCAATCGGACCAAGGGCAACCAGATGATTCATGAGCTGGAAGACATGCGTTTGATGCGCGAGCCGCGACCGTTCTCGCTGCATACCAGCCGGCATATCATGCGCATGATCGGCAGCAGTGACCTGCGCTGGAGAAAATATTTGTACTACTGAGCCCGATGGTGGGCGAAAATTGCGCGGGCGGGTATCGGTTATTTTCAGAAACGCCACAGCGCTTGAACGTTCTGGCCTACTCGGCCACTTTCTCCGGCACGCCTTATACTGACCTTCGAACGGCAATACGGTTCGACAAGGTATTTGGCCTTTCTTTTCCATGACAGAGATAGAGACCCAGGCAACAAGTGCCGATCGGCGAGAGCGTGAACCGCTGTGGCTGGATATTTTTTTCGCCCTGCTGACGATGGCGTACGCGGTGTTGTTTGTTCGTCAGCCCAGCCCGTTTTTTGCCGATGACAGCTTTTTCTACCTGCAGGTGGGGCGCAATTTTGCGCTGGGCTATGGCAGCACCTTCAATCGCCTGATGCAAACCAACGGCTACCATCCCATCTGGATGCTGTTGTGCGCGGCGGTATACCGCTTGTTCCCCGATCGCATCACTGGCCTGCACATGATTGCAGCGTTGATTGTGCTGTTGAACATTGTAGTGCTGGTGGTGGCGGGGCGATTGCTGCGTCGACTGCGGGCGCCGGCATGGGTGGCGTGGACGATTCTGATCCCGTTTCTCTTCGGCCTCCAGCTGGGAACGGAGTCCTCGCTGAGCGCGGCCATGCTGGCGGGAACGCTGCTGGCGCTGTACAAATTCTTCGAGCATCCGGATTGGAAAAGCGGATTTGCGTTCAATGTGCTGGCGGCGTTTTCGGTGCTGAGCCGGCTGGACTCCATCTTTGTGATTGCGTGCGTATGGATCGCGGTGCTGTTGTGGTGTCTGCAGCAGCCACAGCAGGCAGAAGGAAAGCGCGCGCTGCGAATTCATCTGGCGTGGATTCCGCTGTATGCGGTGCTGTGGGGCGCGTACCTGGGCAGCAACCTGTTCTGGTTCCACATTCTGATGCCGATCAGCGGGTTGCTGAAGTCGAGCAACGGCGGCGACCACGCGCTAGGGCATAACCTGCCGCACACGGCATTGATCTCGCTCGTCATCTGCGCGATTTCAATTGCAATTCTGTGGCGCAAGCAGCGCGATCGCTGGTTCCTTTTCGCGGAGCTGCCGTTTTTTATCGGCATCGTGATGCATGCTGCCTACATCACGTTACGCATGACTGGAGAGACGCGCTGGACCTGGTATTACGTCAGCTGGGCGTTGCTGGCGGCGCTGACGGCCTCGCGCGCGACGGCATGCCTGTTTTGCGCGGCTCCAGCGGCGGTGCGCGGGTCGCTGCGGCGACCTTCTGTGGCGGCGACGTTGCATTCTGTTGGCATTCTGCTGGCCATCGTGTTCTCCACGCTGCTCTGGTACAAGATGGGCTGGAAACACAGCCGTGTTCAAGTCGCGGAAGAGACCACGATTCCTGCGTTGCGACAGGTGCTGGATGACGATCATATGTCCCGCCTGCTGGCCTACGATCAACCGGGCGGGATGGCCTACTTTACCGATGCCGCGGTGGTGCCGCTGGACGGGCTGATGGCCGACCGTGAATTCCAGACTGAACTGGCGCAGAACGGGATCGGAGATTTCATTCGCAAGGACAATATCGACGGCTTTGCCGGGCCGACGGTGCCGTTCGACCAGTGGGGCAAGGACACGTATTGCGGTCATCTCTTTTTAGAGAGCACGAAGTATACCTGCGAGCCATGGATGGCCGGACCGAACGGCCAACCGCAGTGGATGATCACCGGCGTCGAAGTGTATTCGCGACTGCCGCTGGCGCCGGCGGGATATATTTCTCTGCCGCCGTCGCATATTGTGTGGACGGGGAAGAATTATTTGACGATATGGAGAATTTCTCCGGCCGACAGTCAACCGAAGGCGCAGGACTCGGTGGTTGCGGCTCCGCAGGGCGACCCGGGCGCAGCATCCTCGCAGGTACAATAGAGAGTGGCATCCGCAGCACATTCATTCCATGGCGACCGCTCCTGAACTGATCCAGATCGATGTTGTGCCGAATCGGCCGCAGCCCAGGCCGGAGTGGCTGAAGGCGCGCGCGCCGATGGGCGAAGTCTTTCACGATCTGAAGAAGCTGGCGCGCAGCCTGAATCTGAACACGGTGTGCGAGTCGGCGCATTGCCCCAACATTGGCGAATGCTGGAACCACAAGACGGCCACGTTCATGATGCTGGGCAACCTGTGCACGCGCCGCTGCGGCTTCTGCGCGGTGCCCAAGGGGCGACCAGAGGCCATCGATTATGACGAGCCACGTCGAGTGGCCGAAGCGGTGGCCGCGTTAGGGTTGAAGCACGCCGTCATCACCAGCGTGAATCGTGACGACGATATTACGGGCGGGGCGCGCGCCTTTGCCATGGTGATCGAGGAGATTCGCCGGCAGGCTCCCGGTTGCCATGTGGAAGTGCTGATCCCGGATTTTCAAGGCAAAGAAGACGCGATTCGTATCGTGGTGGATGCTGCTCCCGAAGTGCTGAATCACAATACGGAAAGCGTGCCGCGGCTCTATCGCGTGGTCCGCTCCGGAGCGCGATATGAACGCACGCTGCGACTGCTGGAGTATGCCAAGGAAGCGAATCCGATGCTGGTGACGAAGTCCGGCGTGATGGTTGGCCTGGGCGAAGAGATGCACGAGTTGCTGGATGTGTTTCGCGACCTGGCGCGCGTCGGAACCGACATTCTGACCATCGGGCAGTATCTGCGACCTTCAAAAGACCATCTGCCGATGGCGAGGACGTATACCCCGCAGGAATTTGCATGGATGAAAGAGGAAGCGATGCGGATGGGCTTTCGCCATGTGGAATCGGGACCGCTGGTGCGATCTTCCTACCACGCCCATGAACAGGCGGCATCAACGGGGCTGAAAGTTCTGGCGTAAGGAACAGTGTTGCCGTACCGACCCTCTGCGGTGAGCGCGCGAAGGATGGAGCACCCCGCACCCTCGGTGTCCGATCAGGGGACGAATTTGCGGGTGGGCTGACGACGATCCACGCGCAGCAGCCAGCCCAACATCACAAACAAAACAAACAGCACAGAGCCAATCTGGAAGGCATCCCACCAAAGGGTTGTGAAGTTGACGTCGGTCATGCCGCTCCAATCGAGGACCAGGAAGCCGATCGCAACCAGCAACGCTGTTGCCAGAGGGAGCACGCGGCCATGGATCTGCAAATGCCCGCGACAGGAGGGGCAGCGGAAAAAACCTCTCCACCCGGCTTTAAAAAAAGAGCGACGAAGGCTCAACGGTATGGTGCAGACGGGACAGGTATGCATAGAAGATTCAAGGAAAAAGAGGCCACTCACGACAATTTTATTCTAAATGGTTGGCATCGCTTGCATTGCCGGCAATTTCAAGACAGGTTTTCTGATTCCTTTAAGACCGGCTCTCCGATTGAAATGCAAACGGCGGAAACCTGACTGCATGGAGGCGCGGCGCGGGCAAACTGAAAGCCGCTGTAACTGTTTCAGGAAACAGAGTGCTATCCGCTTGGTAATATCGTGTTGCAGGGAGGAAAAAGACATCATGGCTGGATCAGCAATGGCCGGTATTCCGGCGTTGAAAGAAACGTACCAACTGCTCAGGACCCGGATGGACAAAGCGGTCGAGGATTTTCGCGCCAACCTGGCTTCCATCCGCACAGGACGCGCCAGCGTGCACATGCTGGACCAGGTAAAGGTGCTGGCGTACGGGACGGAGATGCCGTTGAATCAGGTGGGCCAGATCAGCGCGCCGGAGCCGCAGCTGCTGCTGATCCAACCGTACGATGTGAGCCTGATCGTGGAAGTGGAGAAAGCGCTGCGCACCGGCAGCCAGGGCTTCAATCCGCAGAATGATGGCAAAGTGGTGCGGGTTCCGGTGCCGCCGATGACGGAAGAGCGGCGCAAGGAAGTGGTGAAGCATCTGAACAAGGTGCTGGAAGATCATCGCACGGCGGTGCGCAATATTCGCCGCGACGGGAACGATTCGCTGAAGAAGGCGACGAAAGATAAAAAGATCTCCGAAGACGAAGAGAAGCGGTCGCTGGAAGAAATGCAGAAGCTGACCGATGAAGAGATCAAGCGCATGGAAGAGTTGTGCAAGGCGAAGGAAAAAGAAGTGATGCAGGTCTGATCGGAGATCTTCCGAGCAGAGCAGATATGGGTGCCCCACCCGCGCTCTCGTGTGTTTGTTTCCTGGACGGTAAAAACCTAGAATGCCAGTATGGATTCCCTGAAAGTTGTGCACGCGGTTTGCCCATTGGACTGCCCGGACTCGTGCAGTGTGCACATCTCGGTGAACCCAGAGGGTCGCGCGACAAAAATTCAAGGCAATCCAGACCATCCCGTTACTCGCGGATTTCTTTGCGCCAAAGTGACGAAATATCTTGACCTCGTCTACTCCCCGGAGCGGGTGCTGTACCCGATGCGGCGCCGACCGGAAGTCGCGAAGGGTCCGATCCAAGCGGGAAAACAGGCAGAGGTCTTCGAACGCATTTCCTGGGATGAGGCGCTGGACACGATTGCGGCGCGGCTGCAGGACATCTCCACAAAATTTGGACCGGAAGCGATCCTTCCGTATTCCTACGCTGGAAACATGGCGGCGCTGGGGTACGGGTCGATGGACCGGCGTTTTTTTTCGCGGCTGGGGGCTTCGAGGCTCGATCGCACCATCTGTTCGGCTGCCGGTGGCGAGGCCTTGATGTCGGTTTATGGAGCCAAGCTGGGCACCGACACGGAACACTTTCGTCACGCCCGCACCATTCTGGCGTGGGGAGCGAACATTCTTTGCAACAATGTGCATTTGTGGCCGTTCATTCAGGAAGCTCGGCACAAGGGCGCGCGGCTGATTGTGATCGATCCGTACACGACGCGCACGGCGCAGGCCGCCGACTGTCACCTGCAGATTCGACCGGGGACGGACTCGGCGCTGGCGCTGGGCATGATGCATGTGCTGATCGCGGAAAATCTGCATGACGCGGACTATGTGGAGCGTTTCACCCATGGATTTGAGCCGCTGCGCGCCCGTGCGAAGGAATATTCGCCGGCGTGCGTGGCGGAGCTGACGGGCCTGTCCACGGAAGACATTGTGCATCTGGCGCGAGAATATGCGACCGCAACGCCGTCCGTGATTCGCATGAATTATGGAGTGCAGCGGGGACAAAATGGCGGGGCAGCGGCGCGCGCCATTGCCATGCTGCCGTGTCTGATCGGTGCCTGGAAACATCTCGGCGGAGGGCTGCAGCTTTCCACCAGCGGGGCATTCCAGTTCAACAAGCAGGCGCTGGAGCGGCCGGACCTGGCGGAAGCGAGTCCGCTCGTCCGAGCGGGTCGCATCGTGAACATGAGCCGCCTGGGTCATGCGCTGACAGAACTCAGCGGGCCTCCGGTGCAGGCGATGGTGGTCTACAACTCCAACCCGGCCGTCATCGCGCCCAACCAGAAAGCGGTCTTGCAAGGATTGCGGCGCGAGGATTTGTTCACCGTGGTGCATGAGCAGTTCTTCACCGACACCACCGACTACGCCGACATCGTATTGCCGGCCACGACATTTTTGGAGCACAAGGATTTTCAAGGCACCTACGGCCATTACTACGTGCAGCTATCCGAGCCGGCGATTGCGCCGCTGGGCGAAGCGCGATCGAACGTGACACTGTTTCGGCAGTTAGCGCAACGGATGGGATTCACCGAGCCATGTTTTCTGGATACGGAAGACGACATGATCGACCAGGCGTTGCGGGGAACGAACTCTCCCTGGCTGGAGGGAATCACGCGCGAACAGTTGGAATCGCAGCATTCCATTCGGTTGAAATTTCCTCAGGAGCAAGAAGGCGGCGTGTTCCAGCCATTTGTATCGGAGGTATGGTTTCAGACTCCCTCCGGCAAGGCTGAATTTTATTCGGAGACGTTGGCGGCGCAGGGTTATGATCCGCTGCCCGGGTATGTGGCGGCCGATGAGTCGCGGCACTCGCCGCTGGCGAAGAAATTTCCGCTGGAGCTGCTGGCGCGCAAGAACGACAACTTCATGAATTCGACGTTCGCGGCGTCGCCGGTCCATCAGTCGATGGAAGCGGCGCATTTTGGCGTGCTGGAGATGCATCCTGAGGATGCGCAGGCGCGAGGAATCGCGGATGGAGACGCGGTCGAGGTGTTCAACGAACGCGGAAAAATTCCGCTTCGGGCCAAAGTGGGAGCAACTGTGCCTGTCGGAGTGGCCGCTTCCCGTTTAGGATGGAACAAGCTCACTCGTGACGGGCAAGGCGTCAACTCTCTGACCAGTGAGACGCTGACGGATTTGGGTGGAGGGCCGACGTTTTACTCCACGCTGGTGGAAGTGCGCCGAGCGCAACCAGATCATCGCGGAGGCGAATTGCCGGAAAGGCCGTGATCATGACGGATGCGGCGGGTCGCCGCGGCGACTCAGCAGTACGTAGAAGATTGCCAGGTGTGTTGCAAGCCGAATGTGTTGGACATCTGCTGGGACAGCGCGGCAGAGGAATTTGTCATTGAAGCCCAGTTGGAAAGCTAGCTGGTCTGAAAATGTTTTTTGCAGTCCGGAGCGCAGATCGATCGCGTTCCACAACGAAAAATGAGCCAGGGTGGAAGTGCGGTCGCTAGGATCGAGCGGTCATCTCCCGTATAATCGTGTTTTCCTCTGGAATCGATTTTTGGCAGTGAGGGTGTGCATATTTTTCCCGCGAGTGTAGGGGGCTTCCATGTCCCAAACCAACCGACCACGAGCGTGCGCCTGTGGACCCGCCGGACTGTCCAAGTCCTTGCGGCGGTGCTGTTGTTCCTCGGCATAGGCTTGAACGCCCGGGCCCAGTCCCAGTCCCCTATACAAAACATAGCGCCCGCCAGCGAAGCCGCCACCCCGCAGGGCAGCATCATCAGCGAAATCCGCGTGATCGGCAATCGCAGAATCCCCAAGGAAACGATCCTGGCGCGCATCTTCTCGCACGTGGGCGATCCCTACGATTCCGCTACCGTCGAGCGCGATTTCAATTCACTGTGGAACACGGGATATTTTGAGAATGTCCAGATCAATCGCGAGACGACGCCGAAGGGCGTGATCCTGACGATTATCGTTCGCGAGCGGCCCACCATTCGAGAGATCAATTACAAGGGGCTGAGCTCGGTCTCCGTTTCCGACGTGCTGGATCGGTTCAAAAAGGCGAAGGTACCGTTGTCGGTCGACAGTCAATATGACCCGACCAAGATCAAGCTGGCGGAAACCGTACTGAAGGAATTGCTGGCGGAGCACGGACACCAGTTTGCGACGATTCACACCGTCATCAAGACGATTCCTCCGGCTTCCGTCTCTGTCAATTTCAACGTGAAGGAAGGCCCGACAGTCAAGGTGGGCCACATCAAGTTTGAAGGGAATAAGAACGTTTCCAGCCGGACTCTGCGGGCTTCGATGAAGAACCTGCGCCCCATCGGCATCCCGCATTCCATCATTTTGGAGAACCTGTTCGCCCGCACCTACGATGAAAGCAAGCTGGAAGAGGATACCGAGCGGATCCGCGCGGCGTACAGGAATCGTGGATTCTTCCGGGCCAGCGTGGAACAACCTCTGACGCACATTCGCAATCAGGGTGGGCTTTACATTCCGCTGATTCATTCGCGGAAGGGCAAGTCGATCGACATCACTATTCCGGTGGAGGAAGGCGACCAGTATCGGCTGGGAGGCGTCACCTTCACGGGAAACAAGCGGGTGACAAATCAGAAGGCGTTGCGGTCGCTGTTCAAGCTGAAGGATGGACAGATTTTCAACGCATCGCTGATTGGCAAGGGCCTGGAGAACATGCGGAAGGCCTACGGACAACTGGGGTATATCAACTTCACCGCAGTTCCGACGCCGCGCATCGATGAGCCGAAGAAACTGGTGTACCTGAACATCGACATCGACGAAGGCAAGCCGTACTACGTTTCACGGATCGAGTTCCGCGGCAACACCACCACGCGCGACAGCGTCATTCGACGCGAGCTGTTGCTGGAAGAAGGCCAGGTCTACAACAGCCATCTGTGGGAGATGAGTTTGTTGCGCCTGAACCAGTTGAGCTACTTCAATCCGCTAAAGGTGGACCAGGATTCTGAGACACAGCAGGATGCCGATAACGGCACTGTGAACCTGCTGCTGAACGTGAAGGAAAAAGGCAAAAACTCCATTGGCTTGAATGGAGGATTCAGCGGCCTGTCGGGTGCGTTCGTCGGCTTGAACTATCAGACCAACAACTTCCTTGGACTGGGTGAGTCGCTGACCCTGCAGGCGGCGTTGGGAGATCTGCAGCGCAACATCACGTTCGGCATGACGATTCCGTATGTGAAAAACCATCCGCTCTCGCTGGGCTTCCAGGTGACCACGCAGAAGTCTCAGTACAACGCGTTCAAGAATCCCTTGTCGCTGACCGGAAGAAGCCAGAACTTCGATACCGCGCAGCAATCCTTTGTGCAGAATTACAACCAGAAGAAGACGGGTTTAAGCCTGTCGGCGAGCTATCCGATTCCGCGCACCTTCAAGCGGATCGGCGCCACCTACAGCCTGAACAAGTCGAATATCCAGGCGTTTAGCCCTGCGACTACGAACCTGTTTCAGTATTTGAACTTCCGCCACGGAACGACGGGCAGAAGCGCGTTGAATGGAATCATCACCAGTCAGCTTTCTCTGAGCTATACCTACAGCACGGTGGGCAATCCTTACCGTCCGCAGAGCGGGAAAAGCTTCAACGCCGTTCTCCAGGTGTCAGGACTGGGGGGCAACGTCAGCTCCATCACGCCGTTGGTGGAATACAAGTTCTTCAAGCCGATTACGAAGTTCCACTTCAATCCGGAAGGGCGCAACGTCTTCGCCTACCGCATCCAGGCTTCCTACATCCAGGGCATCGCGGGACTGGTGGCTTCCCCGTTTGACCGGTTCTACGCCGGTGGTGAAAACGATATTCGCGGCTTCGACGTACGGGCGGCGACGCCGTATAGTTTTGTTCCCACCAAGGTCATGTACAACCTGACCAATCCGGACGGGAGTTTAGTTCCGAGAGATCCTACGAATCCAACACTTGGCCCGATACAGATTCCATTGCCGGTGTATTCGGTGGCTTCGATCGGCGGCGATACGCAAATCACGAACAATATCGAATACCGCATCCCTCTCGGAGGGCCGGTGGACTTCTCGTTCTTTGTAGACTTAGGGTTGGATATGGCGCTGAACCATAATCAGCTGCTCTTGAACCCGCAGGCCAAGGCGAACCTGAATGGGGCGCTGTATGGGTGTCCGGATCTAATTAATGGAACCTGCCAGGGCGGTGTCACATGGGAGGAGGCGCAGCACGGCGTTCCATTCCCCTCCCGGCTGGGCGCCATTCCCGGGACCAACATTATTCCGCGCACCTCGGTCGGCCCGCAGATCACGGCCATGCTGCCGATTATCAATGCCCCGGTCCGGATCTATTTCGCTTTCAACCCGAACCGCTTACACCAGATCCAGGGTTCGGACATCCTGTTTAATCGCAGTTTCTTTCCGTCAGGGGAAGCGGGAACTTTCACGTATCAACAAGCACAGGCAAATTATGGAGCGAGGTATTTTCTGTGGGAACCGCGCAAGACGATGCGTGTGAGTGTGAGTACATCGTTCTAAGTTGAGGAGTCGCTGGAGTCGATCGGGATTGGAGCGCGGCGGGAGTGGTTGCGACATCAACACGGCTGGGTGACAATGAGATGAAACTATGAGGAGAACTGTGTGGGAGCCGTTTGACGGAAGATTTTCAGCGCTCCTATAATTCTTCCAGTTCTCTTCTTAGCCGAATGTTATGGTTTTCCTCCTCGGCAGATTCTGGTGAGGTTGGTTTTGCGCGGAGGAAAAACATGCGCAGCCTTTCTTGAAAGAATAGCTGCACAGAAGGAATTTGCAATCGATTGCACGATGAGATTCGGTTTCGCTTGTCTACGCTGCAACCCGGGGAGAATGCCCGATTGCCACGAACCAGCAGCCAGCCTCCAAAGTTTATGAAAGTTCCAAATCCTGCTCCATCCGCAGGGTGAATACCGAGTGGAAGTCAAAGGAGTTCCAAATCATTATGAAGCGTTCTTTATTTGTGGTTGCCGCACTGGCAGCGACCTTCACTGTCGGCGCCGGCGCGCAGACCAGCCAACCTCCATCCGCTCCCGCACCCGCATCCGCTGCCCCCTCGGTTCCGCCGACCGGCGCCACCAAGATAGCCGTAATCGCGTTTCAGCCTGCGGTTGCTGCCACCAATGAAGGACGCGCGGCATTTGCCAAGGTCCAGCAGAAGTTCCAGCCCAAGCAGACGGAATTGAAGGGTTTGAGCGACCAGATCGACGCCTTGAAGAAGCAATTGCAGGCCGATGGCAGCACGCTGAGTCCGGACGAGCGCGCGAGCCGGCTGCGTACCATCGACGACAAGGAAAAGTCGTTGCAGCGGCAAGCCCAGGACGCGCAGTCGGACTTTCAGCAGGCGATGTCGGAAGCCTACCAGGGAATCGCGCAGAAGTTTTACGCGGTGCTGCAGGATTACTGCCAGGCGAACGGATACGGCGCTGTGTTCGATATGAGCACGCAGCAAACACCTGTGGTGTGGGCGAGCAAGACGGCGGATATCAGCGAAGCCGTGGTGCAGGAATACAACCAGAAGTCGGGCATACCGGCTCCAGCAGGAACCGCCGCCAAGCCGGCTGTGCCGGCGGCGACCCACCACCGCACGACACCTGCGGCGCATTAAAGCTTTGCGATTAGCTGCCGATAGATAGGGTAGACGGCAACTGATTGCAACACATTAGGGCGGTTCCAGCCGAATTTCGGCGGGCCGCCCTTTTCTTGTGGAAAAAACTGTGGGAAATTCGATTTTGGGAAGGTTGCCGGGCCGTGGGAGCTCCGGCGACTGAGATTCGTCTTGTTGGAGGATTTTAAGTTATTGATTTTATTGACAAATTTGGAGTCAAGAGGAATCGGCTACAACAGCAACACAAAAGTCCATGCTTCGATCTTTCCACAGTGTGCCGTGAAGGGTACGTGAATTTCAGACTGATTTTATGGGCTTTTACGAGTCTTCGCCGATCCTGAGGACCGCCAGGAAGGCCTCCTGGGGAATGTCCACTCGTCCGATCCGCTTCATCCGCTTCTTGCCTTCTTTTTGTTTCTCGAGCAATTTGCGCTTGCGGGAAATATCGCCACCGTAACATTTGGCAAGGACGTTTTTGCGCAACGCGGCGACCGTCTCGCGGGCAATCACTTTTGCTCCGATGGCGGCCTGAATGGCCACCTCAAACATTTGCCGCGGGATCAGCTCGCGCATTTTCGAGACCAGGGCTCGACCGCGCTCATACGCAAACTCCTGATGCACGATGATCGATAACGCATCGACCGGCTCGCCGGAGACGAGGATGTCGAGCTTGACCATGGGCGAGTCCCAGGTGTCGGACAAGTGGTAATCGAGCGAAGCATAGCCGCGCGAGATGGATTTCAGGCGATCGTAAAAATCCAGCACGATCTCGTTGAGTGGCAGCTCATAGGTCAGCATCACGCGGGTGGGGCTGACATATTCAAAATTTTTCTGGCGTCCGCGTTTGTCTTCGACCAGCTTCAGGATGCCGCCGACGTATTCTTCATTGGTCAGGATGGTGGCGGTGATGACCGGCTCCTGAATTCTTTCGATGTTGGTAGGATTCGGCCACCGGGAGGGATTGTCGACTTCGACGACGCTGCCGTCGGTGAGCGTGATGCGATAGCGCACGCCGGGCGCCGTGGTGATCAGGTCGAGATTGAATTCGCGTTCCAGGCGCTCCTGAATGATTTCCATGTGCAGCAATCCGAGAAAACCGCAGCGGAAGCCGAAGCCGAGCGCGACCGAACTTTCCGGCTCGAAGAAGAAAGAGGAGTCGTTGAGGCGCAGTTTTTCAAGGGCGTCGCGCAGCAGAGTATGCTCGTGGGCATCCACGGTGTAGAGACCCGCAAAGACCATCGGCTTGATGTCCTCAAAGCCGGGCAATGCGGTGGCGCAAGGGTTGGCGTCGTGGGTGATGGTGTCGCCGATCTTCGCGTCGGCGACGTTCTTGATGGTTGCCACGAAGAAGCCGACTTCGCCGGCGGAAAGTTCCTGCACCACAACCGGCTTGGGCGTTTGAACACCGATGGATTCGACCTCAAACGTTCGGCCATTCGACATGAGGCGAATTTTTTCTCCGCGCTTCAGTCGCCCGTTGATGACGCGCGTCAGCACGATGACGCCACGATAGGAATCGAACCAGGAATCGAAGATGAGCGCCTGCAGGGGAGCTTCCGCGTCGCCGGTAGGATGCGGAAGGCGATGCACCACGGCTTCCAGCACAGCCTCCACGCCGAGGCCGGTCTTGGCGCTGATGGGCAACGCGTCGGTGGTGTCGAGTCCGATGGTCTGCTCGATCATTTCCTTGCTGCGTTCCACGTCGGCGCTGGGCAGGTCAATTTTGTTGATGATGGGGATAATGTCGAGCCCGTTATTGATGGCGATGTGCGCGTTGGCCAAGGTCTGCGCTTCCACGCCCTGGGTGGCATCGACCACCAGCAGCGCGCCCTCGCAGGAAGCCAGCGAGCGCGAAACTTCATAGGAAAAATCGACGTGGCCGGGCGTGTCGATCAGATTCAGCTGGTAGGTCTCGCCGTTTTCTGCCTTGTACGCCATGCGCACGGCGTGGGCCTTGATGGTGATGCCGCGTTCGCGCTCCAGGTCCATGGCATCCAGCACCTGGGCCTGCATCTCGCGCGCGGTCAGCGAGCCGGTTAGTTCCAGCAGGCGATCGGAAAGCGTGGATTTGCCGTGGTCGATATGGGCAATGATGGCGAAATTGCGGATGTGTTCTCGATCCATGAAGGAAAGCCGACTGGCAGAAACGAATGGTTCCACACGCCGAAATACATTGGCGATTGGAAGCGAGTCTCTTCAGCTGAGTTTACCATCTGGGGAAGGGAAGATTGGCAGGAGGTAAAGGGATGGGTTTGACCCGCAGAGCGTGGGTGAACGGCGCGCTCGAAATACTCGTCAACTTCGTTCTGCCTTACGTGATTTACATCCAGGCGGAGCGACGGCTTGGCGCGGCTCACGCATTGATGGCTGCATCGCTCCCTCCGATCTTGTGAAGCGTGGTTGAGTTCGCGCGGAAGCGAAGGGTCGATGCATTGTCGCTGCTGGTGATCGTCAGTATTGTGCTGTCGCTGCTTGCATTCCTCGGCGGAGGTTCAGTGCGGTTCCTGCAGTTACGCGAGAATCTGGTGACGGGATTGGTGGGCCTGATTTTTGTGAGGTCCGCTGCCATCGGACGCCCTCTGATCTTTCAACTTGCCCGCGCATCCATGTTGCGAAAATCGCGATCTGAGGCGGAGAAGTTCGAGCAACTTCGTGTCCGCCGACAATTTCGACGGGGCATGACCATCATGACTCTGGTGTGGGGATTCGGACTGCTCGCGCAAACCGCGATTGCCTGCGTACTGGTCTTTCGCATGGCGATTCGAAATTACCTGCTGGTTAGCCCGTTTCTGACCTACGGAACGATGGGAGCCTTGGCGCTCTGGACATTTTTCTACGTCGGGCAAATGAAACGGCGCGGCGAAGCTGCGCAGCGAAAGGCAGAAGCAAATGGAGCCATAGACCGCCTGCCAACTGGAAGCGAACAACGCGGCCCCGGCATGGAAATTAGCTGATCCAGATTTTTTCGCAGTTCAAGCGAGTCGATCGTCAAATCTCCCCGCGAACGGTCATAGTACGCATACAGGTAGCCAGCATCCAGATGGAGCAGCCCCGCAACCTTTTGCGGATAACGGCTTCCGATGGAGCTCAGCTCTTCGCCCGCAATCGAATGTCCCACGACAACAGGCCGGTTCAGGTTCAAGGCACAGCATCAACTTCTTCATGAACGAATCCCCCGGCTGCATGATCGACGTTGCGCAGCTCAAGCACGATCGCTCCTGGTACTTTGAAGTGCATTCTATCCCGGCATGTTCTGATTTGGCGCAAAGGAGAGAGGCTGCGCTGTTTCGGTGGCTATGTCACACCTAGATTCGGGGCTTAGCGCGTCAGCATGAGTTGAGTTACTGCAAAGGCGCGCCATGGCAATACAATGGGAAGCGAACGTCCCTGACTGCCTTTGATGAAATATTTGCTCCTCCCGATTGCGAGCGGCATGCTGCTCTTGCTGTGTGGATGTCCGGCGCAACAGCCGGGCGCACCCGCAAGCGCATCGTCGCACGCGACCGCGCCGACGCTGGGCAGCGGAGCGACGGCACAGACGACGGAGCAAACCTCGAGCGCGGCGACCCAGGCAGCGCCACCGGAAAATCGAGCGCAGCAGGACCAGACGCTGATCGCCGCTTCCAAAAAGGCCTACGATACCGGGATCTCACTTTATCAAGCCGGCGAGTACCAGGCGGCCCGCGAAGATTTCGATCGTGCGGTCGATATCTTTCTTACCAGCGGCCGCGATCTGAAGAGCGACAGTGTGCTGAACGATGCGTTTGAGCAGCGGGTCGATGCCATCAACGCGCTCGAACTCGATTCGCTGCAGCAGAGCAACGGATTCAGCCAGCAGGATCAGACGCCGGTTGGGGTGGCGAACGATGTGACGTTCCCGGTGGACCCGAATCTGTTGGCGCGGGCGCAGGCGGATTTGAAGGTCACCCATTCGGATCTTCCGCTGGTCGTCAATGATTACGTCGCCGGATACATCAACTACTTCACCAATACGAAAAAGGGTCACAACACGATTGAAAATTCTCTGGGGCGGGAGGGGCTGTATCGCTCCATGGTGGAGCAGGTGCTGACCGACGCCGGCGTGCCGAAAGACTTGATCTATCTTGCCATCGCGGAATCGGGATTCCGGCCGAGAGCGGTGAACGCGCGCAGCGGCGCGGGCGGCATGTGGCAGTTTATGCCCTATGGCGATTATGGGTTGGTGCGCAACGCCTGGGTGGACGAACGGTTTGACCCGGAGAAATCGACCCGCGCGTACGCGCGCTACATCAAGCAACTGCATGAGCAGTTCGGCGACTGGTATTTGGCGATGGCGGCCTACGACTGGGGAGCGGGCAAGGTGCAACGCGCAGTGCAAAGGACCGGGTACGCAGATTTCTGGGAGTTATATCAGCGCAACGTGCTGCCCGCGGAGACAAAGAACTATGTGCCGATTATTGTGGCGGCGGCGATCATGGCGAAGAACCCAAGCCAGTATGGGCTCTCCGATATTCCGGTCGATCCGCCGCTGCGTTCCGACACAGTGACGACAGATTCCAACATCAATCTTCGCCTGGTGGCGGACCTGGTGGGAACGACGACGGAGCAGATTCAGGAACTGAATCCAAGCCTGTTGCAGATGAGCACGCCGAGTGATTTTCCGTTCGATCTGCATCTGCCGCCGGGAACCGCTCCGTTGTTTCAGCAGCGCCTGGCGCTGGTGCCGGAAGAACATCGCAACGCATGGCGATTCCACATCGCCACGCAGGATGACACGCTGGCGAGTCTCGCGCAGACGTTTCATGTGACGACGAAGGAGTTGGCCGCAGCCAACGGGTTAGACACGGACGATTCACTCCACGCGGATGAGGCGCTGGTGATTCCCGTGCCACCGCCGCCGGTATCTTCCGCGCACATGCGCTATCGCGTGCGTCGCGGCGACACCATGGTGACCCTGGCGGACCGATTTGGCGTGACGACCAGCCAGTTGCGCCGCTGGAATGGGCTGCATGGAAATCGACTGCCGGTGGGTAGAACGATCTATGTATCGGAGCCGGTACGGACCCATCATCGTCGCAGCCGAAATGTGCATGGGAGCAGCGCCCTTCGCAGTTCCAAGAGCCGTTCCGGAACGCATTCGTCCAGTGCGAGCCAGACGCACCACAGCAGTTCGTCGAGTCATGCAAAGACTTCTTCCAGCAAGCATCATAAGAAAAAGAGCGATTGATGCGCGTTCGCTCCGCAGCGAAGTAACCGGGCGGACAAACTTCGCGCTTGTGTTTCCGGCGAACTCGTAGCATCCTTATGCAGGTATGCATTGCACTGCATGATGCGGCTGCATTGTCGAAGATGTAAGATACGGCCATGAGCGGTAACGGCAAAGGGAGATGAGCATGATCGACGATCAATTCAAGCGAATGTCCGATAAGGGTGAGTTCGAACCGGAGGCGAGTGGGTTTGGCGAGGATGCCGGCGACGGATTTGAAGAGGAAGAAGAAGTGACCATCTCCATCACGTCGGACGACGATGAAGACTCGATGGATGAAGATGAGACGATCGTGATTGCAGCGACTCCGGTGGTGGAATATCAGCGGCCCGCGGCTCCCGCCGCGCCGGTGAAGGCGCCGGCAGCGAAGAAACCGGCGAGTGCAGTTGCCAAGCCCACGGTGAAGAAGCCCGCCAAGAAAGCTGCCGTGAAGAAAGCAGCGGTGAAGAAGGCGGCTGTGAAAGCGCCTGCGAAGAAAGCCGCCAAGAAGGCTCCGGCAAAGAAGGCCGTGAAGAAAGCTTCGGCGAAGAAGGCCGTGAAGAAGGCAGCGAAAAAGGTTTCGGCGAAGTCAGCCGTAAAGAAGTCCGCAAAGAAAGCGGTCAAGCAGCACGGTAAATCTACTACCACAAGGGGTACTAAATTGGCAGTTAAAAAGGCAACCAAAAAGGCAGCAAAGAAGGCTCCAGCCAAGAAGGCTGCGGCAAAGAAGTCACCTGCAAAGAAAACAGCCAAGAAAGCCGCAAAAAAGAAGTAACGTAGTCCAAGGCAAGCAAAAGCGCCCGGCAATTTGCCGGGCATTTTTGCGTCTGGAGTACGCGTCGATGTTTATGCTGGGGCAAATCCGCAGGATTCAGAATGGTTCTTCCGCCGGCGCGGATTCGAGGGGTTGGTAATAACGCGCTTCTGGATCGGCGCAGCCGTGGCACAGTTTCTTTCCGTCGCGCACGGTGTAGCGGTCGTAATTGATGCCTTCTCCGCAAACGGCGCAGAGTGTGCGTTCCGCCTTGTAGCCGGGAAATTCTTTTTCACTGAGCGACACGCGCACCCACTGCTCGCGAAAGAGGACGTTCTCCGGTAGTTCGCGATAGGCCAGCATCTGCTGCTGATTCTTGTTGTCAATTTCCGGGTGCAGTTGGCGCGCCGCTTCTCTGGAGGATTCGCGAGCGCAGATGCGTATCGCGCGGCCGCTTTCGACGTCGACAAATGTCGCCGCCATCTTTCCCCAATCGCGAAATTTCAAGGCGCGTTTGCCCAGGCGGCAGCCGGTGACGACGGCAATGGCATCGGTGGCGCAGCGGTCAATCTCGACAAATGTGACCAGGCGTTTACGATCTTTTCCGCGCGGATCGGAGAGGCCGAGCCGCGCGCATCCCAACATCGCCATGCGCACGCCAAGCACCTGACCGGCGCAGAGATGACCGTGGGCAATTTCGGCTTCCTTCAGCAATTTGTCCATATCCTGCATGTATCTAGAGTACGCACGGAAGGGCAAAAGATTGAAAAGCACATTTTTTGAGTTTGGCATATGATGTGTGTCACATAAGGAGGAAACCGCCATGATTGGCAGTCTTCTTCTCGCGATATCGACCACGCTGCTACCGCAGACGTCGCGACCGCAGCACGTCGCTCCGCTGATCCCGGCGCAGTATTTCGCACCGGTCACTGTTCCCTTCGATTACTTCAATCGACACATCTTTATCACGCTCACGCTGAATGGCACTCCAGGGATGGTTTTTCTGTTGGACAGCGGCACCAACAGCAACATTTTGAGCATGACTACCGCGGCCACGATGGGATTGCAGCCGGTGAGCATCCAGCAACAAAAGGGGCTCGGGCTGGGGTCTGGCAAGGTATACGTTGCGGCAGCCAAGGATATCGATGCCAGGATCGAAAATATCCAGATCGCGAACCTGATGGCGGTGATCGATCTGAAGGACCTGGGGCATCGCTTTGGACATCGCATCGATGGGATTCTGGGATTTCCATTTCTGCAGCACTTTGTCGTGGAACTGGATTTCGATAAGCATTCGTTGACCCTGATGCCGTCGAAGAAATATTTGTATCGAGGTCCGGGCGACACGCTCTATTTGACCAGCCGATCGAAGACGACTTCCATTCCGGTGATGCTGAGCACGGTGGACCATATGGAGCGACAGATCAAGGTGGAGGTGGATACCGGCAGCGATGTGACGCTGTTGCTGTATCCGCAGTTTGTGCATGGCGCTCACCTGGAGGGGATTTTTCCATCCAAGGCGCAGCAGCAGGCATACGGGCTGGGGGGATATTTTGCGATGCAGTATGGGGTGTTGAATTCGCTGCTGATGGGTCGAACGGAAGCCAGCAATCTGACGGTTTTTAAATTGCTGAGCGAGCCGGTCGCCGCCCGAGCGGGCTTTGCCGGAGTGATCGGTACATCGCTGCTGGATCAGTTCAGCAAGGTCGTATTTGACGTGCCGCGGGGCCACATTATTTTCGAGTTGAGTCCGGCTCGCCAGGTGTCGGCGAATCGACCCGCAGTTCCCTCGATCCCATAATTGGGAGGCGGGGCGCCTGGGGACGCGGTTCCTGGGCAGTTAGAACGGCGCGAGCTGCCGGCAGACTGAGCGCACGCAATCTCCGGATTGGACTCGATTCCGATTCCGGTGGAGGTGAAAGGCATGAGAAGGAGGGTCATTTTCACCCTGGCAGCGATGCTGTGTGCGCTGCCCCACGCCGATCCGGCGCGAACGTCGCAGCCAGAATCCAAGCCGCCTCTCACGCCGCGGCACTCAAAAGCACCGGCTGCCGGGATTATGGTGCCGTTTGAATATTTTCGGCGGCATATCTATGTGACGGTCAGTCTGCAGGGAAAGCCGGGATTCGCATTTATGCTGGATAGCGGCGCCAATCGAAATATTTTGAATCTGCGAACGTCGAAGCTGCTCGGCATGCAGCCGCTCAAATTGCAGCAGGAAAAGAACGTCGGATTCGGCGATGCGCCCGTGTATGTCGCGCCGGAAGAACGCATCAACGCGACGATCGGCTCGATCCAGGTGGCGCAGGTGATGGCGGTGATCGACCTGAACCGGTTTGAACAGCACTTCGGTCATCCAACCGACGGCATGCTGGGCTACCCATTCCTGCGGAACTTTGTGGTGAAGGTGGATTTCCAGAAAAAGCTTCTGACCTTATTTCCAAGGGACGGATATATCTATCGCGGGCCCGGCGTTGAGATCGCGTTGAAGCCGAGTCGCGACTTTGTGATTACGCCAATCACGTTGGGAAGCGATCGATTGGTGCGCTACAGGGTCGACATAGCGGTCGATACGGGGAGTGATGCGACGATGATGCTGTACGACCAATATGTTCGCCAGTTGGAGCTGGTAGACAGCCGCCAACATTCTGTTTCCGGGCTGGCGTTTGGATTGAACGGATTTTATCCGGTGGCGTTGGGAAGCATCGATTCCTTTTATATCGGTGACGCGGAAACCCACAACGTGGCGGTGGATTACTTAGCCGAGAATCAAACGGCTGCGGCGGAACAGAAGCTGCCCGGCGCGATCGGCAACGGAATCCTGCAGAATTTTCGTGCCGTCATCTTCGATGTGCCTCAGGGACGCATGTTTCTGGAGCTGAAACCTCCGCCGCTGACGCCGGGGACCACACGCACCGTGAGGTATTAAGGGGCGACGCATTATTGGTCGTCGGGGGATTCGCCTTCTTCAACCAACGCGGATGCCAGGCCGAAGATTTGATAACTGACGGCCGCGCTGTTGGTGGGATGGAAGACGACGTGGAGAGGCTGGCGCTGCCATGTTGCGGGGGCACAGGCGGGTGTGGGGTGATCGTCCACAGTCCATTGCGACAGGGCTTTGGCCACCAGAGGTCGCCGTACTCCTAGTTGCGAAACCACGGCGTAGAGATGTTTGCCGGTGGCGTTGACGCCGCAATAGGCAGCGTAGTCGCGAAACCAGACAATCTCCGACACAGCAGGATCGAAGTCCGGCAAATGCAGCACGCTAATGTGGGCGGAGCTGCGATCGACCAGCAGCCAGGGGCCGAGAACCCAGAGCCAGTGAGCGCCAGCTTCGTCCGGTAATGCGTCGTTCAGCTTGACAGCGCGGCGGGCGACAAACGTGCGATCGGTAATTTCGTGGATCTCGCCGGTAGTCCAATCCTTGACCTGGCCGTCGACGACAAGCGGACGCACGCGCAGGCTGGTGGGCGCATCCGGGGATGGAGTGGATGCAGTCGTGGGAGCGGTGTAGGGAACCTTGCGCCATCCGCCCAACGCGACCGAGTGGACCTTGGCGGCAACAGGAAGGCAGAGCAGCAGAACAGTGGCGCAAACGCCGAGCGGCTTGGGGCAGGCCATGGGGATGAGGGTAGCCGAGCGCAAGCCGAGATACAAGCATCTTCGTAGGGCGAGTCATTCTGAATGGAGGTCGCTGCGGCGACCAAAATGAAGAATCCAGACGATGTTCGCCTGGGTTGTGCCGCAATCACCTTCTGGATTCTTCGCTGCGCTCAGAATGACTCATTGTTTTATTCGATCAGGGCGACTTTAACCCGCCTGCCGACTTTCACTTCAAGCCGGGCGGGCATGCTTTCCAGTTGCCGCCACGCCGCGGAATGCGTTGCGCCGTCTATGACAACGGCGCTGCTTTTCAGTTTGCGGTCGGCATCTGTGCGGGACTCGGCCAGCCCACAATGGACCAGGAGCTTGCTGGCTCGTATGTTCCGCGTTTGCGCGATCCAGTCCAGATCGAATTTGTCGAGTTGCACCTCTTCCGCGTTGACCGGCATTTCCTTACGCTGGAATTGCTTCGCCCAGTTTTCGTCGGCCTGCTGCGCGGCGGCTTCAGAATGAAATCCTGCTGTGATGGTGCGGGCGAGACGCTTCTTGGCTTCCATGGGGTGCAAGGCGCCGCTGGCGACATCGTTCTTCATCGCTTCAATTTCGTGCGGGCGCAGGTCGGTGAGCAGCGTCCAGTAGCGCCACATCAGTTCGTCAGAAATGGACATCAGCTTGCCGTACATTTCCTGTGGCGGCTCGTGGACGCCGATGGCGTTGCCGAGAGATTTCGACATTTTCTGCACGCCGTCGAGTCCCTCGATAATCGGCATCATCAGGACGATCTGTGCAGGGGTGCCGGCCTGGCGCTGCAATTCGCGCCCGATCAGGAGATTGAACCGCTGATCGGTGCCTCCCAATTCGACATCGGCGTCCAGCATAACGGAGTCGTACCCCTGCGCCAGCGGATAGAGCATTTCGTGCAGCGAGATGGGCTGTTCGGCCTGGAAGCGCTTGTGAAAGTCATCGCGTTCCAGCATCTGGGAGACGGTAAATTTTGCGGCCAGGCGGATCATTCCTTCAAAGCCGAGTTTGCCGAGCCATTCGGAGTTGTAGCGGACTTCGGTCTTTTCTCGATCGAGAATTTTGAAGACCTGATCGGTGTAGGTCTGGGAGTTCTTGTCGATTTCCTCGCGCGTCAGCGGCTTGCGAGTGACGGAGCGTCCGGTGGGATCGCCGATCAGGCTGGTGAAGTCGCCGATGAGGAAGATGACAGTGTGGCCGAGGTCTTGAAAGTGCTTGAGTTTTCGAATCAGAACGGTGTGGCCGAGATGCAAGTCGGGCGCGGTGGGATCGAAGCCGGCTTTGACGCGCAGGGGGCGGCCTGTGGCGCGCGATTGTTCCAGGCGGGTGCGCAGCTCGGGCAGAGGAATAATTTCCGCCGTGCCTTTCTTGAGGTATTCGAGTTGTTCGTCTACAGGGGCGAACTCGCCACGGCGATTAAAATTGGACATGATGAAACCTAGTATAAAGAGTGCGTGACCCGCTGCGGCGGGATCCTGTGGGGTGGGGTGAAACTGTGGCGATTGATGTCGCGTCGGTTCGGGCGGATACGCCGGGGTGCGAACGCGTGCTGCACCTGAACAATGCGGGCTGCAGCCTGCCGCCGACGGCCGTGCTGGAGCGGGTGAAAGCGCATCTGGATCTGGAAGCGGCGATGGGCGGCTACGAAGCCGAGGACAGTGTCGCCGAGGAATACCAGGGTGTGTATGGCTCCATTGCGAGAATGCTGGGATGCGCGGCGAGCGAAATAGCGCTGGTGGAAAATGCGACGCGCGCGTGGGATGCGGCGTTCTATGCGTTGGCGGAGGGATTTCAACCGGGTGACAAAATTCTTACGGCGTCGAATGAGTATGTGAGCAATTACCTGGCATTGCTGCAGGTGGCGCTGCAGCGAGGGATCGAGATTGTAGTGGTGCCGAATGAGCCGGGAGGAGAGATTTCTCTGACCGCGTTGGAGGCGGCGATTCGGCAGCATGGGGAGCGGGTGAAGCTGATTGCGTTGACCCACGTGCCGACCAATGGCGGGCTGGTGCAGCCAGCGGTGGCGGTGGGTCGCATCGCGCGCCGGAATCAGATTCCATATTTGCTGGATGCCTGCCAGACCGCCGGGCAGATGCCGCTGCGGGTGGAGGAGCTGGGCTGCGACATGCTGGCCGCGACCGGGCGGAAATATCTGCGTGGGCCGCGTGGAACTGGGTTTCTGTATATCCGGCAGTCGATGCTGGAACGGTTGGAGCCAACGCCAATCGATATGTGCTCGGCCGAGTGGAGCGCGCGAGAGGAATACACATTGCGCAACGATGCACGGCGATTTGAAATTTCAGGAGGATCGGTGGCGTGTCAGTTGGGGCTGGGAGCAGCCGTCGAGTATGCGATGGCGGTGGGACTCGACAACATTGCCGCGCGGGTGACGATGCTGGCAGAGCAGTTGCGCGAGAAACTGGCCAAAATTCCTGGCGTTACGGTGAGGGACCTGCCGGGCAGCGGTAGTCAACCTCGTTGCGGCATTGTGACATTCACACATGAAGCTCACGACGCCAGGGCCATCGTTGCAGCCATGCGCGAGCAGCGGATCCATGTGCGGGTGACCCCGCTTGGCTCCACGCGGATTGATATGGAGCAGCGCGGGCTGACGGCGATGGTGCGAGCCTCGGTGCACTACTACAACACGGAGGAAGAGATCACGCGCTTTGCGGAGGCCGTTCGAACTTTGTAAACCTGCGCGAGGTTTCCGGTTCGGCAGCGCTGGAAGTGAGTCCGTAAGTGTCCGAAGGAGGAGAGATGTCGCGACGATCAATGATTTCGCTGGCGGCTGCATGGTTGCTGGCGGCGGTATGGCTGGCTCCCGCGACCCCGTTGCTGTGCCAGAAGGGCTATACGGGCGCGGATCTCGAGCGCATGGGGCAATGGCTGCAGTTTTATCAGTTGGATCTGTACAAGCTGGAAATTCCCCCGTATGCATCGCCCTATGCCGCGGCGCTGACCAGCGGCAAACATGGCTGGCGGATCGTGGTGTTTCTGCGCGACGGCGGCGTGACCAATGTGAACTGGGATTCCGGATTCCTGAAGCGCCCGTTTGAGGCAGCCAGCAGCGACAATTTTGTGTTGACGCCGGGTACGGGGACCAACTTCGGCGTAAGTTTCAGCGGATGCGACGCCAAGGATTGCGCCGCCAATTACGGTGCGCTGCTGTACTTGCCATGGAGCCATCAGTTTTTTCAGAAGGGAGTGGCGGGACGCTCGGTGGCGTGCTCGCAATCGCTGTTGGACCCGGCCAATGCCAAGGCGGTGGAGATGCTGGATGCCGCGCTGCAGCGCCAGCAGACGAATGTTCGGCATTATGTGGCGCCGCCGTGTCCGGGAATTTCAAAGACGGCACATTGATATCGGCGTGCGGCCAAGGTTCGACCTTCGGTGGAGAACGGGCCGGAGGGGTTGCAGGATCGCGTGCCTTCTTTTAGCGTCAAGACTATGACAGAAAAGGGATCACATTCGGGAGTGCTGCTCTCGCTCCAGGGAAAAGTTGCGCTCGTCACCGGAGGATCGCGAGGAATTGGCGCGGCCACGGTTCGGCTGTTTGTCGAGGCGGGCGCCAAAGTGGTGTTCAACTATCGCAGCGCGGCCAAGGAAGCCGAAGCGCTGGCGGCGGAATGCGGCGGTCCGGAGCGCTGCCTGGCAGTGCATCGCGAGCTGACCACTCCAGCGCATGGCCGGGAGCTGGTGGAAGATGCGGTGCGCGCTTTTGGAAGGCTCGACTGCCTGGTGGGCAATCATGGCATTTGGCCGCCCGACGATGCGCCCATAGAGCGGATGGCGGATGCGCAATGGCATCGCACCATGCACATCAACCTGGACAGCATGTTTGGCGTGGTGCAGGCGGCGGTGGGCCAATTCAAAAAGCAGGGCAGGCCGGAGAAAAATGCGGCGGCAGGGTTCATCGTGCTGATCAGCTCGACGGCGGGGCAGCGCGGTGAGGCCATGCACTCCGACTATGCGGCGTCGAAAGGCGCGCTCATCAGCTTTACGAAGAGCTTGTCGAGCGAACTGATCCGCGAAGGCATCCACGTGAATTGCGTTGCGCCGGGCTGGGTAGACACGGACATGTCGGCGGCGACATTGCGCGACCCGAAGAAATGCGAGCGGGTGGTTTCGGGGATTCCGCTGGGACGGGCAGCGACGGTGGCGGAGATTGCCGGGCCGGTGTTGTTTTTGTGCACTCCATTCGCCGGTTTCGTCAGCGGAGAGGTCTTCAATGTCAACGGCGGCTCGGTCCTGGTGGGGTAGGTCAACAACACATCGGCGGCTGGGACTGGCTTGGGCGTTGGTGTTTGGCGCGCTGTCGCCAGCGTTGCTGATGGCGCAGGCCACGGATGCTGCCGCGGTTGCAAGCCAGCGGAAAGCGCATGTGCTGCTCGCGGCGACGATCCAGGCGCTGGGTGGCCCGGCATGGGTCGGACTGCGAACAAGTCGGGAACAGGTTCGCATCGCATCGTTCTTTCAGGGCAATCCTACCGGCGAAGTGGCTGACGCGGTGATCAGCCGCGAGCATCCTGATAAAGAGCGCGTTGAACTCGACAAGGGCCGTGTGGTACAGATTTTTTCCGGTTCGAGCGGGTGGGAAATCACCTACAAAGGAAAGAAAAATCTGGCAGCAGAAAAAGTAGAAGACCATGTGCGCTGGCAGACACATTCTCTGCGAATTGTGCTGAGCCGATGGATCGGCGATCCGGCCACGGTGGTTCTGGATGAGGGCACGGAGCAGGTAGAGCGACACTTGGCGGAAAAGTTCACGCTGATGAACGCCGCCAACAACGCGGTGACGCTCGACGTGGACGCGGAGAGTCATCTGCCGTTGCGCTTGAGCTTCGAGTGGCGCGATCCCCGCTTTCATGACAAGAATGTGGATGCTGTCGAGTTCGATAGCTATCACCGGATCGATGGCATTGCGACGCCTTTTACGGTAACGCGGACTCACAATGGCGAAATTGTGGAGCAGACGTTTCTGTTACGCGCGGAATATAACGTAGCGTTGCCGGAAAATTTATTTGATCCCGACTATGCCGCAGCGCACCTGAAATGACTGCTGGAATGCCGATGGAGGGACGATGAAAAATCCTTTTGCGAAGAGCGTGGAGCCTCCGAAGGAGGAGCCGAATGACTCCATTGCGTCAGTGGAGACGATGTATCGGCTCGACTGGGAGCGCGCTTATCCGCAGAGCCTGGAGCGGGTGTGGAGCGCCCTTTCCAACGCGGAAGAAATCACGGCATGGATGAAGTTTCCCACCCAGTTGGAGCCGCGTGTGGGCGGCAAGGTTCACATTGAATTTTCTGCGGAGGGGTCGCTGGAGGGGATTGTCTGCAATTTCGAACCTCAACAATTGCTGATCTACACCTGGGGAGATTCACTGGTGAACTGGAAGCTGGAGGGCGACGCGGTAGAGACAAAGCTGCACTTTTCTCACGTGGGAGTTCGTCCTGAATTGATGGCCGGACTGGGCGCGGGTTGGCACGCATTTCTGGGTCAACTGGAAGACCATCTGTCGGGGAGCACTCGTCCGGATCGTTACAAGGACCTGAAAGCGCGCTACGAAAACGCGGGCAAACCGTAGAAGGTCAACGCGCCATCGTCGCGGCGTTTTATAATCTGCTGGGTAGCTATGGAAAACAACGAGCACGCAAATCCCGAGGATACCTTGCTGAAGGCTCCGCTCGACGTTGTCGAGATCATGAAACTTCTGCCGCATCGCTATCCTTTTCTGCTGGTCGATCGCGTGATCGAGATGGAGCGCAGAAAGCGGATTGTCGCCATCAAGAACGTGACCATCAACGAGCCATTTTTCCCCGGACATTTTCCGGGCTTTCCCATCATGCCGGGAGTGTTGCTTTTGGAAGCGCTGGCGCAGGCCGGCTGCATCCTCGTCATGGTGGAGATGCCGGACCCAACCGAGAAGCTGATCGTCTTTACCGGGGTGGAGCACGCGCGTTTCCGGCGGCCCGCGCTGCCAGGCGATCAGGTGCGGCTGGAAATTGACGTGCTGAACTGGCGCACCCGCATGATGCGGATGCAGGGAAAAGCGTATGTGGACGGCAAGCTGATTTGCGAAGGGACGGTGACGTCGCAGATGGTGCCGCGCAATCGCCCGATCAAATCGGAAGTCGCAAGCGACGCGGCAAGCACGCCACAAGAGGCCGCTGTCGAAGCGTGAGCATCCATTCCACCGCGCTGATCCACCCGTCGAGCGTCGTTGCGGATACAGCAATCATTGGCGCGCGATGCATCGTCGGACCTTTTTGCACCATCGGCGCGAACGTCGAGATTGCGGAAGATTGCGAGCTGGTGTCGCACGTTGTTGTCGATGGGCACACACGACTGGGCAGCGGAAACAAGATTTTCCCTTTCACTGCGGTCGGCATTCCTCCGCAGGATTTGAAGTACCAGGGCGAGCCCACCCAGCTTGAAATCGGCGACCGCAACGTCATCCGGGAATATGTCACCATCTCGCGGGGAACGAAAGGCGGCGGCGGCATCACACGGCTTGGCAGCGATTGCCTGGTGATGGCCTATGCGCACATCGGGCATGACAGCCAGGTAGGGAACCATTGCATTCTGGCGAATGGAGCCACGCTGGCGGGTCACGTCACCATTGAGGATTACGCGACGCTGGGAGCGCTCTCCGCGGCACACCAGTTTTGCCGCATCGGACGCTACGCCTTTGTGGGCGGCGGGTCGATCATCATTCAGGATGTGCTGCCGTTTTCGCTGACCTCTGCGAAACGCGATGCGCACGCGTTCGGACTGAATCGCGTCGGGCTGCAGCGGCGGGGATTTTCACCCGAACAGATGCGCGATCTTCACCATGCCTACAAAACATTGCGTGGAGCGAAGCTGAATACGACGCAGGCGGTGGAGAAATTGAAAGCCGAAGAATGCGCGTCGGAAGACGTGCGCTACTTGATTGAGTTCATCGAAAGCTCGACGCGCGGCGTCCTGAAATAATCCGACAACCGAACATGTCCACACCTATCCAAGCCGCTGCAGCTCGACCCGCAAGGCTGGGGCTGATCGCGGGGAATGGGCGATTTCCGTTTCTGCTGCTGGATGCGGCACGGGCGCATGGCACGGAAGTGATTGTCGCCGCGATCCGCGAGGAGACGGAGCCGGAGATGGACACGCGCGCCGCACGCGATGCCGGAGTGCGGGTGCACTGGTTTTCATTGGGCGAACTGGCGCGGCTGATTGCCATGTTTCATGCGGAAGGCGTCACAAAAGCGGTGATGGCCGGGCAGGTGAAGCATAAGCAGATTTTTTCCAGCATTCGACCGGACTGGTTGCTGGCGAAGCTGCTGCTTTCGCTTTCGTCGCGAAATACCGATGGACTCCTGGGAGCGATCGCGAAGGTGCTGCAGGATGAAGGAATCGAACTGATTTCCTCAACGACATTTCTTGAGCCCTTGCTGGCGCGGCAAGGCGTTCTGACGGCACGCAGCCCCAACCCGACGGAGCTGCGCGACATCGCCTATGGGCGCGGGGTGGCGCATGCATTGGCGGCGTACGACATTGGACAGACGGTAGTGATTGCGGCGCAGGCGTGTGTTGCCGTGGAGGCGATGGAAGGCACAGACGCGGTGATTGCGCGCGCCGGGGAGATTCTGCGATCGCTGGCGGAGGCCGGCGACGCATCCACGCTGGAGCGGTCGCTGACCGTGGTGAAGGTTGCCAAGCCCAAGCAGGACATGCGCTTCGATGTGCCGGTGATCGGGATTGGGACCATCACGGCGATGCAGCAGGCGGGGGCCACCTGCCTGGCGATTGAGGCGGGGCGCACGTTGATATTCGATCTGGAGGCGGTAGTCGCTGCCGCCGATGACGCCGGCATTACCCTTGTGGCGGACGCCGTCCAGCCAGCCAACCAAAAGAAATAACTGCGCGCATCAATCCCCCCGTCGCCAGCGGAATCGACACGTCCGTATAATCGAGGCCGGAGATTTCTTATGAACCTGACCCGTATTTCGCTCGTTGCGTTGCTAGCCGTTGTGGTTCTGTATATGGGAGCGCGCGTGTTTGCCGCTTCCGACGCTGTTCCGCAGGTGGGACAAACGGCGCCGACCTTCACGCTGCCTTCGCAGGAAGGCACCAACGTCAGCCTGGACCAGTATCACGGCAAGTGGGTGGTGCTGTATTTCTATCCCAAGGACATGACCTCCGGCTGCACCATTGAAGCCAAGAATTTCCAGCGGGACATGAGCAAGTTCGACGCGGTGAACGCGGTGGTGCTGGGCGTCAGCGTCGACACGGTCAAGAGCCACCAGGAATTCTGCACCAAGGATGGCCTGCACTTTAAACTGCTGGCCGATCCGGACGGCAAGGTGATTGCGCAGTACGGCTCACTGGGCAACTATATGGGCTACAAGATGGCCAAACGGAATACATTTCTGATCAATTCAGAAGGCAAAATTGTGAAGGAATGGATTGGCGTCGACCCCAGCCACCACAGCCAGGAAGTGCTGTCGGCGATCGAGGAAATGCAGAAAACGAACTCCGCTCACGCTGAGATCCGCGACGATATTCGGCCGTAATCTTCGGCTCCCCGACTGTCCGCTTCCGGACTCGAACGTCCGGAAGTGGACAGCCTCTCCCACCGTGCCGTTCTTTTTCCTTTCCCTATCTCTCTGATTTAATTAACCTTGGCCCTCACTTCGATCTGGCATGGAACATGCAGTGTTGTTCTGCGTATTGCTTGATCAGGAGAGCTGCCAGCCATGCCAAATGTGCTTCAGGACCTTCGCTGTGTGCTGCGGCAACTCCGCAAATCGCCTGGATTTGCGATCACAGCCGTTGTAACGCTGGCTCTCGGCGTGGGAGCGAATGTGGTCGTCTTCAGCGTGCTGAATGCGCTGATCCTGAAGCCGCTGAATGTAGCGCAGCCGGGGAACCTGTACAGCATCGTTCGGACGCAGCAAGCATGGGGCGTGCAGTCGTATCCAGACTACATCGACTACCGCGATCGCAATACCACCTTCAGTGGAATCGCCGCTTACAGAATGGTGGAGTTGGGGATCAGCCAAGGCGCGCTGGTCTCGAATGCCTTTGGGTACGACGCCTCCGGAAATTATTTCGATCTGCTGGGCGCGCAGCCGCAATTGGGACGGTTCTTCCATGCGTCCGACGAACACGGACCCAACTCCGCGCCTTACATCGTATTAAGCAACGATTTTTGGCAGAGCCGCTTCAACGGAGATGCGCGGATCGTGGGCGCAACCGTCGAACTGGATCAACATCCATTTACTGTGCTCGGGGTGGCCCGCAAGGGCTTTCATGGAACAGAGACGACCCTGTGGCCTGAGTTCTGGGTACCCATGGTCAACGCGCAACAGGTGGAAGTGTACGACTACCTGAACGACCGTGGAGCGCCCATGATCTGGCTGCTGGGCCGCTTGAAGCCCGGCGTCACCATGCAGCAGGCAACGGGCAACCTGAACACCATCGCCCTGCAATTGAGCAAGCAATATCCCGCGTCGGACGACGGATTGAGCGCTCGCCTGGTGCGGCCGGGAATGGGTGGCGACACGTTGCGTGGCCCTCTACGCGCCTTTTTGTCGGGAATCATGGTGCTGGCTTTGCTGGTGCTGGTGGCAGCCTGCGCCAACCTGGGCGGAATCTTCGCCGCCCGCGCGGCGGACCGCAGCCGGGAGCTGGCCATTCGGCTTGCGGTGGGTTCCACTCGCGGTCATATCCTGCGCCAACTGCTGACGGAATCCATCGTTGTCTCTCTGCTGGGAGGAATTGCAGGAACATTGTTTGCCACTGCGCTCCTGCAGGCATTGAGCCGCTGGCAGCCCATTGCACAATATCCCATCCATGTCCTGGCGACTCCCGACGCGCGCGTCTATGCCGTGGCATTGCTGCTCTCTCTCGGCAGCGGCGTTTTGTTCGGTCTGTTGCCGGCACGGCAGATCTGGCGTACCGATGCCGCGCAAGTGATGAAGAGCGGCGCGGCAGCCGTGACGACATTCCGGCGTTTTACGTTGCGCGATCTTCTGCTGGGCGTTCAGATTGCGCTCTGCACGCTGCTGGTAACGGCGTCGCTGGTGGCGGTGCGCGGGATGCAACGCTCACTCCACGCGCCGCTTGGATTCCAGCCGAAAGGCGCGGTCGTTGCAGATTTCGACCTGCGGATGGCCGGTCATTCCGACGACACATCGTTACCAGTGCAGAAGCGCATGATCGATCAGGCCGCGCGGATTCCGGGAGTGACAGCCGTTGGAGCCATCAGCTATTTGCCGCTCGATTTCGCCACCGGAAGCACGCCCGTCTATCGTTCCGGCACGGCGGACCTTCGGCCCTCGAACAGCGTACTGAACGCGAAATTCTTATCGATTTCGCCGGGATATTTGCGCGCAGCGGAAACGCGATTGCTTTCGGGCCGGGACTTCACTTGGAACGATGATGCCAAATCGCCCAAGGTCGTCATCGTGAATGCGACCTTCGCCCGCAGGATGTTTGGAAACTCTTCCGCAATCGCGCAGCATTTCCTGGTCTGGGGAAACAGTCCGTATCGGGTCGTAGGTATCGTGCAGGACGGCAAGTACGATTCACTGACGGAGAATCCGCAGCCCGCCATGTTCTTTCCGCTGGCGCAAAACGCGAGCAGCCATGCCATGCTGGTGGCGCGCTCACAGAGACCTCCCGCGGAGATGGCCGCCGCTCTGCACGCCACGCTGAGCGGCATCGTTCCGGACGTGCCGTTCACAATTCAAAGTTGGCCGGACGCGCTGGGGCTGGTTCTCTTCCCGGCACAGGCAGCGACCGCTGCACTCGGCATTATGGGATTGCTGGCGGCGATGCTGGCTGTTACCGGAATTTTTGGCATGGCAGCGTACAGCGTGTCGAAACGGATGAAGGAGTTGGGGATTCGCATCGCGCTGGGTGCGCAGCCGGCGCAGTTGATGCGTTTCGCGCTGGGAAGGCCGCTGTTGTTGCTGCTCTGCGGCTCGATTGCGGGCCTGGTGCTGGGTGCGCTGGCCAGCCGGTTGTTGGCGCAGATTGTCTATGAGGCCACGCCGCGCGATCCGCTGGTGATGATGGGCGTCGTCGTGACCATGTCGTTGCTTGGACTGCTGGCAACGTGGATTCCGGCGCGGCGAGCGCTGCACATTGATCCCAATCAATTGCTGCACGAGGAATAAATTTTGCGGGACGCACGGCTATGGAGTCTGGTCGAGCGAGGCGCAGGAAACGGCGCAGCGCGCTGCACCGCTTTCAAGCGCCAGTTCGAGCAGGCGGATGGTGCGCCAGCCTTGTTCCGCGGTGACGGCCAAGGGCGCTACTCCCCAGATGGCGTCGCGAACATTTTCGTAATATTTGCGATAGTCGCCGGGGAGGGTTGGAACTCGACGTTCGACCGCGTGTCCATCCCGCATGGTCGCGAGCGTTCCCCAGTTGGCCTCGGGCTCTTCCCCCCAATGCGGACCGCCTAAGGTTGCGCCGCCTTGCAGCGCGCTCTCCTGCGGGTCAAGGCCGTACTTCACGTACGATCCCATCGTGCCGTGCGCGACGAAGCGGGGACCGGCTGTACGAGCCAGCATCGTGGAGCTGAGCGTGACGCGAAGCCGTGGATAGTAGAGGCAGATGGTAAAGGCATCGTTGACGACGGCCAGGTCGCGTTCCAGGCGAACATCGGCGATGATCGCTTCGGGTGTGCCAAACAGCACCAGCGCCTGATCGACCAAGTGCGCGCCCAGGTCATGGAGGACGCCGTTGCCGGGAAGAATCCTCTCCTGCCAGGGCTTGGTGCGCGGACCGGGGCGGTAGCGATCATAACGCGACTCGAACGTGACCAGGCGACCGAGTTCCCCTGAGGCCAGGATTTGTTGGAGCGTATTGAAATCTCCATCCCAGCGGCAATTCTGATAGACGGAGAGGATGCGATCGCATGCTCGGGCCAGTTCGATCAGTTGTCGAGCTTCGTCGCTGGTGGCGACAAAAGGCTTGTCCAGCACCACGTGCTTGTTGCCTTCGAGGGCCTGCCGCGCCAGCTCAAAATGCGTCGAGGGAGGCGTGCTGATGACGATGAGGTCGAGTTCCGGCTGGGCTAGCAATTCGTCCATGCTGCGCGCGATGGCCACGCCGGGATACGTCTCCGCGGCGGAATCGCCGTGTCGCTGCACAATGGCGGCCAGCTCCAGACCATCGATGGCGTGTAGAAACGGCGCATGAAAGATGGTGCCGCCATGCCCAAATCCAACCAGGCCGGCGCGAATGGTGCGATGCATGAATTTTCCTCTGGGGAAGAATTACAGCAACAGCAGGGTTGCTGTGGTGTATCCGCAAATCCAGATGCAGGCTTTTTCCTGGGGGAAAAAGCCTGCCATGGACTATCGTTCCACATTAAACCTATCCCTGCTTTTGCTCTATCGTCGATCACTGCTACATCCGCGCGTCGGGGAAAAGAACAACGCCGGAGAGAACCTATGTGGGGTAGGCTCTTTCCGGCGATGGGAAATTTCCGTTGCTGCGGCGCAGCGGGGCTCAGGCCTGCGCGGCGGGGGTCGGTTCCGGTTCGGCGGCTTCCACAGGTTTGGCCGCGGCGGTTTTTCTGTGGTCGGGCTTGGGGGCTTCGGGCTTTTTCGCCGACTCCACCTTTTTGCCGGGGGCGAGAATGGCGTGCAGAGTGGTGCCTTCCATGCGCGGATGAAACTCCACGATGCCAGTTTCACCGATATCCTGAATCATGCGATTGATGATCTGATATCCCAACTCACGGTGGGCCATTTGACGACCACGAAAACGCAGCGAGGCTTTCACCTTGTCGCCATCGTGCAGGAAGCGAATGGCCTGATTTTTCTTGGTCTGGTAGTCATGCTCATCGACGGTGACCGAGAGCTTGACTTCCTTAATGGTGATGACTTTCTGCTTTTTGCGCGCAGCCCGTTCGCCCTTATCTTTTTCGTACAGATACTTACCGTAATCCTGAATGCGGCAAACCGGCGGCACGGCGTTGGGAGAGATCTCTACCAGGTCGAGGCCGCGTTCGCGAGCAATTTTGAGAGCTTCAAAGGGTGGGAGAACGCCGAGCTGTTCTCCATTTTCGTCAATGACGCGAATTTCACGCGCGCGTATCCGATCGTTGATGCGGATAAACTGTTTCGCCGAACGCTTATCGATGTGCCGCCTCCAAATACGCGAGGATATGCCTCGCCTCGTGAGTATAACATTTCGTACGAACAGGCCGTCGACTGCAAGGCGGACCGCAAACAGATGCTACCTCAGCAGATGACGGGCGCGCACCCGTGGTTGCCAGAACTTCACGCGGTCGTTGCCAGAACTTCATGCGATGGAGCCCATTTCGCTTGCGATTGTTCCCGCCAGGCCGTGAACTGTCAGACCGGCGATCTGAACGGGAACCAGCAGATTTGGCGGCAGATTGGCTGCGATCTCGACGGAAATGAAGTTGTCCGTCATGGCTGGACTTCGCATGGCGGGGGTTCGCGGGTCGTTGCTGGGACCGGACGCGGATTTTTCTTTCGCCGCCACCAGCGTCACCGCGCTGAGTTGTTCTCCGATAAAGCCGGAGCGGAACGAGAGATTTTTCGCCTGGATCAGGTCGCTCAAGGCAACCATGCGTTCTCGGACAGCGGCGGCAGGAACAGGATCGAGGCGGTGAAGTTCCCAGCCGGGAGTGCCGGGCCGCGCGGAAAACGGAAAGATGTGCAGATAGGTAAGCGGCTGGGCGGCGATGAAGTCGCAGCTCTCACGGAATTCTTCGTCGCTTTCGCCGGGGAAGCCGACCATGACGTCGGCGCCGATGGCGGCGTCCGGGCAAGCTGCGCGAACCTTCGCCAGCCGGTCGGCATAATGCCAGGGTCGATAGCGACGATGCATACGACGCAGGACCCTATCCGATCCTGACTGCAATGGCATGTGAACGTGGCGGGCGAGCCTGGGATGCTGTCCGTGACCCCAGTGGCGCAGTAGCGCGATCAGGCCGTCGGTCCAGTCCATGGGCTCGACGGAGCTGATGCGGAGGCGAGGAAGCGATGTGGTTTCGAAGATTTCAGTTAGAAGGCCTTCAAAGCGCAGTTGCGGTGTCAAATCGCGGCCCCAGCGGCCGAGGTTGATGCCGGAGAGGACCAGTTCCTGTCCACCGGCAGCGATAAATCGTTCGACCGATTCGAGCACCTGCGGCTTCGGCAGAGAACGGCTGTTGCCTCGGGTGGAAGGAATCACGCAGAAGGTACAGCGATTGCCGCATCCGTCTTGAATTTTGAGCGTTGGCCGTGTGCGATGGGCCGGCGAGTCGCCGCGGCGACCTGCCAGGCGCTCGATGGCGGAGGCGGGCAGCGACGGCAATTGAAAGTCGCTATGGGCAAAAATATCTCCGGCGAGGACAAACGCGGGGGCGCCCGGCAGCCGCGGAGGATCGAAATGGGCGGATGCGGCGAGTGACGATACGGGTACAAAACGCTGGGGTGAGGTTGCCATCGCAACTCTGGAATTTTCACGCCGCGTCGGTGGAGAAATCGCATCGGGCGAAGACGCCGATTGTTGTTCGAGTGACGCGAACGCGATGGTGGCGACCTGGCTCTTATGACTGTTGCCGACCACCGCAAACACTCCGGGGAGAGCGGCCACTTCATCCGGCGCGCGTTGCGCATAGCAGCCGGTGACCACAATGCGAGCGTCTGGATTGCCGCGCTGGACGCGACGAATGTAGGCGCGGGCGTCGCGATCGGCTTCCGCAGTGACGGAGCAGGTGTTCACCACGACGACGTCGGCCGCGGCATCCGTCGGACAGGCACCGAGGGCCTCCAGACCCGCGGAAATGGCATCTCCGTCGGCCTGGCTGGCACGGCATCCGAAGTTTTCCACGTGGTATCCTGTCACCCAGCCAGTGTAACAATCGTGTGACCAAGAACCGCGATGCCACCGGCGGAATCTGTTGACTTGCAGATCGACAAGCCTGCCTGACTTGGCTACCATTGATTGCGTAGATAGAAGGGAACTCCATCCATATGAAGCGCCGCATTCTTTTGGTCGACGATGAACCCGCCATCCTGCTTACCCTGAAGGCTCTGCTGGAAATCCACGGCTTTGAAGTGGAGACTGCCACGTCGGCACGCGATGCCAAGTCGAAGCTGCTTCGCTCCACGTTTGTGATGGTGATTACGGATATGCGCATGGAGAACGATCAGGCAGGCCTGGAAGTGACACGGGCAGCGAAGGCCGCCCCGTATCAGCCGGCAGTGGCGCTGCTGACGGCCTTTCCGACTAGTGATGACGCCTGGCGCGATGATGGCGCGGACGAGATGCTGGTGAAGCCGATGAACAGCACCGCTCTGATCCAGCAGCTGGAAGCGCTGCTGGTGGCGCATGAAGACCGCAAGCGGCCAGTCGAGAAGGTTCCTGGCATGATTAGCTCCCCGGACAAGGAACGGCGCAAGGAATCGCCGCGCAGCGCGACGGCCCGCTCGTAGAGATTTTGACGATTGCAGCAGGATGTGTTGGCAGCCCTGCAAAATCTGACGCCAAAAGCATTTCGAGGGACGCGGCGTGGCTGTGTTATCATGAATCTACGCTCAGTGATTTGGTTGTGAGCCGTTCTTGTCAGACTAACGGCAAGCCGTTCGCAGTTGCACCCTCCCAAGCCTCTACAGCGTGATCGCTTCGCGAACGTATGCGTTGCGGTGCGGCGAAGCAAAGCGCTCTCGCCATACCAGCTGTCATGTGGCATCCGAGGTCGAACCTGTTCTTCGTGTCGACCCCGAGCAGATACATAAGAAATCTGCTTTAGAGTTTCCTGAAACGCGCGATTTGAGCCGCGTTCTCCTTTGAAGCTCCGGTATCCCCTGCGGTTTCATCCCTTACCTTTTGCGGCCGCGAAGACCGTAAAGGCAAGCTGTGTTCCGGCCCGTCTGCACATGGGTGCAAGGCAAAGCAGGCCTGGAAACGAAGGAATATTTTGACTCAATTTACAGATTTCACTCTTTTGCCCGCGCTTCAAAGCAAGCTCGCGCAATCCAAATTTATTATCCCTACCCCGGTCCAGGCAGGCGCCATTCCGCCGGCGCTGGAAGGCCGCGACGTGCTGGCGACAGCGCAGACCGGAACCGGCAAAACTCTCAGCTTCCTGATTCCAATCATCGAAGCCATGCACAAAGCCAACAGGGCACCCGACCAAGACCAAGGCCGCCGGCAGGCGCGCGGCAAAAGTCCGTTCGCGCTGATTCTTCTGCCGACCCGCGAACTGGCGATGCAGGTGGAGCAGGCGTACCGCAATCTTTCACTCGATGCAGCCAGCCAGGCAGCGCTGGTGGTGGGCGGCTTGTCCGAAGGCCCACAGCTACAGGCGATTCGCCGTGGAGCGCGCTTGATTGTGGCGACTCCGGGCCGTCTGGAAGATTTTCTGCGTCGCAAGCTGGTGCAGCTGGACCAGGTGCAGATTCTGGTGCTGGACGAAGTGGATCGCATGCTGGACATGGGATTCAAGCCGGCCATCAAGCGGATTGTGGCGGCTTTGCCGGCGCAGCATCAGACGCTTTGCTATTCCGCAACGCTGGAATCTCCGGTGACGGAAGTGGTTCGCGATTACCTGCGCAACCCCGTCCGTATTGAGCTGGGATCGGTGCTGAAGCCGGCGGAAAATGTTCGCCTGCAGACGTTTGAAGTGACGACGGACAAGAAGATGCCGCTGCTCGAGCACCTGCTGCGCTCAGAAAAGGGCAGCTTTCTGGTCTTCGTTCGCACCAAGCACGGCGCGGATCGCGTGGCCAAAAAGCTAAACGGTTCCGGTTGGAATGCGACCAGCATCCATGGCGATCGCACCCAGGCGCAACGCAGTGCAGCCCTACGCAGCTTTACGCAAGGACAGCATCGCGTGCTGGTGGCGACGGATGTCGCCGCCCGCGGCATCGATGTGGCTCACATTGCACACGTCGTGAACTATGACATGCCCAAAATGGCGGAAGACTTTGTCCATCGCGTTGGCCGCACCGGTCGCGCGTCGAAGTCGGGTGTCGCTTCCACGTTTCAAGCTCCAGAGGAAAGAGGCGATCTGCGCAGGATTGAGCGCGCGTTGAAGATCACCATGGAGCGGTTCCGGGTGAAGATGCCGCTGACCGCATAAAGAAAAGCTTGTTCGCATGAATGAGGCGCTTCCTGAAATTTCGGGAAGCGTTTCTTTTTTGTGGGCGCGTGCGAGCAGAACCGGAGGGGCAGAGGCTAACGGGTTGTATCCTCAAAGGGTGAAAAACAAACCTCTTCCTACCGCTCTGAATCGTTTTCACCGCTGCGCCGAATTCGCGATATCGGCAGGCGTGTGCGTGCTTGTTCTTGCAACTTCTTCCCTGGCACAGACGGGAACACCCAGCTCGACTTCCACATCCGCTACCACGCCCGCAAGCTCGTTGGCGCTGGTGCCGATGCCGCGAGAGATTCATCCGCGCGCAGAGCTGTCGTTGAAGGATGGCATCAGTGTCGAGACCACCAGCCATGATCCGGAAGACAAATTCGCCGTGACCGACCTGGTGGAGACGTTGAAAGGCCGCGGAGTCGAGGCGCACGAAGGGCATCACGACAAAGTCCAGGTGATTTTAATGCGCTTGGATGACAAGGATGCGACGAAGATTCTGCAGCACGCTCAAGCGACTTTTGATCCCGCGATGCATGACGAAGGCTACGTCCTGGCGACCGGGGGAAACAAGACGTACGACATTGCCGCGACCAGCGCAGGACTCTACTACGGTGCGCAGACCATCAAGCAGCTGGTTTTTGGGGGAATGGCGGATGGAAAGACTTCCGGCGCGGATGCGGGGCTGCATGGGGTCTTGATTCGCGATTGGCCGGCGATGAAGTATCGCGGGGTGGATGACGATCTTTCGCGGGGACCGGTGCCGACGCTCGCGTTTCAGGAGCACCAGGTGAAGGTGTTTTCGGAATATAAGGTGAACCTCTACTCACCGTATTTTGAGAACACGCTGGCCTATACGTCGAACCCGTTGAGTGCGCCTCCAGGCGGAGCAATGACGCGGGCGGATGTGGAAGCACTGGTGAAATACGCGCAGCAATATCACGTGACGATCGTGCCGGAGCAGGAGGCCTTTGGGCATCTGCATCACACGCTGATGTTCGACAAGTACGCCAAGTTGGCGGAGACGCCGCATGGCGCGGTGCTGGCGCCTGTGCAGCCGGGATCGATTCAGCTGATCCAGCAGTGGTTCACGGAGATTGCGGCGATGTTCCCGGGACCGTTTATGCATATCGGCGCGGATGAAACCTCCGATTTAGGCAAAGGACTGACCAAGGATGAGGTCGCGAAAGAGGGGTTAGGAAAGGTCTACATGGACTTTCTGATCCAAATCCATCAGGCGCTGGAGCCGTTGCACAAGCAGCTCTTGTTCTGGGGAGATATTGCGATGAACGATCCGGACCTGGTGAAGACGCTGCCCAAGGACATGATCGCAATTGCCTGGGTGTACAGCCCGGAGCCGGAAGGCTACGACAAATGGCTGCTGCCGTTTACCAATGCGGGACTGCAGACGTGGGTGGCGCCTGGAGTGAGCAATTGGAGCCGGGTGTATCCGGACAGCAATTCGGGGCTATTGAATATCCAGGAATTTGTGCGCGACGGTCAGCGTCTTGGTTCCACTGGCGTGCTGAACACGGTGTGGAATGACGATGGCGAAGGACTCTTCAATCAGGACTGGTATGGCATTTTATTTGGGGCGGCCGCAGGGTGGCAGCCGGGCGCCAGCAGCATTCCGCAATTTCAAGATAGCTATGGGCAGGTGTTCCATGGCGATCGGACCGGCAAGATCAACCAGGCGCAGATTGAGTTGATGGCGGCGCAGAAAATTCTGGAGGACACCGGCATCGAAGTTTCGAGCGATCATCTTTTCTGGATGGATCCGTGGAGCAAGGAAGGACAGGAAGTCTCCGCGAAATTGCTGCCGGTGGTGCAAACGCTACGGGAGCAGGCGGAACAGGCCATCATCCTGATGGAACAGGCACGAGCTGCCGGTCCGCTGCGGGAACCGGATGCGCTGGATGCCATGGAAATGGGGGCCCGTCGCATGGACTTTCTGGGATATAAGTTCGAGGCGGCGCAGGAAATGTTGACCGCGTACGATCAGGCATACCAGCAGCAGAATGATCCGGCGAATAACAAACATCTTGGCGCGGGGCTGTACGACATCTCTTCAAACAATGGGCGGTGCCAGGATTTGCGAGATGGCTACGGGCTGACCCGCGATCTGTATCGGGCTGCATGGCTGAAAGAAAATCGCCCCTACTGGCTGGACAATGTTTCCGCGCAGTACGAGCTGGCCATGCAGTTGTGGATTCAGCGTGGCGTGCGCTTTGCTGAAGCGCAGGCGCAGTGGTATCGGACACATACATTGCCGCCGCCGGAGGCAGTGGGATTGCCGCCGATCTCGACGCCGCCGACCGGCGAAGCGACTCCGCCAACCGTCGTTCCGCAATAAAAGCGTTCCCAAGAGGCGTTTCGACCTCGAGCGGGACAAAATAGCGAGCAAAACTCCGCGGAGAGATTTAGTTGCCTTAGCGACGAATTTGGTCAATTTTATCCAATATGGTTGCTAAGGCAACCATATTTTTCGGGCCTTTTTGCACCATAATTGGTGCAAAAAGCGTTTGCGTAGAGGCTTTTCGGCGGTTGAACGAGAAATTGGCTAGGTCAGGCGGCGAAGTTGTTGCTGCGGGGTGAAAATTCTGCGCGGCACAAGGTAGGTGGCGGTCAGGCAACTGACTGCGCCGGCGATAAAAATCATGCTGAGGATGACGAACTGGTAGAGCGCGGCATAGATGGGCGAGGCGCCGGAGAGGACCATGCCGGCCATCATGCCGGGAATCCAGACGATGCCGAGCGAGCGCAGATTGTCGGTGGCGGGGATCAGGCTGGCATGGAAGGAGGCGTGCAGGTAGGGCTCGGCGGCGTGTTCGGGTGCAGCGCCCAGCGCCAGTGCAGACTCAATCTCGCCGCGATGGGCTTTCACTTCTCCCAAAAAGCGATTCAGGAACAGCGATTGAATGTTCATGTTCTGGGCAATGACCATGCTGCCCACGGGGATGAGGATGATGATTTTCGGCTCGACAATGCCGAGCAGCGTCATGACGGTGAGAACTCCGCCTGCGCCTGCAGCCATGCAGAGCAGGGAGAGGGTGTAGGCGCCGGGTAGCTCCGGCACGCGGCGGCGCACGATGGTGGCGGCGATGAAGATCATGACGATCAGGACGGGGATTCCAGCCCACCAGGGGCCGCGCAACAGAGCGGCGATCAGCAGGCCGACGAGAAGAATCTGAACGATGCCGCGCAGCAGGACCAGAGGAATTTCGCGGCCGATTTTGGCTCCGCGGCGGGCAGCGAACTGGGCGACGAGGATGGCCAGCACGGCCACGGCGGCGGCCTGGCCGAGGCCGAGAGACATCTGGGTGTGAAACAGGAGGTTAAGCATGCAGTAACTCGTGCGAGGTTCCGAAGGCAACGGCCTGGCCGGCTTCCAGCTTCAGCACCAGGTCGGCGACGCGACGGGCCTGGGCGACGTCGTGGGTGACCCAGACGCAGGTCATGTTCCGCTCGCGAACCAGCGAGGCTAGCAGATGTTCGATGTCTTGTTTCGAGAGATCGTCGAGGGCCGAAGTGGGCTCATCGAGCAGCAGGACTTCGGGCTGGTTGGCCAGGGCGCGAGCGATGGAGATTCGCTGGGCCTCGCCGCCGGAAAGGGTGGCAACATCGCGGTCCTGGTAGTCAGCCATGCCGACTTGCTGGATGAGATCGGCGACCTGGGAGTCCTGCAGGACGATTCCGTGCTGCGCGGGTCCATAGCGGACATTGGCGGCGGCTGCGCCGGGAAAGAGATAAGCCTGCTGCATGACCATGCCGACGCGACGGCGGAGCGTTCTGGGGTCCATTTCGCGGGTGTCTGCGCCTTGCAGCAGGACGGTGCCGTTGGTGGGTTCATCCAGCCGGTTTAGCATGCGAAGCAGGGTGCTTTTGCCGGCTCCGCTGGGGCCGAGGACGGCTAGGACCTGCCCCTGATCGAGGCGAAAGTTGATATTGCGCAGCAGAGATTTGGGGCCGTCCGGCTGATCGAGCGTTCGGGATAGATCCCTGGCTTCGAGCACGGCTGCATTTGTTGTCAAGGATAGCCCCGCTGGTAATAGGGCCAGTTTAAACCGGCGCCACAAAGTTACCCAAACTGGAACTTGCGGAGAGTTGCGATGCGTCGTTCAGCCTTTGTGAAAACAACCATAATGCGGCCATGCGGCCAAATTATGGTGGATTTGGTTGGGTAACGACTCGGATTTCACTGAGACGAAAATTCCCGATCAGAAGCATATATGCCAGTGTCGTAGTCGCGTCAGAGTCCTCATGCGGTTTTGGCAAGCCGGGTCGGTTTCCAATTGAGGTTGCCCGATGCATTTGACGGGATCGATCGGTGACGGCTCTCCTGGGCCTCGATGAGTGAGTCGGCCTGTACACGTCAATGGAAATCGAACTTCCGGATTGCCGGTCACTCGGTACTGCCACCACGTCACGAGTTCACGTGGCCAGGAAGTTTCGTTCCAAACAATCGAGAATCTCGACGCCAGCGGTACCGCACACGTACTTGGTGATGTTTACCGGCTCGTATTCGCTATCGTTGATCTTTATCCGAAGCGATTTGCTTTGAAGCATTATCCGATATTTGCGTGGCATATCGTCATCGACATGAGCGCCCTCTTTATTGGCGATGCCGAGGATGATGTCCTTTCGAGAGAGCGGGGTCCCCCCGGGAACGACAAGTCCCAAGTCGGTCCACCATCGTCCGAGTGCCTTCTGTTCGCAGCCTTCGATATTGATCGTAGGGTTGAGTGAGAGCTTGCCGCCTGCAATCATCAAGTTCGCCGCGATATGCATTACCGTCACCGCTCGGACGTTTGGCGGAGGAGGCTGAGGTTTCGGAGCGGCGTCCGTAAAAATCGGCAACGAAAGATAGTCTGTCCGCAGACGTTTTAGCAAAGGAATGCTGCTGCCTGTTTCGTGGAGGAGGACGCGGATAGATGTCGCTATAGTCAGTGCATGAACGAGATTTCCTTCAGCCATTTGCTCAACTGCGGCTTTCATAAGCTGCCGATGCTGCTCAAGCGCCGTCAGGTAGTAAGCTTTCCTCTCCCCTGCGCTTAACTGTGCCATAGTTAAGATGAGTGTAACTGCCCCGCGCTGCTAGAAGTGGTCGCAAAGGCGACGTTTCAGGCGTGCGGTCGGCAAACCGGAAGTTTGGGCACCTACGTATCCCCAAGAATGCATCATCGCCAAGTATCATTTCCAGCCAGGCCGCTCTGGAACGTGCTAAGGACTGTTATCACCGATTGGCAAATGAACTTGCCGAAAAGCGGGGCGGTCTCAACGGGTCGACGCAACACTGGATTGGAGTCTACTAGCTGGTGTTTCAAAGTCCAATGTCTTGCGCGGGCGTTGATTGAGTTGCAGAGCCACCTTGTCGAGGTCGGCCTGGGAGTAGT
>JBAVOQ010000124.1:0-84646 GCA_049692235.1 Acidobacteriaceae bacterium | reverse complement strand
ATGCGATGGAACCGGTATACCGTCCAGAGCTTTCTCGACGTTCGCGTTCATGTGCTCAATGGCACTTTGGAAGGCGCATTCCGTCATTGGCACCAAGGCTTCCGGCCTGTCGCTGACCAAACCCAACTGGCTCTCTCAGCATGACCAGCCCACAACTTTGCACACTCTCTCTGTCAGCATGACCAGCCCACACTTTGCACAGTCTCCTGATGTCCAGCTATGGCCAGAGTTCGGCGTCCTACTGGCTCCGCGGCTGGACTCAACTTGATTTCGATGTCGTAGCCGAGGCGGTTCAGACAATCCATCAACTTACGTTCCGACAGGTTGGAAAAATCGCCGCGCATCAGGCCGGAAACTTTGGGTTGCGGCATACCCATCCGTCGTCCCGCTTCCTCTTGTGTCAGGCCGAGACGCCGCACTGCGCGAGTGATTTCGATGACCAGGCCAGACTTGATTTTAAGCTGCTCGGCATCGGGCAACCCCAGATCGAAAAACACGTTGCCGGAGCCAGTTTCGATTTCGATACCGTTAAGGACGCGGTTTACCATCTCGTATCTCCTTTGCCAGCGCCTCGGCCAGCTTCAGCCTGGCGTGAATGATCTCCATGTCCCTCTTGGGCGTGGCGGTCCCGCTTTTGCTTTTCTTCTGGAAGCAGTGCAGGACGAACACGGCTTCTTTGAACTTGATGGTGTAGATGGCCCGATACGTTCCATCCGCATCGTCTTCGACCACCTCCAGCACCCCTGCACTTCCGAAGCCCTTCAGCACCTTAACTGCGTCATGCCGCTCGCCGTTCTGGGCGAAGTTCAGTGCGTGACCGAAGAACTTCCGCACGCCAATCGGAAGTGTCATCAAGTCCTTTTTGCTGCTCCCGATCCAGAAAAGCGGTTTCCCAGTGTCATGCACTGACTGATTATACCAGAACAGGTATGAAGCGTGCGACATGGCCCGTCATGCGAATGAAAACACACTTTCGTTTGCCGGTCCTCCTTTTTGCTTCAGGTTTGGTCAGCCCCAGCACAACCGCGAGGGGCCTACATACGGAATTCCACTTCAGGGTGCCTCTCTATCGTCCATCTCCGTATGATCGGAGGTATCTGCTCCCTCTTCTTCACCCAGCTCGGCGCTGTATACGGGAGCGAAGACCTGTTCCATGCGGCCCGCCTGGTAAAGCTCATCAAGGTCGGCCAGACCGAAGGTGTCCAGAAACACCTGCGTCGTCCGCCACAGCTTTTCCCGCCGCGGGCCCAGGCGCGCTTCGCGGGCGATCAGCTTCCGGTTCCGCAGCGTCTGTACCGTTCCAGCACTCTCGATGCCGCGAATTGCATTGATGTCACCCAGGGCGACCGGCTGCTTCAGGGCAATAATGGCCAGAGTCTCCAGGGCCTGGGCGCTCAACGGCTTTTCCTTCCGCTCCGGCAACAGGCGGCCGATGCGATCGGCGAACTGGGGCTTCATCTCCAATCGAATCCCATGCGCCCGGCGCCGCACCTGCACGCCGCGATCGGCCGCCAGAAGGTCCGCCTCGAACTCCTCGAGCGCCGCGTCGATCTCTTGTTCAGTGACATCCAAAGATTGGGCCAGCGCCTCCAGCGTTACCGGACGGTCCGCAGCCATCAGCATCGCTTCGATGTACGGCTTCAGTTCAAAGATTTCCATAAAGCTCCTTCTGTTTCATAGTCCCAGCTTGCTTTCCGCGCTCTGCCGATCAGCCTGGTCCTCGCGGGCATAGCGGTGGACCATGGCCACACTCTTATGTCCCGTTTGTTTCATGATTTGACGGTCGGTGGCCCCGTTGGCCGAGGCCTCGGTGACGAAGCCGGCGCGCAACGAGTGTCCGCCATAGTCCACCGGATCGCCGACTTTGGCACGGCCCACCAGCCGCTTCACAATGCGTCCGATCGAGTCCTTGTCGAGGGCGTCGCCCACGTTGCCGTGCCGCCCTACCCGGCGCAGGACGTAGCCGTCCTGGATTCCAGCGATTTTCAACCAGTTGTCGAGGGCCAGCACCGGGCAGGTGCGGTCGTGGACCCCGTACAGGATCTCCACTTCCCTTCCCTTCTTTTCCTGGTCGGTCTTCGAGTACGGGATGGTGATGGTGATCCCCTTGCGGTGCCGCTGGATGTGCTCGACCCGCAGGGCCGCCAGCTCGGCACGGCGCAGGCTGCCGGCAAAGCCCAGCAGCAGTAGCGCCTTGTCGCGCGCGGCCGCGATCGGGCCCTCGAGCGACGCGATCATCTGGACGATCTTCTCCCGGGTCAGCGGTTTCTTCATGGCGGGCGCGGTGCCCAGCTTGCGGCGAATGCCATGCAGCGCGTCGGCCACCAGAGGGTGCCGCATGGCGGCCGGAGAATCCAGGCCCTCCGCCTTGTGCCGGGTGGCGATCGCGGTCAGGCGCCGGGTGATGGTGCTCGGCTTGCGCGGTTTGTCACCGTTGGATGGTTTGGCAAGGGCACTGATGTAGAGCGCCACCGTTTCCGCCTGTGCCGGGAGAAAGGCCAGGCGGTTCTCGCGACACCAGGACTCGAAGTCTCGCCAGTCGGACTCGTAGGCCCGATGGGTGGCGTCCGCCTTGGCGGCCCCGATAAACTCGGTGGCGGAGCGGGCGGTCTCATATAAAGGGTCATCGGCGCGGAAGGGGCGCAGGACCAGAGGGCTGGCCGAGGGCTGCCGCCGCGGGACGTCGGACGCAAGGTCCGTCTCGGGAGGCAGGATTTCGGGAATACCGCGCATCGGGACCTCCAGAGGGCCGTTTTCCGTGGAATTTAACCCGTTGATTTGGGTTGCCCCTTGAACTAGGAGAAAACGGCGATTGTCGTAATTTTAGCACACAAGGCCTGATAATGTCTTCTTATCAGGCCTTATAGAGCATCTTTATTTTGCTTGTTCGCGCATCTACGCTGTTATCGTGCTATTCTCTCTCCATGCCCGCCAAGCCTCGATGGCACGCCGATGTCGCGAGAATTCGAGCCACCGTGTCCAGTCTGTCCGCCCCTTTCCTCGATCGGCCGGCCATGGAGCGCCTCTTCGGCGTGCAGTCGCGCCAGGCCAACAACCTGATGCGCGGCCTCGGCGGCTATAAGGTGGGTCCGGCCGTGGTCATCCGCCGCGAAGACTTGTTGCTCCAGCTCGACCAACTGGCCGGCCCGCGCGGCTACGCCGCCGAAATCCGGCGGAAGTCCCATGTGGTCGAGGAACTCGATGGACTGCGATCGGCCAGGCGGCCGCGGCGCGTCCCTGCCCCGCCCCGGCCGGGCAGGTCAACTTCCCTTCCGGACGGCGTCCGTCTCTCGGCTTCAGGTCAGATGACGATCGCCTTTCGTTCGCCGGAGGACCTGCTCGGCCGCATTCTGGGCCTGGTCCAGGCCGCCTCCAGCAACTTTGCCGCCTTCGCTTCCGCGCTGGAATATGGGCCCGGAGCGGACCCCGCCCCCGCGTCCGAGCGGGAACCGGTGGAAGCAACAGGACAGGAGCGGACCCAGTAAGGAGTCTTCCATGGCCGAAGAAACCAACTCGCGGCTCCGTATCTCCCTTCCCCGCTATGACGGGCCGTTCGATCTGCTGCTGGCCATGGTGCGGCGCAACGAATGGTCGATCAACGACCTGCCGGTGGCGGAGATCACGAGGCAATTCCTCGCCTATATCCAAACCGCCAAGGAAATCGATGCCGAACTGGGTGGGGAGTTTGTCGATGTGGCCTCCTGGCTGGTGCTGCTGCAGTCGCGCAGCCTGCTTCCCTGCTCCGGGCCCGAAGGTCCATCCCCGCGCCAGGAACTGCGGCGCGCCGTGCTCGAGGCCGCCACCCTGGCAGCCGCGACCGAGTTTCTGCGCGGCAGAGGCGAGAACCCGAGGCACGGCTCCGGGGGGGCCTCGATCGGGCGCCGTGATTCGATTTTTGATCAGCCCGCCGAGGATCCAACCATTGCCGACGTTCTTGACGCAACGCGGAAAGCACTGGAAGCCGCACGAGCAGCAGCTTCCCTTGAGGACGTAGTCCAACAAAACGCCTCTGTTGCATATCAGATTCGCTGGATCGTGGAAACGCTCGCGACAGTTCCCTCTCGCGTAGCGGTCTCAACTGTCGACTGGTTCGACCTTCAACCGAGCGTGGCCGCTCGGGCAGCTTTGTTTCTCGCTTTGCTTGAGCTCGCCCGCAAAGGAATTCTCCTGCTGCATCAAGGAGAGACTTTTTCAAGAATACGCGTCAAAACGACAGGCCAAATTCCAGTGGCAGACGAACTGTCTGGCCTGACCGCCGATTTAGGTGGCGCCAGAGCAGACTGATGCGGTGCAATCGCGATATCGTTTACCGTTCACCCCGCATCGTCGCCAGCGACTCACTCTCGTCCAGCAGCCGCTCTAAGGCTAAGGGCAAGGAAAGATTATGTTTCTTTGCATAGGCGTTGAATCGCAGCCTGGTCTCCACCGTCGGCATCAATGACAAGGGGTAGCGCTGCTCCGGCTTGCGCTTTCCCAAGAGCGGACGGATGTATGGCTCGACCTTCGGTCCTGGTTCCCTGCTGGTAAATCCGGTAGCCTCTGCCGCTCGATCACTCTCCTCAATGTGTGCGGTCGGACGTGGAACCTCCCTTGGCTTTATGTTGGAGATCAAGCCAACGTTTACCTGGGGTTTTGGAACATTCCGCTCCTCGGATTTCAATCCAAAATCAGCCATTATGCTACCTCCTGTCCAGTTTCCAAGGATGTGAGCGTGACGAGGAATTCGTTGACGAGATCGGTTGCGTTCGCGGTCGCGCCTTCGAGGTTTCCAGCGTCGACAAGCTCATCTAAAGCAAGCCGCTCGCTAAACATCATTTTGTAGGCCTGTCGTTCGGCCAAACTAGTTTTGAAACGCAAAGTGCTGCTTTCGGCAATTTCGGTCTCGAGCTGGCGTTGAGACCTGGAGACCGGTGCCCCCGGCGCAGGTGTTCGTGTCATAAGAACCCGGTACGGAATAGTAGCATTCGGATTTGAACGCTGCCTGATTTTCTCCTCGTTGCGAACCGCTTGAATAGCTTTCGCGGCTTGACGGACATCCACTGCACTCGCCTGGATCGGTATGATCACGAAATCTGAGAACGCGATGGCACGAGACACTAGCAAACTCGCTGTCCCTTCGAGATCGACGAAAACAAACTGGTGTCTTGCGGCTTCATCTTCGATGACCGGAATAATGGTGTCCTCTTTCACTCCACCTACTATAGTTACGGGCGACTTTGAGGAGCCACGCTGTCTCCAATCAAAAATAGGCTGGTTAGGATCTGCATCAATGATGCAAACCGACGCACCAGTAGCCGCAATTGTTGTGGCGAGGACAAGCGTCGAGGTACTTTTACCGCTCCCACCCTTGGGGTTAGCTGTACAGATGACCGGCATTCAATACTCCTTAGTCTTTAGTTTCAAACAGATATGTTGAGTTGCTAGGTCGTGAAAAGACATTTCAAAGCATGGAAAGTCCTTTTGTGTCATTGCTTTCCATTACAATACCCGCAAAGTCTTGTTATGGCAATACCTTTCACGTCAGGTAGAGTATTGTCTTATCAGGTATATGCCATTCACATGTGATACACATGTACTGTGCATGTCCCGTACATGTCCCGTACATGCCATGTATAAATCATAAACCTAGCCATTCTGATTCCGCCCATGAGAGGAAGGATCGCCCACGAGAAAGTCCCCCTGACACATGTCAATATATGACTCAGGGGGGGGTCTCGTCCGTCTTGAAGCAAGCCCGGCCCTAATCCATATCAATGAGACAGGTTTTGCGCGATCGCGCAATAACGTATGATAGAGCACTCAGAGGCTAGAACCCGCAAAACCTAGCATCTCGCTAGGATGGGAGCAGCCATAGCGAGTCCAAGTCAATCATTCGTCCGGCCTGGCGCGCCATGCGACTCTCGGACTGCGGTCTCTTGAACTTCTGAGACTCTTAGCCGTGGTGAAAGTAACTCAAGTCAGAAAACGACGGATTGAATCCAAATCGCGCCTAATGGCTTCAGTCACTTACAGCAAGCAGCGAGGGCCGGTTTAGGCTTTTCAGACTTGCACCACGGGCTGTTAGGTTTCCGGACTGTCGGCCATGCGGATCGTCGGCTGAACAATGGCTACATCGTTCAAACATGCACGGCAGTAGGGAACCGACACATATAGGATTCCGCCCTCTGGATTTTATGGGCCAACATATACATATCTGTCCCACCTAAAAAACCATACCCGGTGGAGCTGACCTGCCCCCCCGAAAAACTCAACCATGGAAAACTGGAGTTCTCTCGTAATCTGAACGGGAGGACTGGGGATGAAGAAGAGCCGGTACACAGAAGAGCAGATCATTGCGATCCTGAAGCAGCATGAGGCCGGAGTGAAGACGGCGGATCTTTGCCGGGAGCATGGGATCAGCGACGCTACGTTCTACAACTGGAAGGCGAAGTATGGCGGCCTGGATGTGAGCGAAGCGCAACGTCTACGCCAGATGGAAGATGAGAACCGACGATTAAAGGCGCTGGTTGCCGATCTGAGTTTGGACAAGGAAGCGCTGAAAGCAGTCATCCGAAAAAACAGCTGGAGCTTGCCGGTCTGAGAGAAGACATTGCGTTCGTATCGGCTGGATTCCATCTGAGCGAACGCAGGGCCTGCAAGCTGCTTGGCGTGGATCGAGCCAGCTATCGGTACGAGCCGAAGCCGGATCGGAACGCGGAGTTGCGTGAAGAGTTGGTGAAACTGGCCAGGCAAAAGCCGCGCTATGGATATCGCAGACTGCATGCGGTGCTGGAGCGTCGAGGACAAGCGGTGAACATGAAGCGAGTCTATCGGTTGTATGTCGAGCAAGGGTTGGCAGTGCGCCGGCGCCGGCGCAAACGGCTGGTCCGCGAACAGCGAATCGAGCCCCGTCTGATCCGTGCAAACCAGGAGTGGGCGATGGACTTCATCGTGGATGGACTGGCAAACGGCCGCATGATCCGCATCCTCAGTGTGGTCGATGCGTTTACCCGCGAGTGCCTGGCGCTGGAAGCTGATACGAGCCTGGGCAGCGGTCGCGTGACGCGGGTTCTCGATCGGCTGATCGAACAACGCGGCCGGCCGGAAAGCGTGCGCTCCGACAACGGACCGGAGTTTACCTCGCGACAGATGCTGGGCTGGGCGGAAGAATGCAAGGTCAACCTGATTCACATCCAGCCCGGAAGGCCGATGCAGAACGGGCATGTTGAGAGCTTCCATGGACGGCTACGCGACGAGTGTCTCAACGCAAACTGGTTCCGGACGCTGAACGATCTGCGGAGAACCCTCGACAACTGGCGTCAGGAATACAACTGCGAGCGCCCTCACAGTTCGCTCGCATACAGAACACCTGCTGAGTTCAGCAGAGCCCTAGGCTATGGAGATGTGGAAAGCAAACAACGCTTCCCACATCCCCACAGCCCCGACTACGACGGCGGCGAGATATACTCGCCCACAAACCTGAAGCGAGAAACTCCAGCTACAACTGGCTGAGAAAATCGGGGCAGGTCAGAGCGGCACGCGGATTGAGAGATGAACGCCAGGAGCACCCTTGGGACAAAACTTGAGACGCCTGCCCCGAAAGGAAGCATAACCCAGGCTTTGCGTGCCTGCTTTGCTCCTGATACCGTCTCGGAATGCCGTCGAATGTGATTAACACCCTCGTAGTCAACGACTTATCTCTGACCAATACATGAAATAACGTTGCGAGGACGGCCACTTGTGGGCAGGGAACTCGCTCAGCGTCTCTTTTCTGGCCGATGCCTCCTAACTAAATGAATAGAACCTGCTAGTAGCAACCGCACGCTGCCTGAAATTAGGAACAAAAGAGCTTCGCCTTCCGCATTTTTACCAAAACCGATCCGGGCCCGCGGCGAATTTGGACAGTGAGGTAGAGTCATTCATGAACACTCGTGGTTTTTTAGCTTCCACGCTACATATTGCAATTGTTCTCGCCACAACCGCTGCGCTGGTTGCAGGGGCTGTCAATGCTCCGCAAGGTTGGATGCTCGGCCCATTCCACCGGGCTTCCAATTCGCCCGTAATTTCGCCACAGCCAGGCGCGACATTCATGGACCCGATCCGCAGTCATTTCGTCCATTGGGAGGCGCTGCACACGTTCAATCCAGCGGCCACTGTGTACAACGGAAAAATCGATTTGCTCTATCGCACGGAAGACAATACCGGGAGGATGGTGATCGGCATGCACACTTCGCGTCTTGGACTGGCTGAGAGCAAGGATGGAATTCATTTCATTCGCCGGGGCACCCCCGTCTTCTATCCAGCGAAAGATGCACAACAAACCCGTGAGTGGCCCGGCGGCGTGGAAGACCCTCGAATCGTCGAGAGCGAAAACGGCACCTACGTACTGACATATACGCAATGGAACCGGAAAACTTATACCGTCGGCGTGGCGACGTCAAAATATCTGTTGCACTGGATCAAATACGGGCCCGCCTTTGCCGGTGCGGAAGGTGGGAAGTACGACCAGCTCGAATACAAATCCGCCGGCATCCTTACCCAGTTGGTCGGCGATCGTCTGCTCGCCGCAAAACTGCATGGCAAGTACTGGATGTATTGGGGGGAAATTCAAATTCGTCTGGCCACTTCGCCTGACCTGATTCACTGGACGCCGGTGGAAAACGCTCGAGGAAAGCCCCTCGTGCTTCTAACCAGACGGCACGGACTTTTCGACAGTGCATTTCCTGAGGTGGGACCGCCGCCGGTCCTGACGTCGCAGGGAATTCTTTTGCTCTATAACGGAAAGAACGCCGATCACGGCGGCGCTTCGGGAATCGGGGCGGGCGCGTATTCCGGCGGCCAGGCTTTGTTTTTCCGCAGACGATCCAGCCAGATTGCTGAAGCGCGCCAATCGGCCCTACATTCAACCCAAACTATCGTGGGAGAAAAGCGGCCAATACACCGCAGGAACTACATTTACCGAGGGACTCGTCTTTTCCCATGGCAAGTGGTTTCTCTATTACGGTGCGGCTGACACGTACGTGGGCGTGGCAGAGTATCCGATCAGTGGGCAGGTCGCTATTTCCGAGGGTCTTCCTCTGCCACGTAGCTAGCTGGTACGCTGTGGGCTATCGCGTTGACAATACAACAGAGCCGTCGAAATTGCAGAAGAATAACGATTTGTGGATTCTTCAGAGACCAGCGACCATCTGAGAATGATCCAAAAGCACGTAGCTGGCTGGCACGGAGATCGTTTAGGGCCGGAAAACAGGGCATTTAATGCAGATATTGCCTGCCGCCTACGGCAATCCGATCTTGCCTCCCTCGTGAACACCAAAGTTATGACCCACATCAAGAGCGGTTAAGATAACGTAGCTGGGTGGCAAATACCCATTATCTATATGAGAGGAAACATGTTATCCAAGATCATGCCAGCCGACTACGAACCATCGGATCTAGGATCGGCCTGGTGGCAGAGCCCTTGACGGCATTGAGGACACGTAGCCGGCTGGCAGGATCTGGCTCATATCGTTGAAAAGCTGTGCGATAAAAGAGATTGAGAGAACGCATTTTGCCCACAATTAAGTGATTTCGGTAGTCACAGGACCCCCTCACAAAGAACACGTAGTCGATTGGAAATTTTGGGTATACATCTGAAATAAATAGCTTTACGCTCAGATCTGCCAGCTGGCTACGATAGCCTCTTCCGGCTACGAGAATCAGGTCGATGCGATATATTCCATGCCGCCACACGTAGCTGGCTGGAAAAAACATGTATCCTACTGAAAATAAGCCTTTTGATCCATGATACTGCCAGCCGACTACGACCATCCCTTGCCCCTCAAGTACGAAAGAGGCGGCTTGATCGCGACAAGACCTCGGTCCGCAATTGGCCGTTTCCATGTAAACCCTGAAAATACGTCGATAAGCTTTGCCCTGCCAGCCGGCTACGTGGCTGTTTCCTAGCATGAACCAAATATGGTTGCCTATATGGCAGTGGGCACCTCGCTACCAAAGATTGATTGAAGGAATGTATCGGAGTTGGCTGGCAGCGATATCGGAGTTGGCTGGCACTATTGTAGATCTTGGCTGGCAGGGATGTCGGAGTCGGCTGGAACCCAGCCCTCGGAGTCGGCTGGCAAGAAGATCGGACTTGGTTGGCAGCTTTGACGTAGCTGGCTGGCAAAGATTGCCTCCTATCTCATTTGCAATCATACTTATGTGAGAATCGAAGGTTCTTATTTGCTTTCAAAGTTGTTGTTTTTTCTTATAGTATTCATACCAACAACAGCAGCAAAGCAACGAGGTCGAATGGCGAAAAAAAAAGTTCATTCCACCGAACCGACACTTATGCCAATATCTGTTGATGTTGACATGGTTCGTTTTGAGAAAAATTTGTTAAGTATAGGATTTTTTGGCGCGCACGATACCAGGCAACCAACCAAATCCACCCGCCGTATAGAGCAAATGGTGGTTCGCAATGGACAGCGCATCAAGGTAGCAGCTGAATTTCGTGGCTCTGAACTTTTAGGACTACCATCCACAGTTGATCGCGACAAGTTCCTGGCGTTTCTGAAAATTGTAAGCGAGGAACACGCAAAGAAAGGAAATATCTCCAATCCGATCCGTTTCACTGGATATAGATTGATCAAAGAATTAGGCCTAACGCCAGGTGGGGCCATCTATGAAGAGATATTGAATTGGGGCAAGAGAATGGCCGACACTACCATCACGTCGGAGCGCACGGTATATAAAGCGTCTAAAAAGAGCTATACCGACGAGGTATTGCATGTTTTTCGAAGCTTTAAGAGGATCGGCACAAGCGAGCTAAATAACACAGAGAGGCACGAGCGCTATGAAGTCGTCATGGAAGATTGGTTGCTCGAAAACCTGAATCTGCGCTACGTCATACCTGAGGATTTCAACGCTTACAAGCAACTGAAACGCCCCACTGCCAAGGGACTCTTTGGGAACCTTCATGTATGGTTCCATGCGAGCCAAGGTAGGCAAGTTGAGAAAGATTACGTCGAACTTTGTACTCTTCTCAACATTCAAACCTATGAGCACCTTTCTAAAATCAAGGGGACGATCGGCCTGTCGCTGGACGAACTCGTGAGAATCAAATATCTCTCGAAGTGGGACATCCAGCCAATGACATCCAAGCAGGGTTACAAAATCGTGTTATCTCCCGGGCAGGAATTATTACGCGTGCTCGCTGCATCCCAACGAAGGCAGTTGGCCGACAAAAAACCTGATCATGGAGAAGTGACAAACATACAGCAGACAGCGATCAATCACCTGATAGAGCACGGCGTTCTACCAGCGAAAGCGCAGGATCTGGTGCAAACGTATGATACCGAAACGATCATCGATCAAATCGAATATGCGGATTTCCAATTAACCAATGATCGCCGTGGAAAGATAGCCAATCCTGCTGGATTTATTATTTACTCCATTGAGAATGGTCTTCCAATACCTTCACAATTTATTACCAGTCGCCGACGGCGCGAACAGGAGGAGCGCAGCAAGAAAGAAAAGGAACAAGAGTCTCAAAAGAACGCATTGGAATCGCGCTATATAGAATGGAGAGATCAGCAGCTGCAGCTTGAAGTTGAAAATAGATACCCAAAGAAGGAACTGGACGAGCGTGTCAAAGAAATTGCGTCGCAGCGGTCGCGCACGGATCCGTTGTTCTCCAAAGTACCGCAACCACAAAAGTTAATGCTGGCGCTACATCTGTTACGAAAAGAGGTAAATGAGGATCTGGCTCTGCCCACTTTAGAGGAATGGATAGAGGGCCAGCGACAAATTAGCCTGTTTTGATAGGGACAGAGCGCTTCAGGGCTTCCGCTGCGCACGAAAGCAAACCGTGTTACATTCCTCTCGTCATCGAGCACATTGCCGCGACCCCGGGATTGCGCTCCGGTCGCGGATGATGGGATTTCACGTATACACCAACCAGCTTCAGTGTCCATTTCATCCCCACAGCTTATGCCACCCCACAATTTTGCATGCTCTTGATAATTGCAAGGGCTGCATTGCGGGGGGAGCATCTCGAATCATCGAATAGAATGGGAATGAAATTCTTCAAAGCCCAAACGCATGAATCTTGCAATAAAACTGGACAAATATTTCTCTGCGAGCATTCGGGCGCGAGGTCAGCAAGACTTCTGGCAGCATCGCGTCACCATCCGCTATGGCTCGGATTTGGAGGTCGAGGCAGAGGTCAAGGAAACGTACGCACATTACGCACTTGAAGTAAACCTGTACTGGACGGACGGCAGGCTTATCGTTTCTTGCGATTGCAACGGTCCTGTGGAAAGAGGCGTTCCGTGCCAGCATCTGTGGGCGGCGATTCTCGCCGCCGATGCGAAAGGACACCTCAGCGAGGTCGTGTCGGCAACGGAAGTGATGCTGGACATGGACGATTTCTTTGATGAGATACCCGAGCATGTGGGCGGCAGAGTTTCTCCGGCTTCATTCCCCGTTTTGAAGAAGAGCGAGGCGGCCGCCATGCCGTCCCGTAAGCCGGCTGACTGGAAGAGGCGCATCAGTGAGATTTCCAGTGCCGACGCCAGGGACACCCATTCCACAGACGCCTGGCCGGCAAAGCGGGAAATCCTTTACATCGTGAGTGTTTCCGGAGACGGTGTCAGTGCGGTCCTGTCCCTGGAATCGCGCGATCGGAAGAAAAATGGCGACTGGAGCAGCCCCAGGCAGCTTCCCATGAAGCGTTTCCTGATTTCGCTCCTGCCACTCCCCGAGGATCGTGAGATATTGTCCGCACTACTTGGGGGGAAACAGTATTCCGGGTACTACCTCGACACCTACGATTCGGGTCCAAGCTCGTTTCTCCTTTCTCCAGTTTTGGCGCGCACGCTCCTGCCTCGGGTGGTTCGCACTGGGCGCTGTTATCTGCCGCATGCAAAGGGCGGGGAAGGAATGGTGGTGCTGGCGTGGGACGATGGCCCTCCCTGGGCGTTCGCCCTGGAGTTGCGCCGGAGCGGCGCCGGAGGATGGACGTTGGGCGGGGTCTTCCATCGAGGGGAGGTGCGAATGGATGTGAGCGCGCCGATGCAGGTCACCTCCGGCGGCTTTCTGTTCACGCATGACCGCGTGGCGCCGCATACGGAAGAGGCATCGTTCCGATGGGTTCCGTATCTTCGCAGAGAGAAATCCATCGAAGTGCCAGAGGCAGACCTGGACGCATTTCTGACCGAATTGCTCGGCTCTGCTGAACTGCCGCCGCTGCAGATGCCCGAGGAGCTGCAATACGAGGAAGCGACGCCCCAGCCGCGTCCCAGCCTGCGGATTTCCAAGCCGCGTTCGCATTACGGAGGAGAACGGCTGAAGGCGGAGTTGTCCTTCGAGTACGAAGGGCGATTGGTGCCGGAGAAGACCATGGCGCAAGGGTTCTACGATGCCTCCACGCGAAGGCTGGTGCGCCGTGATGGCGCAGCGGAAAAGGCCGCCTGCGAACTGCTCGATGAAATTGGAGTCAAATATCCAGCTTCGACCTGGGGCAGGGAACTGGCGCGAGAGCTGGCGCCAACCAAGCTGCCACGCATTGTGCGCTCGCTGGTGGAGAAGGGCTGGCATGTGGAAGCCGACGGGAAACTCTTTCGGCGTCCGGGCGAGTTTCACCTTGCGGTTTCGAGCGGTGTGGATTGGTTTGAACTGCGCGGCGAGGTGGAATACGGAGAAAGCAAGGCAGGTCTTCCCGCATTGCTGGAGGCCTTGCGCCGGGGCAACAACATGGTACTGCTCGATGATGGCTCTTACGGCATGCTGCCGGAGGAGTGGCTGCGCCGGATCGGCCCCATCGCCGGAATGGGCGCGCTCAACGACGGTCACGTCCGCTTTCGCCAAAGTCAGGTTGGGTTGCTCGATGCCATGCTCGCCACCCAGCCCCAGGCGGACTGCGATGCAACCTTCACCCACCTGCGCGAGGAATTGCGGCGCTTCCGGGGGGTGGAAGCTGCCGAACAACCGGCGGGGTTCGTGGGGCAATTGCGGGAGTATCAACGCGAGGGCCTTGGCTGGATGCATTTTCTGCGGCGATTTCGGTTTGGCGGCTGTCTGGCCGACGATATGGGCGTAGGGAAGACCGCCCAGGTGCTGGCGCTGCTGGAAACGCGGCGCGAGCGACGTGTCCAAGGCGAGATTGCAGGGCCTTCGCTGGTGGTGGTCCCCAAATCGCTGATCTTCAACTGGAAGCAGGAGGCGGCGCGCTTCACGCCGCAGCTTCGCATTCTGGATTACACAGGTCTGTCCCGCAATGACACGGACTTGGCCGCCTACGATCTGGTGCTGACCACGTATGGAACGTTGCGGCGTGATGCCCTGCGTCTCCAGCAGGTCGCGTTCGACTATGTGGTCCTCGACGAGTCCCAGGCCGTCAAGAATGCGAACACGGAATCGGCCAAGGCCGTGCGTCTGCTGCATGGAACGAACCGCCTGGCCTTGAGCGGCACGCCGGTCGAAAACCATTTGGGAGAGCTTTGGTCGCTCTTTGAATTTCTCAACCCAGGCATGCTCGGGGCGGCAAGCGTAATGCAACTGGCGGGCGGGGCCTTGCGCAATCCCGATGAAGACACCCGCAAGCTGCTGGCCCGCGCGCTGCGGCCGTTTCTGTTGCGCCGCACCAAGGAACAGGTGGCCCGCGAGTTGCCCGCGAAGTATGAGCAGACGATCTATTGTGAAATGGAGCCTGGGCAACACAAGCTCTATGCCGAGTTGCGCCAGCACTATCGCGATTCTTTGCTACGGCGGATTCAGAATGAAGGACTGGAGAGGTCAACAATCCAGGTACTGGAAGCATTGCTGCGTTTGCGGCAGGCCGCCTGCCATCCCGGGCTCCTCGATCCCAAACATCTGGAAGCCTCCAGCGCCAAGCTCGACGTGCTGTTGGAGCAACTGCGCGTGGTCCTCGACGAGGGGCACAAGGCGCTGGTCTTCTCGCAATTTACCAGTTTGCTGGCGATCGTCCGCTTGCGTCTCGAACGCGAAGGGGTCGCTTTCGAGTATCTGGATGGCAAGACGCACGACCGACAGACGCGGGTTGCGCGCTTTCAGGAGGACCCGGCCTGCCGGCTTTTCCTGATCAGCTTGAAGGCTGGCGGTCTGGGGTTGAACCTGACCGCCGCCGACTATGTGTTCATTCTCGATCCGTGGTGGAACCCGGCCGTGGAGGCACAGGCCGTGGACCGGGCCCACCGCATCGGACAGACGCGACAGGTCTTCGCCTATCGTCTGATCACGCGGGACACCGTCGAGGAAAAAGTCCTGGAACTGCAGGCGACGAAGCGCGATCTGGCGGACGCTATCATCGGCGCCGACAACAGCCTGATTCGCAACTTGCGTACAGAGGACCTCGAACTGCTGCTGTCCTAGCCAGGGACTGCGTAAACGGACGTTTAAACAGGAAAATCCTGCTGCCCATTTCGTGCGAAATCAAAGCAGGACAATATAGCTCGCACGGTCCTCCCCGCAGCGTAGTTGTGGTGGCGCAGATGTCACGCGGCGATGGTCAGCGGTCGGGCACGTTTGATCCGCTCGCGTTCGCGAGGCGAATGCAGTGCCTTCCACAGATCGCTGCGTCTCTGCACGTTCAGCCAAAAATCAGGGCCATTGCCAAACACACGGGCAAGAAGAAGTGCAGTCGGCGCGGTAACAGACCTGCGTCCGTTGCACAGTTCGTTGACGTGTTTGCGCTGCACGCCCATCGCATCGGCCAACACACCTTGTGTCAGTCCCATCGGCTTCATGAACTCTTCGACCAGGATTTCTCCTATGCCCGCCGGCTTGCGCTTCGTCATTAACATGTCCCACCTCACTGATAACTGTGGTCGTCCAGATAGACGTCCTTTGCTTCTCCACGGCCACTGTCCCACTGGAAGACCAGCCTCCATTGTTTATTGACACGAACCGAATGGAAACCTTCCAGTTTGCCGTGCAGTTTTTCAAAGTGGTTACTGGGTGACACCCGCAGGTCTTGGTCCGTGGTTGCATCGTCAATCATCTGGATTTTACGGAACAATCTGTCTTTCAACTCGGAGGGAATTTTCTTTGTCCGGAGGTCCTTGACGAAGAAATCGCGCAACCAGTCGTCCCGAAAGTCCACAATCATTCCCGCAGTCCCACCACGAGTCAATGTACCACGCAAGGGTACAGAGTACAAGCTTGATCTTGCCCTGATTTGTAAAGGGTTTTCCGCGTGGGACTGTGGTTTAACCCTACTGAAATCGCAGGTCAAGGGCGTAAATCTCCTGGGAGCGGGCATGGAATGTAAGACCACAGAGTCGACAAGGGTGCAGGCGTTGGGGAAGTTCCGACGCGGCGAATTCGGCAAACGCCCGCGAGACCTGCGACTCATGAGGGATCTCGCGCTGACTCTCCCAACCGCAGATACGCCGCAAGGAAACATCGACCGACAGACGATCCAACAACTGCCGCGTGGCATTCAGATTGAACACCGCTTTGGCCACAAAGGCCCGCGCAATAGTGCGCCGGTGCTTGGCTGGCCGACCCACGCCGCCCGACCAGGAACCGGCCAGCGCATCAATCTCAATCATGCTCAGAACCGCTGCCAGTTGACGATGCTTATCCGACAGCGGACCCAACTGCTCTTGGAGCGCCGGGAACAAAACGCCTTGCATGATGCGATGAAATTGATTCAGGATGCCGGAAACGGTAAGCTGCATGGGGTGGGGACGCCTTTCACTTTGGAGTTGGTCTTCGTAACCCTATTCTAAAGTTGGCAATCCCCACTTCTAAATGACCCTGCTGCATGAATTTTGCAAGTGGCTCAATACTTCAATTAAGTCGGACTTCAATTTGAAATTTGAGTAGCCTACAAAACGATCTTCGGTTCTTACCATCAACCCAATTTCTTGAAGGCGACGTGCTGCAACGCTGATGTTGAAGTCAATGGCGGGATTTGTTCGCGCACCAAGAATGACTGGTCTGCCCGATCTTTTGCACCAGCGAGATTGTTCGTGTAGCGCAGCTTGATCGGACCAGCAGGAAGCCGTGTTGTCGGCTCCGCCAATCTCGATGCCCCATTTTTTATGAAACCGGCGAGTCGCAACATCCACCATCATCGTAATGAGACGACGATGGCCGTCGTGATGAGAAGCACCATGGATTGGTGAAACGCCACGATGGTCCCTGGATTCTTCGGCTTGAGATTGACGGCATGGAAAAGCAGGAATCCCACGGCGACCTGTGTGACGGCCAGGTAAAATGCCACGGGATAATTCGGCATAAGCCAGCCCAGTGTAGCCACAACGGTCAGGGCGGCAAGAATATGGGCCGCCACAGTCCAATGGGCGAGTCGCTGCGGTCGGTAAAAAGGCCCGATGGGCTGACCGAAGCCGCGTTGCCCAGTGGTCATACCCCCCAAGAAACACCGTCAGCAAAAGCGCATGGAGGGCGACCGTGAACTTGAGATACCACCAAAATTCAACGCCGGGGAAAGCAAGTCCTTTGAGATAACTGAGAAAGACTCCGTAGGCCAGGAGTCCATGGATGCCATGCACAAAGGCCGGCATTCGACCGGACAAAACATAGAGGGTCCCTATTCCGAACAGTGCGGCGATGATCGCCAGCACCAAACCATTGATGGTCGCGGAACTGGGCGCGAGAAAAACCAGCGGCAGCGCGATAAGGCCCACCAGGGTGGCCACCAGCCGGTGCGCCGCCTCGGGGTCCCCGCGCACCATCAACACCAGGATATTTCGCGTATAAGGCCAGTTGGTTCCCAGGGAGAGCCCATATCCAAATCCCTCGACAAGGCTGCCCAGAAGAATCAGGATACCGGCCAGGATGACCTCGGTAAGAAACAGCCCGCCCACCAGCGCCGCTTTGCCCGATTGCGGGCCGACGCTCGCCTTCCAGATGCCGGCGAGGATGGCGCCAACCACCAGACAAGCCATCACCAGCCCTATCACGCGCACCGTGCGCGTCATTTCTCCGTCGACGGCTGACGAGACCGGCACTGCTTCCGTAGTATGTCCCGTGGAGTTTGGCCCTTCAGCCGTGTTGACGTTCGCCATTGCTTCAAAATACGCAGCCCTCCGCCAGCGAACAGTGACATGCATCACGCGTCACGGACTAAGCGCTGCTTTCCCCCGCTGCCACGCTGCCCGTGAAACTGCGTGCTTGACGATTCCCATTCCTCCGCCTTGCTCACCGGCCCTGTCCTTACCCGACTCAGATGGAGTGCCAGACACCAGCGTGGACGGATGGATACGGTCCGATTCAGGCTGCGGGGCGCAGATTCAGCAGATGCTCGGCATTGCGATGGGTGAGCTTTGCGATATCGTCCGGACCGAGAATCTCCGACAGGCTGTCGAGAAATGCCCGACCGCGCATGTTGGGGCTGTATGGATAGTCGACGGAGAAAAGAAGGCGATCAATGCCGACCACCTCAACGGCGCAGCGCAAGGGTGGCAGGGTGAAATAGCCGCTGGTGGTGCAGTGAATGTTGGATTGGAAGTAGTCGGCGACGGGTTGGTGAAGATTCGGCGCGGCATGAGAGAGGACGCCGCTGGAACGGGCCAGCGCATAGGGCAGACCCTCCCCCATGTGGCCGAGGATGAGCTGCAGCTTGGGCAGGCGATCAAAAAGGCCAGAGACGATGAGGCGCAGGGCATGAAGGCCAGTCTCGGCGTGCCAGCCCCAGCCCGCGATGGAGAGAAGGAAACCGAGCTGGCCGGGAAGGGCGGAATAATAGGTTTCGCGTACCGGCTGGGGCGGCGGCGCGGGGTGGAGATAGATGGGAACTCCCAGATGGGAGGCAGCTTCAAAGACCGGGAGGAAGCGCGGATCGTCGAGAAACAGGCCTCCGGTTGTGCCATCGAGAAGAGCGCCGTGGAAGCCGAGGCGGGTGATGCAACGCTCCAGCTCAACCGCTGCCGTGACGGGGTCCTTCAGGGCAAGCGTCGCAAAGCCGCCGAAACGTGCTGGATGCAAACGTACCGCCTGGGCCAGTTCATCATTGATGTCATGGGCGAGCGAAGTGGCCGTATCGACATCGAGTGCATCGAAACCCATCGCGGCCAGCGAGAGCACCTGAAGATCGATCTTCGACTTGTCCATGTCGGCAATCCGGCCAGCGCCGAGATCGAGGAGTTTCGGTTGCAGTTCCGCAAGCTGCGGGGGAGTTTCCCTGTCCCATGCTCCGGTGGCGCGCAGAAAGGATTCGGTCACGAAGTGTTCTTCAAGCGTGATGGTGCGCATGGAAGATTGGACGATGCCAGTGCGCCGAGAGTTTCCTTTCTGTGAAAAGAGGACGGCGGAGCTGGATCTCGATGCGCGTTAATTCGCTTCATGCACATCGAATGACTGGGTGAAAAATCGTTCGCGCGAACCATGCGATTGGGCGGCATTGTAGATGTCCAGACTGCAACTCTGATTGTGGGCTGCTTCGGAACCCATCATCGCTGCCGGGAGTTCTCGTTGGTATTCTGTAAGCAGAGATGGCCGTTGGTTGGAATCGCCGATTGACGGCTTCCCGCTCATCCCGTATCGCAAACCGCCGGTTGACCGAGCCGGCCGAAAACTTACCGATGGAGCCTTCCCAAAGATGCCACAAGAGAACGCCGCTGATTTGAACGCCCCCTGCAAGCTCTTTTCGCCTCTGACGATTCGCGAGGTCCATTTCCGCAACCGCATCGTCATCTCTCCCATGTGCCAGTACTCGGCGGAGGGCGGATTTGCCACTCCCTGGCATAGGGTCCACCTGGGCAGCATGGCCGTCGGGGGTGCGGGAGCGGTGTTCACCGAGGCCACCGCCGTCCTGCCGGAGGGACGAATCAGCCTCAACGATCTCGGATTGTGGAGTGACGATCAGACGGAGATGCTGGCGCCGATATTTCACTTCATCGAGAGCCAGGGAGCGGTGCCGGGAATTCAGTTGGCGCACGCCGGGCGAAAGGCAAGCACCAGCGCACCCTGGGAAGGGGACAAAGTGGTCTCCGTATCGTCGGGTGGATGGATCCCGTACGCGCCGAGCGCGCTTGCCTTTCACGAAGGCAACCCCGCGCCCCACGCCCTCGATGACACTGGCATCCAGCGCGTGGTGGACGCATTCCAGGCGGCAGCCATTCGTGCCTATAAGGCGGGATGCAAGCTGGTGGAAATCCATGCGGCGCATGGATACTTGCTGCATCAGTTTCTCTCGCCACTGAGCAATCATCGGGAAGATCGCTATGGCGGCAGCTTTGAGAATCGCACCCGAATCGTGCGCGAGGTGGCTGCGGCGATTCGAAGCGTATGGTCGGAAAAATATCCCTTGTTCCTTCGCGTCTCCGCGACCGACTGGGTCGAGGGTGGATGGCGGATCGAAGACACCGTGGCTCTGGCCAGTCAGGTGAAGCCGCTCGGAGTGGACCTGATCGATTGCTCCTCGGGCGGCGCGGTCCCGCACGCAAAGATCCCGGCTGCGCCCGGCTTTCAGGTGCCCTTTGCCGAACAAGTGCGGCGGGAGGCGGGAATCCTGACCGGTGCTGTCGGGCTGATCACGACGGCAGAACAGGCGGAGCAAATTCTAGAGAAAGACCAGGCCGACCTGATTCTGATTGCACGTGCTGCACTGCGTGATCCTCACTGGCCCCTGCAAGCGGCCGTGCAACTGCACCAACCTGTGCCCGTTCCCCGGCAATATGCGCGGGCTTACTAGGGCGCACCCGGTGAGCGCAGAAATCTTCAGCTTGGTTGAAACAAAAGCCACGAATGGATGGGTTGCTTCGTAGGGCCGTGCAGCCTACGCTGGAATTGAGAGTCCGGCTCCCAGCCGGGCCCCAGTAGAGCGCGTACATGGAGCCGTTTCCTCACCACGTATTCGTCTGCACACAGGGAAAGCCCGAAGGAGTTGCGTCGTGTCCCAACAGCGGTTCTCCGCGGGTTTTGCAGGCTCTGGAGCGAGAACTCAATTCCCATGGACTGGATCAAGCGGTCCAGGTAACCACCTGCGGTTGCCTCGGCTTGTGCGAGAACGGACCGGTCATGATCGTCTATCCCGACGGAATCTGGTATCGCAGGGTGAAGGAAGACGACGTTCCGGAAATCGTTGGCTCCCATTTACGGGATGGCAAGGTCGTGTCGCGCCTGGAGTGGAACGATTTGCCGGCCATGAAAGCGGAAATCATAGAGAGCCGCAATCACTATCGGGCTGTGGTGCAAGCCACAGACGAAGCCGGGACCCTTCCGGACGATCTCAACGAGATGGTTCGCTCCTTCATGCCGAGCCGAGCGGTGCTGACGGCGCTTGAGTTGGACGTATTCACCGCTGTGGCGAGCGGCGCTTCCGCGGAGCAGGTGGCAACGAAAATTCAGGCCGACCCCCGCGCCACCGAGATGCTGCTGCATGCGCTGGTCAGTCTGAAGCTACTCGACAAGAAAGAGGACAAGTTCTTCAACACTTCCGCAACAGCCCGTTTCTTCTGCGAGGGTTCGCGCGACAATGCTCGCGGTGGCCTTATGCACATGGGACATTTGTGGCGCCGCTGGAATTCGCTGACGGAATGTGTGCGTGCCGGGACATCAGTCGAGACCGGCAGCCACGAAGACAGCCGGCTGGAAGATTTCATCGCTGCCATGGACCGCAATGCTCGGGAGCGGGCCGACGCCGTAGTCAGGGCGGTTGGAACCAACGGCATCGGGCGCATGCTGGATCTGGGTGGAGGATCAGGAGCTTATTCCATCGCGTTCGCGCGGACAATGCCTGGACTGAGGTCAGAAATTCTGGACAGGAGTGACGTCGTTTCTCTCACGCGGGAATACATCCGGAAGGCCGGGCTTGCGGACCATATCGCCACGCGGGCAGGCGACATGCTGCGCGACCCGCTGGGCGAGAATTACGACCTCATTTTTGCCTCCGCGATCTGTCACATGTTTTCTCCGGAAGAAAACCGTGGTCTTTTCCGCCGGGCCTGCCAGGCACTTGGGCCGAAAGGGAAGTTCGTCGTGCAGGACTTTATACTGGAGCCGGACAAGACCGCCCCCCGGTTTGCCGCGCTGTTCTCGCTGAATATGCTGGTAGGAACTCGAGCGGGCAGCAGCTATAGTGAACCGGAATATGAGAGTTGGCTGCGAGAAGCGGGCTTCTCGGATGTGCGTCGGGTGCGCTTGCCCGGGCCTGTCGGGTTGATGATCGCCGCCGTCCGCGCGTAGTACGTTCTCTGGCCGTGATCTGTCCGGCTCTCGCGCTCTGCGACAGCAATACAGGTGAGTGTCGTTGATCTTGCCTTCTTCAATCTCCTGCAGATTGCCCAGCGCGGTAGACGGATACCAGCACTACTCGACGGGAGTTCGCTTCCCGGCGCGCAGAGACGGTTGACGGTCATCCGGAGCCAACGCACACGAGTCATCTCGCCAGTCATGCGGTCGGCTGGGCATGGTCAGACATCATGGACGGCTCAAGTCGATCAGGCTGGATGCGTCCGTTGATACACTGGGCTCAGCGGTGAGGCTCACCGGTTCGCTGGGATCGGGTCTTCATCCGGCCAGCGTTGCGGGCGCATCGGAGCACAGCAGCAAACTTCGAGATGAGGGGGGAGATTTCTTTATGGCAGCAGACACTCTCACGATCACAGACAATCGCACGGATCGCACCTACACACTGCCCATCGAAAATGGGACCCTCCGGGCGATGGACTTGCGGCAAATCAAGACTGGCCCGGAAGACTTCGGGCTCATGACGTACGATCCCGCATTCATGAACACGGCATCCTGCCAGAGCGGCATCACCTTCATCGATGGCGAGCGCGGCATTCTGGAGTATCGCGGCTACCCGATTGAAGTACTGGCGGAGCACTGCACGTTTCTGGAGGTCGCGTTTTTGCTGCTTTTCGGAGATCTCCCGAATGAGACGGAGCTGAAAAACTGGGTGCATGAGATCACCTACCATTCCATGCTGCACGAAACCAGCAAGAAGTTCATGGAGGGTTTCCGCTACGATGCACACCCCATGGCCATGCTGGTCAGTACCGTGGCAGCTCTGGCCACCGTCTATCCGGAAGCCAAAAATATCCACGATCCCGAGAACCGCTTGCTGCAGATCAAGCGGCTGATCGGGAAAATGCCGACCATCGCCGCCATGTCGTACCGGCACAATCTGGGTTTCCCTTATATTTACCCCGACAACGATCTGAACTACACGGGGAACTTCATGAATATGCTGTGGAAGATGGTTGGCCCCAAGTATGTGGCCAATCCAGTGCTTGCACGCGCGCTCGACGTCCTGTTCATCCTCCACGCCGACCACGAACAAAACTGCAGCACGAACACCATGCGTTCGGTAGGTAGTTCGCAGGCCGATCCCTATGTGGCGACCGCAGCGGCAGCAGCGGCTCTCTCCGGACCATTGCATGGCGGGGCCAACGAACAAGTCCTCAAAATGCTCGACGAGATCGGCTCCAAACAGAACGTGGCCGCCTACATTCAGAAAGTGAAGAACGGACACGAAAAGCTGATGGGTTTCGGGCACCGTGTGTACAAAAACTACGACCCCCGCGCCAAGATCATCAAGTGGACCGCCGACCGGGTCTTCGAAGTGACTGGACGCAACCCGAAGCTGGATATTGCCCTGGAGTTGGAACGGATTGCACTCGAAGACGAGTACTTCGTCGAGCGCAAGTTGTATCCCAATGTCGATTTCTACTCAGGGATCATCTACCAGGCCATGGGCTTCAAGCCCGCGATGTTTACTACGCTTTTTGCCATCCCGCGCACAGTCGGCTGGTTGGCGCAATGGCAGGAGATGGTCACGGACGCAGAGCAGAAGATTGCCCGTCCGCGGCAGATCTACACCGGGCAGCGTACACGCCGCTTTCTTCCCATGGAAGAACGTCAGGCTGTCGCCGCGATGAAGAAATAACCTCACGCTGCTGGGCCCGTCCACCTGTTCCGTGGTCGAAGTCCCAGCTTGCTCTCCGCACTCTGCCGGTCCGCTTGATCTTCGCGGGCATAGCGATGGACCATGGTGACGGTCTTGTGCCCGGTCTGCTTTATGATCGGCAGCAGGAAAATGTCGGTTTCATTTTTCTTGACAGCCGTAAACATCTATCGCATGGGTTTTCCCGAACGGGCCCGAAGCTTCCACCTATGCGAATCCGAACATTCCGATAGAAACTCCGGGGCCATCCAAGGGGACGCATCGTCCCTGCCACATCCACCTTGTTACGCCGTTTTGGCCTTCTTTTTCTTCGCCCAGCGCTGCTTCGCCAAATCCGACAAGCGCTTCTTCGTGGCAGCACTCATCGGGTTGCGAACTACCGTCTTCTCTGTCGCCTCTGGCTTGGAGAGAACGGGCGCAGAGGCCACCTTGGCAGCCGTCGGCCCTGTGGTCCCTTCCAATGCCTCCAGAGTTGCAATGGCCTTATCGAGCCGTACTCGCTCGTCGCGAAGTTCCCGAAGTATTTTGTGAATGTCCATTGTCCCTACTCTTTCTATAAAAGTGATTTCTGATTTGTCTTAAGATCTTTCCTATTCAGCTTATCCTGATTTGTCTCCAAACATTCTTGCCACTCCGGTGCCACACAAACAGCAGAACCCTTTGCGTGGTGGATGATTGCCAAATCTGGTGGGAATTCCTCAGCAGGGCGCGATACCGTGCGGCATGCAGTTTCTTTCGCCACCGCTGCGCTTCCGGGGAAAGCATTCGCTCAAGCCACACCGCTTTCGTCGAGACCTGTAAATCATGTCGGCATCCGACCTTATTTTTGGAAGAAGAATACAGAGGAAACTTCTTGTTTATGAGAAACCAAGAGCAATGCGGAAATCGGGGCTGTCTGCCCATGTTGAATAAGGCCCTGTTTTTTCGCGTTAGGGGTATCCGGTCTCTTTCTGGAGTTCTTCTGTCAGAGGACCTCAGTGGCAGCCAGGAGGTCCGTCGAGGTATTCGAGTGTGAGGGCGAAGTGCTGCGGGTCGCCGTGCGCGATGGCCCGCTGCACTGCCTTTTGTTCCGCCCGGGCAATCCAGCCCTTGAGGTCCCGGCCACTCTTTCCATCGGACATTCCAGCCAGAGTTTGGCAGGCCGAAGCTCGACCGAAGCCAACTCGCTTGGGCTGCAGCAGGATTCCAAAAATCCTTCTGCGGACGTCCAAGTCGGGCAAGGGAATCAAGATCTGTTGCGTGAACCGGCTTAGGATCGCCCGGTTCAGAGATTCCGGACGGTTTGTCGACGCGAGAACAAAGACCTCGGACGTAGAGGCAGTCTGACGTTATGGGTCATGCCAGAAGTACTGGACGGCTGGCAGGCGGCACGTCGGACGACCCCTGGCGGGCAGTCCAGCTACTCCGAGCTGGCCATCGAGACGGGCATGATGCTGCGCATGGCATTTCACTTGGCGTTGCGTCAAACCGAGGGGCTGATGGCCTCCATCTTCGGCCTGCTGGTGTGCTACTGAGCGCGCCTGACCACAGCACCTTGAGCCGAAGGGCAAGGGAAATGGAGTCAATCTCCAAGGGCTGTATCCTGCCAGATGGGCCGATCCACTTGTTGATCGACAGCACGGGTTTGAAAGTTTTCGGAACCGGCGAGTGGTTTCAGGAAAAGCATGGCGCAAGAGCGCGGCGCACGTGGAGAAAGCTGCACCTGGCCGTGGATGCCGACACCGGGATGGTCATGGCCTCGACCCTGACCGGAACGAGGTCGGAGACCCTTCGCAAGTGGCACCGCTGCTGGATCAGATAGAGGCGATGATCGCCAGCGTCACAGCCGACGGCGCTTGTGATGGGATGCCTACCTACGACGTTGTGGCCGGTTACGGCGAAGATATTTGTATGATCATCCCGCCCCACGTAACGGCGGTACCTAGTGCCGGGGTCGTACACAATCCGTCGCAGCGAGACAAACACATTCTATCCATTGCAGCTAGAGGAAGGCTGGGCTGGCAAGAGGAGACCGACTACGGACAACGCGCTGGTTGAAACCGCGATGGGCCGATACAAGGCCATCATCGGTCCTTGCCTGCGAGCGCGAAGCTTCTCTGGCCAGAAGGCCGAGGCGGCTGTCGGCGTGACCGTCCTCAATCGAATGCTCGACTCTGTCCGCCGTCTTAACATCGCCGCGTAAACTGGCTAAGAAGACGGTAGCTCGGCCCTCGTCCGATCCATGCAACAACGCCACGGCGAAGCATCCGGAGCTGGTGCTGTGGCAGTTGTGGTCGAGCAACCGCAAGGGCTAGGTCGAAGGAGTGTACAGTCACCAGACCGCGCTGGGGCTGCATGAATTCTCGGATCTGAATCCGGCGCAACTGCACATGACGGTGCCCGCACATTTTCGCAGGAGCAGCCGGACGCCCGACGTCCTGACGCTGCATTTCGCCGACCTGCCGGAAAGCGATATCGTCCTCGCGCAGGGTTGCAGGGTCACGAGCCCGCTGCGTACGATTCTCGATCTCGCCGCCGCCGATACAGTGCCGCGCGTTGTCCTCCGCTACGCGCTTCTTCAGATGCTGGAGCGAGAGAGGATCACGCGCGACGACCTCAAACGGGCGAGTATTCTAGTAGAGTCGCGGCAACAGTTTGAGCAGCTTCTGCGCCTGACATCCGCGGGATGAACGGCGGTCGACTCGCCTCCGGCTTGCTCGGGGCAGGTTGTGGGACGCCCGGCGGCGAGTCGTGATTATTGGGGAAGACGACAGATCAACCTGAGGTCGGGCAAGTAAAAACGCGGGTCCCTCCACTTCGCTGCGCTGCGGTCGGGATGACAGATTTTCGTGTGAATGAACGGCCCACCGCGATAAGGGATCATCCCACCCGGCGCGAGGATGACGATAACATTGCGGAAGCTATGAACTTGATTTTGTCCATTTCGCCTCACGGCCGCCTGCATGTCGAAACCGCAGCCGATGAGGAAGCCGCGGTTGCCGGCGAAGCTGTTACCAGGCGAATCGAGAGGGCCTTCGCTGAGAGCACGGCGCAGGGATTGTTGCACCTGGCGACAGTGGAGCTGGAGACGAATCTGCCCGTTGCGTTTTCCTTTGCGCGCGATTGGGGCCGCGCGTACCTGACACAACTGGGTCATCGCCCGGAGATCGGGAGCGAGGAGCGCTCCTGGTCTGTTCCTGTTCCGTCGGTTGAGGAATGTACAGCAATGGCCTTGACCGCGCCGCCGATGCGAGGCGCGGAGTATCTCAACGCCGATGTTCTGGAGAACTGGTGGCTGGAACTGGATCGGCTGGCGCAGGCAGAGGTGGAGGCCTGCGGGAAAAACGTCCAGCAGTTTTTAGAGAAACGAAATCCGTTGTGGCGGACGGTAGGGCGCGTGACGTTTCATCTGGCGGAGAACAAGCGCGATCCGGAGTTTCCTTTTGCCTTTCTGGCGACCTACAGCAGCCGCCTTTCCGCGCATGGCAAGCCGCAGCATCTGCCGCTGGAGCGGGCCTTGCGGGAGTATGGCGCGGCCAAAAATCATGCCGCGCTTTTGTCGCTGCTGCAGCCGATCCAACAGGCAGCGGAACGAATTCCATGGGTCAAGGAGCTGACCGAATCCGGGGAAATATATCAGCCACTGGCCTGGGAGCCGCAGGACGCCTATCGCTTTCTTCAGGACGTTCCCAACCTGGAGGCAAGCGGGCTGATGGTCCGCGTGCCGGACTGGTGGAAGGCCGCGAAGCCGCCGCGTCCGGTGGTCAATGTGAAGATCGGAGGGAGCACCCAGGCAAAATTGGGCGTGGACGCGCTGCTCGATCTTTCCGTGAACGTAACGCTGGACGGGGAGGCGCTGAACGAGCGGGAATTGCAGGCGATCTTGGCCTCATCGGGCGGACTGGTTTCGCTGAAGGGCAAGTGGGTGGAGCTGGACAGCAAGAAGCTGGCCGAGGCGTTAGATCACTGGAAGAAGATTGAGCACGAGACAGAAGACGGCGGCATCTCGTTCTTTGAGGGGATGCGGCTGCTGGCCGGAGCGAATCTCCAGGGAGACGCGGCAATCACTGTGCCGGAAGCGGACAGGGAATGGGTCGGCATCTCCGCTGGAGCGAGACTGGACGCCATGCTTAACGAACTGCGCCAGCCGCAGGATCGCGAAGGGAGTACGCCGCCGGACTTGAAAGCCGCGCTGCGGCCCTATCAGCAGACCGGCGTTCAATGGCTTCGATTTGTGACCCGCCTGGGGTTGGGTGCTTGCCTGGCCGACGACATGGGACTGGGAAAGACCGTTCAGGTGATCGCGCTGCTGCTGCATTTGAAAGCGGAGCAGGTATCCCACATCTCCCCGCAAAAAGCGCGGGCAGATATTGATGGGCACCCGCAATTCGAAGCGGAACAGACATTGCAGACAAAGACTGCACGGCAGGACACGGCTGATCGTGAGGCTGTGCAGCGAGGCGACCACCCAGGTCCCAAAAGCGAGACCCTTCGGCAAGCTCAGGGCAGGCTCAGGGGCACCCGCATTCCCTCCCCGTCGCCGAGTCTGCTGGTGGTTCCGGCGTCGCTGATCGCCAACTGGAAACAGGAGTTGTCGCGCTTCGCTCCATCCTTGTCTTTCTATATCGCGCATCCGTCGGAACCGGGGATCGATCTGCAAGATTCCGCAGCGGCGTCCGGTCACGACCTGGTCATCACCACCTACACCATGCTTTGCCGGCTGGATTGGCTGCGCCAGCGGGAGTGGAAGCTGGCGATTCTCGATGAGGCGCAGGCCATCAAGAATTCCGGCATCCGGCAGACGCGGGCGGCGAAGGAGCTGCGCGCGGAAGGGCGCATCGCTCTGACCGGAACGCCGATTGAAAACCGGCTCTCCGATCTGTGGTCGCTGTTCGACTTTCTCAATCCTGGACTGCTGGGCAGCGCAAAGGCATTCGGCAGCTTTGTCAAGCAACGAGAAGCGGGCCAGAAGAATTCATATGGTCCGTTGCGCGCGCTGGTGCGGCCTTATATTCTGCGCCGCCTGAAGACGGACCGCACGGTGATTGCCGATCTGCCGGAGAAGACCGAGGTCCGCGCATTTTGCGGGCTGACAAAATATCAGATCGCGCTGTACGAGCAGGCGGTGCGCGAGTTGAAACAGAAAATCGGGAAGGCCGATGGCATCCAGCGGCGCGGCATCGTGCTGGCCTGCCTGATGCGGCTGAAACAAATCTGCAACCATCCCTCGCAGGGGGCTGGAGATGGAGGTTCGGAGGGCGAGTATGTGCCGGAGCGCAGCGGAAAGTTTCAGCGGCTGGCGGAGATTTGCCGGGAGCTGGCGGAGCGGCAGGAGAAGGCGCTGGTGTTCACGCAGTTTCGCGAGATCACCGCTCCGCTGGAGAATTTTCTGCGGGAGGTTTTCGGACGCGCCGGGCTGGTGCTGCATGGGCAAACGCCGGTGGGCAAACGGCAGGCGATGGTGGAGGCATTTCAGCGCGAGGACGGCCCGCCGTTTTTCGTGCTGTCGCTGAAAGCCGGAGGCACTGGGTTGAATCTCACCTCGGCGTCGCATGTGATTCATTTCGACCGCTGGTGGAACCCGGCGGTGGAAAATCAGGCGACGGACCGCGCGTTTCGCATCGGCCAAAAACGCAACGTGATGGTTCACAAGTTCGTTTGCCGGGGTACAGTGGAAGAAAAGATCGATGCGATCATCGCGGCGAAAACCGGCCTGTCGGAAGAGATGCTCGACGATCGGGGCGGGGAAGCGCTGCTGACCGAGTTGGACAACGATCAGCTTCTGCGGCTGGTGGCGCTCGACCTCCACCAGGCGATGGAAGCGTGAAGGGAAGGGAAGAAGATATGGGTTGGTGGAGTTATCGGCCCTATGTTCCGGTTTCCGTAAGGCGCGCGAAAGCCGCTCGCGCCGCGCAGAAGTTGGCCAAAGGTGGTCGCAAGGTTGCGCCGGTGTCCACGAACGGACGCACCATCGCCGCGACGTTCTGGGGTAAGGCATGGTGCGACAATCTGGAGTCGTACAGCGACTTCGAGAACCGCCTGCCGCGGGGCCGCACCTACGTTCGCAACGGCTCGGTCCTGGACTTGCAAGTCGAGCCGGGCAAGATCCGGGCACTGGTCTCGGGCTCGCATTTGTATCGGATTGAGATTGAGATTCAACCGCTGCCGGCGGTGAAATGGAAAGCGATCCAGTCGGAATGCCGTGGCCAGATCGGCTCGCTGATTGAACTGCTGCAGGCGAGGATGTCCCAAAGGGTGATGGAAATCGTGACGCGCCGCGACAGCGGACTGTTTCCTTCTCCCAAGGAAATCAAACTCGGTTGCTCCTGTCTGGACTGGGCGGAGATGTGTAAGCATGTTGCGGCCGTGCTGTACGGCGTGGGCAACCGGCTGGACCATCAGCCGGAATTGCTGTTCCAGCTGCGCCAGGTGGACCATCTGGAATTGATTACCGCCGCCGCCGATTCCGCCGCGCTGGTGAAAAAGTCCGTCAGCAAAAAGAAGACGATTGCCAGGGAAGATCTGGCGCAGGTGTTCGGCATCGAATTGGATGCGCCGGCGCCATCCAAGGCGCCTTTGCGCAAGGCGCGGACTGCGCAGCCCGTTGTCCGGTCGCAACCCAAGCAGGCCAAAACGAAGGCCAAGACAGGGCCTGCGAAACGGGCCGCGCGGCAGGGAAAGGCCGCTTCCAAAACGCGTTGAGCCATGGTCCGCGATTCTCAAGAGGTGGTGGTGTATTCGGTCCTGCGGGATTCTCAGTGCTCCCAATGCCAGCAGGAATTGCCCCAGGGTAGCCTGCTGACCATCCATGACGGTCAGCCCCTATGTTTGCGTTGCGCCGGCATGGGCCACCTGACATTTCTCCCGGCGGGAAATACAGTTTTGACGCGCCGGACCAGAATGCACAGCAAATTGTGGGCGGTGGTGGTCCGCTTCAGCCGGGCGCGCAAGCGGTATGAACGGCAAGGGCTGTTGGTGGAAGAGGAAGCTCTGACGCTGGCCCAGGAAAAATGTCGCGTCGATGAAAATCTGCGGCAGGGCCGCCGTATCCAGGCCGCTGAACACCGCAAAGAAGAGGACCGGGCGCTGGTCGAAACCATGCAGTCCAAAATTCTGGAGATGTTTCCCAACTGCCCGAGCACGGACGCGGAGACTATTGTGCGTCATACCAGCGTGCGGGGCAGCGGAAGGGTCGGGCGGAGTAAAAGCGGCAGAGATCTGGAAGAGGAGCACTGCGGCTTGCCGTGATCGCCCATATTCGGCATTGCCATACGCGCTACGACGATCTGCTGCTGCAAGGGGAAGACCGGGCCCAGTCGAGGCGGGCGGTACGAGACGAAATCAGGAAAATCATGGAACAGTGGATGGGGAAGTCGGCGATCATCCGGTAAGTTGGGAACGAGAACATGGCCAGTTGCTGGCAGGCGTGTGGAGCATGGCGGGCCGGGCAGCACACGGCCCGTTATCCATTGGCCGACCTCTTGGTCACGACGACAATTCCGGCGTCGGTGACGTGGTGACGAATGCGATCATGTTCCAGATCGTGACCACGTCACTCGCCGTCCCGGACTGTGACGTTCTCGTCGAGAATGGCACGGCGAATCTTGCACTGCCGTCCGACAATGCAATTGTCGAGAACGACTGAGTCTTCGATAACGCTTTTACCCCAATCCGTCGATAAGGTAGCGGAAGGGCAAACGCAATGGTCGTTTGGTCGCTGGAGGAGACTTTCCATCGGCGGTCTGGCTTCGCAGGCCGGGTATAACCCGCGGCTGGCTCTGCTGCACGGATGGCAGGTGGCCCTGCGGCCCAGATGGCGACACAGTTGTGCCTGGGTCGATCAAAACTGGCCCAGGAAAATCCGTCGACACGCGTTGCCGCAGCCTTGTCTCATGTAGCGACTGGCAGCAGTCGCAAGGCCTCCTTCCATAGGGCGATACGCTCTTCCAATGCGGCCAGCCGCAGCCGCATTTTCCGCGCATGTTGCACCAACCGTGCGGCCGTGTTGAAGATCAGGAAACGCAGCCGCTTGGGTCGCGCCCGCAATAATTCCGCCGGCAACGCGATCCGCTTCAACGCCGTCAGCACGTTGTACGAGATCACAGCCAGCCGCAGCCAGGCCGCATTGGCGCCAAAGTATTTGCTCGGCATCACCCCGCCGGCCAGCTCGTTCTTCAGCACGTCATGTACCGCTTCGATTGTCCCCGCCTTCTCCCGGTGCCACTGGATCAGCCGCTCCGGCTTCCACTCCCACAGGTTGCTCACCACGGCAAAATGCTTCTCCCGTTGGCCGTCGGCAAAGAACTCCTCCTGCCGCGGACGAATGCGAATCGCCACGTAGCGCAACGGCTGCGTGTCTTTGTGCTCGGACTTTTCTCCCGGCACAAAATCCACCTCGGCGCACTCCCGGATCTCCTTGCTGTCCGCCTTGCCGTACATCTGCCATCCCGCCTCGGGGACCCGCACAATCGCCCGATGCAAGGCCGCGCTCATGCGCGCGCTGATGGCGAAACCGATCGGTCCCTGCGGGCCGCCAGTGCGATCCTCCTCCCGCAGCCACGTCAGCAATTCCTTCTCGTGGCTGGCCGAGTCGCCGCGATAGTAAAAACTCGTCACCGTCTCCGGCAGCGCCGCGAAGGCCCGTTTCGCCACCGCCAACGGGGCCATCATCGCCGGCACGTTGCCGTCCCGGAATTCATCGGCCAGCACCGCGTCCATCTCCGCCCAGACCGCCAGCATCGGCTGGTAGCCGCGCTCGCCTTCATAGGTGCGCAGCGCCTCCCGCTTGTGGCTTTCGATGATGGTCGCGTCCTGGTCTACCGTGGCGATGCGCTGCTCCGGACAACGCCGGCCCAGTTCCCGCACCAGCTCCCGGTTCACTTCGCCCAGGCCGTTCAGCGCATCGGCCTCTTCCGGAATGAAGGCGATCTGCTCTGGCTTCCGCTGCTGTCTGGCCTGCTCCAGCTTCTCCTCCGAATGGAACTGTTTCAAGAACTGCCGCGCCGCTTCCGGAGATGGAACCTCGTGCCCCAGCATTTCCTTCAGCCCCGCGTCCTCCCGCAAGTGGGCAAAGTCGTCCACCCGCTCGCCGCCCACCGCGTTGAGCACCACGAAACTTTCCACCATCGTGGCCTCGTCGTAGCCCCGCTCCCGCTGCTTGATATGCACGTGTTGCCGCACCCTGGCAGGCACGCCCAGAGAGCGAAACGCCTGCACCGCCAAGGGCACGCCGCCCCAGGCGGTCAGCGTTTCTTGCAGTGGCTCATCGTCCAGTTCAAACAGCAGCGGAGATTCGGTGGGAGAAGGCTTTCTTGGCTGGATCACGCTTTCATCGTAACCGCGTGCCTCACCTCGCTGGTGCAAAAAAATACTCCAATCTCGCGCTCCGTTTTCGTCTGCCCCGCACCCCAAGCGGACATTGGCAACCTTGGCAATTTCTGTCCAAAATTACCGACGGATTGGAGTTTTACCTTTGGCGTTGACACCTCGACCGAGTACGGAGCCCCGGACCGTACCGCCTGAGAGAATGCATCCGCCAGAAATAATCGAACCTACGGCCTGCCCAGAGTGGCCATGCTCGTCGAAGGTGAACTTTGCGCTCGGGTCGGGATAGCTGGCGGTCCGTATGGGCCAACGTCGGTTATAGAGATTGAGAGAGGGTAGAAGCCCGCACAGATCCATTTGTGCCTCGTAGTACGCATCGAGAGTTCCTACATCTCGCCAGTAGACCGGGACATCTGCCAATTCTCCGGGAATCACGTTTGTCCGATAGTCGTACGCGTAAATGGCTGCTCGTCCGAGCAATGAAGGCAGAATATCGTGTCCGAAATCGTGCTTGCTCTCTTGCCGCAAAGCGTCCGCCTGCAGTTCCCTGAGCAATATGCGGGCGGAGAAGATGTAGTTGCCCATCGACGCATAAACCTTGTCGGGCTCACCTGGAATGGTGGGCGCATCCACGTTCTTCTCATGAAAACCGTGAACGGCGCCGTCCGCCCCGGCTTCAATGACACCGAATTCAGTCGCAAGGCGGGCTGAAACAGAAATTGCCGCAACGGTGACATCCGCATGCATACGCTCATGAAAGTCGATCATGTGACCGACGTTCATACGATAGATATGATCAGCGCCGAAGATAACTACGAGGCGCTCATCAAGATCATCCATCAGATTAAGGTTTTGGAATATCGCGTCAGCCGTGCCGCTGTACCCTGTGTCGTCGGCTGAACGCACCTGTGCCGGTACCGGGATGATGAACTGGTCCTGCAGCAGACCGCCGAATTGCCAGCCGTCGCGCAGATGCCGCAAAAGTGACTGGCTCATGAACTGGACCAGCACATAGATCGAATAAACGCCCGAATTGATGAGATTGCTGAGAACGAAATCGATAATGCGATACTTGCCACCGAAGGGAACCGCAGGCTTGGCGCGTTTCTGTGTCAGCGGCAACAAACGATTGCCCCTGCCTCCGGCGAGAACGAATGCGACTACTTGGTGTTGTATGCTAAGGCCTTCCTTAAACGACGTGAGTGCTTCGCAGAATTGTTCTCATTGCCGGAGCAACGCTCCCGCGAGATATCAATCTGCGTCTGCGTTTCCGTGCGCCGTCTTCCCAGAACCGGTACGCCAGCAGTTTCAATTGAAATTGGCACGGCCCGACCGCCTCTTTGGGATTGATTCTAAGCTATGGAAGTCACGAATATTTGCAATTTTTATCAAGAATCGGAAGCTGGTTGTAAATGCTATTCATTTACGCTGCCTTAATAAGGCGCGGGTGTATAAGACTATGCACTCGTTTCCGTGTTTGCGTTCAGCCAGTTGCTACAAAAAAGCTGAAAGAAGACGCACGGTAAGGGCTACGCGCGCCTCTTTCCCCTTCCGCCGTTCCCTTCGCATAAAGCCGCTTCGGTCCTCAATTGAAGCCCGGGTCGGCAGAGGACATGGTGAACACAGAGAATTTTCGCATCTCTTTATCCTTCTACAGCAAGCATGATTTTCTACATCTCACGAGAATCGCGAGGTCGCGTAGGCGCAGAGCGTTCCATTCTATGGGTTCTGATTTAACAATGCCTCCAGTAGCGGATGTCTCGGACGTGCAAACGGATTGATGATTGTGACCCCTTTCCAGATAAATCCATCTTGCATGTCCTCGGATAAAAGAATTCGACAATCCGCCTCTGCGGACGCGCAAACAATCACCGCATCCCAGATACCAAATTGATTGTTGACCGCAAGATCGGAGGCGGCCAGCATGATTTCAGCCGAGGTTTCAATCAGCGCGAAAGCATTGCGCCAACTGAGTATTGCAGCTCGTGCATCGGCTGACGGGCGGGCTGCTTTGCGGACCAGTATATGAAACAGTTCGCCGAGCGCTTGTACCGGCAAGACCACGGAAGCCTGGGGTAATTTGTTCACAAGATCAAGCGCCGCCTTCTTCATTGAGGCGCCATTCACGCCTTCGGCGTAGACCAAAATGTTCGTGTCCAGTGCAACTCTCACCGTGCATCCTCATACAGTTCGTCCCTGGTCCAGCGGCCAATTTTTACAACGGCCTGATGCCGCAAACGGTCGAGAAGGGCCTTCCGCGCACCGGCTTCCATAGTTCCAGGTTCGTCGGCAGGAGAGATTTTCGCCACGGGTCTTCCATGACTGGTCACGATATAGCTACGCCCCTGTTGGACGCCGTGCAGTAGTTGAGAGAACCTGCGATTGGCATCTGCGGCTGAAACGGCTTTTTCCATTTCGACCTCCATTGTAGTGATATTCACTACTATACTTTATGCGCAACCACTTTGCAAAAAAGACCCTGCTTCCGATAGCAGGGCAGCGATTATTTATGTCGTGTTCTCGCCCGTGTAAGGTGATAAGAACTTCCGGCTACAACCGTTCGGCATTCTGTCGAACGCTAGGCGGCCTTGAAGTCGCCGAGAGTCAACATGAAGTGTTTGGGCCCACCTTGGACCACCGCGCGCTGCACTGCCTTTTGTTCCGCCCGTGCGATCCAGTTCTTGAGGTCCCGGCCGCTCTTTCCAGCAGACATGCCGGCCAGGGCTCGGCACGCCGAGGCGCAATCGAAGTCGATTCGCTTGGGCTGCAGCAGTATCTCCAAAATCCGTCTGCGCCCGTCCAGGTCGGGCAAGGGAATTGAGATCTGTTGCGTGAACCGGTTCAGGATCGCCGGATCCAGAGATTCCGGGCGGTTTGTCGCCGCGAGGACAAAGACCTCGCACGTTGATTTGCGAATCCCGTCGATCTCCTGCAAGAGCTGCCCGATGACTTCCTGCACGATGGAATCGTTGCCACTGACAGCGCGGTCTCGTGCCAAGATATCGATCTCGTCGAGGAACAAAATCGCCGGGGCCGAGGACCGCACGCGCTCAAAGAGGTTCTTGACGCGGTTGGCGCTTTGACCGAGGAAGTTCGCTTTGAGGTCCGCCGTCGTGGCGGCAACAAACGAAAGTCCGCTTTCGTTGGCCATTGTTCGCGCAATTTGGGTCTTTCCCGTGCCCGGAAGTCCGGACAGCAGAATGCCAGTAGGAAGGGTAGCGCCGTTCGCTTTCCAGCCTTCGGCATCTTTCAACATCGAACACGCAGTTTGCAGGCTTGCCATTGTGTCCGGCGCCAGGACCAGTGAACTCCAGGTGGCCTGGGTGTCGATTTCGGCGTTGCCGTTGACCCTTTGCTTGCGGACCGCGTGCAGCATAATTTCCTGGGTAGGATTCGCCGGATGAGCGTCCGCCATGATCCGCCCGGCAAGCATAACAAGATCCCGCCCGGAAAAACCCTGCGTCTTGCGAGCGACTTCTGGGGAGACGGAAATGATCGCGCCGTTCTGACGCAGTTCTTGTTCGAGAATCAGGCGACGGGATTCTTCGTCGGGAAGCCCGATCTCGATTTCCGCTCCAAACCTGGAAAGGATGGCTTCGTCGATCATGTCGCGACGATTGGTCGCTCCCATGACCCAGAGGCCGCTTTCTTTTCCGTCCCACTGCGACAGAAAGGCCTGAACGATGTCCGTACTAATTACGTCGGTTTCCGCCGCGCCGCGTTTTCCAAACAAGCTCTCGCATTCGTCCAGGAACAGAATTGCAGGCTTGTTGGCGCGGGCTTCCTTCCAAATCTGGGCCACGCGTTGCGCGCTCTCGCCAAGGTTGGGATGCTTGAGGTCGGAGATCGACAGCTTGTAGAACTTGCTGCCGGCGACTTCCGCCATGGTCTGTGCCAGCAGCGTCTTGCCCGTCCCCGGAGGGCCTTTGAGCAGGAGCGCCTGTGGACGGCTGGCGCTGCCATTCATGAACATGTCCATCTGTTTGATCAGATCGATTTTCTGCTCTGCCGGCAGATAGATTTTGTCCCACGTCGTCCGGGTCCGGTCAGAGCGTTGCAATTCTTCCTTCAGATGTTCCAGCTTGTAGGTCATCCCCCAATGGAGCAGGTCCTGTCGCGCTCTGTCCACGAACGTCTCGTTCATGGATTCCACCGTCTGCAGATGTTCCATGAACGCAGACGGTACCAGTCCGTCGAGAGATATGTCCGCCCTCCCTTTCAATCGAACGCCCAGGTCTTTACCTATATCGATAGACCGAGGCGTTGTATTGGTCGCGGGATAGACTCGGCAGAGGCATTCGTGGGTCTCAATATTGTCGATCCAAAGAAAGGGTTTTCCCTCTGAGAGCCGCTCCTGCTCCAAGCCTCTCAAATTCGATCCGCGTCGTTCGCCCTTGCCCTTGAGTCCGAACCTGTAAGCAGTACAGGGAAACTGAGGATCACGACTTTGGCCAAGGTAGAGGAAGAGGCGTGGCTGGAGGTTCGATTGCATGTACCTCCGGAGCTGCCACACCGTAGAGATTGTGTGGTTCCAGCCAAATTGTCTCCAATGTTTCCATGCATTCCGGGTGGCGGTCGCAACGGCCTGGCGCTTCAGTTTTTTCAATTGCCGGCACGCGATCGAATCCAGTCGTTTCCATTCTCGGTCGCTGACCGGCTTCTCTTGGACCTTGCTTTCAAGAGATTGAATTTCAACAAGCAGGCCCTCTCGTTTCCGGTCCCAGTACTCTTGCATCCGCTGGTCCATACGTTTCAGCCTCCCTACACAACGCAACGGCCCTAGTATATATCAAACTAATATGATATTGATCTATTGTTATATAACATATATATTCATGGGGAAGAGGCCATCCCATGGGCAAACGGAAATCCGCTCCCGAACTGTTTGGAATTCTTGTCTACTTGCCAAAGTCCACCGTCCAGGAGGTGGACGCTTCGGTGGCGCGCCGGCGAAGCCTGATTCCGCGGACGGCCTGGATCCGCGAGGCCGTTTATGAAAAGCTCGACCGGGAGAAAAACGGGAACTCTTCTCCGTCCTCGTAGCATACCGCGTATAGAGGGTATATCGTTTGTGCTATAGTTGAAGGCACAAGCGCCATGCCTATTTTCGACTCCATTCCTGAAACCCATCAAGCCTTGACAAATATCGGGTATATTACCGACGAGGCCACGGCCGCCGCCGTCTTTTTTGCCGCCAGGGAAAACCAGTCCCTCTTGATCGAAGGCCCGGCGGGCGCCGGCAAAACGGAATTGGCGCTCTCCGTTGCCAAGGCCGGCAGCATGCCGTTCATTCGGCTGCAGTGCTACCAGGGAATCACCGACAAGCAGGCCATTGGAGATTTCGATCGCGCTTTGCAGGACCTCTTTGTCGATCGCGAGTCGAGATCGGGGAAGCTGCGGTCTTTCGATGAGCTCGCGGTCGAGACCAGGTCGCGGAAGTTCTTCAATGCCGGTCCGCTGCTGGAAGCGCTCGAATCCGACACTCGCTGCGTGCTTTTGATCGATGAAATCGACAAGGTCGATTACGCGTTTGAAGCGTTTCTGCTGGAAATGCTTTCCGTGTGGCAACACTCGATCCCGCGCCTGGGCGTCGTACGAGCGAAGACCATTCCATTTGTCGTCATTACCTCGAATGCGGAACGCGAGCTGGGGTTCGCGCTTCGCCGCCGCTGCCTGTACATGATGGTGGAACATCCAAGCGCAGAGCGGGAAGCCGAGATCGTAGCGCGAAAAACGCCGCATTCGAATCCCGCCATGCATCGCTTTATCGCCGGCCTGGCCATTGCCTTGAGACGAGAGTCACTTGAAAAACCCCCGTCGATTTCCGAAATGAATAGCGTCGCGTTGGCGCTTGAGTTGATGGGACAAACGGAGATCCAGGCGGAACACAAAATGCTGTTCCTGCCGCTGCTGGTGAAAACCAAGAACGACCGCGCGCAGCTTGTCAATAAAGAGGGCATGTTCCGGAACATCGTGGACGACGCGAAGAAATTTGCGGCTGCGATGACGGACCCGCAGGTGGAGCAGGCATTGCGTCTCGATGGCCCTGCCGTGAGACTTCCCGCATTTATCGAGAAAATGTCGATAGGGCAGGGCGCCGGGACCATCCTGGAAGACAAGATGTTCTTCCTGCCGCCGAGCAGGCAAACAAAGGACAGTATCAGGCAGTCTGCGGCCATCCTGACGGACCCGCAGATGGACTTGGGGCTCGATCCCGATCGGTCTGTCGAAGCACTTCCGGTCCTTGTCGAAGAAACTGCTATGGGAACGGACAATGAAAACGACTCCGAAGACACAGGGCATGAATTTGAAGCTGTCGTGTCCGAGGTGGCTGTCGGATGAGACCCTTTTTTGTCCCAGTCGTCATGTTCGTACTCCTCTTGACAGGGTCCACTGGCATGGCTTGGGCCAGCCCTATCCACGGTAGCGAATCGCCGGAGGCCGTCTATTACGCCAATGCATACGCGGATCACTATGGTGTGCCGCGCTCACTGGTCCACGCTGTGATCGAACAGGAATCAGGCTGGGAACCCAATGCGGTCTCAAAGAAAGGGGCGCAAGGGCTCATGCAACTGATGCCCGATACCGCCCGACAATATGGGGTACAACATCCGTTTTCCATTGTGGAGAACATTGGCGAGGGCACGCGGTATCTGGCCGATCTGATTCGGACATTCCACGGCGACCTTCGCCTGGCGGTCGCCGCCTATTACTGCGGGAACCACCCCATCCTGCGCCGGGGACTGCGCTACAGCAATGCGGACGTATTTCAATATGTTTCGTCTGTGCGAGCACTGTATTTTCGCGACGTAGCGCGGCACGAAGCAAGCACCATAAATCCAGACAACAGAAAGACGGTAAAACCATGAATCGAGTTATCGCCAAGGCCCTTTTGTTTTCCGCTATCTTCCCGGCTGCGCTTATAGCGCAGCGCCTGGCATCCACGCCGATTAAGGTCACACCGAATATCGACAGTGAGACGGTCAACTCCAAACTTGTGTATACCGTTCATTTGCAACCGCTCTACACAACGGCCATTCATCTTCCCGAGGCCGTAACATCGATCACGGTCGGGGCCCCGACCCTGTTCGCCGCGGAACACAGCAAGGACGAACCGCGCCTTGTCTTTGTCAAGCCGACCACGCACGAGCCCGCAAACTCGAACCTGCTGGTTGCCCTGGCCTCCGGGCGCACTTTGAGTCTCACATTGGAGTCTTCCGGGGACGCCGGTTCTTCCTACCCGGTGGACTATGTCGTGGATTACAGCAATCCGCAACCGATGATGCGAATCAATTACGATGCCGCGAACGCTCCTGGTGCCGCGGGGAACGATGCATCCGGAACAGTTGTGGGCGATGGCGTGACCGTGTATACGGGCGGGACGCCTGCAATTACCGCGGACAGTCCGGTGTCGGGTCGCGGATTTTCTGTGCGTGGCGCCACCCCGGTCGAGGCCGCGCTCGATCGGCAAACGGATGTAGCAGCTCCCATGTACATCTCTGGAGAGGACCTGAAAAAGCAGGTCTACCCGGACAAAATGACGCCGGGTTCCTTCCAGGTTGCGTTGGGGAACTTTACCCAGCACGACGATGTGATGACGTTGAGCTATTCCGTCCTCAATGTCAGCGACCACTGGATTGAAGTCTTGCCGCCGCAGATCCAGCTCTTGAATCCCAAGGCCAAGAAGAGGAGCAAAAAGAAGCCGCAGTCCTTATCGGAACAGATTCCGATCCAGTTCTACAAGATGACCGCCACCAAGCTGGCGCCCAGCCAACGGCTGGACGCTGCTGTCGTCTTCGCGCGTCCCGACTTCAAGCAAACCAAAGACAAGATGGTGCTGCAGGTTGCCATCGACAGTGCTGTCGATGCGCCGCTGCTATTGCCGCTTCCGTTTGTCGCACCTGGAAACTAATCATCCAGAAAGGACAATATTTCATGCCTACATCCGACGAGAAAGTGCTGCTTGCGGACAACAATTCCGATTCCAATACCCAGGGCGCCGCTGCCGCCAAACCGGCAGTAGGGAAGGGAAGCGGCCTGCTCACGAAGGCAACGACACAGAAGCTCGCGGCCCGCATTGTCGCGGCGGTGGTCGTTGTCTTGGTAGGGCTGGTGCTGATATCGCGCAAGAATGTCGTGAAGACAAAGAGCGCGAATCCGCGTCATCCCCAGGCGGACATTGGGTCGGTCGTGAAAAAAGCAAACCCTTTGATTTCCGCTCCCGCCGACAAGCGTCCCGTGGAATCGGCATCGCTCGGAGGGAACGACGTGACTCCGCAGACGATTGAAATGACCCGCAACCCCGCCGTTGAAGAAGCGCGGAAAGCCCAGGACGCACAGAATGCCAACCTGGCGCAGGGCAATGCTGCCGCCAAGAGCAGTCCATACCGTCCTCTGCCGGCGGGCGTCAATCCGGCGCCCGGAGCGCAGCAGGCCAAGCCGCTGAATCTGATTCATCCCTTTCAGAAGCCCGCAGACGATGGGAGTGGAAACTGGCAGCCTACTCCCTACTCAGGGCAAACCTCTCCCGCAACGCCGCTGTCGCAGGAACAAAAGAAAGCCTTCTACGACGAGGTAGCAAAACCGTCCGTGACCTTCACTTTGACGAACAGCACTCAGATGCCCGGCAGCGGTCTGACAGACAACGGCTTTCCCATTACCAACCTTGGGGTCAAGAGGGATATCATATTGGCGCGCGGACCGAGACATCGGCCAGCAGCGCCGAGCAAGGCATGCCTGTCGTCGCGGCGATCCAATACAACTATATGCGGGATGGAAAGATCCTGATCCCTTCAGGGAGTCGGGCCATCGGGAAAATGGACCAGGCGAATGCGTCCGGTTATGTTGGGCTTTCCTTCTCATCGCTGCAGTTTCCGGATGGCAACACAATCCAAATTGCTGCCGTCGGGTTAGATAAAAACATGATGCCGATCAAGGGCATCGTGACGGGCAAGAACCTGGCCAAGCAATTCCTGGTTGCCACCATGGCGGGACTGGGAGAGGCCACGGCCATGGTGGCCGGAGGATCGAACATGAGCGGCGCGTACAGCCAGTCGGACATGATCAAAGAGCAGGCATCAATGAATATCGGCAATGCCGCCGACAGCCAAATCCAACTCCTGAACAATGGCCAGCATATCGTTGTGATCCTTCCCGCCGGGACGGAAATCAACGTCGTGTTTATCAAGCCCCCGCAGGCGAACAAAACGAGTTCGCACTGAAAGTACCTCGACTGCCCTCTGCGCGCTTAAAGAAACCATGCCCGACGCGGCAATATAAGGGCGAAAGTTTGTGTTTCATTGTGACAATACCGGGTATATGATAAAAGACGCAATCGCGTAAAGAACCAAGGCTTCGCGAAAGCGAAACCGTCGCTTCATCAACCAGGAGGACATGCATATGTTCACTCTCGTTCCCATATGGCTGCATGCAGGAATCGCGGCATGCCGCACATTCGTCTCTCACCCGTCAACCCTGCTGCTGTTGGCCAATATCGTCGGCTGTCTTACAGTGGTCTACTTCTGTCTTCCCTCCTATGTCGCCAAGCAGGCGCGGCTCACGTTTCTGCTTGCCCTGGTGACGATCGGCGCGATCGGCGCTCCAGCCGCGGTCGTGGCGCAAAACCTGGGGACCACGCCCGCTGTCGGCGTCGCCGTCCAGGGCGAGACTGCGGCACAACCGGAAGGGACGCTGCTCAATGCCATGAACTGGCTCGGGAACGTGATCTGCCCAGTTGCGGCCGGCGGGACCCTGGTCGGCACCGTAGCCAAAGCGACCACGGGCGGAAAGTGGGTTCCCTGGGCCGTGGGTACTGGCGGATTATTGTCGGTTTCCGGCGGGCTGCGCCTGATGGAGTATTTCATTATGAACGGACGCAGCGGAGTTTCCTAAAACAATGGCCATCCCGCCGTTTTTCCAGAACGTGTACTCGCTTCTGTGCTCGCTCAGCGTCGTCGCATCGCTGTCATGCTTCGTGCTGGCAGCGTTGCGGCTGCGCGCGGAAGGAGGCGTCAACTATGACGCAAACGGCGGCTTCTTCAAGTGGCTCTTTTGGGGAGCGGTGATGCTCACCCTTCCTTCGATCAGCCTCTGGCTGTCCTCGGAAGGAGTCCAGATCAGCGTGGTCAATGTGGGAGCGACGAATGTCGGGTACGTGGCCATGATCTCCCGGCCCATTACGGATTTTGTGAACAATTACCTCGTGCCGCACATTGTCCCCGTTCTCGCGGCAGCGCTCGTCTTCAAGGCGGTGCTCGATGGGTCGGAAGGCCTGAGCCCGCTTCCGTCCATCGTTGCGGCGCTGTTTCTTCTTTCCATCCAGGGGTTCTTTACCATGGCGTCCACCTGGGGAAACAATTCCGATCCCTACGGTACGGCCAGTCTTCTCATGTCGATGTTTCAGTACGCCGCCTACACGCTCAGTCCTCTGATTGGAGCGCTCTGTATTGTCGGCGCCATTGTCAACTTTATCCGCGGACACAGTTGGGGACATCTGGTCTTCTCGGCGCTTGGATTTCTCTCATTAACCGGACTTTGGGCCCTGCTGCAAACGTTCGCGGGAGTGAGCGTCCAGTAATCGCAGGGATGGGCCTCTTGAAGTGGACGCTGGTTGGCAGTCTTAGGAGCACACAATGCATCTCTCACGATCGCCAAAATTTCGCGCAGTCTTACGTATCGCCAGTTTTGCTGGAACACTTTGCGCGTTCGTTCTTGCCGCGCGAGGGATGTGCCTGTTCCATACAGGTCGACTGATCGTCCATGCTCTTGTTGAAGGGGCGACATTTCTGATGCTGGCATACGTCTGGGGAATGCTTCTTGGAAAGCTCTGGGCATGGAGCGGCAGGATCTCAGGATGCAAACGTAAGAGCGTCCCATCCTCATCCACGGCCAGGCGCAGACTTCGCACAACACCGTTCATTCGCGCCAACAGGAGGGCCTGTGGGCACAACGCTTAGCGGCAACGGCTCCTTCGACGGAGCGATAAAAATGCTGGCTGGATATCTAGGCAATGCCATTCTGCCCATTTGCGCCGGCCTCATCCTATGTATGGCCATCTGGGCCTACTCGCAACGGAAGAGCGGCGATCGGTATGTCGTAGGCGCGATGGTTGCCCTGCTGGCTTCGGGGTTGATTCGGGTGGCGGAAACATTCGCTGCCCAGGGCACAGGGTCCGGCCAATATTTTTCCGCAGTCCTCACTCTGGTCAACTATGTCAGCAACGTCATTATGCCCGTGTTTGCCGCCCTCGAACTGGTGCGCGGCATTCTTGAACTCAGCGGATTCATGGAGCGCATGACGATCGGAGACGACGCTTCGCGGCATTTCATCCTCGCCGGCATGTGTCTGAGCGTTTCAGGAATGGTGCGTCTTCTGGAGTTCTTCGTTACCAACGCCACCGGAGGGGTCAGCTAATGGCGCTCACGCAAACACCCGTTTCCCGAAACCTGCATGCAAGCATCAAGTTTCTCGGCCTCGAACTCGAGGACCTCCTGTATCTAGGAATGGCAGGCGTAGCGGCGCTTCTTGTCGGTCAGTTTCTGCCATATTTTTCCAGCCGGTCGATCGCCGGTATTCCGATGAACTGGGCCATGTTCCTGTTCGTTATCGTTGGCGGGTATGCCGCGCTCGCGATCTTCAAGACCGGGAAGCCCCCTGGATATCTGGGCGATTACATTGCGTGGCATAGCAAACCGCATGCTTACTCGGCGATGGAACGGGACCGCCAGCTTACGCGTGAGTATTTCATCGAGGACGTCGAAGAATAACCAAGGAGATTCGGATGCCGGAAACCAGGAAACAACACGATAAGAGTTTGGACGCGCCCGCGTTGTGCGAACAATTGCCGGTGCGCGACTTCGTCGACGATTGCATGGTGCGCACCGATGGAAGCTATGTCGCAGGCTACAGACTTGCCGGGTCTTCGAGCTATTTCGCCGACGACCATTCGCGAAACGAAATGAAGTCGTTTCTCGAGTCGCTCTTGCGCACGGTCCCGGAAGAAAGCATGCGTGTCCAATTCCGGTACGAAGTATTGGAAACGAGCGCCCAGACGATCGACAAATACGAGGAGATTCGCAGGACGGATTCGCAAGCGGCGATTCTCCTTGACGAAGACCTCGTCAAGACCTACCGCCAAAAGGATGCGGACGGCGAGTACCTGACCCGCAAGCTCCACGCCTATTTCATTTGGAGTCCCGAGAAGTATCGACAAATGATGTTGCAAGGCGGAAGCTTCAAGGAAAAAAACAATCCGGCAAAAAAGACGGCCGGTACTCCGTGGGAGAGATTTCGTTCCTGGGTGTTGCGGCAACTTGGTAGGACGCCGGAGACGGACGGACAAGACCCGAACGGCGCGGACGGCGAAGAGGCCCCGGATCCCAGCTCGTTTACAACCAACACTGCACATGCCGTACAACGCACCTACAAACAGCACCGAGATACACTGCATCATTTCAACTCGATCCTCATGGGGATCGAATCGAGCCTGAAGGTTGCCGGTCTCGGTCCCGAGCGCATGACCCATCAGGAGATGTTTCTGGAGGTCAAACGGGCCTTGAACCCACTGCTGCCGGACGATCTCCCGCTCAAGCCGCAGAAAATCACAGACCTCGAATACCGGTCCGTTCGCGAGCAGCTTGCGTGCGTCTCTCTTTTGGGCGAGACCGAGACCTATATGAACATCGATGGGGTCCTGTGGTCCATGATCACCCTCAAGATTTCACCGGACACAACCTTTCCCGGGGTGATTCGCGAATTGCAGACGGCAGGCTTTCCGATATCCATTTCGACGCAGGTGGTAATTCCTGACCAGAGCAAAGTGTTGGACCGCTATAAGCGCATGTACAAGAAGATGGTCAATGCCCAGAAGGACCATCGTGGCAACCAACGTGTCGATATTGCGGCCCAGGTTGCCGCGCAGGAACTGCTGGACATCCAGGCGAAGATCCTTGCTTCTTCCACGAAGACCGCGCGCGTCAGCATGACCATCGCGGTACGGACCTCGGGTCCTGCCATCACGGAAGCCGATTATGCGGCTGCGCAGCGCGAACTCGCCATGCGCCGCCAGATGGTCATCCATATCATCGGACGGATGAATGGAGCGAAGGCCTACTGCGAGACCCTGGCCCAAAAACGGCTGTTCTTTTCCTCACTGCCCGGGATGGCCGACAAGGACAAGCGCGATCTGGATTTGCTGACTTCGCACGTTGCAGATCTGCTGCCAGTGGAGTTGCCATGGGCAGGCACGGAAAAATATCCTTTGATGATCTTCGATACGCCGTACCGGCAATGCTTTCCGTTCTCCCCGTTCGACCCCAATATCGAGAACGCCAACATGCTGGTGGCCGCAACCTCGGGTACAGGGAAGAGCGTGCTGATTGGCAAGATGTTGCTCACGTCAGCCCGGCAAGGAGTGAAGGTCTCCATCCTCGAACGCGGGGACTCCTACTACTATTCGGTGAAGTATATGGGCGGCGAGATGATCACGATGTCTCTCGACTCCGCCTATACGATCAACCCGTTTGATCTTGAGCCAGGACAGCTCGCGCCGTCGAACGACCACCTTTCGTTTCTGACGCAGCTCGTGCATTTCATGATTGGGGAAACCGGGTCGGCCGACTCCGATCTCCTGGAGTCCACGATCCGGCTCTGTTTGAAGGACGTGTACAAACGGCGCTATCGATCCGCGGAGGACGCATACCCGCTGCTGTCCGATCTTCAACTCTCGCTTCAGTATTACAACGGCAGCGATGCTTCCAAAAAAGAGGCCCGCATGGCGGCCGAGAAACTGACGGCCTGGGTCGGCGATGGAATGTATGCCAAACTGTTCGACCGGCATACCACAGTGAACATGCAGACGGCCTGGCTGTACTTCAACATCGAGCAACTGAAGGACGATCCGAAACTCGATGCCGCCATGAGCCTGCTGATCGCGTATGCGACCACGCGCCGGGCCCAGGGCGATGGAACGGACCGAAGCATTGTGGTCCTCGATGAATGCTGGCAGCTGCTGGAATCGAAGACGCTCGCCCCAGTCGTGGTCCAGCTGTTCCGCACCGCGCGAAAACGGAATGCGTGTGTATGGGCGATCTCGCAGGCGGTCGAAGACTTCACCGGCACCCCCGACAACCCGAACAAATACGGCGGGGCCATTCTAGCCACGACCGCCATCCGCATGATCGGGCGGCAAAAAGGGAACTTCGATGTTCTGCGATTGTTCCTCCACTTCAACGACACGATCCTGAACAAGGTGAAGATGCTGGGCATGACGGAAAAGGGGAAGAAGAGCGAGTTCCTCGTGTCTGTTGGAGAAAAAGCGGAGTGGACTCTGAGCCTCTACGTGGTGATGTCCGCCATGATGTATTGGCTGACCACCACCTACCCGCGCGAAAGATACTACCGGGAATGGTGGCTCCTGACTCATCCCGCATTGCCACTGACGGAAGCGATCCGACTGCTGGCGACCAAATATCCGAACGGCATCTCCGCGCTCGATGAACTGCCGGAAGAGCGTTCCGGCGAAGTGATTCGCGCGTTTACCTCAAAGAAAGCGGCATAGAAAGGCGGTACAGGATGCGAGGTCTCAAACGTCTGAGCCGGCAAATCGCGATGGGGCTGCTCCCAGTATTGGGACTCGTGTTGTTCCTGCCGATTTCTCAGGGAAACGCGCAGTTCAGCGTCTTCGATGCTCTGCTCGGTACCATCGGCGGAATGTCGGCGTCTCTGACTCTCAGCCAGCAATTGCGTCAAAGCGAGATGCTCTTCGAGCAAGCAACAGTTTGGCCGGCCTCGATCATGGGCCAATTCCAATCCGACTTTGCCGGGATGACTTCCGGCAACCAAGGCTCGCTCTCGAGGATCTTCAATACGCCGATCCAGAGTGCCACCTTGCCATCGTCGATGGCGCTGGAATCGCAAATCCTCTCCGGCAACCCAACGCTTGTCAATACCGCATACATGAATGCATACGGCCCCAACCTCACCGTCGCCCAGGCGCCGGTGACCGTGGTCCAGTCGATCGGCATGACAGACGCCGCAGCCATGGACTCGCTGCAGCTCGGCATGAGTACGGATTCCACCACGAGCACGTTGATCGGTCAGGCACAACAAATCCAGACCACTGCGTCCTCGGCGGCCCCTGGCGTTCAGGACATCCTGACAGCGCAGGCCATGGCCAGCGAATTGGAATGCCTGGCGCAGCAACATCGGCTGTACGCTTCGCTGCTGCGGGAAGAGGCCGCCAGGCTTGCACTCCAGGGCCTGGAATTGAAACAGAGCGCAATCGCGGTCCAGAACACGAACCAGGGTATCCAGAATGTTGTAGGAAGTGGAGGCACACAATGAAGATGAAGAGCTTCTTGAAGAATGTTCAGAACTCCAAGGCCGTCCGCCGCACCGGCTGGATATGTCTCGGTGGCCTACTCTTGGCCGTTCTCAATACAGGGCCGGCCCAGGGTCAGATCGGGTTGGATACAGCTGCCATCCTGGCCTTTCTTCAAAGCATGAATACGGCCATGCAGGAGACCATGGCCGTGCCCTTGACCGCCATTCAGGGGATTGACCAACAGCGCATGACATTCCAGCAGCAAACGATCTATCCCACTTCCCAGATAAGTTCTACGCAGGGACTCTCGTCGACCTTTGGCGCGCAAATGTCGCAGATGCAAAATACGACGTCGACCCCTACGCCCATGGCGCAGCCAGGAACGGCCCAGGCAACGCTTGAGACTTCCTCGTTGTCGGGGAACACAGGGCAAATTCCATCGATCCCTTCGGAGTATCAACAAGTCTATGGTCCGACACCCACGGCCGCCCAGGTCAGCAATCCGCAACAGCTGAACGCGATCGATATGGGCGATGCCCAGGCCAAGGACGCGCTGGCGAAAGCGGTCCAATTGGATGCGGCTGCCACCACGGAAATGGGGATCGCAACCCAGCTGATTCAAGAAGCGAAGTCGAGCACGCCGGGCACGGCCCCGATGGTCCAGAGTCAGGCCGCCGCCTGGATCTTGCAGGCCCAGGCCTATTCGCAAGGGGCGCTTGCGGAATTGCTGCGCGTACGGTCCGCTTCCTTGTCGTACAAGACCCTCAATTTGAAGACTGCCGGGACCATGACGCAGAACAACAATCAGGCAATTGAGAATGTTGTCCAGTCGCACTAACGATACATTCTTCGAGGCGATTTTATGTTCTTTTATGACAGCTTTTTCAACCAGGCGCTGACCGCATTGGGCGGCACCGCGCTGACCAGCGTCCAGACTGTGTCGTACATGATTCTTGGGATCACTTTTCTTCTTTCCGTCTATGAGGCCTTCGCGCGCGGCGGGGACACGCGGCAGTTGATGATTGGCTTCTTGAAATACGTCATCGCCGCAGTCGCGATCCAGAACTGGTCGGCGGTGTTCAATGACATCCATACTGGCATGGAGTCGATCGCCTGGAGCATCACCAGCCAGGACTATGTTTCCTTGTGGCAAACGAATTATGCCACATTTCTGCAGAACAATACGGCATCCGCTGCCGCCAGCGTAGCAGCCTTCATGGCGAATTTCGTATCGGACTCCACGCGGATCATCGTCGCCTTGATATTCGGGGTTGCGGTCTATCTCTTCGACTTTATCTATGCCTTGTGGGGCTGCGTTCTCTTTATCCTTGCGCCTTTATTGATTGCCACGATTCCGAGTGTGAATCTCGCGGGATTTGGAAAGAAGTTCCTCACCGGGCTGGCGGAATGGTGCATGTGGCCCATCCTTTACGCCGTCTTTGCCGCCATGGCGTTTGGCATGAATTCGGCGGATGTAACGAGCATTGCGGCCAGCAAAAACTATGCGGACATCGTCGCCGGTACTTCGAATGTGTACTTGATCTCCATCATGAGCCTGGTGGTAGCGCTCTGCCTTCTGTTCATTCCCTTTCTCGCCCACTTTCTTATTGGAGCGTCTTTTGACGGCGCCGCGGCGACCTTCGTTGCCATGTCGAGGATGATGGGTGGAAATATTTCCACTGCAGCCAGTAGCGGAGGAGGCGGCGGCGGTGGAGGCGGTGGAGGCGGGTCCATTAACGGTGGAGGTGGACCTCCTGGCGGCGGCAGTAGCTCGGCCCAGGGAGGCGGCGATGCCGTTGCTACTGTGCGTCAAGCCACGGGCACAAACAGTACGGTGCCGATTGCCACGCCATCTTTCAGCGGGGGCAGCGATCTCAAGAAAAATGCGGATGCGATTAACGCGCTCAACAAAAGTTAATTTCAAGACACTATACACGGTATACCCGATATAGTGTATGCTTGATTAGAACAGGCAGAGGCAAGATGAACAATCGGACGGAAGAATCGAAGTTCTGGCACATGGATGGAGCTTTGAAGGCGCAGAGCAACCGCATGACGGTGATCACGATCATCGCCGCGATTGTCGCCCTGGTGGCGGTGGCGGGAATGATTGCCATGTGGGTGCAACCGCCCACCGTGATCCGAGTCCTGCCGGACGGAGAGGCGAAAGTTGTCGGCCCAACCGGCAAGATCAGGGACGGCCTGTCGCCGTCGCTTCTCAGCAACGTTCAGGCGGCCGAGGCCCCGAGCGCCTACGAGAAGGAGGCTTATGTGCGGGCCTTCTTGACCGAGTATCTGAATTACGACCCGCACACCCTGCCGGCGAATTGGTCCAATGCGCTGAACATGATGACCTACAACTTGCGCCGCGCTGCTCTGGACCAATTTCAAAAACAGGACACGGTCGGCACCATGGAGGATGAACAGGCACGCTCTCAACTCTCGATTAAAGACGACATTGAAGCCGATCCAAGCGATCCTCTCACCTACAACGCTTTCGGCATACGCACGGTCCACCGCATGGACAAGCAACAAGAGTTGGTGGATGAACTCGTCGAGGGCTACCGCATCCGGTTGGCGGTGACCGCTCGAAGCGACACAAACCCTTCCGGCCTGTTGATCGCCGGGTTCCAAACCAAAGAGATCAACTCCGACACAAAGCAAGCAGTGGCCGATGCACCCGCAATAGGAGGCGGGAATTGATGAACAATCTAGCAGCCGTTCCAACGTCGCCCGTCGCACCCGGCAGGCCCGAAAGTGTACCCCCAGCCGATGTCCCAGCAAGGCCGGGGACAGCCGGCGAAGCGCAAGCCCCTGCAAGGCGTGGCCGGAAGCCGGGAAGCGCAGCGGCAAAGAAGAAGCCCGGCGCCGCCCAAAAGTCGGTCCGCTACTTTCAGGTCGAAAAGGGCTATCGGCAGGAATCGGGCAAGCCCCCGTCAGTGATCAAAGATTTCAAGGATGAGGACGAGGCCTACAAGGAATGTTTCAAGACCGGGAGTTTGTGCATTCGCGGCGAACTCTTCGGCGTCGACATTGTCGGCAAAACGCTTATCGAAATTCCGGTCCCAGTCGCAGCACGGCCGGAGTAACGGCGGACACCAAGTTTACAGAACGCGCGCCTTTTGGAGATCTTCACCGATTTCCGACGCCTGCGATTTGTATACCTACCTCATAGGCTTATGAGGATTTGTTCGCTAACCGGTCACGCATTCTGGTTAGTTCAACGCAACACACGGACTGACTGGACTGAATGACCCAAGGCATGAAGTCAATGACCATTGGCATCGGACCGCTCTTTCCGTGTATTTCCCTAAATCAAACGGAGAGAGACCTTATGACAATGAATGGGAAAATGATCATGTTGGATGTGAACAGCCAAGGCAGAGTCACCGAGCGGCGCAATCAATTGGCCTCTCAGAACTGGCTTGCAACGACGCTCCTGGGCCACATTTATCCGGGAATCAAGGTCGCGCTGGTAAGCATCCCCGCAGGCGAAGCACTTGAGATCGACGAGCAGGAAGTCGTCAAGGACAAGCTCAGAGATATCAAGCACAAAGGAACCGACTACCAGATGGTAGGTGCGTCCGGCTCCGCGAAAAACGGAAAATACTATTACGCCAGCAAGGAGTACGCTCCCGACTTGGCCACACGCTACCAGAAATGGCCGGAAGCGGCCATCACCTACTTTGGCATTCTGACCAGCAATTGCCGCGTCATTATCGAAGTCGACGATGCGCGGGTCCTGGTCGTTCCCGACAACCAATTGGGGACAAACGACTGCCGTGGTTGGATTGCGGAAAGCACATTCAGGAAGCTGGACCTCCCGAGTGGCGCTTTCTACCAGTTCCGTTTGGCCTTTGGCGACAAACAAGCCAAAGGTTCATTCAAGGTGATGGGCGATGATGTTGCCGCCTTTATCGGCGCCGACATTATCATTCCGGAGTCCAGCGTCAAGCCCGCGTCGAAGTTTGCGTCGTGGGACATGAACGCATTTGGGGATCGTCTGACTGCCGGGAAGATCGTCCTGGGAATCCGCGAATTATCGCGGAAACTCACGTTCGGCTCTTCCTATACGGTTGTGCAATTTGCAACCAGGGAGGTGATCGAACAGGAAATCACTCCTATGGCGATCAAGATGCTCGAAGAATTGCGGGATGCCTGGCATAGCCCCAATCATCGCAAGCTCGTCGAGATGGTAGGCAAGGTTTCACAGCCTGCCATCGAGGAGATGGATGGAATCTACAACGAGGAATCGGACCTGCCTGCGTTCGATCCGACGCTGGAATATCAGCGCCCGGTCGAGGCGATGCTGCTTGCCGATGGATCGGGTGAGGCTGCTTCGCACCCGTACATCAACAAAAAGCTGAAGAAGCTGATGGCGAAATGGGCCCATCGGCTGCTTACAGGCGGAGGCGTTCAACTGCCGGCGTTTGCGCTTGCGGACGATGGCTACCTTGTTCTCGATAACGGAAACCTCTACACAGGTTCCGATTGGTTGCCGATGCGCATGGCGATCACGTCCCTCGAATCGAAGCGGTCCTTGTGTGTGCGGTATCCAGTACGCATGCGGGAAGATCTGCTTCCGATGACCAATTGCAATCGTGAAATGACGGTCGATCTTCTGGTCGGGCAAGGGCTTTCTCCCGAACTCGCGGCCAGAATCGCCCAAGAGCAGTTGATGCTGTCGGCCACCTACACTCTTCACTCGAAAGAGGCGAAGAAGAACGGTGGAGATTACGACTTCGATCAAATCTGCGTGGTCGATGAGGCCCTCTATCCAATGTTCGTCGAATCGCGTTTTTCGTTCTCGAGCGCGTTCACGATCGTCAAGGCCAAGAGGGAAAGGGCAAAGTCTCCCATGTTCAACATGGTGGATGTGGCCTGGAACACGCTCGGCAACAAGATTGGGGAGATCACCAATCTGATGTCAAGCGCGATTGCCGCAGGACTGGATGAACTTGTCTATGAGCTGGTCGAGCAGTTGCAACTCGAAATCGATTCGCTCAAGCATGGAGTGCGGTCGGATGCCAAGGTACTCCAGGACATCCGCGCCAAGATTGGATATAGCGCCCCATGGCTCGCGTTGAAAGACTGCGAGACGATTGACGACTTGCCGCTCTATCTGGAGATTTTGCCGACAGATAAAGTGGGTTGGATGTACAACACCCTGCGTGCCGTACTGGAGGATGTGGTTGGAACACCGCTCCAGATCCACCAGTTCTCCGGCCTCATCACGGGCCACCCGCCCAATGGCGAAATGCTGCTCGAATGTAAAACGGTCCACCGGGCCTACGGAAGCGGTTGCTCCTGGCTGTTGGACACTCTCAAGGGGCAAAAGCTCCAAGTGAAAGTGCTGACAGAAAAGGTAATCGCGCTGAAGGAATCCGGAGACTCGCAAGATGAGCTCAAGGCCGTTCGGAAACAACTGCGCAAGCAAAAGGCGGTTGTCAGGGACGCGGAAGAACGCATGAAGGAGCAGATGTCGAACCTTCAGGCGATCTTCGGTCTTTGGGCGGCAGGCAAAGAGGAGTCGACGCGCCGTCAATGGTGCCAGGCCCTCAATACTGTCATATCGAAAGGCCATGGTACAGGTTCACTTATGTTCCACACCTTCCCACAGGAATTTGTGGACATGACCGCGGAGCGGACCGGAGGAATTCGCACGACTGTTCCTCCGATTGCGCGGCATATGCTTCAGGACGGCGTTCCTGTCTCTCACATGATCGTAAAAGGCAACCGCTTTTACTGTGTGAGCAAAGTGGACGGATCTTTGGTCCCGACATTTTATCTGGACGAGAGCGACCCGAAGAACCATAAGGTCAGGGCTTTTACCGAACCGATGCAACAAGTACAGCAAATGTCCAGCGAAGTGCCGCCAGCAGCGGGCACAACACTCGAAGTTGCTGCATAAATGACGAGTGGGCCCAAGCCCACCAAATGGTAGGGGACAGGGGGAAGGCGCAAGCCTTCCTCCCTCCCGAATCGATGTCACAACGAGGTATTATGCGGAAACTCTACCTGGTCTTTTCTCTCTGTGCCGGTCTCGCCGGCGTCCCCGCTGTCCACATGCAGGCGCAAACGGTCACAACCCATACGATTGCCGCCGGCCAAGTGGAAAAAATCGCCACGGCCCTGCACCATATTTCGATCATCTCCCTGCCGGGACCTGTCCGTTCGGCCGCCATTGGCAGCGACATGGTCCAGATGGAATGGAACGGGAACCAGGTCCTCATCGAACCCTTGAAAGAAGGCGTGGACACGGACCTGTTCGTCTTTACCGGACACAGCAACCTTACCTACGAAATCCTGCCCGCCGGCGACCCGGCCAAGATGTCCTATATGGTCCGCGAAATCTATCCTCCCTTGCCGCCTCCAGCTCCTGGCCCTTCCGCCGAAGAACTGCAGCGGGAACGGGACGGACTGTTGGGCGCCATTCTCATGACGACCACGCCCATTCGCGCGCATGACTTGAGCGACAAGCATCAGGATGTCCAGGTCCACATCGTCAATGTCAGCGAGGATGCCCATAACTATTACGTGCGCCTGCAGGCCCGCAATAAAGGCGGACATGCCTACCGCATTCAGACCCCCGTGGTATCGAAGATCGATCCGGCCTTCGGCGCCAACCTGGCGTATGACATGGTGGATCGCCAGATCGGCCAGCATACGTTTGAACGCTTTCGGCTCTATGGCGAACGCGCGCTTTTTACCCACGGCTCCACCCTGGTCAAGCACGACATGCAGCCCGGGGAATCGATGCAATGGGTCATGGCGATCGACAAGCCTGACGTCACTCCGGGGATGTACCAATTCAGATTCCCAGACAACGCTGGCAACATGGTCCGAGCCATCGCTATTTTTTAGGAGGTAACAACATGTCCGACTTGATCCCCAGCGTTAGCGGCTCAGAGTTTCCCGGCGAGGGAAAACAACAGGAAAAACAGTGCGACTTTATCGACCGGAAACAGGGCGCCGAAATCCTTCAACGATGCTTCAAGGAAAGACATGCCGGGGGCCTGAAAGAGCGGCTGGTTTGGGCCATCCACGACCCGATGTGCCCGGACGTCAAGAGTAGGGAGAGGCCCCTCGCGGCAATCCATCCGTTGTTTTTGTATGCCGCGATTTTCGTGGCGGCGGCAATCGCAGTGTTTGCATATTTCCATCTGAAACGGATCTGACGATAGGTTTCAAAGTTTCGCGGCAAGCGAAAACATTTAAGGTTTCAAAGTTTCGCGGCAAAAGAAAACAAACAAACGGAGGTGTTTCGTGGCGGATGATCCAAAGCAATCGGCAGTGGAGCAGGAAGCGCTCCTCTTCGGAGCGTTTCTTTTTTTGGCCTTGGTCGGCGTTCTCGTTTGGTTCGTGCATGACCGGTTGTATGTTACCGCCCGGGAAGTGACCGAAGCGACGATCTATGGCGTGTTGGCCATGCTCTACATCTTCCAGATCATCCGTTATCGCTTGCACCGCAAGGAACGGTTGGCGGACATGTGGCCCAAACCCCGCATCCGCGTGTCCCTGCAAGACGAAGAGAAATACCTTCAGGAGGCCGCCGGCCAGGACTCCGTATTGCTTGGCTACGACGAGCTGGGAAAGCCGTTTTATTGGAAGAACGAAATCCGAAGCATGCAAAGCACGGCCATCGGGTCGACTGGGTCCGGAAAAACCGAACTGCTGAAAGGGATCTTCCAGCAGGACGTGGCCCGTGGCGGCCCGGTGATCTTCATCGACGGCAAAGGGGAGAAGAAGGTCGTCAACCAGCTCCTCGCCTACATCGATTCCATCGGCCGCATGAACGACGTCCGGGTGCTCGATCCTACGCACTCTGAAACGTCGGTCAGCTACAACCCGTTCTCCGCTCCGTCAGACCGGATCGACCAGCACGTCTCCTTCGTCTTCGATTCGTTCAACCGGGGCAAGTCCTCCGACTCGTTTTTCGATGAACACCAGCGCACATACCTGGAAAACATCGCGCGGGTCTTGTACCACACTGGGCAGCGCTTCAATTTCTACGATGTCCTGGTCGCCGCGTACGACGTGAATGTCCTCCAGCGCCTTATGCAGATGGCGCGGGAACGTGTACGGCGCCCAGGAATCGCGACCAAGCAGCAGGTCCTTACCCTCGAAATGAGCATTTTCAACCTGCTCAATACCTTCAACGAGCCGGACAGGATTTCCAAGATCCAGGGTTTGATCAACAATATGATGAGCTTCATGGGCGAGGACCTTGCCCTCATCACAGGGCCTTACGACAATCTCCTCTCGCTCGACGACGTGATCGACAAGAACCTCATCCTGATTGTTTCGCTGAATACGAACGTGGAGTCGAAGTCGACCATCGCCCTGGGAAGAATCCTGCTGCAGAATCTGCAGCTCATGATTGGCAAGCGCTATGCCGGGTACACCTCGGGGCAGGTCTATCCGTTTGTCAGCGTCTTCATGGATGAGTTTGCTCCCTTCGCCTATGCCAATTTCGCAACCATCATCAACCAGGCCCGCGGCGCGAATGTCGGGTTCCTCACCTCGATGCAAAACTTGCCGCAATTGGCGGAGGTGAGCCAGTCGTTTCAAGACAACGTAGGCAGTTCCGCCAACACCAAATTCATTCTCCGGACTTCCGAAGAAAAGACCGTCCAAAACTTCCTGAATGAATCGGCCAAGTTCACCAAGTTTCGGAAGAGCATGAAAATCGAGACGACCGGCATGTTCAACGCCGACATCAAGGTCGGCGACACCGGCACGCAGTCGGAAGTCGTCGATACGCGCGCGCAGGACTTTCACATCAAGACCATGCCGACCGGCCAGATGGAATTCCTGATGAGCGACCATCAGGCGGGGAAAATACACCAATTTCTTCACATCCGCCGCGGCCTCAGCCATTTTACCGATGCATCCCCCGCCAGCCTTTATCCCATTCTCAAGACCCCGAAGTGGGAATCGAATGGACTGAATTTGCGGTTTTCCGAGCCCCAATTGGAATCTGCCCGGCAAGACCGCGGACGCAATAAACGCAGAGGAGGTATCTAATGCAAACCAAAACAATTCTTACGATGGCCTTGTGTTTCATTTTTCTCGGCGGACCGTTGTGCGCCGTGGCCCAACAGAGTGCAACTGCCCAAAGTTCCACAACTGTCCAAAGTGCCACGACTGGAGAAAGCCCCACTGCTGCCCAAAGTTCCTCGGCAACAGAAGACCAGCTTACTCCAGACCAAATCGAGGAGGCCCGAGGCGCTCAAGCGCAGGCGGACATGTATGCCCGCTATCAGCGGACCATACAGATGGAAGATGAACAAAGATACGAGCAACAACAACGGGCTTTGGGGAGGTATAGCGCTCCCGCACAGAACGGGTATGCCCAGGGACAGCAGCCGCTCCAAGATTCTCGAACCAGAACATACTCGGCGTCGAATTACGATCCAGCACGCCAAAATTACGATCCCGCCGCCGGTCCCAATGCGCAAAAACAATCATGGTCAGGCGCCCTGGATGCCGCGACCGGCCACGTCAATCCATGCAATCACGATTGGGGCGGCCTCCTCGCGCAGTGGCACATCGCGGTGGCCCAGGAGACCATTGAGAATACCTATTTTTATGTGTGCGGCGTCGAAACTATGGTTTTGATACTTTTCGCTCTTTGGGTCTCTGAGCTCCGTGAAGAACGTAGAGTCCGGCTGGTCATTGCCGGGGATGCCGTCGCGCAACTTTACAACCAGTATGTCAATGCCAGAAATAAAGCCTACGAGACCATCTACACGTACAACCGCCTGGTCGAAAAAACGGAAGACCGACTCGATGCATTAGTGCGGGATGGCACCCCTGACAATGAGCAAACCTCTAGTTCTCCTACGCCGAATATTACGTCGACTGTTCCAGTCAATATTCTAAATAGACAAACTACATCGACCCCATCTGCAAGAGATCCACAGCAGGACGAAGAGCATGCAGCGACTGACGCAGATAAAACTTTATCTTCGTCGAAGATTCCGATAGAGGCACTTACTAAAGTAAAACCGTCACTCCCGTTGACTACGTCGGGTCATGTCGGAGAATTCTCAAGTCCAGAAGCTGAAGTTCCAGACGCTTCTCAATCCGACGACGATATTAGCGTGGAGGAAGAGCTCGAGGCCAAGCGGCGCCAGATTGAAACACTGCAGGCGCGGCTGCAGAACAAAAATCTTCGTATCAACGAGCTAGAAGACGCTTTGGCGGTGTCCTCCAACAGGAACAAAATTCCGGAGCTATAAGGGATGATTGTCCATTGCCTTGGATTCGGGACTGTGTGGTGGAACAGATTTACGACGGACGATCGCAACGGCGAATATTCGCGCCGGCGCGCCGCCGTTTTCAATACGACCGGCTTTCAAGTCGGCAGCAGATATTTGCGGAATTGGGTCATCAAAGGGTTTGTGCGGCTCAATTGCAATTCGTTTCCGCTTTCTTCGACGTCCATGGATCTTACCGGGCGTCTCTTCGCGTCGTCGGGGATACATCAATATCGGAACACAAACCGATTGCTGCTTGACCGTCCCGTCGATGATCGCTCCACCCCAACCTTCGTGCTTTTTGCTTTCCAAAGCAGAATTCACGGAATGATTGACTTTCGAGGTAGATGGAGGTCCAGTGATGTACGCCTGGTCTCATTTAGTGCGCGGAATGGATGTCAGGAGTTTCTTTTACTGATGCCGGTCGGCGGACGCATTTCAACATCATTAGGAATATGGGAGGTTGTATGCCAGAACTTGCCACTGAACAACCCGTGCAAAATCGTGTTAAGAAGCCATCCTATGTAAATGATCCGCACATCAACCAAGCACAGGATTCCGACATTCTCGAGATCGTGCGTGACACAACGTTTATTACAAAGTCGCAACTAGAATTACTCTGTAAAAAACGCGACATTGCAAAGTCACGCTCAACCTTTAATTGGCGGTTTGCTCGCCTGCTGAAGGCAAAGCTGGTTAATAAACTGTCTGAGGAGGTATTTCCATTTAAGAGTCCTGTTTATTCGATTACTCGGGAAGGGCTTGTTGTTCTGGAGGTTTTCGGCAAAGGCCTTACAAGTGTCGGTTCGGACTCTGAACACCTTGCGAGTCCCAAGCAGGCCCATCATTTTCTTACCTTGAACGAAATTATGTTTCAATTCGATCACAGTTTTAAGGTCCAGGCCTACATGTGCGATCGTGTTCTCCGTTCTTACAACATGACTTTGGCCACACCTTTGGCTAAAGATTATGATGCTTTTGTCACGATTGACAGATCATCATTAAATAAACCTCCGCTCAACCTGGCCATAGAATATGAGGCGACATTAAAATCCGGTGAGCGTTATCGGGACATTAGTGCCGCGTTGAATCAAGAGCGCTTTGTTCGGCTCGTGGTATATTTCTGCGGATCAACGGGTATAGCAAATTTACTGAGCACCAAGATGGATTCACGAGCCTGTCATGTCTGTTTTGGGGCGTACACCGACTTTCTGCGGGATGGCTCAAAGATGAATATGTTGTTGCGCCAGAAACAGGAAATCCATTCAGTAACTTTCCAAAAGCTTACTGAAATATTGTAACTATAGAAGAGCGGGTGTACCGGATCGATGGTACACCCGACAAGCAATAGACTGTCCCTAGCCAAGACTCTAACCAACTCACCGAACATCCCCCCAACAATGCCTACATTACTACCGGACACAACTGCGTCACACTCCACCACCCAATACTGGACGCACTCCCAACGTGAACGTCTATATCGTTCGTAGATTCAGCAGCTTCCAATTGACTACCCCTTAAAATATCATGTTTTGCCCCCTCAAATCCTCGCACCGTTGACCCGTCTCGATTGAGCCAGCATTCTCAAATTGTCGTGATGCGGTCAGTCTCAATTGATCCGGCTTCATTACCACTGCGACCCGGGGATATGAGTTTCAAATCCTCGCACCGTTGACCTGTCTCGATTGAGCCAGCATTCTCAAATTGTCGTGATGCGGTCAGTCTCAATTGATCTGGCTTTCTTGCCGCTGCGACCCGGGGATATGAGCTTCAAATCCTCGCACCGTTGACCCGTCTCGATTGAGCCTGCATTCTCAAATTGTCGTGATGCGGTCAGTCTCGATTGAGTCAGCTTCATTGCCACTGCGACCCGGGGATATGAGCTTTCAATTCCTCGCACCGCTGACCAGGTCGGTTGAGCCTGCATTCTCAAATTGTCGTGATGCGTTCCGTCTCGATTGAGTCAGCTTCATTGCCACTGCGACCCGGGGATATGAGCTTTCAACTCCTCGCACCGCTGACCAGATCGGTTGAGCCTGCATTCTCGAATTGTCGTGATGCGGTCAGTCTCGATTGAGCCGAATGCATCGCCGCTGCGACCCGGGGATATGAGCTTTAATTCTCCAGTTATTTAAGCAGCACTATTAGCGAGACCATCGCACAAAAGAAACATCATGTCTGCCAAGAATTCTCAATTGAAGCCGATGTGCCGGCCGCGTGCCCAACGCGTGATTAGCGGGGTGTGTGCCGCCATTGCAATTCGCCACGGCTGGAACCTGAAGGCCATGCGGATTGTTTTCTTGATGTTTGGAATTGTGTTCTTCCCAATTACAGAGATCGTTTATTTCATTGCCCAGTGGGTCATCCCGGAAGAAGACGATCATTCGAGATAAAGAAATCTTTAGCCGTAACTGGACCTCAGCAATAGCGCATCCCCTGCACGTTCATTTCTTTCCCTTCATCCAGCCCCCGACATCGCCTGCCACGGAATTGCACGCCTGTGTAAATCGAAAATGCTCGGGATGAGTATTTAGGGGGGCGGGCGCGCCACAATTACATCGCCACAAGGAGAGACGATATGCGAATTCAGGACATTCGTCACAGACGGCAAGAATTGCAGGCCCAGCTTTTCAAATTGCTGGATCTGCATTGTTCACGTGGGGCCAATATCGTTCGGGAGCTTTCCACGCTCGCCGACGAGGAAGACCAGATATTGGACCACCATTACCCGATATTCAATTCCTTCAGCCACGGTCTGCCCGCTTTGAAGCACTGAGGGGGGCGTCCGCCTTTCCTCGCATTCCCATTCATTTTGATTTTGTCCCTGCGACCGGGATTCCCGGCCGCTCGCTATCACTTGTTTTTCAACCAAGGAGAATTATCATGCGTATGCGTCCCGGAACATCAGCATCCTTTGCGAAAAGATATCGCAACAGCCAGAATTTTCTGGTTGCCGCATCCACCAACCTGAGACATGAGAGGGCGGCTGCAATTCAGGAGTCCTCTCTGCCAAATACAGTAGGTCTTGTTTTGCGGATCGTGGCCGTCAATTCACCCAAGAAGACGGTCGCGTAATTCACGCCGCGCAATGAAACGAACTTGAATCTCTCAACATCGCGGCCCTGAGATTGGGTCACGGTGGCTGCGCTATTCAATTGGGGCATGACTTGCCATCTTGCCCAGCCAGAATTTCAACCACTGGCCCTGAGGCCGGTTCCATCTTTAAATAAGGAGAGAGTTGTCATGCGTTTTCCGTTCGATTCATTTGTCTCGATCTTCCAGCGCCGGCAGCAGGCCGTCGCCAAGTTCTTTCGTCCCGATACCCGTCCATGCGAAACGATTTTCCTTTCGTATCAATCCAACGACGACCTCAACTGCCACTACGAGTTCAAGCTTCCGGCGCCGATCACCGTGAAAATTACATTTTCCAATGGGCGGTACATCCGGCTGAATTCTGAAGGGACATATGAGGAATCGACTTTGGAATTCCACCAGAAGCAGTTCTTTTCCATGTGGACTGAAGCCGATGCCGCCTACTTGCGCTATTTAGTCGAAAAAGACAAGAGGGCCAGCCAGGTTTCCGGGTAAGAGAGACGCACAATGAATTGCGTCGTGAATATACACGATATGAATTGAGACCGTGGGGCAATAGAGAATTCAGGTAAAAAAGCCTGCTCTCATTGCCCCAGCCTTGCCTCTGAATTCCAATAGTCCAGACGTTTCCAAGGTGCATACGCCACGGATCATCGAGATGCAACCGAAACGCAGAATTATCGAAGCACCTATATATATACAGACCGAATCTGGAAAAGGTATTGCCGCAATAGCGGGGACACGGTAAAATCAGTCTCAGGCCCGTGAGATTTCCGGGCAGGAGGTGGGAAATGACAACATCCCTACTTGGATATATCGTGGATAAGCTGGTTGCAGGTGCCATTATTCTTGCGTTTGTTGGTCCGCTGATTTGGGCGCTGGTCAACCTGCGTAAACCGGACCCCAAGCTGCAGCAGCAATACGATTTCGCCAAAATACGCGAACCGAGGATCATCGAGATGCAACCGAAGCGCAGAATTATCGAAGCGCCTTTATATACCCAGAACGAGTCCGGAAATGGTATTGCAGCAATATCGGGAATACGATAAGATCGGTCTCAGGCCCGTGGTATTGCCGGGCAGGAGGTCACGTTGTGCAGCATTCCCCGTCCATTTCCTTCGCATCGCTCCCCACACAAAAACAAGACCCCCGCTCGATCGCACTAAGCGCCGCCGTCAATCTGACCCTTTTGGTTGCAGCCCTGGTTTTGAGCCACATGGCGCACCAGGTGGTGCAAAAGCACTTCGAATATACGGAGCTTGTATTTCCCGCAGCTCCCCCTCGGGTCCCTGCCGCTGTACCTCCTGTTCATCTCGCGGCCCCAAGGGACATCCCTATATTGAAGATCGAGCCGTCCGCCATTGCCATGCCTGTCCGGCAGGCAGAACCCCCGGCCCCACGGATAGTAAAAGTCGACATGCCTGCACCAGTTCCGGTCATTGAACACCAAAGCGTGCCGGCGGTGCATCTGGCCCCGCAACCGAAATTGACGAATGCCTTCGACACCGCGAAGGCGGCGACGACTTCAAGTCACGCAGATATCGCCGCAGTCCGCTTTGGAGTTTCCCAGGTCAATCCGAATGCTGCGAATTCTGCTCACGTCGCGCCCGCCGGTTCCGTGTTCGGTTCCATGCAGGGCGGGGAAGCGAGGGGCCAAATCGGCCGCGTTACATCCTCTGGATTTGGCGGTGGGGCAGTGAACAGTCCAATCAAGGTGCAGGGACAGATAAAGAATGTAGAATTCTCCGCCCCGACCGTAAAGCCTTCGACTGCGCCAGTGGTTGCAGTCGCGCGAGAGACCCCGGTGATCGTGACCAATAAACCGATCCCTCAATATACAGATGAGGCAAAAAAGCTGAGGGTCCAGGGCAATGTGGTCCTTGAAGTCACATTCGCAACGAACGGCACGGTTGAGATTGTGCGCATCGTGCAAGGTCTTGGTCATGGATTGGATGAACAAGCCGAGAAAGCGGCCAAGCGGATCCAGTTCAAGCCCGCCACGAAGAACGGCGCGCCTGTGCCGGTAACAACCGAGATCGATATTCAGTTCGAATTAGCATAACCGGCAATTCAGATTGTTTTTGAAGGGTCTGCGAGAGCAGGCCCTTTTTGTTGGTCTTTGAATTGCCATTCCAAGTTTTTACGAGACGCCCATGTGGGCCTGTCCGGCGCGAATGGAACAACAGGGATGTACATCGAAGTTGGGGACAAATGAAGGGCCCCGGCGTTGTTTCGGTGTACGGCCTGCCAGGGGTCGTCTGACAACTTGATGGGGAATGCGTGAGCGTTCCCCGTAAAGTTTTCGAGAGCATGAGCAATACGGGAATCCGCACTACGCGGATGCGTGGCAACACCCAGCCGTATGCCGAACAGATGCAGAGGCAACGAACACATTTCTTTCAGGAGAGGAAATTGTCATGATTCTGACCGATGAAGTGAAACAAATGCTGTCCAGTGCGGGGTTTCTGTGCACAGTTGAGAAGGAAATCCCTCATGGGAAACAACTGCGTCTGGCCCAAGGGACCGTCGTCAACATCTTCAACACCGGCAAGATCACGGTCCAGGGAAAATCTTCAGACGATGTGGAGAAGGCCCTGCATCTGTCCCGCAATTAACGGCTTCGAGGCGTGTGCCGCAAACACGCCCACCCTTTGATATAGCGACCCAGTCGCCGCAGTTTTCACCGCATGGGTGTTTGCGATCCATGCAAACGTCGAGACCCCGGAGGTCTTGAGGCAGGTACGGAATCCTGCCACGAATTCAATTGAGCAGTCTCAGTGGCCACGCTTTGATGCGTGGCCTTTTTGTTTTTTCACGCAGTTCAACAAAGGAGAGTTTGTCATGCGTATGCGCAAAGGAAGTACATCCGGTTTTTGGAACAGATACAACCGCCAGCAGAATGCTTTGGTTGGCAGCTGCATGCCCAGCCTGGAAAACACGATGACGAAGGCTGAAACGTACCCCGGAAAACCAACGAACGACGGGCTGCCAGGACAGGATTTTGTCTTGCGCTCGATGATTGCGAACGAGCAGAACATTCGCCGCGCGTTGTCGTTCTGACCATATCTTTGCAGAGGGACTGTCGGTACGAGGTCCCGCGCCTTTCAAGTTTTCGCTGGAGAAGGGAACTGGCATGCATGCTGGTTCTCAACTCTGTTCTACGTTCACAGTAAAGGCGCCCGCTTCGCGGATGCCCAATACCTTACCCCCATGTCCATCTAATAACCTGTGTCGATTTTCTCAGGCCAAGTTGTCCAATAAGGATGACTTGGCCGCAAGCCATTCCTCGCCTACCCACATGGCATCGGCATAGGCAGCTTTCTCGTTCTTGCCGATTTCTACCGGGACAACCCCGCTGTCCACTTCACCCTCTTCGCCTGTCTCCATGTCCCGTCCAATGAAGTGCAGCCGCCAGCCGCCACCGAGTTCTGCTGGGCGCGGCTCGATTTCATATCGTTCCCGTTCCATCGATTCCTCCCTCTGGCTTTCAGCGTATCGACAGTACCTGGTTGTCCCTGCATTCAACGAAGGGCAGCTCAAACTGTTCGGGAGCTTTGGGATGCTGTTCTCGCCAGAGTTGACGCAACAGCTCCGAGGACGCAAACCGCATGAATCTCGTACACGTCACGATGGCGTGATGCGCAAGACATAACGTGATCAGGTCCTGCGATCGGGAAATCCCGGGCTTCCTATGATGGACCGCCAACGAACGAGGGCCGTCTTCCCGGCGAAAACATACCCGGCACATCCGACCATCGCGCTCCAGCACGCCTTCCCGAAGTCCATCGTAGTTCTCCTGGCTGTGCCGTTCGCTTGCGTAACACCGGCTACACAACCCTTTCTTGTAAATATCGGGGCTACCGCACCGGCACCAGAACGGGCGAATTGTCCGCGATAGATCGCCTACAAGCTGTGTCGCCATCGGAGTCTTCCCCCCTACCGCGAGAGTAGAAGAAACAGCGAAGATTCTCAAGCCTTTTCATTCTCAAGATTCCTCCGTAACTCCTGTCCCTACCTCATTGCTGTCCTTTCGCCTGGTGGCGGGCCACAACCCGTCACCGGCATTTTTCAGCATGACAGTTGAGCACGGTATCCAGTTCATTGTCCTCACTTTGCGGCCTCCGTCCCGGAGGTCCGTACCGCTTTTGTCGTAGTTCAACCCCTTTCAGGAGAGGAAGGTTACACCATGAAAACACGCACCCGTCGTAGCCCTCGTATCGAGTTTCGTCCCATGTTCCGCGCCACTGAGCTCAAAGGAGTGGGGCGCAAAAGCAGCCATCTGCAAGTCATGGTGGCATTCCAGCAGACAGCAGAATGCACCGTGGATCGCTTCGTAGAAGCACCGAATGGATGGCTCCTGCTGGCATCGGTCCCAGGACGTCCGAATACCGGTGGAATCTACCTGTATGACGACCGTTCCAAATACATCTTCTGGCTCGCAATTGCTGGAAGGGAGGAAGACTTCAGCGCGTCCGAGTTCGACAACCTGCTGCAACCGACAACCGTACAGCAGCAAACGCGGTTTGCGGCAGGTGGAGCCGGCAGGAGCGAGAAACCAGTCTTCGTGAGCCACCGGCGCCACCGTGGCGGGCGAAACCGCAATCGTACCCACAACCAACATCTCCAGAATCCGCAGGGGATTGTCCCCCCTGTCATCCTTCCACCGGCAATAATGGTATAGCGCATATACCGAGTATTGGCGTACACTGACTATGAAAAGAAAGGAGGCGCGTCATGGCCACAACAGCATCGATTCCCGCTTGGAAACCCACCCCGTCGATCGAGTCCGAAAAACTTACCGGCGTCACCGACCGAATGGCCGCGGATTTCGAGCGGCTGTTTGTCAACCGGCGCGCCTTCATGCGCCAGAAACCCGACGGTTACTACACGCTGCAGTACACAGATAGAACGAAAACCAAGACTGTGGACTTGCAGCCGTTCCATGTCAAACGCCACATTCAAGGCGATATCACCCTCAGCCTGTATGCCATCAATCCGGCGAACCAGTGCTGTAAGTGGATCGCCATCGACGCGGATTACGATCGCGATCAGGCCTTTAAGGACCTCACGCGGATGAAGTCCGATCTTGAAAATGAGGGAGTCCACGCCCTCATTGAACATTCCCGCCGCGGCGCCCATCTCTGGATCTTCGGAGCGGAGCCGCTGCCGGCGCGAGAGTGCAGGCTCTATGCCTACAACCTCGCGATTTCACTCGGAGTGCCTGTCAAGATTTACAAGGCGCTTGGACCGGGCGAACCGGAGAAAGACGGGATCGAGATCTTTCCACGGCAAAATGGAATCGAACCTGGCCGATTTGGGAACGGTGTTCGCGCGCCGTTCGGAATCCAACTGAAGTCCGGCAAACGCTATTGGTTCAACGAGGCCGCTCCAAACCTGGAGGCCCAGTTTGAATTGCTTCGGAGAACTCCCAAGCTGACCAAAGAGCGTCTTATGATTCTTTCCCGAGGCCTCACTATGCCCGATTTCGTCGAGCCACCGCCCGAGGAACGACCGGCGCCACCACCCAACTACATCTATCATCCGTCCCCAACAGGGGAGCGGAGGAAGTGGATCCGCGATTTCCTTGGGGCCAAGAAGTTTACGTCCGGTTCCAACGATTTCTTCCAATGCCCGTCGTGTGTCCTGAAAGGTCATGATCGGCACGGCGACAACCTGGCTGTATGCAACCTGAAAGACAAAGAGAACTACTTCAAGTGCTGGCGAAACCCCGGATGTACGACCGATGAAGTCTGGGCGGCGCTTGGCTTTCCTCCTCCGCCGTATGACCGCAACAAATATCGCCGACAGTAACAAGGAGTTCCCGCACAATGGCCAATCCGAATCCGTCCTTCTCCCCAGGTCTCGGTCTACCACTCTCCCCCAAAGAGTTGTCCGCTCTGAGTGCGGGATCCATCCAAGCCCATAGCACCGTCTCACTCGCCTACCAGCGAAAAAGTCAACGGTGGGTCCTGAGGGCGGAAGAATCCGGAGGCGGCACAGCTGCGATTGGCCATTATGTTGGGTTCGCCGGCGTTGGAGCGGACGGGTTGGCCCTCTCCTTCCAGAACCAGACCCTGCAACCCAATAGCGGCCACCGGCTGCTCTTTGCCAGTAGTTTGATTCGCTTTGAACTCTTTCGCTACGGCCCCAACTGCCATCTCTTGATCTCGCACCACTCCGTTGGCCCGACCAAGGGCGAGGCCAGTGAAGGGAAGCGGCCGGCCCACATTCGCCGGAACCTTCTGCTGGGACATTGGGGACATATCCAGAAGAACGGCGACCTGCTTTTCCTGGACCGGGCTGGGGAAGCGGTCGACATTCCAGAGTATCTGAAGGCTTACATCGCGTGCGCCCTCGCCGGCACGAGGTGCGCAGCCTGCGTGCATACACACTTTGAAAAGCTGCCTTCGATACAACTTCCCGTTCCAGTACCGCAACCAGTTCCCAAACCGGCATCCTCTTCCACCTCGACCGAAGGCCAGCCGCAAAAAGGATCGAAAAACAGGAAGAAGAAAGAGCCATACGCCTTTCCCAGCAATGTTCCACTGGATTCCAACATGGAGGCAGTCCCTTGATCCGTTACATCGCCAGATATCTCACCGCCAGCATCCTGTGCGCAGTGATGTGGATGGGCATCCGAGGTTGCAGCGGCAATTTCGGGTCGTATCGTCGCAGCGCCTATCTCGACAGCCGCTCGTTCTCCACCGCCAGCACCCTCCGTAGCGTTTCTTCTTACAGCCACAGACTGCTGAACATTCCAGTCAGTGTTCCGGCGCAAGGAGCGGCCATCCACTATGCGCCCGCCGAGGACCTGGAACATATCGATGCCCGGCTGATCGAACAGACCTCGGGCAACCATCTCGACATCGCGATGTATGCGTTTACCGACGTGCAGATCGCGCGCGCCGTGGTCACCGCCGCCAATCGCGGCGTGAAGGTCGAGATTTACCGCGACGATGAGCAATTCGCACAAGAGCAACGCCGGGAGCCGTATGTCCTGGACATGTTTCGCGGCAATCCGAACATCTCCATCCGCGTGAAGAACAGCCGAGTGCTCATGCACATCAAAGGCTGGTCCGATGGGAACATGCTTCGAGAAGGTTCCGCCAACTGGTCGCGGTCCGGCGAACTCGAGCAGGACAACACGCTCCTGTTGACCAAGGACCCTCAAAGCGTCCAGGGGTTCGAGAGCAACTTCCAGCACATCTGGGAGCGTACCGGCAACCTGATCGATCAATAAATTCTTTGTGGCCGGGTTTGCCTGGCCACGCAAGTTTTCGCCGCGGCACCACGAACGGCGATCCGAGTGCAATACAAACCCAAACACAATCAGAAAGGAAAACTTGTTGAGGGTCGCAGAGAATTGTGACCGTCAACAATGGAACATCATCATGGCAAAATCACATAATTACGTGGCTTTAATCGGCAATACCGGCAAGGCGCCCGAGGTCAGACACACATCTGGCGGAACCACCGTCGCGAATTTCTCGCTGGCCACCAGCGAAAAGTTCAAGGACAAGAGCGGCACTTCGCAAGAGCGTACCGACTGGCACAACCTCGTTGCCTACGGCAAAGCTGCCGAAATCATCGAGAAGTATGTGGTGAAGGGAAGCAAGCTCCACATCGAAGGCCGCTTGCAGAACTCCTCCTGGGATGACAAGGAAACCGGGCAGAAGCGCTACAAGACCGAGATCGTCGTGAACGACTTCATCCTGCTGTCCTCGCCGAATGGCCCAACCGGCAACGGCAACAATGGACAACAGGGCGCGTCGAGCAGCGCTGCGGAATATCAGGCCAGCGAGTCTGAGTCTTCGGACATTCCGTTCTAAGTACTTCGATTGTCGGTCCTTCAAGGGCGATCCGGACATCCGGGGTCGCCCTCTTTTTCTTGCCTCCAACAGATGCGCGATCCAGTGTATTGCTGGCCCCGCAGAAAGGTAACTTCCAATGGAACCCCAGCTTTCGCCGGAGCAGCGCGAAGCACTCATCGCGCAACTCAAAGAACCATTCCACCCGCGTGACGTCCACTGGCGCGTCCTGCGCAAACAAAAGAACAACGACAAGCGAGGCGAGGTTGTCGCCTACGTGAAGTCCGCAGTCTATCGCGAGAGGCTTACAGTGCTGTTCACTACCGCTGGATGGACTTCTCGGTGTGAGACCGCGATGTTTTCTAACCTCACGCGCGACAAAGGCAGCGCAAAAGTGAATACGGGTAAACTTCTGGTCACCTGTACCATCACGATCGACGGATTTGGCACACACTCTTCGACCGGAGAGGAATGGGCCGATGAGGACAATGCCCTTACCACCGCCGAAGCACAGGCCTTCAAACGGACATGCGCATTTTTCGGTTTGGGAGACTACATCTCGAAGATCGAGAAGCCTTGGGTCGACCTGGACCAATACGGAAACATCGTCGACAAGAATGGCAAGAAATTTTCTCCTCCATTGCCAAACTGGGCCCTCCCAGCCAAATACCTGGAAGAATGCGGACCGCAGATGTCGCAGCAAGAAGTCCGGCAACTGCAGGCGGCACAACAGCGGCAACCGGCGCCAGCAGCGGCGCAGCAACAGAGTACGCGGCAGCAAACTCCACCGCAGCAGCGGCAACAGGCCCCTGTGGCCAGGGTTGCATCTCCCGCACCGGCGCAATCGAACCGGACACAGGCAACTCCCGCACCGGCCGCACCACAAACCCACACCAAGGAAGAACTGGAGCGGTTGTTTGGAGTTGCGAAATCGCAGCTCGGTACGGCACTTTTCACGTCCATCACGACCATGGTTCGCGAAGGATTTGAACAGGGCAAGTACAGCGGCGACAAGAACGCGACCGCGCTCGAATTCATGACGCGTGCCGCGCAGACGATCCAGAACATCCGCGAGATGGCCGCCAAAACAGGCGACGATGTGTTCATCTCCAACATGGACAAACTGAATATCCGCAGCCTCAGCGAAATGCAGTCCGTCGAGGAGCTTACCGCCCTGAAGTTTGACATGGAAACGTCTGTGAAGATGCAGACTTACAAGGCAGCATAGTTTTTCTGTTTGACCGGAGTGCAAACCGTGCTCCGGCCACTTCTCAAGTTTCCGCTACAGCATGCGCCTGGCGTTGCGCCAGGACCTCAAGCTGTGCCCCCGCAACCGTACAAGCACCCGCAGTTTTGCAGGCGCTCAATACCCAACCAACATACCCCCTAATAACCCGTGTATACCCACGCACATGACAGAAAGTTGAGTTCCATGCATCTTTCACGTCACAAGAAACAGCCGACGATAGAACCTGTCTATGTCGGAATCCCTCGAAATCAAGCAGTCGTTTGCGAAGAATGCGATACCGTCACCCGAGCCGTCAACGCCCGGTGTGGCATTTGCAAAAGCGAAGCGATTACCTGGATTTCATCGGTCGTGCCAGGGCACCCCAGGCCGCCGGAACCTCCGGCGGCTATGGGCATTCCCGCCCATGCGCGAAATCTTCAGAACGACAGCGTGTCTTTCTTCCCCGCTGTTCTTCGTTTCTTCTCCTGGCTGTTAATGCCGGATCCCCAGCCTATTCGAAAGGCCCGCGGCTCTTGGTCTGCCTGGGAGGAAAAGCAACTGGCTCTCGAAGAATTGCTGGCCATTCCCACGGTTCTACGAGAGTGCGACGGCTTGCGCAACAACCCAGCAGCCTGAGACAGCTTCGACCTTCGTTTCAACACTCCGCATATCCAACCCACCTCCATCCAGCCATGCTCATTCTGGCTGGCCATCCTTGGGTTTCCGCGGCACTGAGCCTCTCCATTCAGTGCCCACACATTTCAATCAGTTTCACTTTTCAGTTTTGCGCGGACTTGTAGACTCTCTCCCTACTTCTCCCGCGCAATCCGTCCTGCTTCCGCAGGCGACTGGTACGAAAGCCAGTCTTTCCCGTCCTGCTCAACCTCAACTTGGTTGATGCCCAGGTGGCGCGTACGAAAACTGCGCCGACGCTTTTTTGCCGCACATATTGTTTAGGAAAGGGATTGTAATATGCCCCGCTATAGCAGCTACATCTTTCTTTACGGATGGATTGTTGTCCGAAGCTTAATTGCGGGCCCTATTACGATCCTGCAGGAACACTATATCTCTAAGGAGGATGTATGTCGTGTCTTGAGAATCCGGAGTATGAATATCAGTTCAGTCGCGCTCAGACCAAGGGCTTTGGTTGTATCGCGATAACGCAGGATCTTCCCTGTTTCAAGATGTTCAATGAGAAAGGTGATGAGTTCGAATTGAATGTGGACGGGGGATTCCGCTTGTTTCCAAAGGCTGGACTGTGCTCTTTGGGAACCGTGTATCCAAAGAGTGCTACTGAGCTTGTTGAGAAGCTCGCCTACTTCATGGGCTATGACCTGGTGAAACGGGCGGGCTGATCTTTAAACCACGGGCGCGGTGGTCGGCGCTAACGCATAGCTGGTATCGAGCAGGGAGATGGGGTCTGCCCTCTCCTGTAGAAGGTTCTTGGTTCCGCAAGAGCATCACGTCCATACGCGCCCTGAGCGCCCTTAATGTATCAACCATCATTTGCCGAAGGAGGCCTTATGGCTGGGACGATTTTTCTCATTGCTGGCCCCTCCGGGTCTGGCAAAACAACTCTTACTCAAGAACTCGTTCGCCGCGTAACAGGACTCACTCGCTCTGGAGCGGTGTGCCACATCGAGATTGGACCGGAAAAAATCCGCAGCGGATTGGACGGGTTCCGCTATCTGCTCATCAGGGCCGCCATTCGTTTCGGCTACGGTAGTGAGGAACAATAATCTCCGCACAATTCCAGGAAGATTCCAAGGAAAGCTGCATCCTGTGCTTCCAGTTCTTTGAGCAATGTACACCTCCACCATGACACTCGAGCTGCAAGGTGCGTCCGCGAAACTCTATATGAACCATTCAAGGTAAATAGATTACATGTCAACCCGTTGCGCGCTTCGATATCGCCAGAAATTCGCCGAGATACGCTTCACTCCATTTTTCCAAGGATGCAATCTCGCACGACCGATACGCAGCTTGTTGTAGCCACTGCACGGCCGCTATGTCTGATTGCCACAGATTTACCTTCGAATTGCAAGTTCCTCCATGGCGCATGAATTAAGGCACACATCCCTTTTTAGTTCCAGCTTCCAGGTTTAAACCCACCGGCTTTGAGCCGGTGAGCTTTCAGCATCATTTCTTTTTTGCGATGCTGAGGTTGAAAAAATCAGCCGCGTAGGAAATTTCAGACGCGGCTGAAGGAATTGATGCGACGGAGGGAGCCAAGCGCGAAGCGCTTCGGTCGGCTTCAGTCGCAATCCAACCCACCGGCTTTCAGCCGGTGGGCGTTTAGATCAATACTGATGCCTCCTGCAGTTTGCCTCCAGCTCCTTTACTGGGCCAGCATGACCTGCCCGTTGACATGGAAGTGACCGGTCACAACGGGAGCGCCGGTGTCGGGCTGGCCACCGCCGATCGAAATCGTGTAATCGCCCTGCGGCACAATGGGATTTCCCTCCGCGGTAACCATGCTGAGATCGCGCCGCTTCAGGTGGAACGTCACCGTTTCGCTCGCGCCCGGGTCCTCATGAATCCTCTGGAACCCGCGCAGCGCAATCCGCGGCGCGCCGACAACGTCGGGAAACTTCAGATAGAGCTGCACCACCTCGTCTCCCGCAACATGACCGGTATTCGTTACCGTGGCCGACGCGGTGAGTGGATCGCCGGCCGCCACGTCCTGCAGTGGCAGAGCCAGATTGCTGTAGCCAAATGTGGTGTAACTCAGACCGTATCCGAAGGGATAGAGCGGCTTACCCGCGAAATAGCGGTACGTACGGTTCTTCATGGAATAGTCCTGGAAATTCGGCAGCTGGTTCACGCTCTTGTAGAAGGTCACCGGCAGTCGTCCTCCTGGATCGTTCTTCCCGCTCAGCGTATCTGCGATCGCGGCTCCGCCTTCCTCGCCGGAGTACCACGCTTCCAGAACCGCATTGGCATGTTGATTGATCCAGTTCACCGCGAGAGCGCTGCCGTTCATCAGGACCACGACGAGCGGCTTGCCGGTGGCGGCGACGGCCTGCACCAGCGCCTGCTCGGACTCGGGCAGCTGGAGGTCAGTGCGGTCACCACCCAGAAATCCAGGCTGATGAACCGGCATCTCCTCGCCCTCCAAGCGGCTGGTGATGCCGACCACGGCAATGACGACATCCGCTTTTTTCACGGCGGCGATGGCATCGGGATCTGGCGCGTTATTCACGGGCGCCCAGATGAGCTGGGCTTCGGGCTTGTCTCCGGAGCGATAGCCATACGTAACATCCAGCTTCATCGGCTGCCCTTTTTCCAGGTGAACTCGGCCCAGATCGGTGCCGCCGTAGGTCATCATCACCGGCTCATCGCCGAGCCGGACACTTGCGAATCCATTGGCCTTGATGCCGAGGAGATAGTCGCCCGTTTGATCAGGATGAAGAAAGCCGGTCCAACTGACAGAGAAGGGGTGATCTGCCTTCACCTTTTCGGGCAGATTGCTTCCATTCAGATCGACGGATGTTTCCACGCGAGAGGCCAGCGGAGCTCCCTTTGGGCCGAAGCCCGCGCCCGAGGTGTACTGAGCCTCCAGGCCAGGCTTGCCAGCCGGCGTGGTCAGTGCGGATGTGGGCACGGGATTTCCGGTGTTGGAGAGAAACTGGGTTCCGGCAACGTACGTGATCTTCGCGTTGGGGAACTCGGCTTTCATGCCCTCCAGCATGGAGACGGTGTGGGTTGGGGTGCCGTTATAGTTGCCCAGCAGGACCGCCGTCTGATCGGCAAGAGGGCCGACAATGGCGATATTCCGGATCCCCGGCTTCAGGGGAAGCGTGCCGTCGTTCTTCAGCAGCACCATGGACTCGTTGGCCATCTGGAGCGCCAGGGCACGATGTGCGGGACTGTTGAGCTGGTTCTCGGGGATGTGGGAATACGGATCCGCGCCTGGAGGATCGAACATGCCGAGCTTGATCCGCGCGGTGAATAGGCGCACCAGGGCGGTGTCCATGGCTCTCTGGCTCAGATAACCTTGCTGCACGGCCTCAATGTACGGTTTGTAGTCGTGGTCGTCTTTCACCGTCGCGAAGTCGAAGCACTCGTTGTCCATGCCTCGCTCCATTGAGATCGCCGAGGCCTGCGGCTGGGTGGGGCGGTAGTGATGATTTTCAAAGATGTCCCGGACAGCTCCGCAATCCGAGACCACGTAGCCCTGGAATCCCCACGCGTCGCGCAACGTGTGCTGCAGAAGGAACTGGTTGGCGCAGGCTGGCTCGCCTTTGACTCCGTTGTACGAGCACATGATGGACCCGGCATGGCCCTGCACGATGGCCGCACGAAATGCGGGAAGATAGGTATCTTCGAGATCGTGCCTGCTGACATCCACATCGGCAAAGTGCCGCGTCGGCTCGGGGCCGCTGTAGGCATCGAAGTGCTTGGGCGTGGCGATCACACGGTAGTATTGCGAATTATCGCCCTGCATCCCGGTGACAAAGGCGACCGCCAACTGGGCCGTTAGGAATGGGTCTTCGCCGTAGGTCTCCTGGCCCCGTCCCCACCGCGGATCGCGAACGATGTTGATGTTGGGCGCCCAGAAGTCGAGGCCATGAAAGATGGTCGAGTTGTCGTCGTGTTCGGATTCCTCGTGAACGACGCGTCCCTCGATGGCGATATCGGTCGCCATTTCATGGATCCCCGGCACATCAAAGGTTGCGGCCAGCCCGATCGGCTCCGGGAACTCGGTTGTGCCGTTAACGGCGACCCCGTGCAGGGCCTCGCTCCACCAGTTATAGGCGGGGACCTTGAGCCGCGGAATGGCGCGCGCCTGATTCACCAGCTGCGACGCCTTTTCCTGGAGCGTCATGTGGTCCACAAGTTCCCTGGCGCGCTCCTTCGCCGTCAGCTTCGTGTTCAGCCACGGAAATTGGGAAACATCCTGCGCGGGTGCAGCCTGCGCTGCCGCCTGCCCCACCCATCCCGCCCCTGCCAGCAATCCAAAACAGGCAATCGCCTGCGCCACTGCACCTGCTCGTCTCATACCGATTTCTCTCCTCCGAAACTTACCGTTATTGCGTTCTGCTGATCTGCTTCTGGCCAAGGGTGACGGGATGGCAGCGCTCGCCCACAAGAAAGGTTCCGTTATGCTGCCGCATGCTGACCTCTGCCCGCGGTCTTTCAGTTACTGTTTGACGGACGGATCACCTTGACCAGCTCACCATCGGGCTCGCTCCACGCTTTGGCGCCGGTGTGAGTGAACTGCCGGCTCGCATCATCCCAGTGCAGAGTTGTGACGTTGCCGCCGGTCTTCTCGTACTGATACGTGGTGCCGTCATCCCGGTAGAGATCGAAGCTCGCATCCGCGCCGGGATAGATACGGATCTCCTTCAGCCCTTGCGGCTCATTCATGTTCTCCACTGGATTGCCGAGCGGAAGAATTGAGCCTGCCCTTACAAAAAGGGGAATGATGTTGATCGGGGCCTGGGCCGTGATCCACTTGCCGCCGTGCAGCTTTTCGTTAGTCCAGTAGTTGTACCAGTCGGTTCCAGCCGGCAGATATACCTTGCGGGTCGTCTGCCCCTGGTGCGTCACCGGAGCCACCAGGAAATCCGGCCCGAACATAAATTCGTCCGTCAGCTCGTTCACTTTCGGGTCGTTCGGAAAATCCATGAACAGAGCCCGCATATACGGCGCGCCAGTCTGGTATGTGTGATGCGCGAGCGAATAGATATACGGAATCAGCGCATACCGCAGCCGAAGATACTTCTCCAGGATCGGCGTCGCCTGCGTCCCATAAGACCAAACCGTGTTGAACCGCCGCATCCCGTGGGTTCGCAGAATCGGCATAAATACTCCGTACTCGAACCACCGCACATACAGCTCCGGATAATCGTCATCCCCGCCCACGTTGTTGCGGGCCGTTGCCGGATCGATCAGCGGCGGATGCACCGGATGATGCACCGCTGGCAGACCCCAGAAGCCCCCCACATCGTCGGTCCAGTACGGCAGTCCCGACGCCGTCACGTTCAGCCCCGTGGGAACCTGCCGTTGCAGCGTGTCCCAGGTGGGCGAAATGTCCGACGACCAGAAGATGTCACCGTTGCGCTGGGCGCCCGTGTACGCCGCCCGTGCCAGAATCAGCGCGCGCTTGCCGGTCTTCTCCCGCAGACCGTCGTAGACCGCGGAGGTCTCGAACAGCGGATACACGTTGAAATACTCCGTCCCCGGCCCGATGTAAAAGTAACTGCCGTTCGGCGGAATATCCGGTTCCGTTTCATCCGTCCAGATCGCATCGAATCCCTTGCTGATCAGGTTGGTGTCAATGGTCTGCCAGAACCATTTCGCGGCAGCGGGATTGGTCGCGTCGAGGTTCGAGCCGGTCATATTCCCCGGCAGCCCGTTGGTCGTCATCGGTTCGCCGTTTGCCAGATGATCGAACCAGCCGCGCTGCAGCAGCAGATTGTAATACCGCGAGCCCGGCGTAAATCTGGGCCACACGCTGATCATCGTGTGGTATCCCATCTTGTGCAGCTCCTCGTTCATCGTCGTCGGATCCGGCCAGTCCTGCGGCACAAAGTCGAACTGCCCCATCTTCGTGTAGTAGAAGAAGTCCACCACCAGGTAATCGCAGGGCAAATGCCGTTCGCGATATCCCTTCGCCACGGCCATCATCTCCGCCTGCGTCCCGTAGCGCTCCTTCGACTGGGTAAAACCGTACGCCCCGATCGGCAGCAGATGCGTCGGCCCCGTTAGCAGCCGATAACCCTGATACAACTCGTCCGTCGTCTTGCCCACCACCACGAGGAACGACACCCGCTGCCCCACCTGCGAAACCCACCGCGTCTGATCGTTGAAGTAAGGATCGACGGTGGTCTTCGACGGGTTATCCCACAGCACGGCATAGCCCTTGTTGGTCACCAGAAAGGGCACGCAAAAACTCTCCCCGCCGGCTGCCCCGTAGTCGCTCCAGCAGCGCACATCCTGGTCGCGATGATCCAGGCGTCCTTCCTGGTTTTCCCCCAGCCCGTAATCGTGCTCGCCCGGTTGCGCGGCGAATGTCGCGCCCACCTGAAAGAAGGGTGGATCTGACGGCCGCCGATCCTGCAGAATCTCCGTATCTCCGCCTCCATGCTCCGGCGGATGCATCGACCAGTTCTTCATGTCCAGAACCGTCTGCCCGTCCGGCAACTGAAACCGGATTCTAACGTTGGCCTGCGGGGTGCCGCCGTTATCGCTGAAAAACTTGCCGATAGATCCCTGATGTAACAACTCCGGTCCGTGCTCTTCCGGCGGCCCCAGAATCGTCGCCGACAGCTCCGGCGACTGGTACGTTTCTCCGTCCGGAGTGTCCTTGTATCGCCATCCGCTCCCATTGGGTTTGGCGATAATCCCGTATCCCGGAGCCGCCAGCGCATAGGGTTTTAGCGTGCTGATGCTCACGCGGATAATGTTTGGCGCATACGGCTCAAGCACCACCGTCGTATTCTCCCAGCTCACTACCACCCGGCCAGGCTGGGCGCTCACGGTGCGTTCCCCCTGCCATGCCGGTTTCTGCTGCGCGCTGCATGCGCCGGCAGTCATTGCCAGCGCCGCCACCGTCGCCAACCATCGCGTCCCATCCTTCATCGCCCGCATCTCCTACTCCATTGAATATGATCCAACTTCGGCCTTTACCTGCGTGCCCGCCGCTCCCGCGCGCCTTCCGGATATAAATTACGGCTCCACGGGAAACCGGAAAACATCCACGCTGATCGGCGCCACCGACAGCCTGTACGCTGAGCCGCTCACAGGGGTCTTCGTGATTCTGACCTGCGGCGCCTGTCCCACCTGATCCGCTGCCTGCCAGTCCTTGCCCGCGATCTGCCACAGCGTTGGCTGGCCTTCCAGCCGCACTCCGGCTATGTTCAGATCGAAGCTGTGCTCCGTATCCGTCGCGTTCACCACCGCCAGCGTCAGGTATTTGCGGTCCGGTGTCAGCGCGGCGAACATGTCCAGCGGATACGTCGGGCTGCCCGAGTTTGTCTCCGGTTGGTCGCCGCCCACCGGAGATTGAGGCGCCGGCTGCGGCGAGTTTCCCGTGAGCGCCACGGGGATCGAACCCGGAACAAAGCTATCCCCATAGAGCTTGTACACAAGCCCGGTGGTGTTGAGTACCGCCGCCGTAGGCGTGTAGTCGAGCGTGGATACGCCCATGGTGCGCGCCGACATCCGCAGGAAATCCGTATGCCGCAGCATCTCATTGAGGATCATGCTGTAAGCGAGCGCCGTCTTCAGGTCTGGAACCCGGTTGAAGCTGCCGCCGAAGTACGCGTACTCGTCGATCGAGAGGAAAATGTCCTTCGTCAGCAGTTGCGGGAAGCGCTGCTCGTATCGGTGCCACTCCTGCGCTCTCAGGTGCACGATGTTGGCGGGATACCGCGCAAATTCGAGCGGCGTCTGCTCCACCTTGTCGTAGCCGGCTTCAGTCGGCGCGTCCAGCGCCAGGTGCTTCGCCTTCTCCACGTCGAACCGCTGGCCGGAGCGAGCGTACCAGTGCTGGGTAATGCCGGAAAAATTTCCCCAGCAGTGCTCGATCTCGCCGCCGGTCCAGTCCTCCGGCGTGCCTTCCACGGCCTTCATGTTGTCCACGTCCTTGGCGCGCATCTCGCCCGTCAGGTCCATCGGCTCCGGCATATTGCCGGAAGCGAGCAGCACGATGGAGGGGTCGGCCTTTCGCATCGCGGCCGCGAATTCGTTATGCTTCAGGACGTAATATTTCAGATCGGTGCGGCCCAACTGCCACACGCCGTAAGGCTCATTGCCGATGTCCCAGAACTTCACGTTGTACGGCTGGGGATGACCGTTTCGCGCCCGCTCCGCGCCCAGCCGCGTGCTCACCGGCCCGTTCATGTACTCCACTTCTTCGCCAGCCGAATGTGCATCGCCGAAGCCCGCATTCACCGTGATGTACGGTTCCACGCCGATCAGCCGGCACAGCGTCATAAACTCGTCCAGGCCCACGTCGTTCGACTGCATCGCATTCCACGCATAGTCATAGGTGGGCGGCCGCTTGTCGACCGGTCCCCCCCGCCTTCGCCACAGATTAGCGCCACCTTCACCGTGCTGCCCGGCGTGCCCTTCAGCCAGATGTGTCCGACGTACTGCTTTCCGCTCACCACCGCCAGGCCGGATTGCCGGATGCCGCGCGGCGCAGACCCATCCAGGGCGATGCGCGGGCTCTGTTCCCCAACAAACGGCGGATCCTTATCCATTGTCACGGCGTCGCCCGGCCCCACCGGGCGCCATTTGCGAAGCTCCATGCCGGGGCGGCCGCCCTGGTGCCGCTGACCCTGGGCTTCGGGCTCCGCCGCCGTGATCGGAAAGTAGAATTTGCGGTCGTCGAGCATCTCCGACCACAGGCTGCGATAGACGAGCGGTCCGAGGTGCTCGATGAACATGCCGAACTCATACTGCGAGGTCGGCATCGCCGTCTGCCGCGCGTCAATCGCGACAGCCAGAGGGGCCGCGGATTTCGGGGCCGTGGACTGCGCTGCAACCAGACCCGCGCACGCAACCCACAGCCCCGCAACTGCCAGTGTCGTGCGCAATATTTTTCCCGCGCGCCACGCGGTCGCCTGATAACCCTGCGTCGGATTTGAACTCATGGATCCCCCGTTCTGCGTGTGCCGGTGCCGACGCCCTAACCGTCCCAAGCCAGGCGGTTCCGCACTAAACGACCCTCGACTTGAAGTCGAGGGGTTCTCGCGGGCGCGTCGAATAGAATTGGACTGAAACGCGCCCGCTTCAATCCAAACCCGCCGACCTTCAGTCGGCGGATGTCTCGTCTCCTGCGGAGACATCGACCAACTTGCTTCGCCCGAAGGCGAGGGGTTTCCACCATCCCCGATGGGGACACTAAATCGATTTATTTCATGGGCACAGCAACAGCCATTTTGTGCGCCTGCCCATACTATTCCTGAGGAATGTCAAATGAAAGGCCGGACTCTCCGCACATCGATTCTTTTGATATAAAGCCGCTGCCGTGAACGCCACATTCGACGGCTGGGACGCGCTGCACATGCTCGTCCAGGTCGGCAGCTTTGCAGCCGCCGCCGACAAGCTCAATCGCTCGCAGCCCGTGGACAGCATGGTGACTTTCCCACGTTCACCCGCGATGTTAGCAGGAGGATTGCTTGCTCTGTGCATGTTTCCCCGAAGATATCCCAATGTGGCAGCCCGCTCCAAAACGAGGGAGTGGGTACGCTCAATAAGCTAAATGAAATGAATGGCTTAGTTGTGCGGCCCTTCCGGGACGCCGATCTTGGAGGCCATTCACGCTCGCGCAATTTCTAGACTTCCAGAAAACCAAAATGCCTGCGACCAATTTTGGAGGCCGGTGGAAATGCGCCCATACTCGGTAGGAATTGGGAACGACTCCGCGTGTATGCATGTCCAGCAAAATCCGGTTTCTGAGTCCACGACCCTCTGCGGGGAACACGACGGACAGGCTGGTGAGAAGTTGCCGCAATAATCCAGTTGACTGGACGCCGATTGCAGATGGCTCGCCTTTGTGCTGTGCCGCCAACGGCGGTCGAATTCCTTCTGGGGGCCAGCTGAAAGCGCTCTGTTCGACACCACTTGGAGGTTCGCGGCAAGCGGCGGCGTGCATCCGAGTTTGCGGAAGTCGGCTAGAATGAATTACCGGGGGTGATCCTTCCTGAACTACGTGGAGCAACAAGTCGTGTTGCAGACCTGCGGCCATTTTGGCCGCCGATTGCCGATGGATTTTTGCGGCGACCTCTTTCGGCGGCTTTCGCCGATGGTGACGTCATCGGTTCGGATGGCGATCGAGGGGAGCAGTTCGCCTGTCGGCGCTCCGCCGAGTTGGCTTCGCCGCGCCTCGGATGTTCGTGTGCTTGGCTGGGAAGAAAGCATCGCGGGGGGCACGATTCTGCATGTCGAAGCCCCGACTCTGGGAGAAGCAGCCGAAGAAATCTACAGGCAGCAAACGCTTTGGGACACCAAACCGGCACCGGAGGACACTGCGCTGAATGTTTTCGCGCGCGCGGCGAAGGAAGTCAGAACCGGAAATCCGGACAGCTCATTGTATGACCTTGGCCTGCTGAAGCGCATTGGTCACTCCGAGCGGTTGTTCGGTCAGCAGGTGGAATTTGTGGAAGTGCCCGAGACCCGGGCAGCAAACTCGACATTAGCCCGTCTGGACCGCGAAATCGCTGTGCGCGCACATCAACTCACTGAGCAGACACCTGCTTCGCGGCAGGTCCGCGTTTCCGGCCGGCTGGACATGATCCGGCACAGCACCCGATCCTTCGAGATGCTGCTTGAGGATGGCAAGCCGGTAAGGGGAGTGCTCGAGAATGCTGACGAAATAGACCGGCTGAAATCTTTGCTGGGCAAGTCGATCACCATAGTCGGCAAGGCGATTTATCGGCCCTCTGGCAGCGTGCTTCGCGTCGATGCACAGGGCGTTGATGAAAGGGCCTCCGTGTCGAAGCTGTTTGCCAGGATTCCGCCGCCCATTTCGCGGCGGGTGCCATCAACCCGCGTCCACCTCGGCGACCAGCACAAGGGCTGGCTGGACAGTTTCTTTGGCAGTTGGCCCGGTGATGAAACCGATGAACAATTGCTGGCGATGTTGAGAGAGGTCCGTGGCTAAGGACGCGCTTTACTTACTTGACACGAATATCCTCCTTGCCCTGATCCGGGGCAAAGAGCTGGGCAAATACATCACACACACCTATAAGCTCGCCGAGGTTCTGAGACGGCCACTGATCAGCATTGTGGCCTACGGCGAGTTGATGGCCATGGCGGAACGGCAGAACTGGGTAGAGAAGAGACGCAACTCGCTGAACTCCATGCTCGATAGCATGGTGACCCTGGACCTGAACGATCCTGCAATCCTGGAGGGATATGTCGCAGTCGATCAGGCGAACATGAAAGTCCAAAAAGGCGCCAGGGTTCTCTCAAACAACGACATGTGGATTGCTGCGACGACACGTGCGGCAAACGCAGTGTTGCTGACTACAGACCAGGACTTCCTCCACCTGAATCCCCGCGTGTGTGCGGTTGAATACGTCGATCCGCAGTCGAGCCTGCCCGAAACTCTTTCTGGGCCGCAGCAGACAATTCAATGACCAACAATGTGCTGGGGCAATCTCAACGTGGCACCCCGCTCCAATGAGGTGATGGATAAACCTCAATAAGTGTAACGGAATGCATGGCTTATTTGATCCGCACCTCCGAGACGTCGATTTTGGAGGCCAGTGGAAATGCGCCAATACTCGGTAGCGACCGGGAACGGCTCCGCGTGTATGCTTGTCCAGCAAAGGATGGTTACTGAATACGCGGCCATCTGTCGCACGGACGTTAGACAGCAAACACACCTTCTCTCCTGCACCATCGTCCATCCTTCTCGATACCAAGTAATTCCTCTTCATCATCATGTTGCTGCAAAGTTCAAATGTCGCAATAACTGCAAAGTAGAAATGTCAGTGTAACGTCTTAGTCGTCGTGCGGTGGGACCGGCATTTCCACCGCATCCACCTTCGAAGATTTTGGCTTGAAGTCTGGTCCATAGACTCGTCGCGGACTCTTCTTGTAGCCGGTCTTCTCGCTGTTGTTCATAATCTTGGTGACGCGGCTGAGGTCCTGCTGCGCCTTGACGATCGCCAGTGCATGCCCCAGGCGCTTGTTCTCCACGATGGCGGTGTGGCTGACACGCTGATCCTTGCTAAAGGTGCGGTAGGGAAGTGAGTGCCCTTTCCATCGCACCTCCAACGGTCGGTCCGTAAAGTCGTAGATCTCGACATACTGGCCTGCCAGCTTGTCGGCCAGCTCACTTCGCTCCAGGATGATCTGCTTGCGATCATAAGCAAGGGTGAGCTGTTGGCCGACGTACCTCTGTTCGCGATGGCACAGGATGTCGGCCAAGCGAGAAGCCTGTACGTTCAGCTTGCGGTGAAGGTCGTCGGCCTTCGCTGGAGGCAGGGCGAACTTCTCGTTGAAGCGCTCGACGAACTCCGGCAGGAAGGCGTTGCCGGCACTCATGTCGCTGATACTTGCAAGGCGTAACTCCTTCACCAAGCGATCCTGCAGGGTGCGGTTGGCTCGCTCCACGCGGCCCTTGCAGCCCGTGGTTAAAGTCGGTGGTAGATGCAGGACAAGTATGGCTTCAGAACGTCTAACGAGTATGGCGATGGGCAAGCGGGAAGATCAGCAGACGCAGGAGCCTTTGTGGATTGCGCATACGGAATTGGCTTCGGCTCCGGGGCATCCGTTTTATGAAAAGCTGAATGAGTTGCTGGATGCGGAGCGCTTCGATGCCTTCGTCGAAGGATTGAGCGCGAAGTTCTATGCGAAGAAGTTTGGGCGTCCATCGCTTCTTCCCGGCATCTACTTTCGGTCGCTATTGATTGGATATTTTGAAGGCATCGAGGGCGAACGCGGCATCGCCTGGCGGGTAGCGGACTCGCTGGGGCTGCGGCGGTTTCTGGGCATTGCCCTGACCGAAGCGACACCGGACCATTCCACTCTTTCACGGACCCGTCGGCTGATCGATCTGGAAACGCACGAGCAGGTATTTGCTTGGGTGCTGGGCTTGCTGGCCGATCGAGGATTGTTGCAGGGCAAGCGGATCGGCATCGACGCGACCACGCTGGAGGCGAGTGCGGCGATGCGTTCGATCGTGCGGCGCGACACGGGCGCGAGTTACAACGAGTTTCTCACCGGACTGGCCCAGGCGTCGGGCATGGAAACTCCTACGCGCGAAGACTTGGCGCGGCTGGATCGCAAGCGCAAGAAGCGCACCTCGAA
>JBAVOQ010000123.1:0-1726 GCA_049692235.1 Acidobacteriaceae bacterium | reverse complement strand
GCATTGCTGTTCCTGGATCTGGATCACTTCAAGGCTATCAATGACACGAAAGGCCATTCGATGGGCGACCAGCTGCTGGTCGGGGTGGCGCGCCGACTGCAGGATTGCGTGCGCGAGGGCGACAGTGTGGCTAGGCTGGGCGGTGATGAATTTGTGGTGTTGCTGGAAGACCTGAACAGCGAAGCGGCGGATGCCGCCACCCAAGCCGAATCGGTCGCGGACAAGATTCGCCTGGAGCTGGATAAACCTTATATGCTGACACTGCTGTCCGGTTAAACGAGAGGGCGAATCGCTGAAAGCCATGACTGACAACGGATTCCGAGAGACGAAGGGTGTCTCCGACTTGAATGGCAAAATGAGGTTCCGGGTGATTTTCGGGGGTAACGCACCCGGAGCCACTCATGTACATCGGCAAGACGCTGTTCGCTCAACTCTTGGACTTCCTGCCCTGGAAGACCTTTCATCGCATCGTCGATCGTCACGACGGCGACCGCTACGTAAAATCCATGACATGCGCCGATCAATTTCGCGTGATGGCTTTTGCGCAACTGACCTACCGCGAGAGTCTGCGCGATATCGAAGTCTGCCTGTCGGCACAGGCCACCAAGCTCTACCACATGGGCTTCCGGCACGAGATCAAACGCTCGACGCTGGCCGATGCCAACGAGGCGAGGGATTGGCGCATCCATGCCGAATTCGCCCAGAGACTGATCGTGGAAGCGCGCCAACTTTACGCGGACGACAGTTTTGGCATCGAACTGGAGAACACTGCCTACGCGCTGGACTCGACGACCATCGATCTGTGCCTTTCGCTGTTTCCGTGGGCGCTGTTTCGCACCACCAAGTCGGCGGTGAAGATGCATACGCTGCTCGATTTGCGCGGCAATATTCCCAGCTTCATCCACATCTCCGACGGCAAGATGGGCGATGTCAATGTGCTCGATATCCTGATGCTGGAGACCGGGGCGATCTACGTCATGGATCGCGGCTATCTCGACTTCGAACGGCTTTACCTGATGCATCAGACACAGGCCTTCTTCGTCACCCGCGCCAAGTCGAACACCCGATTTCGGCGAATCTATTCGGCACCGGTAGATCGCAGCACGGGCATCATCTGCGACCAGACCATCGCACTCACTGGCACCACCAGCCGCAAGGACTATCCAGAGTATCTGCGTCGTATCCGATTCAAGGATCCGGAGACCGGCAAGACGCTGGTATTCCTGACCAACAACTTCATCTTTCCGGCGGCAACCATCTGCGCGCTCTACAAGCGTCGCTGGCAGGTGGAATTGTTTTTCAAGTGGATCAAGCAGCATCTGCGTATCAAAAAGTTCTACGGCAATTCAGAGAATGCGGTGAAGTCACAAATCTGGATCGCCATGTCGGTCTATGTCCTCGTTGCCATCGTCAAGAAGCGCCTCAATCTGGACGCCTCGCTTTACACTTTGTTACAGATATTGTCCCTCACCCTATTCGAGAAGATGCCTTTGCAGCAAGCGTTTCCGGGCAGCGACTACAAATCCGATCAGGGCAACGACTGTACTCAACTGAATCTATTATGGTTTTAACCGGACAGCAGTGTACTTGAAAGCAATTTTCAGCAATGAATCCCCATAATGATTAGTCACCCACCCAAACCCGAAGCTCCCGCCAATCAAGCGGCGGATCCTGTGCGGGCGAAATTGCAGCAAGCGCTGGCTTTGCATCAGCAGGGGCAGCTGGC
>JBAVOQ010000122.1:0-2841 GCA_049692235.1 Acidobacteriaceae bacterium | reverse complement strand
ATCGCGTGCTTTACATCCATGGTAGGGCTGTCGCAAATTTCGTCTCCCACTCGGTGGACACGAAGGTGAAGCCAACAGATATGAAACAAGATTTCATTCCTCATTGGCCAAAACTTTATCCCAATGCGCCACAGGTCCGGGATCTTGCCGAGGAAGATGCGGCAGCCTTGATCGCCTACTACGATTCTCTCCATGCGTTGAACGATGACGTTAACGACTGGTGGGGACGCGAAGGCCAGCTTCCAGTCAACCTCTTCAACACATTTCTGCACAGGGCATCGAAGTGTCTGCGGCTGGCCCTAATCTGCATCGAAAAGTTTGAATTGGAGTAAGCGTCCGGAGTGGGCCGTGAGGGGTAGGCTGGGAACTCAAGTGTCCATCAAGTTGGCCAAGTGGACACTTGAGATCAGGCGAGATCGCTCTGAGGTGCGGCGAGATTCCAGGGCAGCAGTTCCTGGATGCGGTTGATCGGGTGATCGGCGATCTGTTCGAGCACGCGGCGGAGATAAAGTTCCGGATCAAGCCCATTGAGCTTAGCTGTTCCGAGCAGCGAGTAGATCGCGGCTGCGCGGTCGCCACCTGCATCGGATCCACAGAACAGGAAGTTCTTCCTGCCCAAGGCGACAGCACGCAGAGCCCGCTCGGCGGCCGAGTTGTCCATTTCAATCCGGCCGTCGTCGAGATAGCGCGTGAGCGCACGCCAGCGCGACAGCGCATAGCGAATCGCCGCAGCCGTATCGGATTTGCGTGAGAGTTTCGTCAGGGTTGTGTTCAGCCAGCGATGGAGTTCTTCGATCAGCGGTCCGGCCCGTGCCTGGCGAATCTGACATCGTAGATCGGCAGGCTTGCCGCGGATCTCGCGTTCGATGCCATACAGTGCGCCGATGCGCTGGACAGCTTCCGTGGCAATCGCTGAACCATTGGCTACCTGGATGTCATAGAACTTGCGCCGGACGTGAGCCCAGCATGCCGCTTCGACGATCCTACCGCCCTCATACAGATGATGAAAGCCCGCGTAGCCGTCGGCCTGCAGGATGCCAGTGAAGTTGCTCAGATGCTGTCGGGGATGTTCGCCCTTGCGATCCGGTGTGTAGGCGAACCAGACAGCTGGCGGCACATCCAAGCCAGCCGGACGATCATCGCGCACATAAGTCCAGAGTCGCGCGGTTTTGGTCTTGCCCATGCCGGGCGCGAGCACCGGTACCGGCGTGTCATCGCCATGAATCTTGGTTGCACTTAATACGTGCTTCCGAATCTGATCAACCAGGGGAGCCAGCAAGTAGCTGGCAGCACCCACCCAGTCGGCCAGGGTCGAGCGGTCGAGATCGATACCCTCGCGGGCGAAGATCTCCGACTGGCGATACAGCGGAAGATGGACAGCATACTTCGAGACCAGCACGTGCGCCAACAGATTCGGCCCGGCAAGTCCGCGTTCGATGGGCCGTGACGGCGCAGGTGCCTGGACGATGACATCGCACTTGGTGCAGGCCATCTTCACCCGCACATGGCGGATCACCTTGTAGGTGGCAGGCACGCGCTCCAGAATCTCCGAGACATCCTCGCCCAGCTTGCGCAGCTCGCCGCCACAATCCGGGCATGCATCTTCGGCTGGCAAGTGTGTGTGCACCTCACGCGGAAGATGTTCCGGCAATGGGCGCCGAATCGGCTTGGCCTTCGCTGGAACGCTTGTCTGCGGGGATGCGGTGACGCGCTCAGCTTCGTGCGTCTCCAGTTCTTCGAGCTTCAGCTCCAGCTGCTCAATCTCGCGGCTGACCTTCTCGCTCTTGGTGCCGAAGATCATGCGCCGCAGCTTGGCGATGACCAGCTTCAGGTGTTCGATCTCGTTGTCGCGGCTGAGGAGCTTTTCCTGCTGGGCGGAGAGAGCTTCATCCTTGGCTAACATCTCCTGCTGTTGCGCGGCGATCAATGCCTCCAGAACCACGCGGTCCAAAGTACTCAAATCGGCAGTAGCGATGTGGGCATCAGCCATCGCAGAAAGTATGCCATAACTAGGTCAGAGTTATCGATCAAAAATGCGTGAGTTATCCCGCCAACTGTGGTTCCCATGTTCTCTGCGGCTGGCGCCAGTCTATGCCTTCCAAAAGCATCGATAACTGTGCGCGTGTCAGAGCTACGGTTCCACTGGTGGCCTGCGGCCAGACGAAGCGCCCGCGCTCCAATCGCTTCTGGAACAGACATAATCCGTCGCCATCAAACCACAACAGTTTTATGAGGTCACCGCGCTTGCCGCGAAAGACAAAGACATGACCGGAATAGGGCTGCTGCTCAAGCACTGTTTCAACGATCGAGGAAAGTCCTTGAAAGCCGCGGCGTAAATCGGTGAACCCCGCGGCGATCCAGATCCGCGTGCCTGTCTTCAGATCAATCATCGCAACAGGCTCCCCAGGACGGCACGCACAAGTGCCGGATCTACCCCGCTCTCCACGCTGACCAAGGCGCGGCCCGACAACTCGATGTGGATCGAACCCGAGGGAGTCAAAACCGGTGAGACTTCAGGCACCATCACGCTGTCCGGCTCGCGGGTCACGGTCACCGGCAAAAGCTCAGTTCGCGACTGGCTGGCGGCCCAGCCAACGCCCTTGCGGTGCTCGTATCGCCACTGGAAGACCTGGTTGGCGTTGACTCCGTGCTCACGCGCAACACGCGCAATCGATGCTCCCGGAACAAACGTCGCTTCCACGATCCGCCGCTTCTCCTCCGCCGTGCGATGAACCCGCTTCGCCCGGCCACCATCACACCCAACTTCTATCGCGTCGCTCACAAGGAGATCGTCGGCCACGCAGGCGCTTATGTCTATACGGCCAGACCTGGACGCTTACG
>JBAVOQ010000121.1:0-7758 GCA_049692235.1 Acidobacteriaceae bacterium | reverse complement strand
GGGAATTACCCTGGGGACGGGCTACAGTCAAAGGGGAAAAACTCTACCTGCACGTTTTCGAGTGGCCGGAAGACGGAGTACTTTCGCTTGTTGGATTGAAGAACCAGGTAAAGAAAGCGTATCCGCTTCTGGACAGCAGCCAGTCCCTGAACATTCACCGGGATCAGAACCAGATTACCATTCCGTTGCCCAACATTCCGTCGCTGAACGAAGCCGATACTGTAATTGTCCTGGAGATTGCGGGTACGCCAGAGGTAGACCCACCGGTCGTGGAAGTGAACGAGCATTCCGCGATCCTGCTGACCCCCGGGACTGCCGTGCCCGCAGGCAAAGCGATAAAATACTACACGCCGCTGGGCGGTTACCACATCTCGAAATGGAAAGATCCGCAGGACAGCGTCACCTGGCAAATCAAAATTAACGACCCTCACAAGTATCAAGTTTGGGTCCACTACGCGTCGACCGCGCAATTTCGGGACGGGACGAAGTTCCAGGTTTCAGTTGGCTCAGCGACACTCGAGGAAACGGTAGCAGACACTACTCTTTACTGCTTCGGCCCCGGCGTCTCTTGTGAAGAAGGATATCAATATCACACTTTTAACATTGGTACTGTCGATCTTCCCAAAGCTGGATCATATGGGTTGACAATCAAGCCGACAGCCGCAGGCCCCGAAATGATGTACTTGCAATGGATTCAACTGACACCATTGACACCTTTGTTCAAAAATAACCCGTCAGCTACTTAGACATTTAATGAGTTAGTTGGCATTCAGGTGCATTCTTGCGTGAGCGCTACGTGAACCACGGGTTCTACGCAGTTGGGAGAGCCAGGTGCTCCAGGTTTCTCATGCGAGCCGACTGAGTAAGCTTCCACCGGTTCGGCAGCTATGCGGATAGCTCGCTCATGCGTGCCGAGGGCAGGTTGGTCAGCAGCTGCGTGAGATAGAGTTGCGGTCCACGTCGTGGTGGCGGCAGGTGCTGGTCAGGCTGGCCAGGATCGCCGCCGTTCTTCCGCCGCGCGTTGCCCACGAAGAGCGAGTTCTTTCGATTTAAGACGACGCGCTTCATCTCGCCCTCCGACGTTGTTATCGATGGGCACCGCGCCATCCGCGCAGAACACATTCAGCTCTTCCCACTGGCCCAGGGCATAGTGGATCGCCTCGGCCATGGGATGCTTGGGCAGCAACTGCTCCTTCCAGACGAGAAACTTCTTCCGCAGTTGCGCCAACACCGGCGCCGACTGCTGCTGGCGCAGTCTCAGACGCTCCGGCACGGAGGCATCCTTGGCCTGCTTTTCGACCGCATACAGCGCGCGCGCCAGATCGATCGCCTCCCGCGCGATCTCGGGAGCGGCCTTTTCCGCTTCGACTAGTTTTCTTCGCGCATGCGCCCAGCATCCGGCGCGCACGATCTCATTGCCGGCCACCACGCCGTTGTATCCGCCGTAGCCGTCGGCCAGAAGAACCTGCCGGTAGTCCTTCAGAAAATACTTCGGCCCGTCCCGGCCCCGGTTGAAACGCCTTGCCGGGCGCTTGCCGGAACTCACGCCGCCAACGCAGGCCCCAACTACAGCATGAGTAGACAACTATTCATGGGAGATTTTGCCATGAAGAAGAAGTTTTCCGTGGAGCAGATCGTTGGGGTGTTGAAGCAGGCCGAGGTGGGAGTGCCGGTGGCAGAGCTGATCCGCAAGGTGGGGATCAGCGAACAGACGTTTTACCGGTGGAAGAAGCAGTATGTTGGGTTAGAGGTGGATCAGGTTCGGCAGGTGAAACAACTGCAGGAAGAGAATACCCGGTTGAAGCAGCTGGTGGCGGAACTGAGCCTGGATAAAACGATGTTGCAGGATGTGCTGCGAAAAAAGTTCTGAAGCCCTCGGGGCGCCGTCCGATGGTCGATCATCTGCGCGAACAATATCGGGCGAGCGAGCGGCAGGCATGCCGGATTCTTTTGATGGTGCGAGGCACATATCGCTATCAAAGCCATCCGGAACCCTGGACGGAATTACGGATGCGGATACGAGAGATCGCACAGAGCCGGGTGCGCTACGGCTACCGCAAGATCCGCGTGCTGCTGAACCGCGAGGGCTGGAACGTAGGCAAATATCTGGTGTACCGGTTGTACAAGGAAGAGGGCCTGGCGCTGAAGAACCGGCCACAGCGCAGGAGAAAGGCCGTGCGGCATCGCGAAGAGAAGTTTGTAGCTACAGCGCCGAACCAGGCCTGGAGTCTGGACTTCGTGGCCGAGCAAACGTCGCAGTTGAACGAAGCACTCCGGCAACTGCCAGCCGGAAAGCGGCGCGGCTTGCTCCAGAGCTCGCGTTTTCTGTTCCAGCAGCGCCAAATAGTGCAGCGGATCGAAGACCACGGTCTCGCGCTCATAACTTCGTTGGTGCCGGGCGATGACTTCACTGCCACAGGCGATGACCACTTCGTGCACGTAGCCCTTGACCCATACCTGGCGCGGACCAGCGACAGCGAACTGACACGCGCTGAGATCTTCTCGCAGGCTTCGTAGGGCGCCGCGGGCAACGGCAGCAGCACGGCACGATCACGCTCGAAGCGTTCGCCAATCGTCTCTGTGTGCCCGCGCAGGCGCCGCTCACGCCGCTTCCGGCAATCGGCTTCCAGGCGAGCGTTCAGCGCTTCCCAACTACTCGCATGCGGAATCGGAACCATGAAGTTGCGCAGTGAGTAGCCGACCAGCCTTGAGGTAACCTCCAACGCCCAGGAGGCAAACTGTCCGGAGTTCCTCACCTGAATCCAAAGTGTCGCATCTAAATTTTTACGAATGTCCTTTTCAGATACATGTAATACATAATCGACCACATAATAGCCATAGCCGCCACCGCTTGAATAAAAGCTTCAACATTTGATGGAAAAAGGCTACTTATCCCCCCAATTAAAATATTTCCGATTAACCTGAAGTCAAATAGATGCGCCATCATATAAATAGTAATGGAGTTAACTCCAAAAACGATGAAGACAAACGCCCATTTTGAATACCCCCAAATATCCATGATCAGATAAAAACACGCCAGTAATAATACTGCAACCCCGACGCTTACAAGCACAAATGTACTTGTCATAAAACATCTCATGATTGGGAAAAATAGGCCCCAAATCTCGCCTACTGCTATCATCGCAAAACCGGAGACAAACAGCAGCTTGACTTTATCGACTTTGTTTCGGCTTCCGAATATCACATGGCCCATCAGAACTCCAATTAGCGCAATCGCTATATGGCTAACAGTATTGAAGACTCCCGTCCAGGAACCAAAGTGACTGCCATGGTTCCCTAAAACAAGTTTTTCAACATAAATCCCAATATTCATCTGAGTTGAATAAATGTTCCCATGCCAACCGGGTGCAGGTATGAACAGCCATATCGCCCAATATCCTAGCAACAATCCTGCTGTAACCGCGCACTGAACCCTTATGCCCGTAGCCAGCACCAATATTGAGCAAACAAAATAACTTATACTTATGTACTCCAGGACGTTATTATAAATAGGAATGGTTCCCAAAGTCAGGTGATACTCAGAAAGGTTCAATAATTTCCCGCCTGCGATCAAGCCAAGGAGAAATAAAATCAAACTGCGCCTGATTATGGAAAGGCATGTTCTCTTTTTCCCCATCCCCATCCGCATTCTAGGTATCGAAAACGGGATCACCACACCGACAATAAAAACGAATATCGATTGTGCCAGATTAATGAGACTGACTCTCTGGTTGTCCCAACTTAACTGCCAAGCAACAAAATGAGGCCAATTGTTATTCCATAACATATTACTGAACGTATGAAATATAAAGGCCCCACCTATTTGCGTTGCGAGTATCAAAAACATTGCCAAGCCTCGCAACGCATCAACACTGGTAATCCTCTTCTGTAGGTCGACAGCCTGTGTATCCAGTTTCATATATCTTCCCCTTTCAAACTTCCGCCTGATTCTAATCCATTATCCTTCATGCATTTTCCGCAACCATTCATCTCCATACGATCTTCCCTCCCTCATTAGAAAAGATCATTTACACAAAATGATTTACACCGTCAATCTTGTCCTAACTCCGGCAAAACGCGTGATGCAAGCATCCGGTTAAGCAAGCCAGCCACCCATATGCCGTTCATGCCAGAATGTGCAATCTTGTTTAGGTACTCATCTGGATAAAATTCTGATCTTGTTCTAGCTCCCAACCCGAGAGCCAGCGGTATGGAGCGACGGGAGAGTGAATGATCCGATCTTCTATCTGTGCCCAGCGGGAGTATGATCCGAATGGAATCAGCGGAGCGCGCCGGATCAGCATTTCATCCTGAGGGTAAAATAACCCTCGGCGCATACCGTCGGCGTCGCGGGCCACGATTGCGGTTTCCGTGTCGCCAATTTCCATGTGAAATGCCTCCTTGGAATCAGGCGGGCATTCCGATGGCAAACCGGTTTCGGCCCGGACGCGATAGGTGCCTATATTTAGGTTTACTCCCATCGATACCGACATAAATCTATGAAAATCGTCCGTAGCGGTGGCAAGTTCGCGGGCCATGTCGCGCTCTAAAATCTCAACCGAATACCCGTGTGACAGATCTACCTCGCGGCCGATCATCGCCACTAGCGCAGGGTCTCGCATCAGGTTCGAATGTAGAGGAGAGGCGAGGTCACGAAATATATCTTCGACCCTAGGGTCGGGGTGAAACGCGGGGTTGGCTTGATAAGCAGACTCCGCTAGGAGCGGGAATGCGGATTCAAGAACTGGAATTCCGGCGGAAGCAAGGAATTCCCTGCGCGATATGAACATCATACGATTTTTCCGCAAACTAGTTGAATGTCTCGCAGACACGCTTAAAGAAACTTCCCTGAGTGAGGAACCGTTGAATCGATCGACTGATTCGAGACGCTAAAACTCTAGACGCACGTTGGCTCGCGAATTTCATGTCACACTAGCTCGAAAGGATTGTCGCGTTCTGGAAGGCCCGGACTACTTCATGGCGATTTAGATTGTTGAATTCCAGATAGCGTAGCTCTCCCAGCGGTGCCTTCAACAGCTGGCCTTTGCCCTTTATCATGGTTGGCTTCCCCAGCTCTTTCATTAGAGTTGCCTTTTTCGCTACGATTGGCAGTTGCATGAATCCTTCTCCTGATGTGTGCCAGTAAGCAACCCAGATGTTTCCATTGTGCTCGAATAGAAACGCCCGACCAGGAGCCGCGGCTCCGGCTACGCCCTCAATTTGCTCCCAAGGTGTCAGCACGAATTTTCCACGCTCGTCAATCAAGAGCGTGTACTCTTGGTCCAGGTTGCGAAGCGCCATCTTCTGCTCCTCTGTCAACCACGAAGTCGCCCGAACCTCTTCCCATCTCCGGATCACCTCCAAGTTGTCCGGTGTCCGGGGATGAGCGTCTAGCGCTCCCAAGAAATCTGGATCACCTTGAGACAGCGAGATCGGGCAGTCCCAGGCAGCGGCGCGGCTGGTCACGTATTCCAGCATGTCCGGCTGCGTGCCAATCGTTTTCTCGCTAGGAGCCCAGTAACCAACCCATCCGAAATTGATGCTGGTAAAGTCCTTCGCCACGCGCGGGGCCTCCGCCGCAGGGTAGGCACGTACTCCAGCCTTCATCTGTTCCGGTATGAACGTATCAAACGCATTCCCCCGGGTGAGGATATGCCAGCTAAAGTGGGACTTGCATGATCCCTCGGAAAGTAAAGGCTCCGGCTCGAGACCCCCGTAGAGCCGCAACTGCGCCAACGATACGTTGTACCAATAAGGAGGTGGCACCTGTTCAGAGCCATCAAAATACATGAACTTAAATCCGGCTTGCTTGTATATCGCCTGGAGCCGTTCCGCAACCTCCGCCTGAATACTCGTGTTCTGGGCAAATCGCACAAATAGCAGTCCGGGTTGCCTCCGCCATACATATCCAGCAGCCCTACCCGCGAACTCCCCTCATGCGGAGCCGCTTCGGTCCCTAACGCGCCTCGTTCACATCCTTGGAACCGATAGGGCGGCGTAGTCGTGTATTGTTTGTAGGAAATCAATTCATTTTGGATTCTTATGATCCTTTTTCCATCGGTCATCGTGCATAAACGTGGATTCTCTTCAACTGGAACCACGGATGATGCGTCGTCTATCGCATCTGTCAAAGTGAAGCTTTCCCATAGATTCAGTCGCGGGTCGGGTTTCGGCGTCACATAGGGATCGAGCTCGTTGGCCATGTTATAGAGGATATGAAGCCCTGGAATGATACCGGCATCACTGATTTTTGCCACGCTGTCACGCAGATCCGCCATTCCCTGCGGATATTCGGGGCGCCACGGGAAATGGCCCACAGTCTCCGAGAAGGCGAGGCAGTAGACCATCATTGTCCGAAGTCCGGCCATCCTTGCATACTTGATGTGTCGATCGACGTCCTGCGGAACCATCTTAAACATCTGATAGTAGGAAAATTTGTATTCCTGGCTGCGGCGGCTTTTCACCCCCCGAGGAAGGTTGAAGTCGTGTTCCACACGTGCGATCCGGTCCAGCAGATGCGATGGCGAGGTGGTGATCAACGCCGCGCCCACATCCTCCAGTTGAACCGTGCCAACGGTGCCAGCCTGAAGCAAGTGGTGGTCCGCGCAAGGTTTCGCATCGATCTGGGCGTGCCGGTCCGTGGCCAGGACGTTCACCGCGACCTCCTCGTCCCACATGACGTTCAGCCATTCACCCAGGTTCTTGCGGTTTCGCACCGGCAGTTGCAAGAATACGGTTTCATCGATCGGGAACGCACGCTTCGGTTTGATCGCCGTGTATCCCTTGAACGTAAGCTTCTCTAGTTGAAAAGCGATGTAAGCGTCCGTGATCTTGATCGCGATGGACGCCTCATACCCCACAAGCGCAAAGCTCACAAGCAACCGGTCGCCCTCCCGTCGCACACGGTCCGCAGGAAAATGCGTTATCTTGGCGGGGAAAGCCAGTTGCAATTCGTTGTCGTACGGGCGATATTGCGTGACGTTGAACATCGGTACATCTGCGCCCTTAGCCAGGCACTCCTGCCCTGTAGGCTTGTGGACCAGGCTCTGGGCCGAGCCGCTGGAACTGATCACCAGCCGCATCTCGGCATTCTCGAGCACTATTGCGCCAGCCTCGATCTGAGATGGGGATTTCGCAGAAGCGCTCTCGGCCGCCGAACCCTTCTTATCTCCTGTCTGCGCTTGGGCGGGCAGACCTGTAGACAAGGAAGCAAGGCCTAGAAATCCGGCACTTTTCAAAAACTCTCTTCGATCACTCATTCGGTTCTCCTTTGTACTGTCGCTACGACTTGACGTTTGGAGACATCACCTTCGTTCGTCGTCAAAGCCGCACTCAGAAACTGTGGCGTGCCGACAATTATTCCGATCTTTGACACATCAATCGCCAACTGCATGCGCATGGTCCGGCTCCTCGGCTTGTAGCCGCTCTTTCAGGATCGACTAAATAGTGTAGAGTAGAAGAGGCGAAACTCCGGCGAAGCGAGAGAGATGGCGCGAGCCTACGATGACGATTTGCGGCGGAAGTACCTGCAAGCCTACGACCGAGGCGAGGGATCGCTAGAGGAATTGGCGTCGCGGTTCGGCGTGAGCCGAGGCTGGGGATGGAAGGTGTCGGCGGCGCGCCGGCGCAGCGGGTAACCACATCGATGGCATCTAGTTCTGGCAACCCGCAAACTTCTTCGACCGAGCCGCAGACCTTGGCAATACCGAATTCCCGAGAAATTCGCCCCGCACGGTCGCGATCAATATCATACAGGGC
>JBAVOQ010000120.1:0-1571 GCA_049692235.1 Acidobacteriaceae bacterium | reverse complement strand
CAAAGTACCGGCGGTGTGCGAGTTGCTGCCCCTGCGCGATCTCCCCCTCGGAGACAACATCATGGTCCGTACGAATGGGGCCTTCGTCGCTGGTTACGAGTTGCGAGGAATTCTCGCGTACTTTGCGACGGATGGAGATCGAAATCAGAACAAGTCGATGCTTGAGGCGTTCTTTCGAAGTGTGCCCGATGTGAGCATGCGCGTTCAGTTCCGTTACGAGATTTCTGAGCATCTCGGAGATCTTCTGAATAGTTACATTCACGAACAACGGACTGAGCAGTCGGAGGTGATGGCGCTTGATTCTCATCGGCTCCGGATGTGGCGGCAGAAAGAGAACAGTGGATTCTTCTTCGAAAATCGGCTTCATGTGTATCTGATCTGGGATCCGCGCATACATGCGAAGCTTTACCACTCCGCTCAACAGAATCGCAGTCTTGGTGGATTCACTTTGAGCCAGAACAAGGCCATCCAGCGTGCGCGGAAGGAGCACGAGACCTACCTGGCCGAGTTCGAATCCATCCTCCGGGGCATCGAGGGGTCGATGGAGGCGGCCAGCCTCGGGCCCCGGAGACTTTCGACGCAAGAACTGTTCGAGGAACTGAAACATGCGCAGCACCCAATCCGGCGCGACCGGCGGCCGTATGTGCCTCCAGAAGAGATGATCGAGTATCGGAGCGCGAGGTCCCAGGCAGTCGAGGCGAGCATCCTCAACGAAACCGAGACCTACCTGAATATCGATGGGTATCTCTACGCCGTTGTCAGTCTGAAGGAACTTCCCGATGCGACTTTTCCGGGGATGCTGCAGAACTTTTCGACACTTGGCTTCCCCGTTGTCGTCAGTGGACAGGTCGTGATCCCCGACCAGGTGAAGGTCCTCAAAAGTTACAAAAAGCGCCTCCAGAAAATGACAGCCGCGCAGAAGGATGCCAACGGAAACTTCAAATCAAATCCGGAGGCCGAAGTGGCCCAGGCACAGCTCATCCAGGTGCAGCGTGACATTATCTCGTCCTCACACAAGACGTCGAAACTGAGCCTTTCGGTCGTGGTCCGCACCTCGCAACCGGCAATCACCTTGCACGATCTCGAACGATCAGAGCGCGAACTCGCCAATCGCACTCAAGAGGTTCTGAACGGCTTCACTCACATGAATGGTGCGAAGGCCGTGGCTGAGACGATTGCCAAGCGGCGGATCTTTCTGGGGACGTTACCGGGCATGGCCGAGGCCGACAAGCGCGACCAGGACATGCTTACCTCCAATGCCGCCGATCTTGTCCCCGTAGAGATGCCGTGGACCGGGACGCGGAGGAGCCCTCTCATTCTCTTTGAAACGCCCTATCGCCAACTCATTCCGTTCTCCATGTTCGATCCCGATCTCTCGGATGCGAACGGCCTTCTGATGGCAAAGAGTGGAGGCGGGAAGACGCTTGCTGCACAGCAGATGCTGCTTATGGCGGCGCGAGCAAATCCACTGATCTCGATCCTTGAGCGCGGAGATTCCTATCAGCCACTGGTGGAGTTGATGGGTGGGGAGATGATCGAGATGTCGCTCGACAGCGACCAGACGATCAACC
>JBAVOQ010000119.1:0-1864 GCA_049692235.1 Acidobacteriaceae bacterium | reverse complement strand
GCCAGGCACTGTGCCGAGTATCGGGCCCGTGCCCTGGTTGACGGTGAGTGAAGCCGTGCTGTTGCTGGCCTGGTTCATCGCGTCGCCGGAGTAACTGGCGGCAATCGTGTAGGCCCCGGCGGTGTCTTCAGTAAGCTGGCACGTTGCCTGCCAGCTTCCCGAGTTGTTAGCGACGCTTACCTGCGAGCAAATCGAAACAGGGTTGTAGGGGCTGGAGGGCGAGGCATAAAAATCGACCGTTCCCGTAACGGTGCTGGCGCCACCGGTGATGGTGGCTGTGGCCGTGACGCTGGCCCCCGCCGTGGCGGGGTTCGGGCTGAGCGCGATGGCCAGGCTGGTCGGCAAGGGCGTAATTGACGATGAGAATGAAACTTTGGCCACGTAAAAATAGGCCGAAGCAGTAGAACCGCTGGGCAGCGTGGGCTCGAACGAGCCGGCTGTCGTGGGAAGCTGCGTCGATGACGTCGATCCGACGATGTACGCATCTCCGGTCGAATCCAACGCGCCGTAGGCGCCGCAGCACTCCTGGTTGGCGCCAATGGGCGTCGAGAAGATCAGCCCCGTGCCATCGACAGTCAGCTTGGAGATGAAATCAAAGAAGCAGCCGGATTCGCCAGTCTCCGGAGCGCAGGTCGGCAGCGTAAGCGCACCCGCCGTGGATTCGAACGGTAAATCCGTACTGCTGAGACCGAAGAGAACAGCGCTGTCGTCCGGGCCCACCGCGACCGATTCCACGTCGCCGTTAAAGTAGCTTGAATAAACCAGCCCTGTGCCGCCGGGGGCGAGTTTGGTAATGAAGCCTTCTCCGGGGCTGCTTTGAACCGCGTTCGCGGTCACAGGAAAGTCGGTATACGAAGTCTCGCCGCCCACGAAGACCGCGCATGATTCGCCCGCCGAGAGCGATGTACAGTTGGAAGGGTCCACGGCGATTCCTAAGCCGTAACTGTATTGATTCGCTTTGGAGCCGCCGAGGAAGGTGGAGAAAACCAGCCCGGTTCCCGTCGGGTTCAGTTCGCTGACGAAGGCTTCGGTGCAGGGACTGCTGCAGGTCGCGATATAGGGATTCTTCGTGGGAAAATTGCTGGAAGATGTATCGCCTGTTACGTAGGCATCATTCGAGCTGTCGAGCGCAATCCCTCCGATCGCGCCAAGCGCGCGACCTCCCGATATGTCCTCTATACCGCTGCCGCCCAGGAAGGTGGAATAGACCAGGGATGAACCATCGGCGGAAAGTTTGGTGACGAATGCGCTCCCCTGGCCATAGCCGGCCGGGTACACCGTTTCGAATGCGCCAGCCGTCGTGGGGAAGCTCGCGGACGATGTGAAGCCGGTGACATACGCGCTGAACGATGAGTCCACCGCAATTCCGCTCACGCTATCATCGGACTCTGTCGTCGGTCCATCCAGAAAGGTGGAGTATACCAACGTGGATCCGTCCGGGCTCAACTTGGTTACGAACGGCGCGGGGTAATCTGAAGGCCGGACAGGCTCATAGCTGCCCGGCGTGGTGGGCGTGTTGTCATAGGATTCCGAGACGCCTCCGAAATAGGCTGCGCCCGTGCTATCGACGGCTATGGCAAAGATCTCATCGGCGCCATCGCCCTCGTATTCCCCGCAGAAGTAAGTCGAGTACACCAGAGCTGAGCCGTCGGGATTGAGCTTGCTAACGAAATTACACCACCCTTCGGTCTCCGGGGGAGAACCAGGATCGTAAGACCCGGAAGTGGTGGGAAAAGGCAGTGTGCTGGTCCCAACCATTCCCGTTACAACGGCGCAGCCTGCTGAACAATCAATGGGATCGCCGTGGGACGCCGTGCTCAGGCTCGCGTTGTCGACGGCAACAGCATTGCCAAGAGTCCCGCCC